>NZ_CP175562.1:1839706-2452942 GCF_046097105.1 Natroniella sp. ANB-PHB2 | reverse complement strand
AGTGTGGCCGATCACCCTCTCAGGTCGGCTACCCATTGTTGCCTTGGTGAGCTGTTATCTCACCAACTAGCTAATGGGACGCGGGCCAATCTTTAAGTGATAGCATAAAAGCCATCTTTACTCCAAAAGGAGTTTATCCGGTATTAGCTTCCTTTTCAAGAAGTTATCCCAGTCTTAAAGGTATGTTCCCACGCGTTACTCACCCGTCCGCCGCTTTACTCACTACCCGAAGGTAGCTTTCTCGCTCGACTTGCATGTGTTAAGCACGCCGCCAGCGTTCGTCCTGAGCCAGGATCAAACTCTCAATTAAAGTTTATATCATGTGCAAAAGCACATTGATTACGAGTTTGACTAGCTCTTCTTGCTTAGTTGAAACATTGCATTGTTTAGTTTTCAAAGACCGAATTGCTTGTTCAATTTTTCTGTCACTTTCTCAAGCGACAATTAATAGAATATCAAACTCACTCTTGTTTGTCAAGAACTTTTTCAAGTTCTCTTTTGCCGTCAATTTCTCTTCTTTAGGACAGTAATAAATAGTTTATCACTTTACGCTAAACTTGTCAAGAAAATATTTCACTCCTTGACAAGCACAGCTATTAATTTAACACAATATCTTTCGTTTGTCAAACCCAATTTACAATTATTATTTGTCACAGACTGCAACCATTAAATAATATTTAATATCACTTTGACTTTTTTCTATTCTTTCATTTAATTGATAAAATAATTCTATCTCAAAATATTCTTCTAACATCTCTTTAAATTCTTCTTCTTTATATTGACGGTAATGATACGGATTAGAACACCCCTTGTCTCTCCCCTGACCAAATGGAGTAGAGATTATCAACCTTCCACCATCCTTTAATAACTTATTTAAATTAGAAATAAATTTATAATCATCTTCAATATGTTCCACAGTTTCAAAACTAACTATTGTATCAAATTTTCCTATCTTCTCTACTAAATTAAGATCAGTTCCTTCCCCTACTATAAATTCAACTAAAGGATAACCATAGTGGTGTTGAGCATAATCGATGCTTTCTTGATCTACATCAATTCCAATAATCTCTTTTATCTTTTCACCTTGGGCCAACAATATCTCCGTACCATAGCCAACACCGCAAGCTAGATCCAACACTCTACCTTGGGTATAGTTGCTGGCAAACTTATAGCGAGCTAAATGTTCTTTTAATAAACCATTATTAGGATTCATCTCCTTCGGCATAACTCTTTCCTCGGTCATCTCTAAAGTCAAAACCTACACCACCTTACTATTTTATTCATCATTAATTACAGCATCAATCGTATAAACAGAACGAGGATTCCATAGTAACCAGCCCGAAACCTGACTATCCTTTACAGCCTCAATCTGTTCTCTCACTTCTTTCTCACCATATCCATGATGCATTGAAAAGTCCTGTAACCACGGGCGTAATTTATAACTTTCCTCTCCTAACTTTTCTTTAGCATCTGCTAAACTTCTGTAAATAAGTTCATAAGGAGCAACATCTGGATTAACTAAGCCATACATATTAGGACTATAATGAGATGGATAAATCATCGGTGAGATATAGTCAAGATGATCAACCATCTTAGTAATATCTTGTCCAATTCCTAAATCGCCTTCAATAGTCGTTGTTAGCCCAAATACATCTGCAGAAATTAAAACTTCTTGTTTATCTAACTCTTGATTGGCATACTCTAAAAAATCAACAATAATATCAGATTTAGATTGTTCTTCCTCCTCTCTAATAGTCAAACCACTTTCTTGTGCTAAAGTTGGAAAGCGTATGTAATCAAACTTAAGCTCATCCAACCCTAAATCAATTGCTTGTTGAGCTATTTTTAGATTATAATCCCAAACTTCCTTAGAATACGGATTACTCCACTTTTTACTATGAATAATTTCTTTTTCTTCTCCTACGTAATACTGTAAGGCATACTCATCTTGCTGAGCCAAAATTGCATCTTTAAAGAGCACTTGCCTACCAATAACATAAACTCCTCTCCTTTGAAATTCAGCTATTAACCCTTTCAAATCTCTAATCATTGCCTCTCGAGAAGCTGCTCCAAAATCTTTAGAAAAAGTAATCCTGCCTGCAGCATCCTTTAAATCAATAACCACCGCATTTAAATCACTCTTCTCAACTTCATTCATTAACCTCTCAAGCCTTCTTGGACTCCCAGCAGCCCATCCACTAATATAAAGCCCCTTAATATTCTGAGCTTGATTTATATGAGGAGCAATTAAGTCAACCTTTTCTAACGAAATTCTTCTTTCTAAACTTTCTAGTGGATTAAAAAACTGATCAATCTTCATTTCTGGTTGTGATAATTCTAGTTTCAGTTCTTCATAAATAGGAGTATACTTCAACTCAAAACCCTGCTTTGCCAATAAATTAGAATTAGCTCCTAAAATAAAAAAACTAAGTACAATTAGTGAAACAACTATAAACCGAATCTGCTTATTCATCTTAACACCTCTGTTAGTTAAAGTTATCTCCTATAATTATAACACAAGTTAGAATAGTTGTTTATGTTATTTTTTTGTAATTAACTATAAAAAAGGAGGGTAACCCTCCTTTTTTATAGTTAACCTTTTATTAATTTTCTGGTCTTAAATGTGGAAATAAAATAACTTCCTTGATCGATTCCGAACCAGTCAATAGCATAACTAAACGATCAAGACCAATTCCTAACCCTCCAGCAGGAGGCATTCCATACTCTAAAGCTCTAATGAAATCTTGATCCATCCTATGAGCTTCATCATCACCAGCTTCTCTTTGTTCCATCTGATGCTCAAATCTTTCTTTTTGATCAATCGGATCATTAAGCTCAGAAAAAGCATTAGCTATTTCATTACCAGAAATAAATAATTCAAATCTATCTGTAAACGCTGGATTATCCGAATTTCTTTTAGCTAATGGAGATACTTCAACAGGATATTGAGTAATAAATGTAGGCTGAATCAACTTTTCCTCCACTACCTCTTCAAAAAACTCATTAATAATTTCTCCTATTGAACCTTTTTCTTCACAATCTAAATTATTTTCTTCAGCTAATGATTTAGCTTTCTCTAAAGTAGAAACATCAGTGAAATCTACCCCTGCATAGTTATTAACCGCTTCAATCATAGTCATTCTATTCCAGGTATTTAAATTAATTTCATCATCATTATATGTAATTTTCAAATCATCTAAAACAGTCTGAGCAACATTTTTAATCAACTCTTCAGTAGTATTCATAATATCTTCATAATCAGCATACGCTTGATAGAGCTCTAACGTAGTAAACTCAGGGTTATGCTTTCTTGATAGACCTTCATTTCTCATGTTTTTTCCAATTTCAAATACTCTTTCAAAACCACCTACTAATAATCTTTTAAGATATAATTCAGGAGCAATTCTTAAATATAGATCAATATCTAAGGCGTTGTGATGGGTTACAAAAGGCTTAGCAGCAGCTCCTCCAGCAATCGGATGCATTAATGGAGTCTGAACCTCTAAAAAGCTCTTTTCTTCTAGATACTTTCTAATTCCATGAATTATTTTACTTCTTAATATAAAAGTCTGCTTAACATCTGGATTTACAATCAGATCTACATATCGCTGCCTATACCTTAACTCAACATCTTTTAAGCCATGCCACTTTTCAGGTAAAGGCCGTAAAGACTTCGCTAATAACTTAAACTCTTGAATTCTAACCGTAATTTCACCACGACCTGTTTCAAACAAAGTCCCTTCAATCCCAATATGATCTCCAATATTCAAATCAGTAAATAAATCATATGCTTCTTCACCAATTTCGTTTTTCTTAGCATATAGTTGGACTTTCTCTGATAAATCAACTAAATCAGCAAAGCTAGATTTGCCATGATCACGTAAAGCCATTACTCTACCTGCAATCTTAACCTTCTCTTCTCCTGCTGTTAACTCTTCAAAATCATCTAATACTTCAGAGATAGAATGAGACCTTACAAAATCATTATTATAAGGCTCTATACCTGCTGCTTTTAAATCACCTAATTTTTTTCTACGTTCAATCATTAACTCATTTAAGTCCATTTCTTGCTCGGTCATTTTCTAAATACCTCCAAGTTACTATTTTTTAATTGATAATATTTCATATTTAATAACTCCTATTGGTGCTTGAACCTCTACCGTATCTCCTACACTATTGCCAATCAATGCCTTACCTAGTGGAGATTCATTAGAAATCCGTTGTTCATCTGGATCTGATTCTGTTGAACCTACAATAGAATATTCAAATTCCTCATCTTCATCCAAGTCTTTAATTGTTACAGTAGTTCCAACACTTACCTTAGTAGTATCAACTTCATCTTTATTAATAACTTCTGCATTTTTAATCAACTGCTCTAATTCTTTAATTCTACCTTCAACAAAAGCTTGTTCATTTTTAGCATCATCATACTCAGAATTCTCACTGATGTCACCAAAATCAAGAGCTTGCTTAATTCTTTTGGCAACCTCTCTTCTTTTAGCACCACGTAAATATTCCAATTCTTCTTTTAATTTATTTAAGCCATCTTCTGATACAATAACCTTTTCACTCATTATTGATTACTCCTTTACTCTCTTGGTTTTATTAATAAAAGATAAAATAGTGTTAAGACAGATCAGTCTAACACTATTATCCCCATCATTAATATGACATTATAATGTAGTTTGCAGAATTTGTCAAGTAGAGTTAACTATCCTTCTCATTCTACTAACTTCCTGTAAAGAAATTTCCCTTTCCATACTTCTTAAACTAGCTAACTTAAATCCGTGTTCAGTTGCTAATTGGCTTATTGTCAAAACTTTTTCTACATCAAGTTCAGAACCTAAACTATAGTTTTCATACTTTTTAGATAAAGCTAAAATCATAGTTTCAGCCATACAAGCATAAGCAGTATTGGGAGGAAATCCAAATTCAAAGTTAAATTCAACTTGACCTGGAACTTCTACAATTCCACCATCTATTACTAATACATCATTTCTCTGTAACTTGACCTGTCTAGCTACATCTCTAGGGCGAGCTACATCACAGACAACTGCTCCACTCTTTAATAGATTAATATCTATCAAACTCTCTATTGCACTAGAAGCTGTAATAATAATATCTGCTTGTGGTAATAACTCTTCTAAATTAGTTGTGATTAACGCCTCTACTCCTGACTCGACTTTGAGTTTTGCTGCTAATTTCCTCAAATTTTCTTCTCTTCTAGCTGCTAACATTAAATATTTATTATCTTGGGCCAACAATTGAACACAAGCTCTTCCAATAGAACCAGTAGCCCCTATAATCAATATATTACTCCGCTTCATTTCAAGACCCATCATATCACAGGCTAATTTAGTCCCTTCTATTGCCGTAGCAACAGTATAGCTATTTCCAGTAGTTACAGGTATATCAAGTTCTTTAGCAATCGTAATCCCTTTATCTCCTACGATAGAAGTAAAAGCACCTAACCCTACAAGCTTTGCTCCTAACTTTTGAGCTTTAATCCCTGCTGCTATGATCTTTTCTACTACCTCTTCAGTTGGCAACTCCAAAATTTGGCGTGAAGTTAGCGGACACCCTATAAACCATCCTTCAGCTTCAACCCCTAATTCAGATTTCACTCCAGTTATCTTTGAAACCTCAAATGGCGGAGCCATTTTAATTAAACTCTCTATAAGTCCATCAGGTAAAAAATTACATACAGAAAATTTACGTGCTACATCTGCTATTTGTAAAGGATGGACTATGAATCCAAACCTTTCCATATGATCTCCTCCTTAATCCTAAAATTAAACTATCAACTATATAAATTTAATTTATATAGTTGCAAATTCATCATGCTGATTAAAGTCTATTTCACGGGGTTTGAAATCGATCTCCTGTAACAAGTTCAAATAATCAGAAATCTTCACCTCAGTTACTGGCTTATCTAATAAGGCAACTAAAATAGCTTCCATCAAATTAGTACCAAAAGATCTTCCTTTAAACTCAGGTGTAGTTGTTATTAACTTACTAACCCCTCTTTCTTTTAATAAATTTAAATCCTGTACTGTGATTGTATTAGTTAAAATTATTTTCCCACTTAATTGTTGTGGTAAATAATACTTAATATAATGAAAGTCCCCTGCAATAATATCGGCCCAGTGATAATACTTTTCATACTTTTTATTAAGAGCCACCTGCTCTTGTGCTTTTCCAGTAGGATAAAATAATTTAAAAGGCAATCTGCTGATTAAAGGCATAGTAAATTTCGCAATTAAATTTAAGGTGTTAAATGATTTAATCGGAATTGGTAACCCTAAGCCAAACATTAAATCTCCAAATAAAACTTCAGCTTCTACTTCTGTTAAAGCTTTAGCCATCCCAAACCTATCTAAAGCTGACACAACCAATACCTTTTTATCTTTAAGATTGAGTTCTTGATCCAGTTTTTTTATTGCATCAGCCTCTAATGTCCTTTTCAATCCACTTCCATCAACGATAGGTGTTCTGTTTACTTGTTCAACTATCCTCTTAGCATCTCGTATTGTATACTTCTTATCATTTATAAATAAGTATAAATCCATTCCTCCTAAACCAAAAGCATCCACTTGATCATCTAATTCTTTAAATAACCTAAGTGCTTCTTTTAAA
The DNA here is from genome assembly GCF_046097105.1 of Natroniella sp. ANB-PHB2. Classification (GTDB taxonomy): domain Bacteria; phylum Bacillota; class Halanaerobiia; order Halobacteroidales; family Halobacteroidaceae; genus Natroniella. Next base: position 2,446,306 of record NZ_CP175562.1, on the reverse strand, counting down.
TCGCCATCTGTTCCTATTCTTTCAATAATAAATTCTTCTCCCAAAATATCAGTCTCTACTCTTCGATCCCGACTTGAAGCCCCTAAACTAATACTAACTACCCGCTTCATACCCACTGACCTCCTAAAAATAATCTCAACCCTTAATGTGTACTAACAATTTTAAATTTATGTATAAAAAAATAAAAAGTTATCTAGAACCTTTAAAAATAGTCTCTATAATAATAAAGAATTAAGCTGATATCCAATGGATATCAGCTTAATTCTTGTTGGTAATCCTTTAATATTCGCTTCATTTTTGACATTGTCTCAGCCTGATTTAAAGAATTCTTTATATCAGTACAATTCTTAAGGCCTTTAATATACCAGGCAGAATGCTTTCTCATCTCTCTAACCCCTACATATTCACCTTTAAACTCAACTAATCCTTCTAAGTGAGTAATAGCTACTTCAATTCTTTCTTGTGCAGTTGGAGAAGGTAACAACTCTCCAGTCCTTAAATAATGAGCAGTTCTTTTAAATATCCAAGGATTTCCTTGAGCTCCTCTTCCAATCATTACAGCATCACAACCTGTTTTCTTTATCATTTGAAATGCATCTTCTGGGCCAAATATATCTCCATTACCGATTACAGGAATCGAAACCGCCTCTACTACATCTTTAATTATAGTCCAATCAGCCTGCCCGCGATAAAACTGGTTTCTTGTTCTACCATGAACTGCTACCGCTTTAGCTCCCTCTCTTTGAGCTATTTGAGCAACCTCTACAGCATTAATCTCTTCTTTAGACCAGCCAGTTCTAATCTTAACTGTAATTGGCTCATCTACTGCTTCATTCATTGCTTTCACAATCTTACCAACTTGCTCTGGCTCTTTCATTAAAGCAGCTCCATAACCATTTTTTACGATCTTAGGTGCTGGACAACCTAAATTTAAATCTATTATTTCAGGTTTACTTTCTTTACTTATTATCTGCGTAGCCTGAGCTAATACTTCAGGATCCCTACCAAACACCTGCAAGGAGACGGGACGCTCTACTTCAGCTATTGCTAACATCTCTTCAGTCCTTCGATTATTATTAACTAACCCTCTAGCACTGACCATCTCAGTACAGACCAAACCACAACCCATCTGTTTAACCAACTTACGATAAGGAAGGTCAGTTACTCCTGCCATTGGAGCTAAAAAAATTGGTGGCTCTATACTTACATTCCCTATTTCAACCACTTTAATCCTCCTTTTACCCTGCTAACTATAAGAGTTGAGCTCTATATAAGTTTTAAACCTAAAGGCTTAAAGCTATATTTTTTAGTTAATAGCTAGTAACTAATCAATTTCGATTCATCTCAACAATTAATCTCAATCCTTCTAAAGTAAGAAAAGGGTCACTGATATCTATCTCTTCAGAGCAAGGACTGATTAATTCTGCAAATCCCCCGGTAGCTATTACTGTACATTTTTCAGCAAACTCCTCCTTCATTCTTCTGACTATTCCATCTACTTGTCCTACTACTCCATACAAAATACCAGATTGTAAGCTATCATGAGTATTCTTGCCAATTACCTGCGGTGGTAGATCTAATTCAACTCGAGGCAATTTAGCAGCATAATCAAACAATGCCTCAGTTGAAATACCAATCCCTGGAGAAATAGCTCCCCCTAGGTATTCTCCAGTTTCACAAACAGCACAAAATGTTGTGGCTGTTCCAAAATCAACAATAATTGTTGGCCCATCATATAAACGATAAGCAGCGACAGCATTAACAACTCTATCTGCACCTACCTGCTTAGTATTTTCAATCTGAATATTAATTCCAGTCTTTACACCCGGGCCAACGATCAAGGCTTCTACTCCAAAATATTTGACTGCTACCTCTTCTAAGCAATTAATTACTGGTGGAACTACAGAAGAAATAACTATCTCTTTAACTTCTCCCAAATTAAAATCATTCTTTTCAAATAAATTAGTTAACAAGATCCCATACTCATCAACCGTCTTGCCTTTATCGGTAGCAACCCTCCAATCAACTAATAATTCATCCTCTTGGTATAAACCTAATACAGTATGAGTATTCCCAACATCTAGTGCTAAAATCATCGACTCCACTCCTTGTCTTTAATTTCCTGAATCAAACTCCTGGTGAGATAAAGATACATCACCAGAATAAACCTTCTCCCTCTTACCATTACTTTCAATTACCAAAGCTCCATCAGGAGCAATCTCAACTGCTATTCCTTTTCGCTCTCGTTTAATATCTTTAATTACAACCTCTTTACCCAAAGTATAAGCATACTCTTCCCATTCAGCTAAAATAGTATCGAAATCGGTTAATTGTTGATAATAAGTCTCAATTTCTAATAATAATCTCTGTATAAATTGAAGGCGATCCACCTTCTTTTCTAACTCAGAATAAAGGGTAGTTGCTTTAGTATGTATTTGTTGTGGCAATTCATTAAGCGGAAAGTTCAAGTTGATTCCTGATCCTACAACTAAATAATCAACTTGATCTAGTTCAGCCCCCATTTCAGTCAAAAGCCCACATACTTTTCGATCATTGATTAAAATATCATTAGGCCATTTTATCTTTGCCTCGACAGTAGTCAATTGATTGATCGTCTTAGCTACAGCAAGTGAGATAATATATGTAACTCTCGTTGCCCAGGCCGGCTTTAGACCAGGTCGTAAGATACAAGAGAACCAGATTCCCCCTTGTGGACTAAAATAATCACGACTCAATCTACCTTTACCTGCTACTTGTCGTTCAGCAATTACAAGTGTCCCTTCTTTAGCTCCTTCTTCTGCCTTCTTCCTAGCTATTTGATTAGTAGAATCAACCTGCTGATAATAAAGAATATTTTGACCAATAATCTCAGTAGTTAGATTACGCTTAATCTCTTCTGGTAATAGTTTATCAGGTCGGTTAAGTAAACGATAACCAACTTTAGAAGAAGATTCAATCTCATAACCAGCTTCTCTAAAGTATTTGATATATTTCCAGATAGTTGTCCTAGAAACACCTAATTTATTACTCAACTCCTCCCCTGATAAGTACTGATCTTGAAATTGATATAATAGATCAAGTACCTGCTCTCGCCTGTTTAAATTTTTTCTCATACTAATCACCTTCTTTCTTTAGTCCCTCCACTATTATATAATATTCTGATTTAAAATACAAAATAAGCCAAGTTAGTAATTGAAAATTGAATTTATAATCGGTATAATTATATTAACTTCTAAAGTTCAGGAGGAGAAAAAATGCTAAATCAAAATAAATTTCATCGCAAGTGCCTACAATTATTTATATTCTTCATACTCTGGGCATCTTTTATTCAACCTACAACCTTTGCTAACCAGACTGAAATTACTAAAAATACTTTTGCTGACATAGCTGAACAAGCTACCCCGACAGTAGTACAACTAAATATTATTCGCGAACAGAATGAAAAAAAAGATGACTTCGGTAGCGAGATTGAAACTTTTTACAAAGAAAATTTTAATGAAGATAGTGGAATAGGAACCGGATTTATTATTAATCAAGATGGGTATATTCTAACTAATCAACACTTAGTTGAGAGTGCTAGAGAAATTATTGTTCTAATTGAAGGTCACGAAGAGGAGTTTAGAGCCGAGAAGATAGGCAGTGATTTCAACCTTGATCTTGCCTTGTTAAAAATAGATACTTCTCAGCCATTATCTAAAGTTGAACTAGGTGATTCTAGTACTGTTCGCCCTGGAGATTGGGTCTTAACTGTTGGTAATCCTTATAATTTAAATCACACTGTAACTTTTGGTATTATCAGCGCTATTGACCGCCCCCTTAAAGTCAAAGAAAATAATCAAACCAGAATTTATAATAATTTAATTCAAACAGATGCAGCCATTAACCCTGGTAATAGTGGTGGGCCATTATTGAACATTAATGGTCAAGTGGTTGGTATTAATACCGCTATTAATACGGAGGGTCAAGGAATCGGGTTTGCTATCCCTATTAATAAAGCTAAAGAAGTAATTTCTCAATTAAAAGAGCACGGACAGGTTGTTCGCCCTTGGATTGGAGTCTATATGCAAGAAATTAGCCAAAGCTTAGCTGATTACTTCAAACTTGAACAGACTGCTGGAACCTTGGTTGCCGAAATCGTAGCAGATAGCCCCGCTGAACAAGCTGGCTTAGAAGTAGGCGATATCATTACCAAAATTAATGAAGTTAAAATTGCTCATCCCGAAGAAGCTTTTGCACTTATAGAAAGTTTAGAACTTGATCAAGAAATTATTGTTGAAATTATTAGGGAAAATGAAACTAAAGAGTTAACCCTTAAAGTTACTAAAAAGCCAAAATAAAGAATAAAATCACCTCTGGGCATAGTCTAAGACTAAGTTTAAGAATACTAATAAAAATTATTAACAATCTCTAAGAATCATAATCTCCTAAATAATTAAAAGCCCTAAGTAGGGCTTTTAATTATAAGCTTCAGTCTTTTGTAATACCTTAACAATAATCAACGTAACTATTACCCCTACAACTAACTCAGGAGTACCATGGATTAAAGCTATTCCTAAAGCAGCTTCAGCATTCAAATAGCCCCGTAAAGTTGCAAGTGTTAAAACTCCTCCTGTATTAGCTAAAAAACCAACAGCTGCTGCTACACCACTTCCAATCAATTGAGGTTTGATTAGCTTATAGCTATAAGCTGCTAAAACGCCAATCAAAACTCGAGGAATAATAGCGACTATAGGATCAGCAATAAATGGTGATCCTGCTCTAATAAAACTGAACAAACCAAAGATTAAACCAATAAATCCACCAACAACTGGCCCTTCAATTATAGCCCCAATAATTACTGGTACAGGCATGATAGTTGCTAAGCCAAAAGGAGTTGGAATAAAGCCTAAAGGCGTAACTGCTAAAATAATGGTTACTGCACTTAAAATTCCTGTAATAGTTATAGTTCTAGTCGATAAGTTCACTTTTCTCCTCCTTAGTAATAATTTTATTATCTTCATCAACCAAAACAACCTTTGGCTCTAAACCTTCAGCTGCCTGTTGCTCTAATAAAGCATACGAGATTATAATCACAGTATCACCAGGTTGAGCCCTTCTAGCTGCTGCACCATTTAAGCAGATTGTTCCTGAACCTCTCTCTCCTGGAATTACATAAGTTTCTAATCGTTCTCCATTATTATTATTAACCACTTGTACTTTTTCATTAGGTAAAATATCTGCCGCCTCCATCAGCTCTTGATCAATAGTGATACTCCCAACATAATCTAAATTGGCATCAGTTACCTTAGCCCGATGAATCTTACCCTTATACATCATTCTTATCATTATCCTATACCTCCACAACTAGATTGTCAATCAGCCTTGTCTCTCCAATATAAACTGCTAGTGCAATTAAGACTCTGCCTGATATTTGATCTATCTTCTCTAAATTATTTCCATCAACAATGCTTACATAATCTATTTCAGCTAAAGGTTCAGCTTCAATTTTATTACTCAACACCTCTCCAATAGCTTTAGCATTCCGTTCTCCATTATCAATTAATTCTTTGGCCCTCTGTAATGAATCAAATAAGACTAATGCTGCTTCTCTCTCAGCTTGATTTAAATACTTATTTCTTGAGCTGATTGCTAAACCATCTTCTTCCCTAACTATAGGTACAGTCACTATCTCTAAATCAAAATTCAGATCTTCAACCATCCTCTTAATCACTAATACTTGTTGATAATCCTTCTGCCCAAAATAAGCTCTGGTCGGATTGACTATATTAAATAACTTACTAACTACTGTACAAACTCCACTAAAGTGACCAGCACGAGATGCTCCACAAAGTTTGCCAGTCAAACCTGTTACTTCAACCTTAGTAGCAGCATTATTTTTATACATCTTGTCAGCATCAGGCATAAAGACTAAGTCTACTCCACCATTACGGGCCAACTCCAGATCACGTTCTAAATCTCTTGGGTACTCTTCATAATCTTCATCTGGGCCAAACTGAGTTGGATTGACAAAGATACTAAGTACTACTAACTCATTCTCTTCTCTTGCTTGTTCTATCAAAGCTAAATGTCCTTGATGTAAATAGCCCATCGTCGGTACAAAACCGACAGCCTGTTCTTCACTTTGGTTAATAAAGCCTCTAACTTCAGAAATTTCTTTTACAACTTCCACTCTCAATTCCTCCTTAAAAGCTCTCTTTTTGACTGGGAAAGTTACCTTCTTCTACATCTTCTTTATACTCTTTAATTGCTGAAGATATCTTCTGATTCAATTTCGCATACTTTCTAACAAATTTAGGAGTAAACTCTGAAAAGATACCAAGCAGATCGTGAGTAACCAACACCTGTCCATCACAACCTTTACCAGCTCCAATTCCAATTGTAGGTATTGATAGTTGTTTACTGACTTCAGTGGCTAACTCAGTTGGAATACATTCTAATACTATAGCAAAGGCACCTGCTGCTTCTAAAGCTTTAGCATCTTCAATCAACTTTTCGGCAGCTTTTTTATTCTTACCTTGAACACCATAACCTCCTAATTGATTGATCGATTGAGGAGTCAATCCTAAATGACCCATCACTGGAATTCCTGCCTTAATAACAGCCTCTACCTCTGCTACTAGCTCTTTTCCTCCTTCTAATTTAACTGCTTGAGCTCCACCTTCTTTTACTAACCGGCCAGCACTTTCAACTGTTTTAGCAAGATTACTCACCTTATAAGACATAAATGGCAAATCAGCAACTACTAATGAATTTTCAGCACCTCTAACTACCGCCTTAGTATGATGTATCATATCATCAACAGTTACCTTTAAAGTATCTTCATAACCTAAAATAACCATCCCTAATGAATCCCCTACTAAAATAAGATCTATATCAGCTTGATCAATCACTTTAGCCATTGGATAATCATAAGCAGTCAACATTGTGATCTTGTCGCCTCTCTCTTTTTTAGGCTTTAAACTTTTAACTGTCTTCTTCTCAGCCATTAGAATTCTCCTCCTCTAAAATTTTAATTAACTCAACTTTATCTGCTTCAGTAATACTCCCTTTTTGCTCTGCAATTTTAGTAGTATAATTACCTAGTTTACAGTATAATTCACTTCTTTCAGGTAAAAAATTCTCAAAAGCATCTAAATGCTCCTCAATTACAGAATTATCTCCTCGTGAAATTGGCCCGGTCAAAGCTGAAATTGGCCCTAAACTTTCAATATTATTAATACTACCTTTAATTAACGGTAATAAAGCCCTCAAGGCTTGTTGCTGAGCAATTCCAACCTGCTGATTCATCTCTAAAGCTAAATTAACAATCGCAACTAAATAATTGGAAGCTACACACGCAGCTGCATGGTAGAGAGGCTTTGCTTGTTGAGAAATAACTTCATATTCTACCTCTAAGTCAGTTAGAATAGCCTCTCCAACTTTAACCCCTAATTGATCTCCTTCAATAGTAAAGAAGGCTTCTGGTAAATTAGTAATTCCATTTTCAACATCTGCTACTGATTGTAATGGATGCAATGATAATTTTCCATACTCTTGTCCTTCCCCTTCTCCAGTTAGTACTTCGGAAGTCAAAGCGCCACTTAAATGAATCAAACAGCTACCTTCAGTAACTAAATTTAACTCAGCTAATTGCTTGCTAACTTCAGAAATAATCTGATCAGGAGTAGAAATTATAATCAAATCAGCTTCTAAAATAATTTCTTCATATTCGGTAGTAGCAATACCCTCACCAATTAATTCAACCCCCGCCTGTGCAGATGATAATGTTTTACTGATAAAACCTAAAATTTGATACCCCTGCTGGGCTAATAAATAACCAAAGCTCTGCCCTACCTTTCCTGCTCCAATAATCACTATCTTCTTTCCAGCCATCAATTTCCTCCTTTATAAAGCAAAAGAGCTTCTTGACTGAACAGTCAAGAAGCTCTTTTTGTAAGTAATTAGGCATAGATAGCCTATATCATCCTCAAACTTCTAACCGTCTCAGTCCTAAATAGGATCTAAGCGAAAAAGCTTAATATTTAATTATTAGGAAAACCTGTGATCTAGTCCAACTAAATCACAATAAACATTATACCACATCAACTTAAATATCTCAAAAATAATATAAATAAACCTTAGAAATATTCAGCTCTTAATACTGATTAGAATAATCCTGTAATATTACCATCAGCATCTACATCAATCTCCTCGGCAGATGGAACCTTAGGCAAACCAGGCATTGTCATCACTGCACCAGTTAAGACTACTAGGAAACCAGCTCCAGCTGATACATTAATTTCTCTCACTGTAACCTTAAAATCTGTTGGTCTACCTTTTTTAGTAGGATCATCAGAAATAGAAGATTGAGTCTTTGCCATACAGATAGGCATATAATCAAATCCTTGTTCAGTTAATTTTTCAATATCACTCTTAGCATTATCAGTAAAGACTACACCATCTGCACCATAAATCTCTCTAGCAACTATTTCTATCTTTTCAGCAATAGGCATCTCATCTGGATATAATTGATCAAAGTCTTCATTGCTTTCTTCTTCCATAGCTTCTAAGACAGATTCAGCTAATTCAATTCCACCTTCGCCACCTTTGGCCCAAATTTCAGATAAAGCAACTCGAACTCCTTTTTCTTCACACAGCTCTCTAACTTTCTCAATCTCTGTTTCAGTATCAGTTGGGAATCTATTAATTGCAACAACAGCAGGCAAATTAAACTTCTCAGTAATATTTTCAATATGCTTAGCCAGGTTTGCAAAGCCATCTTCTACTGCTTCTACATTTTCAGTTTCTAATTCATTTACTTCTATTCCTCCATGTAATTTAAGTGCTCTAACAGTAGCAACAATTACAACAGCATCTGGTTTTAAATCAGCAAAACGACACTTAATATTTAAGAACTTCTCAGCACCTAAATCAGCTCCAAATCCAGCTTCTGTAATTGTAATATCAGACATCTTCATTGCTAACTTTGTAGCAACCACACTATTACAACCATGAGCAATATTAGCAAATGGCCCACCATGAATAAATGCAGGAGTATTCTCTAAAGTCTGTACTAAATTAGGCTTAATTGCATCTTTAAGTAAAGCTGCCATTGCACCATGTACATTCAATTCTCTGGCTTGGATTACCTCCCCATCAAATGTATAACCAATTACAATATTCCCTAATCTTTCTTTTAAATCTTCAATTCCTTCAGCTAAACATAAAATTGCCATAATTTCAGACGCAGCAGTAATCATAAATCCATCTTCTCTCACTTGACCATTTGGCCCACCTAATCCTACAACTACTTCTCTTAAAGCTCGGTCATTTAAGTCAACAACTCGCTTAAAAGTAATCTCTTTAGGATCTAATCCTAAGTCATTACCTTGCTTGATATGATTGTCAATTGCTGAAGCAAGTAAATTGTGAGAAATCCCAATAGCATGTAAATCACCAGTAAAATGTAGGTTAATATCTTCCATCGGAACTACCTGAGAATAACCTCCACCTGCTGCACCACCTTTAACCCCCATGCAAGGCCCTAGAGATGGTTCTCTTAAAGCTACTGTAGTATCATGACCTAGCTGATTTAAAGCTTGTGTTAAACCAACACTAGTAGTAGTTTTCCCTTCACCAGCAGGAGTAGGGTTAATAGCTGTAGTTAAAATCAACTTACTATCTTCATTATCCATTCTCTTCTTGTATGCTTCATACTTAACCTTAGCTTTGTTATCACCATACATCTCAAGCTCTTCTTCATTGAGACCTAACACCCCTGCAATTTTAGCAATGTGTTTTAACTTCGCTTGTTGAGCTATTTCAATATCTGATTTTACTGACATAATGTAATCACTCACCTTTCAGTTATAATATTTTTTAAATTATAATTATATTATCTGAACAATCACACAGCTAGCATAAGACTTCCCTTTATTTAATAAAATCTTAATTTTTCAACTATATATTTTTTAACTATATCATAATATATATATTACATAAAACAAATAATTTTACTAGAAGAGGATATCTCCCCTAGTAAAATTATTCCATAAATTAACTATTATCTTTTTCAGTCATTTCTTCACCATTAACTTTCACTTCAACCTTCTCTTCATCTTCCTCATAAAAATCAGGCTTATATCTCTTAATAATATTCTTAATATCTTCTCTTTCTAAAGTTTCTTTTTCCTTCAGTGCTGCTACCATATCTTTCACCATTTCGCTATTTTCAGTTAAGAGCTCTTTAGCAGTTTGATAACAACTATCAATCATATCTCTCACTTCTTTATCTATTGCTGCTGCTACATCCTCACTGTAATTACGACTACGAGAAATATCTCGTCCTAAAAAGACCTGCTCATTGTTCTTTTGCCCTAAAGTTAGTGGGCCAAGTTTCTCACTCATACCATAATTCGTAATCATATCCCTGATAATCTTTGTAGCTCGTTCTAAGTCGTTTTGAGCTCCAGTACTAATATCATCTAAAAATACCTCTTCAGCTATTCTGCCTCCTAATAATCCAGCAACTTTATCCAATAGTTCAGATTTAGTTATAAAACTCTTATCTTCTTCAGGCAACGGAATAGTAAATCCTCCCGCTCTACCCCTTGGAATAATAGTTACCTTATGTGTTGGATCAGAATGCTCCAGTAGTTCTCCTAATAATGCATGACCAGTTTCATGATAAGAGACAATATCTTGTTCTTTATCACTAATTACCCGACTCTTCTTTTGCGGGCCAGCAATTACTCGATCAATTGCATCATCAAACTCCAACATTGCTATTTTATCCTTATTACGTCGTGCTGCTAAAATAGCAGCTTCATTAGCTAGATTTTCCATATCAGCTCCTGTGAAACCAGGGGTTCTTCTTGCTAATACACTCAAATCAACATCATCAGTTAAAGGTTTATCTTTAACATGGATCTCCAAAATTCCTTTTCTACCTTTATAATCAGGCTTACCTACAATAACCTGCCGATCAAATCTACCTGGTCTTAATAGTGCAGGATCCAATACATCGGGTCTATTAGTAGCCGCCATCAAAATAATTCCTTCATTAGACTCAAATCCATCCATCTCAACAAGCAACTGGTTTAATGTCTGCTCACGTTCATCATGACCACCACCTACACCAGCACCACGTTGACGACCAACTGCATCAAGTTCATCAATAAAGATGATACAAGGAGCATTTTCCTTACCTTGCTCAAATAGATCTCTTACTCGAGAAGCACCTACTCCTACAAACATTTCTACAAAATCAGAACCACTAATAATAAAGAACGGAACTCCAGCTTCCCCTGCTACAGCTCTAGCCATTAAAGTCTTTCCAGTTCCTGGTGGGCCAACTAATAAAACACCTTTTGGTATTTCTGCTCCTAGCTTAGTAAATTTACTTGAATTCTTTAAAAACTCTACTACCTCAACCAATTCTTCTTTAACTTCTTCATAACTAGCCACATCATCAAAAGTGACCTTCTTTTTCTCATCTTGATTATGTAAGCGGGCTTTATTCTTACCAAAAGACATCATTTTCTTGCCGCCACCTTGCATCTTATTCATAATAAAGATCCAAGCACCAATTAAGATAACTGTCGGTAATAAATAAGCAAATATTCCAGTCCACCAAGGTGGTTCAGGTTCAGGCTCAGTATCAACTTCAACATCATTAGCTATCAAAATACCTTCTACCTTTTCCACAGTACCAGGAATATTTATCTCAAATTCTTCACCAGTTTCTAGAGTACCTTCAATCTTATTTTCTCCAATAATTGTTACTTGATTGATTTGTCCAGTTTCAACCTGTTGAATAAACTGGCTATAAGTTAACTCTTGCTCAGGTTGTTCTGGTACAATAATATATTGCGCTATTAAAACTCCTATTGCAATAATAATTAAATAAAAGCCTATACTCTTCGAAAAATTCTTCAACTAATATCCTCCTTCCATTGATCAATTAAACAATTTTATGTCTACTAATCCTTATTGATTATATCACATTTAAAATCCTATCGCAAATATATTGCTCCTTGCTATCAGAGTGTTTTTAAAAGGTAATTTTAGCTTAAAAATATAACTCTATTTTTAAAACTAAGTATTAAATTCGAAGTAAAAAAACAAACCATTTTTAATAACTTGATGAGCTTTGAAGTTCCTTTTATTTCATTATAACTACTTTCTAGTTATTCTGGATTAGCACTAATTTCTCTAAGTTATCTAAATACTAACTAAATAATACGTTTAGATATTTATCTTATTATCTTTAACATTACAAACTCACTTCCTATCTATAAATTATCCTTTTTATTCTATACCTACAACATTTTTTAATTATAACATCTTGAACGATAAATATAAAATTAAATTATATTTTTTGAGATTAACCTTCCATAAAGATATTCATTTGAATCAAAAGACAATATTAAGTCAAACCAGATGGATTTCTCGTTAAAATAGCAGTAGAATTTTGATACTGCTTTAGAAAAATAAGATATTATCTCTTCTTTATTAATACAGGTTATTATTTTTAACAATTAATATTATTTTAATACTTGAAAAACTATTATGTATAAAAGTAATATAATCTGATATTCTTTATGAATGTTAGATGCTAACTGTTATAACAGTTAGCATCTAATTAAAACCTAATTTTAAAATTAATTTTCTACAGTTAATTTAGAATTTAATTTTTTTAATTTAAAACTGCCAACAACTAAAAATAATAAAGAACTTACTAATAAAAATATAGTTTCCCTAGCAGTACCCAAGCTGACTCCTATTGCAACCATACTCAAAAAGATACTAATTAAATAAATAATTAGCACAACTTCAAACTGTCTTAAGCCTAGAGCCAATAATTTATGATGAAAATGATTCTTATCAGCTTGAAAAATAGGCTGACCTTTTAGTTTTCTTCTTATAATAGATAATAAAGTATCAAAAATTGGAATTCCCAAAGCTAAGACTACTACTAACAAGGTCAAAACCGTTACACTTTTTAAAGCCCCACTAATTGAAATTGCTCCTAACATAAAGCCTAAAAACATACTGCCTGTATCTCCCATGAAAATTTGAGCAGGATTGAAATTATAGCGTAAAAACCCTAAAGTTGAACCGATAACCGTCAAGGTTAAGATAACAGTTAAAATTTGTCCTTGCTGATAAGCAAAGATAGCTAATGTTATAGATGCAATTATAGTAATTCCACCTGCTAGCCCATCTAAACCATCTACTAAATTGATGGTATTAGTTATTCCCACTAACCAAACTAAAGTTATCGGAACTGATAACCATCCCAAATAATACATTCCACCCCATGGATTAGTAATGAATTGAATTTGTAATCCTAAAACAATTGCTATCAATGCTATAACGATCTGACCTACCAGCTTATTCAAAGCAGACAACTCGTATAAGTCATCTAAAATCCCTAAGCCAAATATCAAACTTCCGCTGACTAAAATAGCTAAAAAGTCTCGGGCATAACCTAATAAGATTAAAGTAATAATTACTCCAGCATAAATAGCTATTCCGCCTAGATTAGGAATAGCCTCTTTATTAATCCGTCTCTGATTAGGATAATCTACTGCTCCTAATTTAAATGCCAATTTTTTTACTTGTGGAGTTAAGATAAAACTGATTATCGCTGCTACTAATAGTGGGTAAAAGAACATTTACCTCACCCTTTCTAATTAAACAATTAAGTCCACTCCTAATTCTATGTAATCTTTTTTATAATGTCAATTGTTTAATCTTGTTAAGAGTTACTATTAGTACAGAAATTTATAATCAAATCTATTTATGAAAAAATAAAGAATCAAAATCTTAGTACAACCATTTGATCCTTTGAAGATTAATTAAGCTGATATCATTTCCTTCTTATTCTAAACTTTCAGTTTGATTAGCAATTTAACTAACAACAACACATAATTATTACATCTTTGAACACGACAGACTATTCAACTGATTAAAAGAAGCTACTCTAAAAATTTAGATTAAAAAAAGGAAAATAATTTTTATAAAGAGAATGACAAACTATAAACAGTGAAATCTAATTGTAGACTTATGGGGGGTGAAAGTATGGATTATACAACTAAAGAATTAGTCATAATTTCAATTACAGTAGCATTGATGGTCGTTGTTGGTTTTATATTTTATGCCGTTTCTAATCTTTTATTGTTTCCAGGTTATAGATTTATCATTTTAGGATCTTTTTTAGGATTTATGATAACTATCCCTATCTTAAAGATTAGAAAAATTGGAGTAATCACTATTACTAGTATTGTTTTTGCTATGATAATGAGCTTGATCTCTATCTTTATGGGACTAGCTATTATAATGACAGCTTTAGCAACAGAATTAACAGCCTTTTTACTCTTTAAAAATTACGCTAAGGAATACAAGATCATCTTTTCAGCAGCCTTTTATCCCTTTTATGGAGCCTTAACTTTCATTTATATTTCAAGTTTATTAATTGGCAAGAATATTTACGATTTAATTGGTAATTTAACCTTGTTTTTAAGCTCTTTAATTATTGTCTATGGCTTGGGACTTTTAGGCTCATATATTTCATTAAATATAATCGGACAGAGATTAAACAAATAAAGATCTAAAAACACATACTTAACCTTCTTTTAGCTCTGTTTATTAATTATATCTACTCAACCTCTTGTAACTTAATTCCTGCTTCTTCTGTCATTTCTAAAGCTAATCGATCTGGATAGCCACCTTTAAAGATAATTTGATCAATCCCAGCATTAATAATCATCTTAGTACAGAGAATACAAGGTTGATGAGTACAATAAAGAATTGCTCCCTCAATAGAAATACCATGTAAAGCAGCTTGAATAATAGCATTCTGCTCAGCATGCAACCCCCGACATAGCTCATGCCTCTCACCAGATGGCACTTCTTTTTTTTCACGCAAGCAGCCAACTTCTTGGCAGTGCTGCAAACCACTTGGAGCTCCATTATAGCCAGTAGCTAATACCCTTTTATCTTTAACAATTAATGCTCCTACTTTTCTTCTTAAGCAAGTTGAACGCTTAGTTATAACCTGAGTCATTTCCATGAAGTATTCATCCCATGAAGGTCTCATAATATCACCTCTATTCTTTCCTTAATGCAAGTTTATTCTTCTTCAATAAAATCTACAACAAGTTCTATTAGTCTATCAGGTGACTCTATTACAGGGAAGTGTCCTACCCCTTCTATAATAGCTAATCGAGCGTTATCTCCAATACCTTCAAGATTGCCCTTAGCCATATCCATAGTAACTAACTCATCCTTATCCCCTTGAATAATTAGAGTAGGAACTTTTATTTTATCCACTTCTCCTGTACCTTCTATTATCCCATTATGTTCATGAGAAATATTAAAATATCCTAAAGCATAATTAATATCAACTAAATTTCTTTGTTTCAACATTTCATCAATATAATCACTATATCTTGCTTCAGGTGGCTTATCAACTGCATACAAAAAGCTCTCATAAAACTTCTTACAGAACCATTTAACAGTTTTATCCAACAAGAACTTATCTTTTAGTTTATACATTTTAAGAATTAAATTTAGATGTTTAGCCATATCTTCTTTAGTCTTTATATATTCTCCACCTTTACGCAAAGGAAACCCTTTAATGCTGCAACTTCCTAATAAAATTAATTTATCTACATAATCTTGATAATCAATACAAAATTGCATTGCAACTGCTCCACCAGCAGACCAACCCATTATTATAAAATCTTTTAACTGTAACTTATCTACAAAAAGTTTCAAGTCATCAGAAAAATCTTTAATTGATTCTATTTCATTATTGTATGTTGAATTTCCAAAGCCCCTTAAATCAACAGCATAAATATTATAACCTTGTGGCATGTTCTCCATCAATAAATCCCAATTCTTAGAAGAATTCATGTTCCCGTGTATAAGAAGCAAATTCTTCTCTTCCTTTTTTCTATAATTTAAAGACTCTCCATTTGATAACTCTATAGAACTTAATTTAATATCAGTCATCATACTCCCCCTAACTTTAAGCTTCCTCCTTTAACCTCTAATAATTAAATATATAATTCAAAAAGAAACAAAATAAAACTATTTTTTATATCTTTATTCTAGCCTAGACCCTATTAACTCTATCTAGTACTTAAAATTATAATATATATATTTTGTATATATTTAAATAAAAAACTAGAAAGAAGATTTAAATCTTCTTCCTAGTTTTTTGCTACTTAGTCCCGTACAATCTATCACCAGCATCACCCAAGCCTGGTTCAATATAAGCATTGTCATTTAATCTTTCATCAACAGCTGCTGTGTAAATATCAATATCAGGATGAGCTGCTTGTAGCTTCTCTATTCCCTCAGGAGCAGCTACTAAACACATAAATCTAATCTTATTGGCACCTCTATCTTTAACAAATTGTAAAGCTGCTTCTGCTGTACCCCCTGTTGCTAACATTGGATCAACAACAATTAATTCTCGTGCTCCAATATCAGTCGGCATTTTACAATAATATTCTACAGGCTCTAAAGTATCTGGATCACGATATAAACCAATATGTCCAACTTTAGCAGTTGGAATTAAGTTTACTACCCCATCTACCATTCCTAATCCTGCCCGTAAAATAGGCACTACAGCTAACTTTTTACCTGAGATCACTTGGGCTGTTGTCTCTGTAACAGGTGTCTTGATTTGAATTTCTTGTAAAGGTAAATCTCTCGTAACTTCATAAGCCATTAAAGTAGCAATTTCATCAGCTAACTCTCTAAATTCTTTAGCACCTGTTTCTTCCTTCCTTAAATGGGTCAATTTATGTTGAATCAATGGATGATCAATTACATATACTTCACTCACTTAATAAACCTCCTTAAGTTCATTATCAAAATATTAGTTTTTAAATAGTGGATAATTTTCAACTAACCCTTGAACCTTTTCTCTAATCTCTTCTTTTATTTGCTTATTATCTATATTTAATAATAACCTATTAATTAACTTGCCAATCTCTCTCATCTGCTCTTCTTTCATTCCTCGAGTAGTTAAAGCAGGTGTTCCCAATCTAATCCCACTAGTAACATTCGGGCTCTCTTCATCAAAAGGAATTGTATTCTTATTAACAGTAATTCTTATTTCATCTAAAGCCTCTTCTGCTTTCTTTCCTGTTATGCCATTGCTAATTAAATCAACTAACAGCAAATGATTATCTGTACCTCCAGAAACCAATCTGAACTCTTTACTAATTTCACTAGCTAAAGCCTTTGCATTATTAACAGTTTGTTGCTGGTATTCTTTAAATTCATCTGTTAACGCTTCTTTAAAGGAAGCTGCTTTAGCAGCTATAATATGCATCAATGGGCCACCTTGAATTCCAGGAAAGATTGCCTTATCTATCTTTTTACCTAATTCAGCTGTAGATAAGATCATTCCTCCTCTTGGCCCTCGTAAAGTCTTATGAGTTGTTGTAGTCACTACATCAGCATATCTAACTGGATTTTGATGTAAGCCTGCTACTACTAATCCAGCGATATGAGCCATATCTACCATGAAGTAAGCATTTACCTCATCTGCTATTTCTCTAATCTTTTTAAAATCAATCTCTCGCGGATAAGAACTTGCCCCTGCTACGATTAACTTCGGTCGTTCTTTTTTAGCTAATGATCTTAACTGTTGATAATCAATTAATTCTGTATCAGCATCTACCCCATAAGATATAAAGTCATAATAAGTTCCTGATAGATTAACCGGACTACCATGAGTTAAATGCCCACCATGGGCCAACTCCATCCCTAATACCTTATCTCCTTTCTCTAATAAAGCAAAGTAAACTGCTGCATTAGCTTGAGAGCCTGAATGAGGTTGAACATTGGCATGTTCTGCTCCAAATAGCTCTTTGGCCCTCTCTCTTGCTAACTCCTCAATCTGATCAACATATTTACAGCCACCATAATATCTTTTGCCAGGATACCCTTCAGCATATTTATTAGTTAAAGTAGTGCCCATTGCCTCCAAAACAGCCTCACTGACAAAGTTTTCTGAGGCAATCATTTCTAAGTTATCATGCTGCCTCTCTTTTTCTTGCTTAATAAACCCCGCTAATTTAGAATCCACTTGTTCTAGATTATTCATCTAACCACCCTCTCTATATTTCTAACTGACTAATTTTATCAATTCTACGTTGATGTCTTCCACCATCAAATTCAGTAATTAACCATGTCTTTACAATTTCTAAAGCCAATTCACTACCAACTACTCTCTCACCTAAAGTCAATACATTTGAATTATTATGTAGTCTAGTTGCTTTTGCAGAAAATACATCATGACATAAAGCAGCTCTAACTCCATTAACCTTATTAGCAGCTATCGACATTCCAATCCCTGTCCCACAAATTAAAATTCCTCGGTCGTATTCCCCTTTTCCTACGGCAGTAGCTACCTCTTTAGCAAAATCAGGGTAATCTACTGAAGCACATGAATCAGTTCCAACATCATCATAATCAATATCCAATCCATCTAATAATTCTTTAATCTTACTCTTTAAATTATAGCCACCATGATCACTACCTAATACAACTTTCATTTTTACCCCCCAAAACATCTTTATATTATATATTATAACTAAATATTACTAATAAAGACAAAAATCTTGTTCGCATTCTAAATATTGATTCTTTAGTTTCGAAATTTCTCCTTCATTTAATTCAGTTTTTTTATAACTTTTTTTAACTCTTCTTTGATTTCTTGTGCACAATCTTTATAGATAGATAAAGGTTGTCCAAATGGATCAGAAATATCTAAATCTCTGTTAACTACTTGTAATTTAGCTATCTTCTTTCTTTCAGGAGCAATTTGCTTAGCCAAATCCTTTTCTAACCTTTTTAAGTCTTCCTCTACTTTTTCTAATTGAGAAATTAACCTCTCTTGTTCAGCCTGTAATCTATCGACTTGCTCCTCATACTCTTCCAAGAAATCATCCCGCTTTTTTGCAATTCGTTCCTTTAACTTCTTAACTTTTTGTTTGTTTTCTTCTGTAACTTCTGGAGTAGCATACTCTTTTAATGTATATAGTTTATCCGCTACTTGGGGATAACTATCCAAAATAGATAATTTATGGCGCTGAGTCATTGTCAAAATTAGATCGGATTCAACTATCAGCTCACTCGTTAAAGGAGTTGTTTGATGATCAGTTAAATCAAGCCCTTCTTTTTTCATAACTTCTATTGCTTGTCTAGCAGCATTTTCTCCTTTTAGAGCAGCTAACCCTGCTGATTGAACATCATAACCATTCAAATCAGTCTTTTTCAATAAATCTTTAAAAAGAACTTCTGCCATACTACTTCTACAAGTATTACCAGTGCAAACAAAGAGAATCTTCTTGCTAATTATAATCACCTCCTTCTAAGAGAAGATCATTTTAATCCCAAATCCAATCAAAATAGCCCCTCCTATTAAACCAGCCCGTTTAATCACAGAGCCCATTCGATCACCAAGGGTTAGACCTATCGTTGTCATTGCCAAAGCAACTGCACCAAAATAGATAGCCATCTGATATACCTCAACACCTAATGCTCCTAGACTAAAACCTACTGTCAAAGCGTCTAGACTAACACTTAATGGTAATAAGAAAAAACCCATCCCTTCTAATTTAATTTCAAGTTGATCTTCTTTTAGTTCTTCATAGATCATATGAATTCCTAATAATATCAATACTGTCGCTCCTATATAGTCAGCAATTTCTCCTAAATAACTACCCAACAATGCACCAATATAGAGACCAAATAAGGGTAATATAATATGTAAAGCTCCTACTAACAGACTAAATTTTAAAGCTTGCCTTTTATTTACTCCTCCAATTCCTACTCCAATACCTAAAGGCAAAGCATCCATTCCTAGAGCAATTCCAATAAAAATTATTTCATAAAACCCCATCTTTTCAGCTCCTTAATTGATTGATAACAAAAAATGAATTCCTAACAAAATTAATACAATACCTCCCAAAACTTCAGCTTTATTAGCTATAATATCCCCTATTTTATTCCCAACTAACAAACCACAAATCACTAATATTCCAGAAATAATTCCTAGAACAATACAAGTAATTAAAACATTTATCTCTAGCATTCCTAAACTAAAACCTACTGATAAAGCATCTACACTGACACTTAAAGGTAAAATTATTAAAGACCAACCATACATCTCTAAATTATAATTTATAACTTCTTCCTTTGATTGTTCATAAATCATAATCATTCCTAAAATCATCAATAACCCTGATGCAATTACTGTCGTAACTTGATCGATTGTTTCTTCAAAATAATAATTACCAAAAAAATAATATAATAACCTGCCTAGATTAATTCCTAAAAATGTCATTAAAATATGAAAGAGCCCAATCATTAAACTTAACTTAATAATAAAAGATAATTTCAATTGTCTAGTACCTATCGCAACTGAAACAGAAAAAGCATCAGTTCCTAAAGCTATTCCTAGAGTAACTAGTTCTAAAAAACTCAAATTACCCCCCCTAATTAAAACAAGACTTTTTCTATCTATATTCTAATCAGAGGTAGGTTATCCACTTACTAAACTTCAATAATCTGATACGCAGCAGATTTACGTAATCTATTCATAATAGCAAGACCCAAACCTTTTATTGGCAGCCCTTCAACAATGATTTTATCTACTCCTTCAGCATCGAATTCACGCAATAATTTGAAAATGTTAGTACTTATTTCAGCTAAATTACTTCTACTTCCCATCTCCTTGATAGTTACACCTTTATAATAGTCACTAAATTCATTAGTAGCCATTACCCCTACTTTAAGATCCGAATTTTCGCTAATTAACTCTTTAATTTTAATTGGAATCTCTTCAACTCTTCCTTCAACTAAAATAACTTCAGCTTGAGGAGAATAATGTTTATACTTCATCCCTGGTGAAATTGCTCGCTGATCATCATTGACCAATTTAGTCTCCACTGTAGGATCAATTTTAACTTCTCCTAATATTTCACTCAATTCTTCATATGTAACCCCTCCAGGACGTAGTAAGACTGGTTTCTCTCGGGATAGATCAACTACTGTTGATTCTACTCCAATTCCTGCCTGTCCTCCCGCTAATACTCCATCAATCTTTCCTACTAAATCATCTATTACATGTTCAAATAAGGTCGGGCTTGGCTTACCCGATAGGTTGGCACTTGGAGCAGCAATAGGAAGTTGAGCAGCCTTAATCAACTCCAATGCTAGAGGATGTTGAGGCATTCTAACTGCTATTGTCTCCAACCCTCCTGTAGTAACTGCCGGTACCTTATCATCTTTTTTTAAAACAATTGTTAATGGCCCGGGCCAAAAATTAGTGATTAACTCTCTAACATCTTCAGTTAATTTCCTTTTAACTAAAGATTTTAATTCTTTCTGTTCAGCAATGTGAACAATTAAAGGATTGTCACTTGGCCGCCCTTTAGCAGTAAAGATCGATTTAACAGCTGCTTTATCCAAAGCGTTGGCCCCTAACCCATAGACAGTTTCAGTTGGAAAAGCAACCAGTCTGCCTTGTTGTAATAACTTAGCTGCTTCTTCTATTTCAGATTTCTTGAAAATTTTAGTCCCTTCAATTAACTTCATCCTTTACCCCTCTTTTCTATTCTTGCTTCTTATGTATCAGTTATTACTTAATTATAATCTAGTGCTAAACTAACTTAAGTAATAGTATATAATATTTAATTACAATTGTTAAGAGGGAAAGGCTACAATTACTATTACCTACTTATCTTTAAATTATTCAAATTTATATAGTGCCTAAGTTTAAAATAAATAATAAATAAAGAGTAGGCTAATTAGCCTACTCTTTAACATAACTAGCTTTGACCACTCGCTCAATCCCACTATAATCTTCAATAATCTCTATCTCTTTAAAATTAAATTCTGCTAAAATCTCGGCAACATTCCTTGCTTGATCAATTCCCACCTCTAAAAGAATCAATCCATTTGCTCTTAAATTAGTAATTGCTTGTTTAATAATTTGATAATAGTAATCAAGCCCTTCTACTCCTCCATCTAAAGCAAGCATTGGCTCAGCCTTAACCTCTTGTTGTAAACTAGCTAACTGTTCAGTTGGAATATAAGGAGGGTTAGATACAATAAGATCAACCAAATCGTCTAATGGTTCTAACAAATTACCAGTTTTAAACTCTATTCTTCCCTTGACTTGGTGTTTGATTGCATTTTTTTGAGCAACCTTTAAAGCCTGTTCAGAAATATCTATCCCTACTCCTGTCAGATCTTTATCAGCTAAGTTAATCAAACTGATAATAATAGCTCCACTACCTGTCCCTACATCAGCTACTTTAATCTCATCCTGCTCTAGTTCAGCTATCAACTCCAAAGCTGTCTCTACTAAATGTTCAGTCTCTGGTCTAGGAATTAAGACATCAGGAGTAACCTTAAATCCTAAAGACATAAACTCCTGTTTTCCAACAAGATAAGCTACCGGTATTCCTTTACTTCTGGACATTACTAGTTCCCGGTAATGATCAACTTCATGTTTTTCTAATGGCTGATCAAAATTAACATATAGTCTTATCCTCTCTAACTCTAAAACCTCCGCTAATAATATCTCAGCATCTAAGCGAGGGGTATCAAGGTCATGTTCTTTAAAAAAATCTGTCGTTCTATCTAATATTTCTTTTACTGTTAAAGATTCCAACTTAATCCACCTGCTTTAATTTTTCTATCTGATCTGCTGTGATTAGAGCTTCGATGACTTCATCTAATTCCCCATCTAAGATTGATTCCAATTGATGGCTAGTTAGATTAATTCGGTGGTCACTCACCCTGCCTTGAGGAAAGTTATAAGTTCTAATCCGCTCACTTCTTCCTCCAGTACCGATCTGACTCTTTCTTTTTTCAGCAACTTCTGCTTGCTGCTCCTTTTCAATTTTCTCCTTTAATCTAGCCCGTAAGATCCTCATTGCCTTATCTTTATTTTTATGCTGTGACTTTTCATCTTGACAAGAAACAACCAATCCAGTCGGTTCATGAGTAATCCTAACTGCAGAATCAGTAGTATTTACACTTTGGCCTCCAGGCCCACTAGAACGGTAAGTATCAATCTTTAAATCATTATTATTAATCTCAATATCTACATCTTCGGCTTCTGGCAAAACAGCTACTGTAGAAGTAGATGTATGCACTCGACCACTTGATTCTGTTTCTGGTACTCGCTGTACTCTATGAACACCACTTTCATATTTTAATTTACTATAAGCTCCTTTACCTTCAATAATAAAGATAACCTCTTTAAATCCTCCCATTTCAGAAGGGCTTGAGTTCATAACCTCAACCTTCCAACCTTGCTTTTCAGCATAACGAGTATACATTCGATATAAGTTACCAGCGAAAATATTTGCTTCATCTCCTCCGGCACTGCCACGGATCTCAACAATAACATTCTTTTCATCATTAGGATCTTTAGGAATTAACATTAATGGTAACTTTTCTTTTAACACTTCAAGCCGTGGTTCAGCTTCTGCAAGCTGCATCTTAGCTAGTTGGATCATCTCTTCATCTTCTGCTATTTCCAATACTTCCTCTGCTTCAGCAATATTATCTTGTAGTTCTTGATATTCTTCATACTTCAGAACAATCTCTCTTAATTCAGCATACTTTTTAGATAATCTTTGAAATCTTTCTTGATCATTAATTACCTCTGGATCACTTAATAATCCCTCTATATCCTTATAACGTTCTACAACACTATCTAATTTGCTAATCCATTTTTCCATAAAATAACCCCCTTGCTGTAATCATAAGCTCAAAATTCAATATTATTCATCCAAGATTGCTTCTAGAGATTTAAGAGCAATCTCTATTTGATCTGAAGATGGTTCTTTAGTTGTTAATTTTTGCAACTGAAGCCCTGGAATAGCTAATACTTTAAAAAGCCTTCCTGCATCCTCTCGACCAGCCTGCTTAATCAACTCATAGGATAATCCCGCTACTACTGGTAGTAATGAGATATGAATTAAAACCCGATTAAGCAAAGTTGGTCTTCCAAAAAAAGAAAAAAGTAAAATACTTAATAAAATTACTATTAATAAAAAATTAGTTCCACATCTGGGATGTAAAGTCGTAAACTTTTGGGCATTTTCAATACTTAATGGTAGTTCTGATTCATAATTATGGATTACCTTATGTTCCGCTCCATGGTATTGAAAAACTCGTTTAATATCCTCCATTTGGGAAATAACTACCACATAAGTTAAAAAGAAGATGATTTTAATACCACCTTCAATCAAATTTAAAGCCAAGTTCGATGCCACAACATCCTGAACAAAACTAATTAATATAGCTGGTAAAGCTACGAATAATATCATTGCTAATCCAAAAGAGATTCCAATAGTTGCTACCAACTCTAATATAGTTAATTCTTCTTCTTCTTCACTAAACTGATTAGCTGAAAAAGTCAAAGCCTTAATTCCTAGGATTAAAGATTGAAACAAAGCAACTACCCCTCGTAATAACGGCCACTTCAAAAATTTAAATTTATCAGCAATTGAAGTTATCTCTTTCTTTTCTAAGATAATTTCTCCATCTTCCTTACGAACTGCAATTGCCTGTTCGCCTTTACCTCGCATCATAACACCTTCAATTACTGCTTGCCCTCCATAATTGTGAGCCATCTTCTCCCCCCCCTTTTTAATATTTGACTTTACTAACATATCTTATCAACACCTTAATATGAAAAAATAGCAGAGCTTGGGCCCTGCTATCGAAATTAGTCTTCAATACCATATTTTTTCTTGAATTGTTCAATTCGCCCACCTTTAGCAGATTTTTTCTTTTTGCCAGTGTAAACCGGGTGACAACTAGAACATGTCTCCACCTTTAAATCACCTTTAGTGGTCTTAGTTACAAACTTCTCTCCACAAGCACAAGCTATTGTTGCTTCTTTATACTCTGGATGAATGGCCTCTTTCACTTACATCACCTCTCTTTATTATTCCTTAGATTTCAACTGTTACATTATAACATAGCTAAAATTAGATTGCAACCTAGCAGTATATTTTCAGATTGAATTAAATAAAAAATTAACTAAGTACCTTCTGAAAAGACTCAAGCATTTCTCTATTATTATCACTTGTTTTAATCTTTTTAATGAAAGTCTCAATTATCTTACTTGGATGAGCATTATTCATCTCTCTTCTTATATCCCACATAGTCTCTATTTCATACTCTGATAACAATAGCTCTTCTTTACGTGTCCCAGATAGCTTAACATCAATTGCTGGAAATAATCTCTTTTGGGCCAAGTTACGGCTTAAATGAAGCTCCATATTCCCTGTGCCTTTAAATTCTTCATAAATAACATCATCCATCCTACTTCCTGTCTCTACCAAAGAAGTTGCTAAAATAGTCAAACTACCACCCTCTTCAATATTTCTAGCCGCCCCAAAGAAGCGTTTAGGTTTATGAAGAGCAGTCGGATCTAATCCACCTGATAATGTCCTACCGCTAGATGGAATATTGACATTATAAGCTCTAGCTAACCTTGTAATACTATCAAGTAAGATAACTACATCTTGTTCTTGCTCCACTAGTCTCTTTGCCTTCTCTAATACCAACTCAGAGACATTGATATGATTTTGAGGTGGTTCATCAAAAGTAGAACTGATCACTTCAGCATCGACAGAACGACGCATATCTGTCACTTCCTCTGGTCGCTCATCAATCAATAGGATCATTAACTTTGCATCTGGCAAATTAGCACTAATACTATTAGCAACCTTTTTTAATAATACTGTCTTTCCTGCTTTAGGAGGAGCCACGATTAGACCACGTTGGCCCTTCCCAATAGGTGATATCAAATCAATTAATCTACTAGATATCTCTGATGGATCATTCTCTAAACTGATCCTTTGTTGTGGATACAAAGGAGTTAAATCTTCAAAGTGTGGACGTTTTTGAGCCAATTCTGGATCCTGATAATTAACAGCCTCAATTCTCAATAAAGCAAAGTAACTCTCATTATCTTTAGGTTGTCTTACCTGCCCAGATACAACATCTCCATTTCTCAAATCAAACCGTCTAATTTGAGAAGCAGAAATATAAATATCATCTGTACTAGGCACATATTTTGAAGGTCTTAAAAAACCATAACCATCTGGTAAGGTCTCTAATACACCTTCAGCAAAGATAAGGCCACCTTTTTCTGTTTCAGTCTTCAATATTTCAAATATCAACTCTTTCTTTTTCAAGCTACTATAACCTGTAATATCTAACTTCTTAGCAATTTCATATAATTCATTAATTGTCTGTTCTTCTAACTCACTAATATTCATCAACTAACTTCCTCCTAAACTTCTTTACTCAACCTTAATTATAACATTACTTAATTTAATAAGTCAACTTAGACTCTACTCAACTTTAATTCAGCCTGATTTAATCTACAATGAAACTTATTGCTTATTTTAATCGTTACCTAAAGGTTATTTAAATAAAATGAATTTTAGAAGATTAAAATGGTAATTTCTTCTTATCTGGATTATGAACAGCTTCAACAAATCTTACTGTTCCCGTTTTAGAACGCATTGCTAATGAGTGAGTTCTAACTTGATTAATATCAAATCTAACCCCTTTTAATAATTCTCCATCTGTAACCCCTGTTGCAGAGAAAATAATATCATCTCCGGCAGCTAAATCTTCTAGTTCTAAAGCAGCCTCTACATTTTCTAAACCCATTTCATGAGCTCTTTCTACCTCTTCTTCAGAGTAAGCGACTAACCTTGCTTGCATATCTCCGCCTAAACACTTTAAGCCACAGGCTGCTAATACCCCTTCAGGAGCTCCACCAATTCCCATCATTAAATCAACTCCAGTATCATTTAACGCAGTTGCTAAAGCAGCAGCAACATCACCATCACTGATCAATTTTATTTTGGCCCCTGTCTTTCTAACTTGCTCCATTAAACCCTCAGCTTTACGATGACGTGGCTTATCTAAAATTACAACTGTCACTTCTTTTACTGGTTTATCCATCGCCTCAGCGACTAATTCTATATTCTCTTTAACTGTTAAATTAATATCTATTACTCCGGCAGCCTGCGGGCCAACTGCTATCTTGTCCATATACATATCCGGTGCATGTAATAAATCTCCGCGTTTAGCTACCGCTAAAACTGACAGTGCATTAGGACGTCCTTGAGCAATGATTGTTGTACCTTCTAAAGGGTCAACTGCAATATCTACCTTTGGTACTTCTCCTTTTGCAGTTCCTATTTCTTCTCCAATATAAAGCATTGGAGCTTCATCTATCTCTCCTTCTCCAATCACAACCTGTCCATCAATATCAACCGTATCAAACATCTTACGCATAGCATCTACTGCTGCTTGGTCTGCACTCTCTTTATCTCCTCTACCCATCCATTTAGCTGAAGCAATTGCGGCAGCTTCTGTAACCCTTATAAATTCAATTGCTAACTCTCTTTCCATTATTATTTCCTCCAGTTCTTAATTTATTAATTTATATTACATATTTTTAACTTAATTAGAATTTAATTTTAAAATTCAAGCAAAAAACTCATCTCTCACCTTTTAAAAAGATAGTTTCCTACCTAAACAATAAAAAAGGAGCAGAATTTAATCTGCCTCCTTTAAGATTATATTTTTAATTATTTAGGCTTTATTATCGCTACCAAATAATCTAATCTTCTCCTTAACTGCTTCTTTCATAGCATCTCTTCCCGGGCCACAAACTTTACGTGGGTCATAAATATCAGGATCTTCAAGCACTTCTCTTACCTTAGCCGTCCAAGCTTGTTGAAAAGCCGTATTAACATTAATCTTATTAACACCTAACTCAATTGCTTTAACAACACTTTCCTCTGGCACACCAGAAGCACCATGCATTACAATCGGAAGGTTGATTCGATTATTAACCTCATCTAACAACTCAAAATCAAGTTCAGGCTCTCCTTTATAAACACCATGTGCTGTACCAAAAGCAACAGCTAAAGCATCAACATTTGTTCTTTCCACAAATTCTACACATTCATCTGGATCAGCTAGAGAAGCATTCTTAACAACATGATCATCTTCAGCTCCACCAATCTTACCCAGTTCTGCCTCAACACTAACTCCAACTGCATGAGCAGCTTCAACTACTTTTTGAGTTAGGGCAACATTTTCTTCAAAAGGTGATTTAGAACCATCGATCATTACCGAAGTAAATCCATTTCTAATACATTCAATGATCTTGGTAAAACCACTACCATGATCAAGGTGAATCGCTACTGGTATATCAGCATTTTCAGCAGCAGAAATAGCCATAGGCAAAGCAATATGCATATTCATATACCTCAATGCTCCTTCACTTGCTTGCAAAATAACAGGTGAGTTCTCCTCTTCAGAGGCTTCAATAATTGCCTGTAAAAACTCTAAATTATTCATATTAAAACCACCTACTGCATAACCTTCCTGATTCGCTTGTTCCAAAATTTGACTCATTGATACTAATGACATTTTTTTCATAACCTCCTTTAAAAATTACCATAATAGTTATTCCATGTTTTACATTAAAATCCCTTTTTAAAACTGAAAATCTTTTAATTTGTTCTTTCTAAAGCACTGACTACCCCTTCTAAAATCTTAACTTTTCTCAGTTTTTTTAAAAATAATAGATCATCTTTAGTTTCTGCATTAATATTAATTGCTCCATAACATTGATGGCATGTTAATTTAACTTTACCTGGTAACATTTCAATCTCTATATCCTCATTTCCGCATTGACAGATCAATCCACTATTTTCAGCAATATCATGTAAAATATTTAAGACAGAAAGCATTACTTCGGGATTACTAAAATAATCTTCAAATTCTAGTTTGTCCATCATTAATTCTAAATATTCTTCCTCTAGATCAGCTAATTTTTTAACCTCAGCATACGGTCCTAAATAACCTAATTCTGCTCCATTTTCTACACACTTAATCTTCTTAACTTGATTAGACCATAATTCACTTTGGGTATAAAAAATCCTATGCTCTGATTCACAAATTATACAATTATATTTTAATTGATAACGTTTAGAATTATTTTTTATTATTATTAACTTAGTAAAATCACAGCCACACTTTATTTCTAATCTACTACTACCAGAGAAATAAAAGATATTGATCTCATTTAATTCTAACTCTCCACAAAAGGGACATCGCCAAGCAAAAGTAGTACTAAAATCAAGTAACATTCCTCTCCCCCCCTCTAACATAATTATTCTCTATTCAATTTAAAACTCCTTTCATAAGATAAAAAAATGTCGCTCCGCCGGAGCAACATTTTAAAGGTGCTTAATATTTATTTTTCTAACTCCTTGTTCAATCTCTAATTTAACCCAATAATCAGTATCTAATTCTTCAAAACTAACTACTTCTTCTTGCCTAACTATTAATGTATCTGAGCCAGATTGATAAGTCCTTATCTCTGGCTCTAATCTAGTACCTATATTGACTTCAACCTTTTTATTTTCATAATCAAGACCAGTCACTACGCCACTAATCTCATAATTATGAATAATTATTTTTTGTAAATTATCTTCCAAGCCCAATACTACTAATCCACTATCTCCAACTTGAATTTCTTCTAACTCAACCTGGTGATTATTGCGTAGTAGCTCTATTTCTTGTCCAAATCGATACTCGATCACTTCTCTTGTATTCAGATCTTTAATTACTAAATATTCATCCTTAACTCTTTTAATTTGAGCAGGTATTGCTTTATAAGCTGCTGTTATCTGCTCTACTTGACCATCGCTTAATTTAAGTCTAGCTTGTTGAAGCACATCTGGCATAATAGGCCTTAAAGCTGACAATGAAACTTCTTTTTCATTTAATTCAATTAGACTATTAAGTTGAACCTGATACTCTTCTACTCCAGTCTCACCTTTTAATAAAATAATATTTTTTTCAGAATTAACAGCAACTATTTCACCGGTTATTATTTCTGTTGCTGTTACCTCCATAATTCCAACAAATAATCCTAATAATAAAATCATAATAATAGCTACTCTTTTCATCTTTTATCCCCCTCGTATATCTTTTGTTAGTAATATTGTTTACATTATTTAGAAAAATATACGAGGTTTCTTTATTTTTATTGAATTAATTGTATATCATACCCATCCTGGTTTAATATTTTATGTATCTCTTGGGAATGTTCATTATTTTTAGTTTCTAGCTCTAATTCCACTTCAACCTGCTCAATAAAAATTTTAGGGTGGTAGCGATTATGATGAACTGAAATTA
The DNA here is from genome assembly GCF_046097105.1 of Natroniella sp. ANB-PHB2. GTDB lineage: Bacteria > Bacillota > Halanaerobiia > Halobacteroidales > Halobacteroidaceae > Natroniella. The sequence continues at coordinate 2,416,030 of NZ_CP175562.1, read as the reverse complement.
CATTAGCCTCTAGATGAGCTATTTTACTCAATAATTGTTCTAAACTGCCTGGCTGATCCTCAATAAATGTTCTTAATTTAATTCTTCTTCCAGCTTTAACTAAACCACGTTCAATAATTCTTGCAATCATATTAACATCAATATTTCCTCCACTGATCACTGCTACTACCTTTTTATTTCTAGCATTCAACTTCTGGCTTAATAAAGCAGCAACTGTTACTGCTCCTGCCCCTTCAACCATTAATTTGGCCCGTTCTAATAACATCAAGATCGCTTTAGTTATCTCTTCTTCAGTAACTGTTATAATTTGATCGATATACTCCTGACAAATTTGATAAGTCAAAGAACCTGGCTTTTTAACTGCAATTCCATCTGCAATTGTAGCAGCAGAATCTAAAGTTATTATCTCCCCTTTAGCCAGTGAACCTCTCATGGAAGCTGCATTTTCCGCTTCAACTCCAATAACCTTGACTTCTGGATTATACTCCTTTATTGCTAAAGCAACTCCAGATATTAGCCCTCCTCCTCCAATTGGAACCAATATAAGATCAAGCTCAGCTAGTTGCTCAATAACTTCTAACCCTATTGTTCCTTGTCCAGCAATTATATCTTGATCATTAAAGGGTGAGATAAAAGTTGCTCCAGTCTCTTGACATATTTCTTGTGCTTTAAGATAAGATTCATCATAAACACTTCCATATAATACTACTTGGGAACCATAATTTTTAGTAGCAGCCACCTTAGCTATTGGAGCTCCTTGCGGCATTATAATCGTTGAATCAATTCCATATTCAGTTGCTGCTAAAGCTACTCCTTGAGCATGGTTACCAGCTGAAGAAGCAATAACTCCATATTCTTTTTCTTTATAACTTAAATTTGCAATCTTATTATAAGCTCCTCTGATCTTAAACGAGCCAGTTCTTTGCAAGTTTTCTAGTTTCAAATAAATATCATTATTACTAATTTCACTAAAGGTAGTTGAGTAATCCAACGCTGTCTTATGGATTACTCCCTCCAAATTATTAGCTGCTTTTTTGATATCTTCTATTGTCATCTTCATTAACAATCCCCCTTTATCTTACAGTATACTTTAAATTTTAAAAAAATATCAGAATAAAATAAATTACACCCACTTTAGGTTAAGATCAACTGCTAAAAAACTCTTAAAACTAATAAACAAAAACCTCCCCTTTTTTAATAAAAGAAGGGGAGGTTTTTTAATAATTCTTTAATTTAAAGTAGCTTCTATAAATCCTTTAAATAGAGCATGGGGACGATTAGGTCTTGACTTAAACTCAGGATGAAATTGACTAGCTACAAACCATGGATGGTCAGCGATTTCAACAACCTCTACTAATCTATCATCCGGAGATACCCCAGCCAAGAGCAATCCTTGTTCTGTCAACTTTTTACGGTAGTGATTATTAAATTCATACCGATGGCGATGCCTTTCATAGATAACTTCTTTTTGGTATAGCTTTCGACTAAAAGTATCCTCAGCTAACTTACAAGGGTATAGACCTAGTCTCATTGTTCCTCCTTTTTCTTCAACATCCTTTTGTTCTGGCATTAGATCGATTACTGGATGTGGAGTATCAACAAACTCTGAACTATGGGCTTGATTTAAACCACAAACATTACGAGCAAATTCAATTACAGCACAATGCATCCCTAAACAGATCCCCAAATAAGGAACCTTATTTTCTCGTGCATAACGTGTTGCTTCAATCTTACCTTCAATTCCTCGATCCCCAAAACCACCTGGTACTAAAACTCCATCAACATCTTTTAAAAGCTCATCTGCACCTTCTTGCTCAACATCTTCAGCATGTACCCATTTAATCTCAACATCCGCTCCACTAGTAATCCCAGCATGCTGTAAGGCCTCAAAAATACTGATGTAGGCATCCTGTAACTCAACATACTTTCCGACAATTGCTATCTTAGTATTTTTATTTAAACCTTTCATGCTCTCTACTAATTCTTTCCACTCATCTAAATTTGGTTTAGAAACCCGTGAACGAAGTTTTAATTTACGTAATGTTATCTTTGCTAACCCTTCTTCTTCCATAATCAATGGTACATTATAAATATAATCTGCATCTTTAGCTTGAATTACAGCCTCTTTTTCAATATCACAAAACAGAGCAATCTTATTCTTAACCTCTTGAGTCAAATCCCGATCAGAACGACAAACAATTACATCTGGTTGAATACCTAGACTACGTAATTCTTTAACACTATGTTGAGTCGGCTTAGTCTTTAACTCTCCTGCTGCTTTTAAATATGGAACTAAAGTACAATGAATATACATTACATTTTCCGGGCCAAAATCACTCTTACACTGCCTAATTGCCTCTAAAAAAGGTAATCCTTCAATATCTCCTACTGTTCCTCCAATCTCAACTAATGCTATATCAATCTCCTCATCATCGCCCAATCGCTTAACCCTCTTTTTAATCTCATCAGTAATATGAGGAATCACCTGTACTGTTCCACCTAAATAATCCCCTCTTCTCTCCTTAGCAATAACTGTAGAATAAATCTGACCAGTAGTAACATTTGAATTTTGATTTAGATCAATATCAATAAACCTTTCATAATGTCCTAAATCCAAATCAGTCTCTGCTCCATCATCAGTTACAAAGACCTCTCCATGTTGATAAGGACTCATTGTTCCTGGATCTACATTGATATAAGGATCCAATTTTTGAACAGTTACATTTAATCCCCTCTCCTTTAATAACCTACCTAACGATGCTGCTGTAATCCCTTTTCCTAATGAAGATACAACTCCTCCAGTTACAAAAATATATTTTGTCATTTTTAATCCCCCTTAATCTATTCAATTTAACTACTAGCAACTAGCTAAAATCGACTCTGATTAAATATCATTTCTTTATTCACCAGTTACTAATCACAATAATAAAGAGACTAGAAAATTTAGAGATACTGCCCCCTCCATTTTCTAGTCTCCACTATTTAATTCCAGTAATTCATAATTATAAACCCTAAATAAATTCCAACTACCCCCATCACTCCTGCTAAAGTCGGAGGAGCCGGGACTGGTAAGTTCAACCACGAAAAGAGCCCTCCAACAATTAAACCAGATATCGTTGCTAATATAACTTGTTTCACTTTTGCTCCTCCTTCCTTAAATTATAATTCACAATGTACAATTGTTTATTATTCAATATTCAATGTCAAATGTTAATTACCCTACATATTTTCTGGAGCTGACAACCCTAATAACTCTAATAAGTTAACCAATACCTGCTTTGTGGCTAATACTAACCTCAATCTCGCCTTCAGTAGCTTTTGATCTTCAACCAAAACATAACACTTATTATAAAATGTATGAAATACTGAAGCTAACTGATGGGCAAATCGAGCCATGTGATGTGGTTCCCTACTTTCTGCACTCTTAGCTATCTGATCAGGATAGTTAGCTAATTCTTTAAGTAAGTTAATCTCCGGTTCTGCTGTTAATTTAGTCAAGTCTATCTCATCTAAAGAATCAACTTCAACACCTGCTTTCCTTACCTGCTCTAAAATACTACAAATTCTAGCATGAGCATACTGAATATAATAAACAGGATTTTCTGTTGACTCTTCTTTAGCCAATTCTAAATCAAAATCTAAATGACTATCTGGACTACGCATCACATAAAAATAACGGGCTGCATCTTTGCCAACCTCTTTGATAACATCACGCATCGTCACAAAATCACCAGCTCGCTTAGACATCGGAACCTTCTTTCCATCACGTAATAAAGTTACTAATTGAACCAAAATAATCTGTAAAGCTTCCCGCTTATAACCCAACGCTTCAACGACTGCTTTCATTCGCTCTACATAGCCATGATGATCAGCACCCCAAACATTAATTACCTCTTCAAATCCACGTTGATACTTATTTTGATGATAAGCAATATCAGCTGCTAAATAAGTCGGAGTATCATCATCTTTAATTACTACTCGATCTTTATCATCACCAAACTTACTAGATTTAAACCATAATGCTCCTTCTTCTTCATAAACTAATTGATCAGCTTGTAATTTAGCAGTTACTTCTTCTATCTTATTAGGATGTAAGCTTCGCTCGCTGAACCAATTATCAAATTCAATGCCAAAGTCATTTAAATCAGTCTTAATCCGCTCTAATAATTTTTGGTATGCATACTCTCTAAAATGTTCAAGCTGACCACCTTTAGCTGCTTCCAAATAGCTATCTCCATCTTGATCAAGAATTCCCCGGGCCAACTCCGTAATATACTCCCCTCGATAAGCATCCTCAGGCAGTTCAATATCTACTCCCAGTAATTGCTGATATCTAACCGCCACAGAATTCCCTAATAATTCCATTTGGTTACCAGCATCATTAATATAATACTCCTTACTAACATCAAAGCCAGCTTTCTGTAAGATGTTAGCTAAAACATCACCAACTACCGCTCCCCGACTATGACCTACATGTAGTGGCCCAGTTGGATTGGCACTAACAAACTCAACCTGTATCTTCTTGTCTTCTCCTAGATCACTCTGCCCATAATCATCAGCTTCTTTTTCAATTTCAGCAACCACATCATATAACCAATCAGTACTGAAATAAAAATTAATAAAGCCTGGTCCTGCTACCTCAGTTTTAGCAATAAAATCTAACTCAACTAAATTATCTGTAATTAATTCAGCAATTTGTCGCGGTGGCATCTTAGCTTGGCCCGCTAAGATCATCGCAACATTAGTAGCATAATCACCATGATCTTCATTACGTGGTGTTTCCAACTTAATCGGTGGCAAATCAGCAATCTCTAATTGCTCTGAAGTCTTAATTGCAGACTTAATCTCCTCTTGCAACCTTACCTGTAACCTCCGAATCAAAGACATACAATTCCTCCTTACTACTAATTTACAATTGACAGTTAACAATCTTAAACTCTTAAAAACAAAATCTTAAAAAACAGATCCTTAAACTTAAACTTAAGCTATTCTTTATATGTAATATTCAATTGATTACAGCTGACAAGCCGTTGCTGTTCATAAAGAGAATACTTAATAATAATCTCTCCTGCTTGCTCAGTAGTATCAACCTTTAATCTTTCAACCTCAATCTCTAACGGTAACTTCCCATAGGGTGTCTGATAATCAAAGCTTGTCTTCTGCTCTGATATAAACTTCTGAGTTCCTCCAACTTTACCACGTCTAATCAAAGTTACAGCATCTTCTTTTATCTTCAGGGTTGTCTTAGTTCCTTCTAATCCTTCCAAAACCTCTTCATACTTCAAATAATAAACCCCATTACGATAATATAATTTACCCGTTAGTTGTGAAGAAAATTCTATCTCATCTTGTCCAGTATCTTGAAGACTATTTATTTCAATCTCTACTTGCCGGGCCAACAGTATCGACCCCTTTCGTTTATTATTATCAGATACAACAATAAATAATTATATAGCTTAAATTGATCTTTTTCAAGTCTAAAATTTAAATTTTACCATATTCCGCAAACTACTTAGGTAAATAATTTATATAATACAGCAGTAATTCCACTTGCTATCAAAGGCCCACTTGGTAAACCATTAAAAAAAGCAACTCCAAAAATAATACCCAAAATCAAATTAACTGTTACTGTGGGGTCAGTTTCCATCAACCAAATACCTTCTCTAGTAAATTGAGTAACAGCTACCCCCATTACTATACCAACTATAGCCAACGGCTCCAATAAACTAGCTAATCCTCCTTCTACCTTCAACTCTTCGGTAGCTAACGGTGCTAATACTCCTAGCATAATTAGAATAATTCCTAATCTAACACTATAATTATCAATTAAATTTAATAGAGCATCTAACTTAAAGATTCTAGTTCCTAATAAAAGAATTGCTGAAACTATTAATGAATCATTTTTAACAATTAATCCTAAAACTAAAATTATAACCAATACTAAATTAGCATCCATCAACTTAACCCCCTTCTACAAAGAATAAAGCGGGCTTAAGCCCACTTTATTTGGCTATCTACTATTATTTTAAGTTAACATAATTACTATCACTAGTTATTAATATTATTTACAATTAATTTTTTTTTATTACTGACCTTACTTAAACTCAGCCTTAAAATTAAACTAAATCAGACCATATCCCACTTATGGCATCTATGACCCCAACGAGCAGCTAACTCTTCCTCTACATAAATTTCAATTACCTCACAGCGATTAGTACAGCTTTCACACTCAAAACTTGATGGTTGATAATCTAAACTAGCACTATCCCACCCTTTAAAGTTCGTTGCTCCTGTTTTAGAAACCTCCTGATGGGCCAACAGAGCAGAGCCTAAAGCTCCCATTACATCATAATTTTCAGGAATGATAATCTCAGTATCAAGTGCTTCAGCAAAAGCAGCCTTAATACCTTTATTAGCTGCTACCCCTCCTTGAAAGACGATTGGCCCTAAAATATCCTTTCCTTTTCCGATATTATTCAAATAATTTCTAACTAACGCCTGACATAAGCCATTGATAATATCTTGCACACTATGACCTAACTGCTGCTTATGAATCATATCAGACTCAGCAAAGACAGAACAACGTCCAGCAATCCGAACATCATTTTCAGAATCCAGTGCTAAATCACCAAACTCCTCAATTGGAATCTGTAATCTTCCTGCTTGTTGATCCAAAAATGATCCTGTTCCAGCTGCACAGACAGTATTCATTGCAAAATCAACTACAATACCATCCCGCAAAATAATTATCTTAGAATCCTGGCCACCAATCTCTAAAATAGTCTGTACATCTGGCACTTGATGAGAAGAAGCAATTGCGTGAGTTGTAATCTCATTCTTTACAATATCAGCTCCTACAATTACACTGGCTAGTTTACGACCACTTCCTGTTGTTCCTACACCTTTGATCTCTAAGTCAGCTGGTATTTCCTCTTTTAAATCCTGCAAGCCTTGCTGAATAGCCTTAATTGGCTCTCCTTTAGTTCTTAAATATAATTTGGTTATTACATCTTGCTCTTCATTAATTACAACTAAATTAGTACTAACAGAACCTACATCTATTCCTAGATATCCATTCATGAAATCTTCATCTCCTTCCTTCCCCTCTTTTGAGTCAATAGATCAATAAAAGCTTCTAATCTTGTTCTGATACCTTCGCCCCCTGTCTTCTCATCTAAAAATAAGGTCAAAACTGGAATGTCCTCTTCTTTACTTACTTCTGGTAATATACTCTTAGCCACAATTTCAGGAATACAAGTAAAAGGAGCTAAATGAATCACACCATCATAATCATTTTGACCATATAATACTGTCCTACCAACTGATTCCTGACCATGGCCACCAATTAATTGATCTAAATATGGTTTAGCTGCTTCTCTTGCTGGATCTTCAGCTGGAAGAAAAAAGCTATGTTCTTCTGTCCAATCAGTTAAATAGATTGAACGATCAACCTCAACACCCATTTCACCTAACACTTTTTCTACTTCCAAATTAGCAAAAGGCTCTAAAACAACATAAATCTCTCCAATAATTCCAATCTTTAATGGCTCAAATTCTTTGTTTTGAGGAATAGCCTCTAACTCTTCTATCCCTTCCTTCTTGGCTTCTTTAATTTCAGCTATACTCTGAGCCTGAGCAACCAAGTCTACTACTTCATCAAAAACATCAGTCGTATGACCAGGCTTTAATTCACGCGGTCTAACTTTATGTACTTTCTGTTGTAACTTATCTAAAGCAATTAACCTATTCCACTCACGCCACATTGTTTTAATTATCCTTAACCAAGATGCATCACCAGCTACCTTACGTATCTTACCGAAAAAATCTCTAAAACTATCGGTCAAAGATTCAAAAACAACCATTTCAAATTCATAACCTAAATCTTTTAAAATCTCTTTATGTAATTGAGCATAATGCCCTGCTCGACAAGGACCCTTTCCTCCAGAGGCAATAATCATCTCTGCTCCATCTTCTAAAGCCTCAATATATGTTCCAAGCAAAATCTTAAAGGGAATACAAGCAAACTCTGGAGAGTGCTGTACACCTAAACTTAAAGTCTTCTTACTAGGTTGATTGGTAATTACTTGATGATCAAAAGATTCTATTAGAGATTTTAATGCCACATGTGAGTTACTAAGATATGGTAATACTACTCTCATTTCTATCACTCCTTAACCTAAGCATATCCACATAAGCTTCTAATCTAGTAACTATACCTGCTTCTCCAGTATGTTCATCAATCGTTAAACACATAAAAGAGACATCAGTTCTTCTCTTCCCTTCTAACTCTAACTTCTTATCGACTATAAAATCTGGCCCGCAACCAAATGCAGTAACATGAATAACTCCATCTATATCTGCTTGATCATAATAATGCAGACCTGTCTTAATTTTTTGATCACTAAATGTCCAAAAAAGATCCTTAGATAACCCTTTAAAATCTTGCTTTAACTTATCTGCTGTTACCATATCTGCTGTAACAACCTTAACCCCTAACTCTCTTAACTTTTGAATCATACCCACACTGATAAAAGGATCATAAATAATATAAGGATAACCCAATACAGCAACCTTTAAATCATCATCCCCCTCATTTAAATCAATATCTGCTCCATTTAACTTATCCATTGCTTCTACTGCTGTATAACCAGCTTGTAAATATTGATTAAATTGCTTCCAATCTTGTTTAGCCTTATAAGCCGCCTTGATAATTTTTACTGGGTTTTTAGTAAATTTAGTACCTAATTTAAAGATAGTTTTGTATAAATTCAGTAAACCTTTTCTTAAATCAATATCTGGATCCAAAATAGGAGGTATATCATCTAAGGAACTAGCAACCATATCCGGCAAGCCTAAAAATTTAGGACAATAAATACTTTTACCATTCAGGCTGACTAGCCGAGGAATAAATAAATAGTCAACTCTATCTTTTAAGTTCAAAACATGCCCATGAAATAATTTAATTGGCACACAAGCGTCATTAACTGTCTCCTTAACACCTGCATCTATTATTTCACGTGATGTATCCTCAGATAAGACAATTTTCACTCCTAGCTCTTCTAAAAATGTCTTCCATAACGGAAAATAAACATAATATGCTAATGTTTTTGGAACACCTATCTTAACCATTAATACCCTCCTTTTGCTTTTGAATTTATTCTTATTTTACCATATAAAATTTATAAATCCAAGGAATGAATTCATTTCCTTGGATTTATTGAACTAAGGTAAAGCAAGAGGGTTATTTGTTTTTACCCATACCCCCTACCCCTACCCCTGGCATCATTATTATATTAGATTTTATCATCCCTGTCAAGCTACTTCAAACTGAGCTTAAATTTAAATAAATTTATTCAACTCTCTTCAATTTGTATTTATTTTCCCTAATTAGGGAACCAGTGCTTAGTTCGATTAGCAACCCCTACTATAACTAACATCAAAGGAACTTCTACTAAAATCCCAACCACAGTAGCTAAAGCTGCACCAGAAGTAATACCAAAAACAGAAATAGCAGTCGCTACAGCCAATTCAAAGAAGTTGCTGGCCCCAATCATTGCTGCTGGAGCAGCTATTGGATGCTCTAGCTTCAAAGCCTTTCCAGTTCCATAGACCAAAAAGAAGATAAAGAATGCCTGAATTGTAATTGGAATTGCAATTAATAAAATATGCAATGGATTATTAATTAAAGCATCCCCTTGGAAAGAAAAGATAATAATTAATGTCAATAACAATCCAATAATCGTAACATTATCTAATTTCTTAAGAAATACATTCTCAAACCACTCTATTCCTTTGTTCTTAATTAAGTATTTCCGAGATAAATAACCTGCTACCAATGGCACTACTACATATAAAACCACAGATAAGATAATAGTATCATAAGGAACTGTAAAGTCAGTTACTCCTAATAATAACATTACAATTGGAGCATAAGCAAAGACTAAGATTGCATCATCTAAAGCAACCTGAGTTAAAGTATACTCTGGATCTCCATCGGTCAAATAACTCCAGACAAAGACCATGGCTGTACAGGGAGCTGAACCTAATAAAATTGCACCAGCAATATACTGGTCAGCTAAATCAGGGCCAATCAAACCACTAAAAATATGCCTGAAGAACAACCAGGCAAAAAAGGCCATCGTAAATGGCTTAATCAACCAGTTGCTGACCGTTACCAACGTTAGTGGTTTAGTTCTTTCCTTGACTTTTAATAAGCTACTAAAATCAATTTCCAACATCATCGGATAGATCATAAACCAAATTAAAATTGCTACTGGAATTGAAACTTGAGCATATTCTAATTGACTCAAAGTTTCAGGAATAGCAGGTAAAAAACGCCCTATCCCAATTCCAACTATAATACAGATTGCTACCCAAACCGTTAAATATTTTTCAAAAAAACCTATTCCCTCTGTCTGTTGTTTCTTAATATCTTCTTGACTCATTTAAACTCCTCCTCTATTTAAAACCTTCTAATTAAGCCCGCCCTAACTTAAGCAATTCAATCGACTCATCAGCCAAACCAGTCTCCCTAATCCTAGTAGCTACCTTCTCAACTGGATAAGTAACTTCAATAAATTCTGTTTTAACCTTTCTTTCATGCACTTCAATAATCGTATAGACTGCATTGGGATTACCATGCTTTGGCTTACCAACACTACCAACATTAATTATATGTTTTCCTGCAATCAACTTATGATAAGGTAGATGCGTATGACCGCACAATAAGAGATCTGCTTTTAAATCCTGAGCTACTTCTATTACTTCTTGACTATCAGCATAAAGATATTCATTTAACTGCCTTGGACTTCCATGAACCAATAGAGCCTTTAGATCTCCAGTTTCAACCTCTAATTGGTGAGGTAATTCTTTTAAGAACTCTCTATTTTGTTCATTGATCTCTTGATTAGTAAATTGGATTGAGTTTAGCCCAATCTTTTTAGCTTGTTCTGTCTTATAATCACAGCCACAAACAATCCGACTATTAGCAATAGCATCATCATAATTCCCCTGAACCGTTTTAATTCCTTCTTCTTTTATTCTTTTAACTACTTGATTAGGAAAAGGATTATAACCGACTAAATCACCTAAACAGAATACTTGTTCTATATCCCTTCTTTTAATATCCTCTAACACTTGATTTAAAGCATCAATATTACTATGAATATCAGAAATTATAGCTAATCTCATCCTAGACTCTCCTTAAAATCAGTTTATAGTTAATAATTGATAGCAAAAATACTAAATCATAAAATCAAAACCTTAAAACAGACCATTATTACTCAACAACATAACAAGATTAATTTCTAATATTTTATTTTAGCTAAAAGCACCCTAACATTTTTCCCCACAATTAAGTCTTGTAATCCCACACTCCTCTGCATCACAACCAGCAAGTACATCACCTAATCTTTTTTGTAAACTCTCTAATTTGTCTTTATTTAATTGATAATCTACCCACCTTCCCCTCTTAGTAGCAACAATTAAATCTGCATTCTTTAAAATCTTAAGATGATGCGATATGTTAGGCTGGCTTAAATCCAGCTGTGCAGTAATATCACAGACACACATCTTGCCACAGGATAACAAACTAATAATTTGTAGCCTTCTTTGATCAGCTACTGCCTTTAATAATTCGGTTAATTCTGTAAATTCATTCATTAGAGTTCCCCCTCATTATTCATCAACATATTTATATGTATTTATATGTTATGTTATTGATTCCACTTTGTCAATATATTTTAACCATACTTCCATTCAGTATAATTATAATTAAAATATATTAACTTCAAACCTTTCAACTAGTTGTCAACGATAGACTTATCTGATATACTATCACTGGTTATAAATTACCATAAGTGTGATCTAAAGAGGCTATTAAATATTATTATAGAGGTGATACTCAAATGAAGGATATATGGCAATTATTTATTATCTTCTTTCGCATAGGAGGATTTACTTTTGGAGGTGGTTATGCAATGCTACCAATGATTGAACAAGAGATTGTAAATGAGAAGAGATGGGCTACAAAGGAGGAAGTTATTGATTATTATGCAATCGGTCAATGCACTCCTGGGATCATTGCTATCAATACAGCTACTTTAATCGGTTATAAACATAGTGGTATATTAGGTTCATTAGCTGCAACACTGGGTATGGTAGTTCCCTCTTTACTGATTATAATGACAATAGCTACATTCTTTTATCAATTTCAAGATTATCAATTAATACAACATGCTTTCGGTGGTATTAAGATTGGTGTAGTTGCTTTAATAGCACATATAGTAGTAAAGATGTGGTACCGATCAGTTAAAGACTATTTAGGTATACTCTTATTTATATTGTCATTTTTACTTCTAGCTGTTGCAAGGATCTCACCAATTATAGTCATTGTCAGTGCTGCTTTAATTGGAGTTATTAATCAAGTTAGAAGGATCAAAAACCTAGATAAAAGGAATTTAGATAAGGAGCTGGATCAAGAATGATATATCTTAAATTATTTATAGAGTTTTTTAAAATAGGTCTCTTCTCAATAGGTGGCGGACTTGCTACTTTACCATTTTTACAACAGCTTATAGAAAAATATGGCTGGATCACCAGTGAACAACTACTTGATATGATTGCAATCTCCGAATCAACCCCCGGGCCAATTGGTGTTAATGTAGCAACTTTTGTCGGCTACAATACTGCCGGCGTACTAGGAGGGATAACCGCTACTGTTGGTCTAGCAACCCCATCAATAATAATTATCACATTAATAGCTCGCTATTTTATTAAGTTTAATGAACATCCATTAGTCGAAGGTGGACTTAGTACAATTAGGCCGGCAGTAGTAGGATTGATCGCATTTGTAGCCTTTGAAGTGGGAAAAGAAGAGCTTTTCAATCTGTCAGTAGATATTCAACAATTTTTAGATTTTATCAATTTCAAAGCATTCTTATTATTTATCATAACTTTTTATTTAATCAACAAATATGAAAAACACCCTGTACTATATTTAGTAGGGGCAGGTATTATAGGGATAATCTTTAAATATTAAATTGTATAATACAGCCCCACTCTACTTAAATACCAGCCACTTAATCTTCTTTTTCCATTAACTTATCTATTTTCCCCTTGAATTCAGTTGCTAATATATCCATATAAATATCATCATACTTCTTATTTCCTATTATATATGCTTCTCTTCTTCTACCAATCTCTTTAAAACCAGATTTCTTATAGCAACTTACTGCCCGTTTATTAAAAGAATAGACTCTAAGAAATATATTATTTATTAAATATTGTTGGAAATGTAACCAACCCAAAAATATAGCCACCTATTAACCAAATACCCATAGTAATCAGAAACTCTATAAATGAATGAGATCTTGTAATTAAATTTGAAAGTGCAATAGATAACCCCCAAGATATGACACCATATATGACAGCATAATTTCTTCTTATCTGTTTATTATTATACTTATTTTCCCTAACTTTTTTATAAAACTTCCACTCTAACACACCTATAAAAACACCTAATAATATGAAACTAATAACAGTTAATAAAAGATCAAACATAAGCCCTTCACTTGAAATAAAATCAAATCCAAAGTCAAAAAGCTTATCTATAACTAGTAAAACAAGACCAAGCGGTAATGTCCTCAATAAAACAACATTAAAAATAATATACTTCTTTTTTCCTTTGTTTTTCATATCTTTCCATTCATCTTTTATCTCTTTTCTAATAATGATAACCCTCCCTTGTTACAACCAGAGTTTTTACTAGATATCCTTTAGATACCTAATAGGCTTCAATATTTAGGCTTCTTATCATAGTGCTATTTTACTTTAAGGAAGTCTGCCTCCTTTCAGAGTGGGGCAAATTTTGAACCCCTATCTACCTCATTACAAGATAGCCTTCGCTTTTTCCAACCTCTCATACCCACTAAGTATTGTATCACGACAATCTTTTGACCTACCTGATATTATCAGGAACTCATTGGGTTTTCCCAGTTCTACACCTTAGCCAGTTCATACTGTCTTAGATTCTACCTTTACTCCGAAGATATTGGTCTATTTGTCAAGCAATACGACAACTTACCTGACCCCATCTCATACCTTTTGGTCATAGTGTATCAGCCTAATTTCACTATTCACGTTTGACGAAGCTTTCGGTAATTCAATTAATTTAATCTTAACAGTATATTTACCCTAACAATCACCTGCTTTAAGGCTAGCAGTCTATTTCACATTGTCTTTACGGCTTAGTACAAAATCGTTACCGATAATGCACCCGTAAATAGGGTTATTTCAAATAGAATAAATAGTCCAAAAGTCTCTCGATTTAGACAGCCTAAGATATAGCTTAATCCCTGTTATTTCAAGGGCTGGTCGCACTGTCACATAACGTCCCTGAACTTCACGACGTCTCATCAATGCTCCTAACTCTAGATTAAGCATAGAACTTTCATATGTCATCCTTGGCTTCTAGCTATGCTTCCTAGGTTAGATGTCGTTAAGCTCATGTTATGCGATGACCAGGCTCTTTTTAAAGAATATATTTATCTATTTTAGCCCCATTTTTATCATAACCTTTAAATTCTAATACAAATACATTTAACATCCTAAACTTTTTTTTCATAAAATTAAATAACTTTCTATCATGGGTTGAAATAAATATTTGCTTTGCATTACTCTCCTTTAAAACAATATTCCGTAAAACATCTATTAAACAAAAAATGTTAATGTCATCCATATTTTGAACAGGATCATCCATAAAAATAGCATCTAACTTACTCCAATTTTGTTGAAGAGCAAAGCTTAAAAATAATGATAATACTATAACATTAACTTGAGCAGAACTATATATGTATGAAGGATTAGCTTCCTTTCCATCATCAGAATACATCTTTAATCGCAAAGTACCATTATTATGTCCTGTAGAATCTATCTTCCAATCCATTCGTCTATAAATCGGTTGTGGGTTTATCTTTCGATAAATAGTATTAGCTAACTCTTTATAAGGTCTTAATATTTTTTCAGTCATCTTGTTAATTACAGCAGGTACTTCTTTTTCAATCTCTTTTAACTCTTTTTCTTTTTCCTCTAAAAACTCTACTTTTTTCTCAATAATACTAATTTCTTTTTTTATCTTCTGTAATTTATCATTATCTTTCGAATTTTCCATAGACTGAATAATATTATCCAATTTAGAGATTATTTCAGAAATTTTTTCTCTCCTATAATTAACCCTACTTGTTTTTTCTTGATATTTTTTAAATAGGATTTTTAATTCACCTATATTACTTACCTCTAAATTTTCTAGCTTAATTTGATAACTGCTTATTTTTTTATTAATCCGTTCTAACTCATCATTTAATAGTTCTATATTTTCATCTTGACCAGCTATAGTGTATTTTTTATATTTATCATCCTTCAACACTTTATTATTTTTATCTTCTATTTTTTTCAACTCATCTAGTATATTATCCCTAACTTCTTCTAAATCAAACTCTTGCAAATACAGCTTAATCTTTTTTATAATTTTTATTTTTTCATTAAGATTATCCTTTTCCTCAAGTATAACCTTATGTTCTTTCAAGACTCCTTCTTTAAATTCTACATACTGATTCTTCATTTTCTCTTTTAAATTATCCCTTTCACTTATCTTATCTTTTAACTCACTTTTAATTTTTTCCTTTTGCTTTAAATAATTTTTTATCACCTCTCCTCCTTCTCTTTCTAACCGTTCCTTCAGTTCATTGATTATATTATTAATTTCAATTTTATTTAAACAGACTGGACATCTTTCTGCTGAACTATTTTCTAAAAAATAATCATGTGCACCTGCCAAAAGTTTTTTCTCGATATTACTTACTTCTACAATTTTTTCTTCAATATTGTTTAACTTTTCTTTTGTATTATCAATATCTTTACTTAAACCTTTAAGTATAAGTATCTTAATTGTAAACTGTTCTTTAACTTCTTTTTTTTGTTCTATTAATAGTTTTATCTTTTCCATTATCTTCTTATCTTTATCATTAATAATCCCAATCATATCTTTTAAACTATCTATCTTTTTGGTTATTTCATTATACTCTTCTTCTAACCCCTTTTGATTCAAATTACTATCATAATTTTTCTTTATATAGTTAATCTTACTTTTCTTATCTATGGCTTCTTTTACTTTTCTTAAATTACTTTGTTGACTACACCATTTAGTATAATTGTTTTTTCTTTCCTGTAAGTCAACTATCTTTTCTAAATTTTCTTTACAGGAAATACTTTCTTTATCTAAATTATCTTTTTCTTTTCTTAATGTTTTTAAAACTTTCCTTTTGTCCATCTTAGTAATATCTTTGGGAAAGATATTATTATCAATTGAATCATGTAAAGAAATTCCCATAATAATTGTAGAATATTTTGTTCTCAGATTCTTCCCATCTTGGCTAGTAGAATTTTTCACCTTTTCCTTTAATACTATTGCTTCCTTTTCTTTTTCTCCTTGTTCTTCTTTTAATATTTCATATTTTTTACTACATTTCATCCTTAGATTCTTTAATTTTTTGCTATAAGCATCATAATTCTTAAATCCTATTAAATTACTCAAAACAGAATAACGTTCAGTCTCTTTATGATTTCTCACAAAATCACTAATTAATTCCTGACTTAATAGATGAGAAAAGTTAAATGATTTATTAAGGTCAAAGTCTTTTTCTTTAGTCCTTTTGACTAATATATCTGTAATTGATTCCTTTAAATCTTGTTTTATTTCTAGTAGTCCTTGATTATAATCATTTCCTCTTTCTTCTTTAGTAGTTCGCTTTATCTCTACCTCTTGACCCTCTTCATCTTCAAAAACAATATTTACATAACCTTGTTGATTAGCGTGTTTGTTTTTAAGAAAGCACTCTGCATTTCTTTCATTAGTACCAGATTCATATCTTTTAAGTTGACCAGTAATCCCCCATTCAACTGCATCAAAAAAAGAAGTCTTTCCAAAGCCATTGTTCCCTACTAGTAAAATTATATCTGCTTCAGGAATCTTAATTTTTTCATCTCTATATCCTCTAAAATCCTTTATATTAACCTCTTTTAATTTATACATTTTTATTACTCACCTCTATATCTCCTAACCACCCTTTAATAATTTCATTACCTTTAAAATTATTAGTTTCATCTAAACTATTATTTTTTATCAACAAAGCTAATTCTTTATCTTTAGTCGTCTTGCTTAAATCATTCCTAAATATTTCTTCACTAATAGTTGTGTTTACCATATCTAGATTTAAATTTTGGAATAATATTAAATTAGATAAGTTTTCTTTAATAGATAAATTAACATCATAATCCAAAATAACTTTTTTACAATATAGCCTACTATTTTCAATCTTCATTCTTAAAGCTAAATCAACATCAAATTTGACCAATAATACAATATATACATCCCATATAATATCTGGATTATCAAAATAATTATCAATAAACTCTTCATTATTTTGAATGAATCCTAGAACAAAATCTTCTAATTCTTGCCATTTGTATTTTAATTCTTCTTCATTTTTTGCAATGCCAACCACAAATATAGCAAATGGATTATAACAAATACCATCATATAATTCTCTTGTTTCTTCTGGAAAATTACTTTTATCTAACACCTTAATATTGAACTTTTTACCCATGCTGATCAATTCCTTTCAATATTTTTTTACCTCTTTCATATTTAGGCAATTTAGATAAGCAATTACCACAAATTAAATTGGGACTTTTTTGTAACCCATTAAAAAAATCAGGATAATTTTCTTTTATATTTGTAAAATCATCAATAACTTTAGGAAATAATTCCTTAGGTTTTTCACAATTATTGGTACATTTAGGAACATTAGTGCCACATATTAAAATTTTTTCTCTTTTTTTAGGACGATAATCAGAAAACAACAAATGTTTAAGAACCTTAGTTCCAACTTTTTTAATGTGTTCCTGTTCTGATATAGTTAAATTATATAACAGGAACTTCATTGTTTTTTCATCTAAAATAGATAGAATTTTATACAATTCATTTTCTTTCTCAATACTATAATCTCTATTGCAAACTGATAAAAGTATTAAAAAACTTAATAAATCTTTCATTCTCATATTAAATCCAAGAATTGATTTTCTTTCATTAGCTTTCATTTGTACTATTTTTTGTTGAACCAAATCTAAAATATTAGGTTTTTTTAATTGACTTCTTAATATATGTATTCCTTTTTCAAAACAAATTGCATTTCCATCTTTTTCCAAAAATTCTTCTAGCCCATTTTGTATAAAATGATTCAAATCATTAATTATATCTTCTATTTCATCATCAAATTTTTTTGTATCAACATAAGTTTCTTGTATTAGATTTTCAACCTTATTTCCAATTCCACCAACTTCAATATTATTATTAAATTCTTTTAATTTCATTTTTAACTCCCTTCCTTATATTCAGATTCATCAATTTTTTGGTCTATATCTTCAACTTTATTAAAAATTCCTCCTACTTTAAGATTATTCGTTTTATTATTAATACTTTCTTTAATTTTAAATACTGCAACAACTGCAATAGCCAAAACAAGAACTATAAATCCAATCAGCTGATAATTATTTTCTATAGCTGGTACTATTAAAAAACCTTTTTCCATTAGTATCATCTCCTCTTCTTTTTGGATTATCATTATACAAAATATAAAGGTATGTCTGGTTTTCGCATAACTCTTATCTTTACAAAGATAGTTCCACTACTATCTCATATAACTTCTGACAGCTTATCCCTTTTAATTACTACCTTCATGACACTAAACCTGAAAAGACTACATATAAAAATAATTTCTACCAAAATTATCTTATTCCTTTAAAACTATCCAAACAAAACAAAAAATTAATCTCCTGCACCAACAGAAGATTAATTAGTAACTTCCCGATAAAAATATAGTCCAACATAATCGAGAAAAATATTGATTTATTATTTATATCTTACTTATCCACAACTAGCTTAATTATCCTCTTTTCACAGCCACCCTTAATCACCTGATAACACCCTGCTACCTCAACCTTAGCTCCAATCAGCAAATCATAAGCTTCTTGTTCTGACTCAACTTCTAATTTAATAGCAGTACCACAATCAGCAGTAATCTCAGTAGGTATCGGCACCATCATCAACTGGTATCCATTATCTTTAAGTACTTGCTCTGCTTTTAAGGCATGATGTGTTGAATTAAAAACATATAACTTATACTCTTCTTTCATTATTCTCACCTTATCTCTTCTTAATTTCTATTTGGGGTTCTTTATCAATCACCTGACCTATCACAGTTGCATCATCTACCCCTTGAGCATATAACTCAATTAACAGATCTGTTGTCTTTTCTTCCTCAACAGAGATCAACAAACCTCCTGAAGTCTGCGGATCAAATAAGAGATCGGTTAATGCCTCCGATAACTCTACTTTATATTCAATATGTTCCTCTAAATATTCCCGATTGCTATAAGCTCCCTGAGGTACTAAACCCATCTCAGCATAATCTAAAACTCCAACAAAAGTAGGTACTTCTTCAGCAAATAACCTAACTCCAACCTTGCTCTCTACAGCCAGCTCCCATAGGTGACCCAATAAACCAAACCCCGTAATATCTGTACAGGCATTAACTCCTATATCCTTCATTACCTGTACTGGTTTATCATTTAGAGTAGCCATTGCCTTGATTACAGGATTATCTAAATCACCACGGGCCAACCCACCTTTAATCGCAGTCGTCATAATCCCCATCCCTAATGGCTTAGTCAAGACCAAATTATCGCCAACTTGAGCACCAGCATTAGTAATTAAGTTATCTAGCTTTACAATCCCAGTTACCGATAGTCCATACTTAGGTTCATCATCTTGAATTGTATGCCCTCCTGCTATAATTGCCCCTGCTTCTGCTACCTTATCAGCTCCTCCTTGTAAGATCTGAACCAGCACCTCATCTGGTAAACAGTTAGGAAATCCAACAATATTTAAAGCTGTTAAAGGCTTACCTCCCATAGCATAAATATCACTTAAAGAGTTAGCTGCTGCAATCTGTCCAAATAGATACGGATCATCAACAACCGGAGTAAAATAATCGACCGATTGAATTAATGCCTGTTCCTGATCTAGTTGATAAACAGCAGCATCATCAGGACTATCCAATCCAACTATTAAATTCTCATTCTTAGTTTCATGTTCAACTTGTCGCAAAACTTGCGATAGAGTCTGAGGACTCATCTTAGCAGCTCAACCAGAAGTCTGACTATATTGTGTTAAGCGAATTTTAGACATTTTAACACCCCCTGAAAAGCAATTTATAATTTATAAAAGTTTTTCTAACATACCTATATTTATAAGTTGTTAATTTTTTATTAATGTTAATTCGTGCTCATTCGTGGTTCCCTTTTTCTAAGCTACACTATTTCCTAATAAAAATAATAAAAAACTTACTACCTTAAATAAGTAGTAAGTTGGCATTGTTATCCTATATACTTTTATTAAACCACAACTACCTCAGCTTGATTTAAGATATCGACTATTTCATACATATTACTGATACTACCAACCTCTAAATCTTCCTTCAACTCATAATAATCTAAACAGGTTCCACAGGCTAAAATATCGACACCTTCTGCTTCTAGTCTAACTAGATTTCTCTTCACTTCCTGATTTAAAGTAGCTAATTTAACTCCAGAATTGATAAAAATAACCTTACTAGGTAAAGGCTTTAGCTCTAATAATGTATTAATAAATCCTTTAATTAATAGCTTCCCTAACTCTTCAGCACCTGTTCCTAGCTGATCTGATTTAATAAAATAAACCTTTTCGCTCTCAGTTGTTACTTTTTGTTTAACTGAATCTTTTCTTAAAATTAATTTATAATCACTGCCATCTTCTACTCGATTAACCTTACAACCTAGCTTTTTGGCTAATTTAGTAACATTATCTGCTGCTACTTGATTATCAATAAGTACAGTTAATTCTTCATAATCTTGTAAAGCATTCTTAGTTTCAATTACTGGTTGAGGACAATCCATTCCACGAGCATCTATCTTCTTCATAGGCTTATCACCTCTAAATTTTAGATTGGCGGGAATATGTGGGAATCGAACCCACCACAGACAACTCAAGCTGCCTGCCATCGGATTTGAAGTCCGAGATATCCACCATGGATACAGCTATCCCCTTATTACTATCTATTCTTTAATTATAATAGATCATAATTAATTTGTAAAGATAAAGAGTTAAAAAACAGGACTTATTTATTAGCTAAAACCCTCTCATCCTTTCGTCTAACTGTTAGACCTTGCTGATCAAAAT
Organism: Natroniella sp. ANB-PHB2; assembly: GCF_046097105.1. Taxonomy (GTDB): domain Bacteria; phylum Bacillota; class Halanaerobiia; order Halobacteroidales; family Halobacteroidaceae; genus Natroniella. The sequence continues at coordinate 2,394,696 of NZ_CP175562.1, read as the reverse complement.
ACCTTAATAAGGGTAGAGTATATTTCCTACTACTCGCTAATAAATCTCTAAATTCTCCTACCTCTATACTCATCTGTTGGCTTAAATAATTCTTTAACTTCTCTTCTGCTTCCTTTAAAGCACTCCTGTGAAAATAAAGCTCACTACTTAATTCAACCAGCTCTCCGGTAGCTATTAAAGATTCAAAGACTCTTTTAGCTAACTTTTGCTCATCAAACTTAATCAAGACTTCTGCTGCTTTAGGAGGGCTAAACTTCTTCTCTGTAAATAGATTAATTACTCTTTCTTTAATCTGGTGCTCTTGAGGGCCAAACTCAATCTCAAAATCGGCTAATTTAAGCTGAGCACCAGCAATAACTATCAACCCTTCCACTTCTAGATCAGTTAATAATTGATCATATTGATTGGTATCTAACTTTAAGGATAACTTAGTCCTCAACTCTTCTTTGGTCATTCCAGGTTGTAAATAGTAGTGTTGGTGATAATGGGCCAAGTATTCTAAAACTTCCTCCTTCAGTTGTTGATAACTCTGGCTATCTAACCAACTAGACTCCTGACCTACATCAAATTCAATAACTCTACCCTCTCTTTTCAACTCTACTAAAATCTCTCTTAACCGCTCAACAGCCAAGGCAGTCTCCTTAACTAAATCCTTACTACTCAATGGTTCACTCTTAGCTCCTCTTAAAGTTAACTCAATTATTTCTTCTAAGCTTCCTTCAGCTCTAATCTTTAAATCTTCAATAAGTTCCTGCCCAAGATGGTTGTGATAAGGAGGATTCAAAGCAAGGATCTCTCCTCCACCAAGCAAATCCATAGGAGAACGCCATCGAAGTACATACCTTTCCTTAAAATCAGCTACAACCTCTTCTTCTAATCTGAATTGAACAAAAACCTCTTCTCCAGGATAGATTTCTTTTTTATTTAAGGGATATATCTTACCTAAAACCTCTTTGGCCCCTAAATAAAGTCTAATCCTCTCTCCAGGCTCTATTATTATAGGAGCAGATGGCAATAACCTTAACTGAGCATCTAAATATTCAGTTGGGGCCAAACTCTCTGCTGTCGCTAAAACATCTCCCCGCTCAATCTCATCTGTTTCTATCCCAGCTAAGTTGATCCCTACCCGCTGACCAGATAAAGCCTCTGTCACCTGTTGATTATGAACCTCCAAACTCCGTACTCTAACCTCCCTTTGCTGAGGATAGATCATCAACCTATCATCTACTTCTATCCTTCCTTTACTTAAAGTTCCCGTTGCAACTGTACCATGTCCTTGTAAAGAAAAGACCCGATCAATCGATAAATAAGCATTCTCATTAATACCTTTAGCAGATAAATTATCAACCAACCCACTTATTTCTCTCTTTAATTGCTCAATTCCTATCCCTTCGGTAGCAGATACAGGTAGAATTGATGCCCCTTCTAAGAATGTACCAACAACCGCTTCTTTAATCTCCTCAATGACTAACTCTAACCACTCTTTTTCAACCAAATCACTTTTAGTTACAACAATCATACCTGCTTCTACATTTAATAAATTTAAAATAGCTAAATGCTCTTCACTTTGTGGCATAAATCCTTCATCAGCAGCAATCACCAATAAAGCCAGATCAACTCCACCTGCTCCAGCCAACATATTCTTAATAAACTTTTCATGCCCTGGCACATCAATAATTCCTATCCGCAAGCCACCTTCTAACTCTAAATAACCAAAACCCAATTCAATAGAGATTCCTCGCTCCTTCTCTACCTCTAATCTATCTGTATCAATTCCAGTTAAAGCCTTAATCAAAGTAGTCTTACCATGATCTATATGTCCAGCAGTCCCAATAATCAGATTCTTCTCACTCATAGTACACCTCCTAAGGCAAAGATCCAACTGCTTCTACTATAATTTGATAATCCTGCTGTTGAATCGTCCGCAGATCAAATATAACAGCATCATTAGCTACTCTAGTAAAGATTGGTGGATAGTTCTTTCTTAACTTCATAGCCAACTGCTCTGTTGATAGCTGTTGATGTTGTAGTTCAATCAGATAAGTCGTTAACTTCTCTAAAGGAAATGAACCTCCACCTACTTTTGAAATACCCTCTCTCAACTCTAACTTAAAAGACTCTGAAACTACTTTAGATAGTTGGCCCAATAACTCTTCAGCTTTCTTTCTTAGAGCTGTTGGCGGAGTTGTTAGCATTCTTAAAGTTGGAATTCTCTCTTTGGCCCGCTCTAAATCTCGATACTCCTTCAAGGTTGCCTCTAAAGCAGCTAAACTGAATTTATCAATCCGTAATGCTCTCGTTAAAGGATGACTTCTCATCTCTTCAATATATTCTTGCTTACCAACAATAATTCCCGCTTGTGGCCCTCCTAATAACTTATCACCGCTAAAGGTAACAACATCAACCCCAGCCTCTAGACTATCTTGAACTGTAGGTTCATAACTTAAACCATCACCGGTCAAATCAACAAAGATCCCACTACCTAAATCCTCAAGTACAGGTAAACCATTCTGATGGGCCAACTCTACCAACTCTTGCGGTTCAATTTCTTTAGTAAAACCTAAGATTTTATAATTACTAGTATGTACCCTTAATAATAAAGCTGTCTCCTCTGTAATAGCTTGTTGATAATCACGTAGATGGGCCTTATTGGTACTACCTACCTCTACCAGCTTAGCTCCACTTCGCTCCATCACATCTGGTATCCTAAATGAACCACCTATCTCTACCAGTTGTCCCCGCGAAATTATCACTTCTTGACCATCAGCCAGACTACTTAAAGCCAATAAAACAGCAGCAGCATTATTATTAACCACTAAGCAATCTTCAGCACCGGTCAATTCAGCTAAGATCTCTTTAATATTATTATATCGAGAACCACGCTTTCCTGTATCTACATCTACTTCCAAGGTTGAATAATTATCAGCTACATCAAGCACTGCTTGTTGAGCCTTATCAGATAATAAGGAACGACCCAAATTAGTATGGAGCACAACTCCAGTAGCATTAATCGCAGGAGATAAAATCAATCGATCTTTCCCTTGTAAATGCTCTTCTACTTGGAGTAGAATTGATCTAGAAGATAAGTCAAACTCCATTACCTCTAAATCCTCTTCAGCAATAGCTAATACTTCTTCTCTAATCTCAGCTGTTATCTCTCGAATAGCATCAACCACTAATTGATGTGAATAATCTTCAATTAATTTCTCTCCTAATTCAGCATTCAACAGATCATTGACAGCAGGTATTTGGCGTAAGATTTCTTGTTTCATTGTTGCCTCCTTTCAATTAAAGTAGAGATAATACTTAACATTGAATATTTAATAGTTAAAAAGCAAAAGTCTTTCTGGTCTATTTTTTCTCACTACTCATTATTCAATATTCATTATTCATTATCCAATGCCTTTCAGAGCCTTTCAGAAACTATTTCTTTCAACGCAACAAGTAGCTGCTCCACATCCTGTTGTGTATTAAAATAACCAAAGCTAACCCTGACCATCCCTTGCTCATCTGTTCCTAGCCTGTGATGAATTACAGGGGCGCAATGCAATCCACTACGAACAATAATACCATACTTTTGTTGTAAGAGATGACCAACCTCCGCTGAATCTTTATCTCTAAGGTTAAAGGCCACTACTGGAGCTCGATCTTTAGTAGTCTTTAATCCATAAATTATCACCTCAGAAATAGCTTGTAACTCCTCTAATAAGTAAGATGTTAGTGTTAATTCTTTCTTTCTGATCTTATCAATACCAATCCTTTTCACAAAATCAATTCCTGCTCCCAAACCTGCAATTCCAGTTATATTAGCAGTCCCACTTTCAAATCTATCAGGCAAAAGTTCAGGCTGGAAAGTAGCTAAAGAATTGCTTCCCGTTCCCCCTTCTAACAAAGTATCGAGCTCAATCCCTTCAGCAAGATACAACACACCTATTCCTGGTGGACCATATAAGTACTTATGGCCTGGTACAGCCAACAAATCTATCTTAAAATTTGATAAACCAAGGGAAAAAACGCCTGCTGTTTGAGCAGCATCAAGTAGATAAATTAGATTATTTTTGGTAGCTATTTGAGCTATTTTCTCTATGTCTACCATTCTTCCAGTTACATTAGAAGCATGAGTAGTCACAATCAACTTCGTATTATGCTTAACCTCTTTTTCTAGCTGAACTAAGTCCAACTCTCCAGCATGATTGAGGTCAACTACTGATAATTCAATTCCTCGTTTCTCTTCTAATTTCTTTAATGGTCGCAATACCGAATTGTGCTCAAAACAGGTAGTAATTACATGATCTCCTGATTTTAATAGACCTTTAATCGCCAAATTCAATGATTCAGTAGCACCAGAGGTAAAGATGACTCGTGAAGAGTCTTCGATATTAAAAAAATTAGCTACCTTTTCTCTAACTGCAAAGACCATTCTTTCAACCTCAGTCATTCCTGCTCTACCTGTTCGAGCAGGGTTCATTCCAAACTTTCTAAAAAAATTATCCACTTCTTGATAGACCTGCTCCGGTTTAGGCCATGTTGTAGCAGCATTATTTAAATAGATCATATTTAAATTGACTCCTTCATTAATTAGTTTATCTCTTAGTTTATAAAATTCTTTTCTAAGGATCAAATTTTTTTACTATCAACCAAAAAACCTTCGAGTATAGACTAAGACTAAGCTAAGGTTGATTATTTTATTTAAATTTCTTAAAAATAAAAACATCCTCTCTGACAATTTTAAATTCTGTCAGAAAGAATGCTCTTTTTTTCTTAAGTTAAAAGACCTTTAAATACTGATCTAATTCCCACTGATGAACCTGAGTTCGATAGACATCCCATTCTATCTGCTTAGCTTCTACAAAACGGTTAAGTACATGCTCTCCTAATGCTTCTTTAATCACTTCATCCCGTAATAAATACTGCACTGCTACATTAATATCTCCTGGTAAACTATCAATACAAGCATCTTCTTTTTCACATTTATTCATATCATATATATTATCAATAACCTCTTTAGGAGGCTCGATCTTATTTTTAATCCCATCTAATCCTGCCTTCAACATCACAGCTGTGGCTAAATAAGGATTGGCAGAAGGATCAGGATTTCTCAACTCAACCCTTGTCCCTAAACCTTTAGCATCTGGAATCCTAACCAATGCACTTCGATTAGAGGCTGACCAAGCAATATAAACTGGTGCTTCATACCCAGGTACTAAGCGTTTATAAGAGTTGACAGTTGGATTAGTAATTGCTGTCATTGCCTTAGCGTGCTTAATTAATCCACCAATATAATAATAAGCAACCTGACTTAAACCCAATCGATCATCTGGATCATAAAAAGCATTCTCTTGGCCCTTAAATAGAGATTGATTCATATGCATCCCTGAACCTGCCTCACCAAAGATCGGCTTAGGCATAAAAGTAGCATGTAAATCATGCTCATTAGCAATTGCTTTAGTAACAAACCTAAAGGTAGCAATATTGTCTGCTGCCGTTAGAGCATCGGAATACTTAAAGTCAATTTCATGTTGACCAGGTGCTACTTCATGGTGAGAAGCTTCTACATTAAAACCCATCTTCTCTAGTGCTAAGACAATATCTCGTCTAGTATCTTGACCTAAGTCCGATGGCCCTAAATCGAAATAACCACCTTGATCATTAGTAATTGTCGTTGGTGCTCCATTTTCATCCTTCTCAAACAAGAAAAACTCTGGCTCCGGGCCAACATACATTGTATAACCCATCTCTTCTGCTTCTTTCAAAACCTTCTTCAAGACATTCCTTGGCCCACCTGTAAACGGCTTTCCATCTGTAGTATAAACATCACAGATCAAACGAGCCACTGAACCTCCAACCTTCGGTCTCCACGGAAAGACCGTAAATGTATCATAATCTGGTTTTAAATACATATCAGATTCTTGAATCCGAGTAAAGCCATCAATTGATGACCCATCGAACATAACTTCTCCATCTAGTGCTTCTTCTAATTGTTCAAGCGTAATCGCTACATTCTTAATAACCCCTAAAATATCAGTAAATTGTAATCTGATAAATTTAACATTCAGTTCTTTGGCCTGTTGTAATACATCATCCTTACTCAACTTACTCACACTACTTCCTCCTTGAATTTCATTTTAAATTTATATGTGTTAATATTAACAGAGAAAGTATTGGGTGTCAAGTTTATGTTAAGTTTTAATCAAAGTTTTTTTCACAATTAATTTACCCCATATAGCCCCCCTTCATTGGGGAAGTTGCTAATTTAGCATATTGGGCCAACACACCTCTTTTAGCCCCTAAATCTGGTTTTATCCATTCTTCCTTCCGTTGAGCCAAAGTCTTAGCTATCTTTTCTGGATCAGCTTCTTCCCCTGCTATCCCTACAACTTCTAATCTTCGAGCAGAAATATCAATCTTGATTAAATCTCCATCTTCTACTAATGCTATTGGCCCGCCAGCAGCTGCTTCTGGTGAAAGATGGCCAATTGCTGGCCCTCTAGTAGCTCCAGAATAGCGACCATCTGTAATCAATGCTGTTGTAGATACCAATTCAGGGTCAGAAGCAAGTGCTTCTGTTGTATAGAACATCTCAGGCATTCCGCTACCTTTTGGCCCTTCATAACGAATAAAGATTACATCGCCTGGTTCAATCTCTCTAGTAATAATTGCCTCTTTAGCATCCTCTTCGCAATCAAAGACCCGCGCTGGGCCAACATGCTGATGCATCTCTTTTGCAACTGCTGAGTGTTTAACAACTGCTCCCTCAGGGGCCAAATTTCCTGTTAAGATAGCTACTGCCCCTTCATCTGACAAAGGCTCTTCTCTACCTTTTAATACATCACTTACCTTTAAATCATAATTTTCTTTAAACTGAACTTGGCACTCTTCAATGAAGCCATCTTCTTTAAGTTCAGCTAAATTTTGACCTAAAGTTTTACCTGTCACTGTCATCACATCAAGGTGCAATAACTCTTTAAGTTCTTCCATTATTGCTGGAACTCCACCTGCATACCATAAGAACTCACAAGCATACTGGCCACTTGGAATTACATTAGCTAAATAAGGAGTTTTACGATGAATTTGATCAAATAATTCTGGTTCAATTTCAATTCCAGCTTCATGAGCAATTGCTGGCAGATGTAATAAAGCATTAGTTGAACCTGCTACTGCTGCATGAAGAACAATTGCATTTTCAAAAGATTCTTTAGTCAAAATATCACTAGGCTTAATATCCTTCTCAATTAAATCTAAAATCTGCACTCCTGCTTTATGAGCAAAATTATTAACTATCTCATCTTGAGTAGGAGCCAAAGCAGAGCCAGGTAAAGCTAAACCTAACGCTTCAGCAATCACCTGCATTGTATTAGCCGTCCCCATAAACTGACAAGAACCACAGTTAGGGCAAGCTTCTGCCTGTATCTTTGTAAATTCCTCTTCACTGATCTCTCCCCGTTCTAATTGAACAGCATAAGTTCCAACCTTCTCTAAAGTCAAACCACCTTTACCTGGACTCATAGTACCACCTGGTACATGAATTGTTGGCATATTCACTCTAGCTGCTGCCATCAAATGAGCAGGAATGGCCTTATCACAAGAGGAGGATAAAACCACTCCGTCATAAGGATGGGCCAACGCATGAATCTCTACCATATTAGCAATCATCTCTCGAGAGACTAAAGAATAATTCATCCCATCATGACCCTGTGCTACTCCATCACAAATATCAGTTACAGTAAATTCTGCTGGTTTAGCATTTACTTTTTTGATGCCTTCAGATATTTTAGCAACCACTTGATCCAAGTGAACACTTCCAGGATGGCTTGCCCCATAAGTACTATCTACTAAAATTTGAGGTTGAGACAGCTCTTCTTCTTTCCAACCTGTTCCTAGTCGTAAAGCATCTATCTCCGGCCCTATTTTCCTTAACTGCTGACTTTTTAGCATCTTATCACCTCATAATTAATAATTAATATACCTTAATTTAAATTTATCGCTTCGGAATAATATCACCATCTTCTAGTGCTGTAATAAGTCCTCCATCAATCTCTATCTTTAAAAATAACCATCTCGATAGAATATCTTAAAACTAATTCAGTCTTTGATTTATTTTTATTACCTGCTCAATTAAGCTTTGTTGCTCTTGAGACTCTTTAACCTACTCCTTAATCTCTAAGTATAATTTAGCATTTAGGTTATTAACCTCTTCTATTAACTCAGTTAGATTCTCAGTTGAACTTAAAGATTCTTGAGTCTGAGCTACAACTTCTTCACTAGAAGCTGAAATCTGTTGAGATAAAGCACTTATCTCTTGGGTAGCAGTAACTTGAACTTCAGTAGATTCAATAACATCATCCATATTATTGCTAACTTCTTTAAACAATTCTTTAACCTTAGCAAAAGTATCTACTATACTCTTATTCTTTAAGCCATCTCCTGTAATCATTGCTGATATTACCTTATTTGATGCCTTTTCCACTTCAGAGATAATAGACTGCACTTCTTTAGTTGCTTGAATACTTTCATCTGCTAAACCTTTAACCTCTTCTGCTACTACTGTAAATCCTTGTCCATCTTCTCCTGCCCTTGCAGCTTCAATTGCTGCATTTAAGGCTAATAAATTAGTCTGGTCTGCTATTTTTATAATCTCATCGGGAATATTACCAATCTTATCAATACTTTGATCTAATTCTTGAATTACTTCAACAATATTATTTATAGATTCCTCTACCATCTCAATACCATCATTTGCTTCTTTAATTATCTGATAAGTATTATGACCAGCCTGAGAAATAACCTCTGACTGACTAGATAACTGCTCTATCCTCTTAGATACTTCTTGAATAGAAATTGATACCTCATTACTTGCTTTTGCTACTTCATCATTTCCAACAGCTAAATTTTGAATCGTAGCTACTGCTTTAGTTAAATCATCATTCACCTCATCAGCGATCTTCTTCATATTCTGAGCAGAACTAGATACCTCCTCTATCTTAGTTGAAGTATCAAAAGTCTTATCCTGTACATTAGATGTTATCTTATTAACACCACGGTTAATAAGAAGACCTATACTAACGCCAATTATAAGACTAACTAAAGTTAAAATTATGACAATATTTCTACCTTGCTTGGAAGTATAAAGAATATAATCTGCTGTATTATCCAACCTACCCCAATTATAATTGCTTAAGCGAGTATTAAGGTGATTAATTCTATAATTTAGCCATCTTATGTTAGATAAAATATTACCTCTTTCTGTAGAATTTGCTTCAGAAGAGTATAAATTTTGAATTTCTTCTAGCTCATTATTGGATTGATAAAGGTCATCTATAACTCCAACTAAATCTGGATCCTCTATCTGCTCTTCTAGCCTTCTAAAACTATCTTCTAATCTTCCTTGCTCTAAATCTAAAGGCCCTAAACCTGCTTGCCAACGATAAATATTATTTTCCCTTTGATTCAACTCCTGAATAATTTCTTCATTAATCTCTACTACTGGAATTATTCTCTGATTTAATTCTTCAATTTGATTATTAATGTGGTAATTATTATAGAAGATCACTAGCGTTGCATCGTTTTTTATAAAAAGTTCTTGAAAAAATAAAACTCCTTTGATTAAATGGATACGTACCCCCCAGTACAAAATCCATGAAATCAAAGGAGATGAAATCATGAATAATTGTACCATACTTTTGACTAAACTTCTAGATGTTATTGATAGAAACTTTTTGAAAGGTCTAATTGATAAATATAACTCAGATTATAAGGTTCATAAATTAACAACAGAAGTTCATCTATTATACCTACTTTATTTTCATCTTACTAAAAAAGAAAGTCTAGAAGATTTTATTTGTGATTTAGAAAATAATAATCAACTAAATAGAACATTACCTAAAATAAGCAAATCTCAGTTATCTCGTAAAAATGAAAGTAGACCTCATGAGATATTCTTTGAAATTTTCCAACACCTATTTGATAAGCTTAACGCTAATAAAGGGCTTCAAGAAACTTTAAAAGAAATTGGTTTTGTGAAAATCTTAGATTCTTCAACTATAAGTTTATGTTTGTCATTATTTCCTTGGGCTAAATTTAGAAGCACTAAAGGTGGAATTAAACTTCATACTTTATATGATTTGAATACTAATGCCCCAGAAAATATAATAATAAGCGATGCTATAATTCATGACAAAGAAATATTTGATAATCTGACCTTTAACCCTAGCTATACTTATCTCTTTGATAGAGCTTATATAAAGTATCAAAAGTTTGATGAGTTTATAGATAATGATATCTATTTTGTAACTAGAGCAAAATCTAATACTAAAATTGAAATCATTAGATTTTTAGATTTAAATGCCAAAGATAAAGAAGCAAATGTTATATTAGATGCTGATATAATGCTAGGTGATCATACTTCAAAAACTAGAATGAAACAGGAAATAAGATTAGTTAAAGTAAAAACAACTGATCGAAATGGCAATGAAAAAACCATTGATATTTTAACTAATCGCTTTGATTTGGACGCTCATGTAATAGCTTATCTGTATAAAAAACGGTGGCAAATAGAGTTATTTTTTAAATGGATCAAGCAGCATCTAAAAATAAAGAGCTTCTTTGGACAAAATAAAAATGCTGTTTTAACACAAATTTATAGTGCTGTAATCTTATTTTTAATTTTAAAATTACTTGAAAAAGAATCTGAATTCAAAGGAAGTTTACTTAAGCTCACTAGAAAGATAAAGTATTCCATTTGTTCAGTTACAACAAATGATTTCAATTGGAATAGATGGATTAACAGTAGTTGATAAAATTTTATTATCTAAAACCTAGGTTAATAGGCTTTCATCTAGAAATATATTCTATATTTTACTTTTAATATAGAACAATGACTACTTTCAAAGTAATTATTACTTTGAAAAGTCTACTAAGTTATAAATTTTTGATTACTAATTTGATTTGGTTGAGTTAGTAAATCTATATTTTTTAACAATGCAACGATAGTGATAGAAGATAATTCTTCCACTAAAAATAATCAATAATAGTAGAGTTCCAAAACCAAAACGTAACTGTTTGATTATACTCATTTTAGAAAGAAAGGTGCCTGATAACTTTGACTTCTCTTTAATTACACCACTTTACAACTTTACTAAGCAGCTTTTCTTTTATCAATAAAGCAACTTAAACTACTCTTTAAAACAGAATATATTTTTGTGCTTTCGAGCTTAGACACGAAACTATCTAAAATTAACTCTTCCCTAATATAAAGGGCTAACTGGGATTTTATTTCTTGAGGACTTAAAGAATTTAATTCATTAAATTCTTCTACCCAAAAGGGAAGAATCTTTACAAAAGTATAGACTAATCCCAAAAGATTAATATATGTTTCTATACTTTGCTCTGTACGAACCATATAATTACCAAAAGACCAAAATGTTTTTAATTCATAAAATATAACTTCAATACCCCAGCGTATTTCATAATCAGTAAAAGAACCAATAGCAAAACCATCATCTCTTTTTTGCTAACTTTTGGTTTTGATAATTTTTCTAATTTACACTCTTTAGGATTAGTATTAATGAATACCCTAGGATTTTTAAAATCATCAATATCTTTTACTGTGACCATAATTTCTATAGTTTTATCTCTGAATAATCTTGTTTTAACCAGTTTAGTTGCTCGATAATAATCGCCATTTTTTTCGTAGTCTAATTCTTTAATGTTTAACTTTTTACCATAGATAGGATTCCTTCCTCTTTTACCATTTGGTGGAGGAGGTAATTCAAAGATAGCAGTATCATGGCGAACAGCACCAATAAGTTTTAGGTTATCATGATCCTTAACACAACTAAGAATATCACCTTTGGTATACCATGAATCACAAAGGAGAGTGACACTTTTATCATTGAGTAATTTTATAATGTTATCTATTAGCTCTTTAGCAATAGTTAGCTTACTTTTATCTTTTTTATATAACCTAAAACCAATTGGGATTGTTTTATATTCAATACCATCCTCTGATTGAGAAACAGGTATAGATATAGCTAAACAAACGAAAGTGTTACCTTTTAAATAGCTACTATTATTACGCCTAACATGATCAAAAAAACTATTATGACCAGCGAATTTATTACCAAATTTCTCTTGAAGAATATCATCAATAATTAGAAATACTTTTTCACTTTCAAGTTCTTCTGGAATAATATTGAAAGTTAAATTTACTGTTCTCTTCATCATGCTTTCTAAGCTCCATTTGCTATATGAGAAAAAGTAATATAAGGAATTTAGGCTACTATTCATATGCTTAGAGATGAAATTATTCCAAATGAATCTAAGAGAATGAATTTTATCAAAGTTTATGATTGAAATTATAATCCAAAAGAACATCTTAAAAGACTTCTTAGTGAAAAGATCACGATAATAATTAGCAAATTTTTTGATGATAGAGTAGACACTATTTTGATTATTTGATATAATATTCATGCGACTGATTCTCCTTTCTTGATTCTTCTTGGTCGAAGATATTATATCAAAAAAGGAGATTGGTCGTATTTATTATTTAGATTTCTTGTAAAGTGGTGTTTAATTAATAAAATTAACTTTTTTAATTTCTCCATTATACCACCTCATTTTTAAATCTCTTGATCTTTCTAAGTACTTAATTATTCTTATTTATACTAAACTTTCTTTCAAGTATAAATTTGACTAAATTACAGATAAAGATAATCGCAAAGAAATAAAGGACATCTGCTTAATTAAAAGCTAACAAATGTCCTTAAACTTACTTTAGAATTAATTTCTTCTTAATCTCTCCATTTAATCCACTTTGATCTTGACAATAACTTTCTTTGCTGTTTGATTATCATCATTAACAGCAATCCCAGGCATATGAATATCCTGTGGTCTAAGAAGCATAAAATCCCCTGCCTTTAAATTTAGAAAATCTCCTTCTCCTGTAAATACTGCTAAATCTTTATCTGCATTATACTCTTGAAGATTCATCTGCTCTAAATTAGAGTAACCGATCAATTCAGTTCCTTCTACTAGATATTGGATATCAATATACTGACGATGCCCTTCCCAAAATCCATCTTCTTTAGCTTTAGTTTGGTAAGAATCAACTATAGCAAAAATATCTTCTCCATCTACTTCATACTTGCCAGCTTCTAATTCTGTAAAATCATTCTCCTGTAAGTAAGCAAACGCCTTCTCTAACCTTTCAGTTATATTATAATCAGCAACATTTTCTAAACTATCAATAATCATCTTCTTTGCCTCCTCATCTAATTTAAGCTAAGGACTCTCTAGTCTCCTCTACAATCTGCACAAATTGCTTAGCCTTCTCAGTTAAAACTTCATAATTCTGATTATCAATTGCTTCTTGGTCAAGTAGTGAACCCCCAACTCCTAAAGCAACTGATCCCGCTTCAATAAAATCTGCTGCATTATCCAAGTTTACTCCACCTGTAGGCATCATTGGAATATGATCTAATGGCCCCTTAACACTCTTAATAAACCCTGGGCCTACAACTTTAGCAGGAAAGACCTTAACCAAATCGGCTCCAGCTTGATAAGCATTGACAATCTCGGTTGGCGTCATTACCCCAGGAATTACTATCTTTCCATAGCGGTTACAGACCTCAATCACATCGCAATTTAAATTAGGAGCAAAAACAAACTCTGCCCCGGCTAGAATAGCAGCTCGAGCTGTCTCTCCATCTAATACAGTTCCAGCCCCAACAACTACATCTGTATCCTCTAACTTAACTGCTAATTCCTTAATCATATCTAACGCACCAGGGGTATTTAAAGTGATCTCCAAGGCTTTTATACCACCTTCTTGTAAAGCCTCAACAACCTTTATCATCTTATCAACTTCCATACCCCTAATTACTGCTATAACCCCACTGTCAAGTATAGTCTTCAAATTTTCTTGCTTCTTCATATTTTCACCCCCTAGTTTACCTATCTATTCCATTCTTTTGCCCAGTAAAGACTTTGATTTGCTCCATTGTTGGTAAACCTTCTACATCTCCAATCACTGTCGTAGCAAAAGCCCCTACTGCATTAGCCAACTTAGTTGATTCAACCAAATCATACCCTTTTAACTGTCCAGCAATAAAACCAGCCGCAAATCCATCTCCAGCTCCAATCGGGTCAACAACCCTTTCTACTGGATAGCCTGCTACCTTTTCACTAGTATCTTCAGTTACTACTAAAGCACCTTCAGCACCTAATTTGACTACTACAATCTCTACCCCTAAATCCAAAACCTGCTGAGCAATCTCACTAGGCTCATCCGTTCCTAATAAAATCTCACCTTCTTCAATACCAGGTAAGACGATATCAGCTTCTTTGAATAACTCTAACATTACTTCTCTCATTCGCTCTTTACTCCATAATTTCAAACGTAAGTTAGGATCTAAAGAGATTTTAACATCATTTTCTTGTGCAATCTCAATTGCTTTCAAAATGGTCTGGTAACATGACTCACTTAAGGCAGGTGTAATACCAGTCAAATGTAAGTATTTAGCTTGAGCAAGATACTCTTCACTCAAATCAGTAGGCTCCATTCTACTTGCTGCTGAATCATGACGATAATAATAGACCTTACTCTCTCCTAACTCTCTTCTTTCCTTAAAAAACAAACCAGTTGGTGCATCATCAATTGATTTAACTTGGGAGACATCTACCCCTTCTCCTTGTATAAATGATTTAACATATTCTCCATGAGGGTCAGCACCTAATTTACTAATCCATCCTACTTGATGGTCTAATCTATTTAATCCAATCGCAAAATTACTCTCTGCTCCCCCTAGCTGCTTTTTATAATTATAAATATACTTTAAATCACCTGTCTCTTCAGGGTTCATCATTACCATTGTTTCACCTAGTGTTACTACTTCTAACATAGCCATCACCTCATTCTATTACTTGTTTTTGTATGCGAAACATCGTTTCAATTAATTAGCAAAAATAAATTAATCAGTCACTACTTCTTGATTAACTAAATATTTAGGATTTTTTCCAGTCAGTACATCTGCTACTCCTTGGGCAGCTTTAGTCTGTAATTCAGCCTGAGCTTCTTCAGAATACCAACCAACATGTGGATTGATAATTACATTATCCATCTCTAGTAATGGACTATCTTTGGCAATCGGCTCTTCTTCAGTTACATCTAATCCTGCTCCTGCCAGTTGGTCATTCTCCAATGCTGTAATTAAAGCTACTTCATCTAGCACAGCACCACGAGCAGTATTGATTATAAAGGCTGACTCCTTCATCAATTCAAATTCTTTGGCCCCAATCAGATGCTTGGTATGCTCATTTAGTGGCACATGAACAGAGACATAATCTGATCTCTTCATTAATTCATCCAACTCTACTAATTGAACACCGTATTCTTCCTCTACCTCTTGCTCAACGAAAGGATCAGACACTAACATTTCAAACCCAAACGCCTTAGCCTTCTCTGCTAATTTACGTGGTATCTTACCAAAACCAACGATTCCTAAAGTACTACCCCGTAAACGATGGATTGGTTTAGCAACATTGAAATCCCAACTTCCTGACTTGACATCAGTATTAAGTAAAACAGTCTTTCTAGCACAAGCCATTAATAAAGCAAATGCCTGATCTGAAACCTCATCTTCACAATAATCAGGAACATTAACTACAGCAACTCCATGTTCAGTAGCTGCTTCTAAATCAACTACATCAACCCCTACTCCATAACGAGCTACTACCTTTAAATCTGGTAATGACTCAAAGACCTTTTTACCAACCGGAGCATATTGAACTAATAAACCATCTACATCTTGTGCTGCTTCAATCACATCTTCTTCTGTCTTACATTGTGCTTTTAAAAATTCTGCATCAACTTTCTCTAACACTTCCTCTTCATACTGCAAAGTTTCATATTCATAATCAGTTACTAATACTTTAAATTTAGACATATTTATTCCTCCTTAAAAATTTTATCTATTTCAAAAATTATTTGTTAATCGGCAAAATTTCTCCAGCATGTAACATGGCAATAATAGAAGCATCTTGACCCTTCTTATCTAAAGCGAACTCTAGTGCTTCTTGCACAGAATCAGCTGGAATAAAACCTAACCCTTCTTTAACTTCTTTAGAAATATTTGGACAAACTAGAATTCCATTTGCTTTTTCTTTAATAGCTCTACCTACATGAACTAGATGAGCAGCTACACTCATCTCTTCTAATTCTTTACTCTCTACCAGCTCTTCGGTATCTTTTAAAGATAAATAACCAAACTTTTCAATCTCTGGATGAGTCTTTGCAACTCCTTCTGGACAAGGTGTTACTAAAATAATATAACCGTCCTCTTTAACTACTAAATCGGAAGAATAAACCCCTTTAGCAGCCTGCCATAACTCAATATCAGCTGGATAAGAATCAGTAATTACAATATCAGCTTTAGGTATCTCAACCCCATAAACGTCTTTAGCTAACTCACAACCTGCCCGATGAGCTTCAACTAAATCACCTGCAAATACTCCTACCACTTCTTCTTTCAAATCCTGAACCACATTAATAATAAAATCTAAACCCATTAGTCGAGCTGATTCATCTATCTGTTTCCTGACTGAATTATCCCTTTGGCCCATAATATCTTTACCTGGCACTAAAGCACTAAGCCAATGGGTTTCTCCAGTAGTTTGACCAGTACATACTCCTGGTTGAGCAATCTTTCCACCACCAGAAAAACCAGCTACCCTATGCGGAACTATATGACCAATTCCAATTACATAATCAGACTCTTTTAGTAATCTATTTCCCCAAACTTCTATCCCCTTAGAAGTCTTTCCATAATAGATATTTTCATCCTCTTCATCCCATAGATGATTAATTACATTATATTCTTCAACTATTTCTGTACCTAATTTAGCAACCACTTCATCATGCTCCATTGGTCGATGGGTTCCTAAAGCTATCAAAATAGTAATACCTTCTTTCTTAATCCCTAACTGGTGAAGCTTAGGTAATAAGACCTGTAAAATTTGATCAACTGGAGTAGCACGAGTATTATCATCAGATAAAATTACTACTTCATCCCCTGGTTTTAATTCTTGGTTTAATTTATTAGTATCAATAGGTTCTTCCAAAGCTTTTGAGACCAATTCATCAAGAGCAAAGTCATTCTCATTTTTCTTAGGCTTAAATACACCCAAAAAATTGTCAGTAGGTATTTCAACACCTTCAATATCTGAATAGTAAAATTCTAATTGCATTTATATCACTTCCTAAATTAATGATGGCAACCATAGTACTATTTCTGGAACATAAGTTATCAACAATAATACAATAAATAATACAATATACATTGGTAATAACTCTTTAACCAACTTTTCTAAACTGATTTTAGAAATTGAGGTAGTAACATATAATACAGTTCCTACTGGTGGTGTTGTAAGACCAACACATAGATTTGCAACCATAATTACCCCAAAGTGAATAGGATCAACCCCATAAGTTGCACTAACAGGCAATAAAATTGGTACTAATAAAAATAAAGCAGGAGTTAAATCAATAACCATTCCAACTAAGAAGAGTAATACATTTAATATAAATAAGAAGACTAATCTACTTTCAGTAAGGCTTGTCAAAAACTGAGTTAGATTTTGAGGAACTTGAGCTGTAGCAAGATACCATGTTAAAGCCATTGCAGTAGCACAAATCAACATTACTATTCCTGTATTTAAAGCTGCTCCTCTCAATATCTCAGGTACATCTTCTAGTGTTAAGTCATACACAACAAAAGATATCACAACACCATAAACAACAGCTACTGCTCCAGCCTCAGTTGCAGTAAATATTCCTCCTACTATCCCAAATAAGATAATCATTGGTAAGACTAAAGCCCAGATAGTTTTCTTACAAACTCCTAAAAATTCTTTCAAATTAATCTTATCACTGACTGGGTAGTCTCTTTTTGTAGAAGTAAAATATGCTACCCCCATTAAAGAAAGACCAACTAATACACCTGGTATAGCTCCTCCTAAAAACAATCTAGCAATAGATACTTGTGCAATAGAACCAAAAATAATCATTGGAATACTTGGCGGAATTATAGGACCAATGATTGCAGAAGAAGAAGTAATTGCCGAAGCAAAAGGCTTGTCATATCCATCTTCCTCCATCATAGGAATTATCAAAGAACCTAATGCAGATGTATCTGCTACAGCTGAACCACTAATCCCCGCAAATAACATACTCCCTACTATATTCACATAAGCCAACCCACCTTTTAAACGACCAACTATAGCATTAGCAAACTTTAGTATATCACGAACTATACCAGCTTTATTCATAATTTCTCCAGCCAACATGAAAAACGGTATAGCTAATAAGGTATACGAGTCAATTCCTGTTACCATTCGCCTTGCTAGCACCATTGGATTGGCCATGCCCATAAAAAACATCAATATAAGACTAGTTAAGCCAATTGCAAAACCAACAGGAACCCCGATAACTGTAAAGCCTATTAAAGAAGATAAAAAGATAATAAGTTCAGCCAATTAAATCACCTCATTAGTTTCATGTTCTATTTTTAATTCATCTTTTTTAAATAAATTTATAGTTTTAATTATACATTCAATAAACATTATAGCTGTAGCTACAGGGACTGCAGCATACTTCCAGGCAACAGAAATCTCTAAAATAGATGTTCTTTGCACTTGCGATCTTAAAGCATAGTCAATACCTCCCTGTAATAAATAAAATAGAAAAATTAAAATTAGAATATTAATCACTATTAATAATTTCTTTGCTTTTTCTTCATCTAATTTCTCTAACAAAACCGAAAAAGATGGGTGTGAACTTTTTCTAAAACCAATAGCCATTGCTATCAAAGAAATCCAAACAAATAATAACCTACTGACTTCATCAACCCAAACAAGGGAACCACCAAAAAATCTACGAGAAACTATATTAGTAAAGACTATACCTACCAAAAATACTAACAGTCCCATCATCAAAATTTCTATCCCCTTATATACGTAATTTAAAAATTTATTCATAATTCATCCCTTTCATTTTAGTTATTAAATATATGGGAGCAAAATTGCTCCCATATATTTAATACTAATCCTTTTTAGAGATAGTCTTCAGCCTTTTCTTGAATCTCATTAATTATATCTTCAGTATGTGGATATTCTTCAATAAACTCACCAATAATTGGTTGAACTCTCTCCATGAATGGTTCAAGTTCTGGATAAGTTACTTCTACTCCATCAGCAGTAATACTTTTAATAATTTTTTCATCATTAGCCATTACATCATCTCTAATTTGATTTCCTGCAAGTTCAGCAGCTTTCTGAACAACTTCCTGATCTTCCTCTGCAAGTCCATTCCAGATACCTTTGTTAATTACGATATATCCTGGACTATACATATGGTTAGTTATAGCCACATAATCCTGAACTTCATACCATCCCGCATCGTAACTAGTAGCAAGCGGGTTATCTTGTCCATCGATTACACCCTGTTGTAATGAAGTAAATACCTCATCCATTGCCATAACAGTAACATCAAATCCTAATCTATCCATCATATCTATAATTGTTTGACCCTCAAATACTCGCAAGTCAATTCCTTCAGTATCCTCAATAGATTCTATTGCTCTTTCATTATTTGAGATAACTCTAAAACCATTTGGGAAAGAATTTAATACTTTAACATCTAAATCTTCTAGGTATTCATAAATATCGGCTCCAATTGGACCATTTAATACTTCATCTGCATGATCATAGTCAACAAACATGTAAGGCATTTGCATAATTCTGAATTCTGGAATAGTATTTTCCCACATGTTTCCTGTCATTGCCATTTCAACACTGCCCATTTGTACTCCTTCAATAAACTCTTGCTCAGATCCTAATTGATTATTAGGATAAATTTCTACCTCTACTCTACCTTCTGTTTCTTCTTCTACCATTGTTTTAAATATTTCTTCTAAGTTTTGATTTACTGGATGATCTGTGGCATAATAATTAGCAATTTTTAAAGTAACCTCTTCTTCCCCTGTAGAAGAAGAACACCCAACAACTAAGAACATCATACTTAATGTTAATGTTAATACTAATACTACCATCATAGATTTTTTATTAAACATTTTTAATTATATCCCCCTTTAGTATTTTAAAGTTAATTTTTAAGTGCTTTAAATCTATTTAATTAAACCTTTACCACCTCCATCATTTTAATTCATTCCATAACTCTACTTCCTACAAAAAAACCCGTACTTATAAACTTATTAAGTTTGTTTTTGATTACAAAACACTGTTTTTGTATCTAGGGAAATAAAAAGGCATCAAATGGTTATGTTTCTTATGACAAAACATGGTTTTGTCATATCAGTTTATGTCGACTTATGTCATCTTATAATATACTTATTAAAGATTAAATCCAAAATTCCTGCAAAGAAATTAAATTTTTTTGAAATTAATAATTATTTAACTGTCTAGAGTTGTATCCTAACCGTTGAGAAATCTTAAGTCCTATTTCTCTGACTAACTTAGATAATTCATCTATTCTATCTTTACTGACCCTCATCGTTGGCCCGGAAACACTAACAGCAGCCACTGCTTCTTCATTATAATTAAAGATTGGTGCTGCTACACAACGAATCCCTAATTCATGTTCAATCTCATCCATAGCATAACCTCTCTTCCTAATTAAAGCCAACCTCTCCTTAAACTGCTCAGGATCAGTAATCGTATTTTCAGTATATTCTGGTAAGCCTTTAGTTTCTATTATTCTGTCTACTTCTTCTTCAGATGAATAAGCCACAATTGCCTTACCTAAACCTGTACAATGAACAGGTGCCCTCTTACCGACTTGAGAGTACATTCTAATTGTATTAGAACTCTCAACTTTATCAATATAAATAATCTCTCCTTGATCAAGTACTGCTAGGTGAACTGCTTCTCCAGTCTTTTCAACCAGCTCTTCTAAATATAGTTTAGCATACTCTCTAATCTCCAAATCATTAAAGATCTTACTACCCAGCTCAAAGATCTTTAAACCAAGTTTATAATTTCCAGTTTTAGAATCCTGCTCTACCAAACCTCGATAAACCAAAGTTGACAACATTCTATGAACCGAACTCTTATGAATATCCAGCCTATTCCCTAATTCTGTTACTCCTAATCCCTCTTCATATTTTGCTAACTCTTCAAGAATATTGATTGACCGATCGACAGATTTGACTAAGTTACTTGGTCTCTTCTTCATTACAATCCTCTCCTTCTAAAACTAATAATACTTATTTCTAATTACAAAACTCTGTTTTATATAACTTCAATAAAAGAGTGAAAATTCCTGCTTTAAATTTCATTACCCTTTAATTGCAAATGACATAAGTTACTATGCAAGTTAATAAAAAGATCAGATTAGATAATCTGATCTCTAGAAAAATATTAATTATATCTCTTTCTCATTCGTGAACTAGGAATTTTCAGTTCCTTTCTATATTTAGCAACCGTTCTTCGTGAAATATCTATTCCCCTCTCTGCTAATTTTTGACTGATCTTTTGGTCACTTAATGGTTTACGAGAATCTTCATTCTCAACTACTTCTTGTAACTGCTGTTTAACACTCACAGCTGAGACTTGACCATTTTTAGTGTCAATGCTACCACTGAATAAGAATTTCATTGGAAATAAACCGTAAGGGGTCTGGATATACTTATTGCTGGTAGCCCTACTAACTGTAGATTCATGCATCTCAATCCGATCAGCAACCTCTTTCATAGTCAATGGTTTTAAATACTTCAATCCTTTTTCTAAAAACTCGTGTTGTAGGTCTATTAACTCTTCAACTATATTACAAACTGTTCTTCTGCGTTGTTCTATACTCTTAACCAACCACAGAGCAGATTCTAACTTCTCTTTCATATACCCTTGCAACTCATCTTTTGACTTATTTTGGGCCAACAATCTTTTATAATACTTACTAATGCGTAAAGTAGGAAAACTAAAATCATTCAAGATAGTTACATACCTATTATTAACCTTCTTTATAATAATATCAGGTTCTATATAGCTGTTATCAGTAACTACCTTCTCAAATTTATTAGCAGGTACAGGGTCTAATGTCTTGATTAAATCGATCAATTGTTGAGCGTGAATCGGTTTAATCTTTAAATTCTTAGCAATTTTTCTAATCTGATTTTTGCTTACTTCTTCCAAATAATTACTAACAATCTCCTTAGCCAACTCAATTTCTTGTTTATTTCTATTACTTTCTAACTCTTCTAATTGGACTACTAATGCTTCTTCCATTCCTGAAGTAGCTATTCCTATCGGATCAAATCTCTTAATTTTTTCTAAAATGACCTCAATCTGGCTTGTAGCTACTTCTAATTCTCTAGCTAATCTATCTATATCAGTAAAAAAGCCTGTCTGATCTAAATTACCGATTATCTGCTCTCCAATCTCTTCTTCACAAGGATCACTAACAACCAATTTTAACTGTTGCCTTAAATACTCGTCTAGTGTTAACTTTTTAGCAATAAAGTTTTCATAATTAACCTCTTCTTGATCAGTTGTATAGTTAGCATAATCAGCTACGGAGGAATCATAATCATCCTCCAGCTCTAATAAAGGATTCTCCATCATCTCATCATCTATATAATCCTTTAATTCTAAAGAGGAAAGTTGTAATAATTCTATAGCCTGCTGCAACTTAGGAGTCATAACTAATTGCTGTTCTTGTTTAATATCCAGCTCATAATTTAATTCCATCATCTTACTCACCTCTTTCAATTCTTTACTTATAGTTTACTACAAAAAAAAGAACTACTCAAGTCTGAGTAGTTATTACCAGTAATTGGCTAAAAATTCTTCGATATTTTGGGGTTGAGATAATGATAAGACTTGCTCAGCTACTTCTTTAGCTTCTTGTAAGGTTATTTTTCTAATAACTTCCTTAACCTCAGCAATAGAAGCTGCACTCATGCTAAGCTCATCCAATCCAACCCCTACTAAAAACGGGGCCAACCTTCTATCCCCAGCCATCTCACCGCACATTCCAACCCAACTATCATGCTCATGGGCTACTTCGACCACCTGTTTAATTAACCTCAATACCGCTGGATGGAAAGGCTGGTATAAACCAGCTACCTTTTCATTCCTTCGATCAGTAGCAGTCATATATTGGATCAAATCATTGGTTCCAATGCTGAAAAAATCTGCCTCCTGGGCCAACAGATCAATAATCATCGCTGCTGCCGGCACTTCAATCATTACTCCTACTTCCAGCTCTAGATTAAATTCAATACCTTCTCTAACTAAATCTTCTTTAACTTCTGCTAATATATGATTAGCAGCTTGTAACTCCTCTAAAGATGAAATCATAGGATACATAATCTTAACATTTCCATACTTACTGGCTCGTAAGATCGCTCGCAACTGTGTCTTAAAGATGTCAGTTCGTTCTAAAGAGATTCTAATTGCTCTATAACCAAGAAATGGATTCATCTCAACTGGTAAATCCAAATAAGAAAGCTCTTTATCGCCACCAATATCTAAAGTTCTAATAATCGTCGCTCCATCTACCCCTTCAGCTACTTCCTTATAAGCTTCAAACTGCTCTTCTTCTGTGGGTAGTGCTTCACGACCCATATATAAAAACTCACTACGGTAAAGACCAATTCCTTCGACCCCACTTGCTAAAGCAGCAGCTACATCAGCAGGAGTCCCAATATTTGCTGCAAGTTCCATCCTGTGGCCATCCTCAGTCTCAGCAGATAAATCTTTCAACTGAGCCAACTTCTCCTTTCGCTGTTGATAGCCTGCTAGTTTTTTCTGATATTTTGCTATTTGTTTTTCAGTAGGCTCTACAACTACAATTCCATCAACCGCGTCAACTATAACGTTACTTCCTCTTTTTATAACTTCTAAAATCTCTCTAACCCCTACCACAGCAGGAATTCCTAGTGATCGAGCCATAATAGCAGTATGAGAAGTCCGCCCCCCAACCTTAGTGATAAAGCCTAATACCTGCTCCTGATCAATTCTAGCTATATCAGTTGGAGTTAACTCATCAGCAATCAAAATAACCTCTTTCTCCAATTGAACCACAGGTTCAGATTCAACTCCCAATAAATTTCGCAAAATACGATTACCAATATCACGAATATCATTGGCCCTCTCTTGCAGATACTGATTATCCGTACTGGCAAACATATTAATAAACCCTTCAATCGTCTCCTCTAAAGCTGCTTCTACATTAATACTTTCAGCTTCAAGTTTATTCTCAGTAGCTGAAATCAATTCTGGATCATCTAAGATCATTAAATGAGCCTCAAATATTTCAGCTTGCTCACTACCCATCTCTTCTTCTACCTTCTTTTTAAGCGCTATCAGTTCATCCTTAGAAGTTGCTAATGCTTCTTCTAACCTAGCTTTTTCCGCTGCAATATCTTCAATCTGAACTCTATTATAAGCTAACTCTTCTTCCAATACCAATGCTTCAGCAATAGCAATTCCTGGGGAAGCTGCAACTCCAATCATCTGCCTACTCAATTTATATCCTCCCCTTATTTATCAAATCTAATTATAATTCACAATGCAGAGTTTATGATTATTTTCATTTAACATACCTACCTTCCCATTTATAAACCTAAATTAGCCAATTTACTCGATATCTCTTCTGCCTTATTTGTAATTAAAGGAACCAGCTCTTCATATAAAACCTGCTCTGTAATTCTGATATTAGGGCCAGAAACACTGATTGCAGCTACTACTTCTCCATTACCATCTCTAATTGGAGCTGCTACACAGCGAACTCCTTCTTCCATCTCTTCAAAATCAACAGCATAATCTAACTCTCTAATCTTAGCTAACTCTTCTTTCAACTTAGCTGGATCGGTAATAGTATTTGTAGTAAATTCTTTTAGCTCAATTTGATCTAGTATTTGATCTAGTTGCTCTTCATCTAAGTGAGCTAATAAAACCTTTCCTGCTCCTAATGAATGGGCTGGCCCTCTACTACCAACATTAGCAAACATCCTAATCATATTGGTTGACTCTACCTGATCTACATATAAGACTTCACCTTGATCTAAGATGACCAAATTAACCGTTTCATTGCACTCTTCCACAATTTCTTCTAAGTAAGGTTTAACCACCGTCTTTAAATCCATCGAATTTTCTAAAGTACCTGCTATTTCAAATAGATGCAGACCTAATTTATACTTTCCACTCTCTTCTTGGGCTGCAAAACCTCTCATTACTAATGTATTTAATAAGCGATGAGCCGTGCTGATATTCAGATCAGCTCTTTTACTGAGTTCACTTAGTGTAATCGGTCGTTGTACTTCAACTAAGATCTCTAAAATATCTAAAGCTCTATCCACAGATTGTACCTTTTTACTTCCCATCTTCAGCCCCCCAAATTTTAGATTATGAAATTTATTATATCATAACTTATTCCAAATAAAAAGCTACTAAAATTTAGGAATCGGAGGTGCTTGTAATTTATGTTTATTCTGACTATCTAACCGCTCCACCTTCTTTTTTACTTCAGGGTCAGCTTCTCCTGTCAAAATATAGTTATCCAATTGTTGATAAGTGATCCCTAACTCATCTTCATCAGTCTGACCTGACCATAATCCCGCAGAAGGAGGTTTGGTAATAATCTGTTTAGGAATGCCCAACTCTTTAGCTAATTCCTTTACTTCCAATTTAACTAAATTACCCAGTGGAGCAATATCAACTCCTCCATCTCCATGTTTTGTAAAGTAGCCAATCTTCAATTCACTACGATTATCAGTCCCTACCACTAAACTATTTCTTTTACTAGCATAATAATATAAAGTTGTCATTCGCAAGCGTGGTTTAATATTGGCCACAGACATATCCTTAACTAGTTCCTTCTCTCCTTCAATTGCCATCAATAACTGATCAAAAGTAGTTGCTAAATCAATTACCTGATAATCAACCTTAAATTCATCTGCTAACCTCTTAGCATCTTGAGCATCTTGGGCATCACTATAACAAGGTAAAATCAAGCCTAGATTATGCTCTGGAAAGGCTTGTTGGCATAATACAGCAGTTACTGCCGAATCAATTCCGCCGCTCAAACCTACCACAGTCCCTTGACAACCTGCCTGCTCTACCCGATTTCTAATCCAATCCACCAACTGATTTGTTAATTTAGTATAATCCCTGTCTAACATATTATCCCTCCAAATCAAATTATACCCTTAAGATTTCATGTGTCAATTATATCATAAAGAGTTTAGATTAAAAAGGAATTTAGAGATAATCAGCTTAAATGAAGGGGCTTGCCAACCAATCTAATAGTGGATACGTCGGTAATGATAGGTCTGGTTGTAATTGATAAGCAAACTCGAATGAATTATGTAGCTTAATTTGTAATTGTTGCTCTCTTTCAGTTATTAAATTCAAACTATCTTTTGTTTTATAAATTTCTAATTGATCATAAGGAACCTCTAAAGCTAACTCTTGGCCCTGGTCAGATTCCTCAAGATATAACTTATATTCAACTATGATCAACATTAATTTTTCTTCATAACTGGCTGCTTTTAAAAAAGGAATTGGTTTAGATATACCACATGGATGCTCTTCATTTCTTATTTCTGGTACAACACAGTCAAATAAGATCCCTTGTTCAGCAGTAGTTAAACTATTTAAAAAAGTAATTGCTTCTCTACAATTAATCTTCTCTCCCTGTTTATTAAATTGCTCAGTATTAAATGTCACTAATATCCTACCTCCTTAATATTAAAATACCCTACTGGAATTATCTTAAACAAAAACTTTTCTTTGCTTAATTGATATATATAGCTTAAGTTTAAGGCTGAGATTAAGGCTAAGCCTACCTAAAAACATAAGGACTTAGCTCTTACTTAGACTTAATTATAACATAGTTTCAAGATAAAACGTTTAAAAAAGAACTAATAGTATATACTATTAACCAACTGGAAAAATAAGTACTTATAGTGGGGTAATTACATATGTGGGATAAAATAAAAAACTTTTTCAAATCAGAGTCTGAAAAGATTATAGATCGCTTAGACTTTAATCAAACAGAAGTAGTTAGCAGTAACCTTAAAAATAATATCGATTATCTTAAAAATAATTTGGCCCCTAGTAGTGATCTAGTCTTTAGGAGCTTCCACCTCGGTAGAAAAAAACAGATTGATGCTGAAGTTATCTATTTTAATGAACTTATTAGTGCAGACATCTTACAAAAAGAAGTTTTAAGATCATTAATGTTTGACTTAGAACTCGACTCTACTAATAGAACAGTAAAAAAAGAGATCAATGATACCCTGATCAATTCAACTATTCCAATTGGAGAGCTTGAAACGACTCAATCTTTAACTAAATCACTAGAAAAACTCCTCAGTGGAGAAGTTATCTTATTTATTGAAGGACTCCCTAAAGCCTTTATCTTAGGTATTAAAGAGTTAGAAAAAAGAGAAGTTCAAACTCCACAGATAGAAGCTGTAACTAGAGGCCCCCAAGAATCCTTTATTGAACCTTTATCGACTAATATTTCTCTGATCAGACGAAGATTAAAAGATAACAACCTAATGATTGATATTCAACAGGTTGGAGAACGAACCAAAACCGATCTAGCTATCATTTATATTGATGATATAGCAGATCAAAATATTATTGAAGAGATCAACAGTCGATTAGATAATATACAGACTGATGGTGTCTTAGAAATTGGATATATCAATGCATTTTTTCAAGATAACTGGGCCTCCCCCTTTCCACAATTTCAAACGACAGAACGTCCAGATAAAGCATTAGCTAATCTATTAGAGGGAAAAGTAGTCTTATTATTGGATGGCTCACCATTTGCTAGTATTATGCCAACGACATTCATTCAATTTCTTCAATCACCTGAAGATTATTATGATCACTTTTATATCGCAAGTTTATTGCGGCTCTTTCGAGTAGTTGCTGTTCTTATTACAGTCAGTCTCCCTGCTATCTATATCTCTTTAGTCTCTTTTCACCATGAACTTTTACCAAAAGATCTAGCATTATCGATTGCTACAGCAAGGGAAGGGGTTCCTTTCCCTTCAGTTTTAGAAGCATTTATTATGGAGATAAGTTTAGAGTTTCTACGAGAAGCAGGGATTAGATTACCCGGGCCAATTGGGCAGACAATTGGAATTGTAGGTGGTTTGATCTTAGGAGAGGCTGCGGTAGATGCAGGTCTGGTCAGTCCTCCGATGGTAATTGTAGTTGCTTTGACAGCTATTGCTTCTTTTGTTATTCCTAGCTACTCTGCAACGATTCCACTCAGATTATTAAGATTTTCAATGATGTTATTGGCTGCTGTATTTAGTACTTATGGTTTAATGATCGGCTGGCTTTTAATCTTGATCCACCTTTGTAGCTTAGAAAGCCTTGGGGTACCCTATTTTGCTCCCTTTGCTCCTATTAAATTAGCTGATTTAAAGGATAGTTTCATCAAAGTCCCCCACAAATTAATGAATAAAAGACCGGAATCGACCCCTACTCAACAGAAAAAAAGACAACCTGACAAAGAATAGTCAAATACCAATTAGTAAGGAGGAATTATCTATGTCGAAAAAATCAAAATGGGCTAATACCCTCTTTAGGTTAAGATTAAGTCTGAGTCTAAGTAACCCATTCAAAAATAATATACTTAACAAGTTATCCACAGTTTCTAAAAGATATAGTTTCCTTACTAATAAAATTAAAATCATAACCTTATTTTTAATTCTACTATCAATAGCAGGCTGTTGGGATGTCAGCGAGATAGATCGAACAAGATTCCCAACCTACATTACATTTGACCAGAAAGCTGATGATGCTTACTTATTTTCAACCAAGATTCCTGTTTTAAAGGAAGAAGCCCCTGAGGAAGTCAGCAATTTCAAATTCAGTGGCCCTTCACTCCATACTGCTTTTAAGGATCTACAGCCTAGAGTTATGGGTAAGCTCTCTTTAGCAATGTTACGAATAGTAATCTTTAGTGAAGCAGTAGCTCAAGAGGGGCTTAAACCTCACCTTGATTTTTTCTTGAGAGATCCTATTGTACCAGGCAATACATTATTTGCAATTACTCCTGGCAGAGCTGAAGAAATTATTGATATCGAGGTTGCTCCAACCCATAATGTAGGTGAATATTTGGAACTATTATTTTATGGAGCAGTCGATGATCTAATTTTACCAGAAATAACTTTAAATGATTTCTTTATTTCATTGCTGACTACCGGAATTGATCCCATTATCCCTCTGCTTAAATATGGGGAAGATGATATTGAAGTTAAGGGTGTAGCAATCTTTAAAGGTGATCAAATGGTTGGCAAGTTAAGAGAAAAAGAGACACGTGCTTTGGTACTTCTAAAAGAAAAAAACCTTAAAGGGGAGGTAGAGATCAAGATTGAAGATGAGATAGTCAACTATTATATTCAAAACAATAGAGTCAAGATCGAACCTGACTTTAAAGATGGCAAACTCAAATTCGAGATTGAATTAACCATAGATGCTGATGTTGATGAAGATACAACCTTTAGGCGACTGATTGATAGCCCTTTAACCATTGAAGAGTTAGAGCAACAACTCAGTTCAAACTTAAAAAGAGAAATTTATCTATTATTCGATATTTTACAAGAATTAAAGAGTGATCCTATTGGCTTAGGTCAAATTACAAGGGCCAAACATTTTGAGCTATATGATCCAGATGATTGGATTCAAGACTTTAGTAGGGCAAAGATAGAAGTCAATATCAACTCTAGAATTAGACGGTTAGGAATTGCTACCTAAGATTATTGAGCAAAGGAGGGATAATATGGAGCTTAGCAAAATAAAAAAAGAGCAGATCTCAAATCGACAATTAATCTTCATTATTATTCATAATGCTGTGGGAACAGGTTTTTTATCTCTACCACGCTCTTTAGCTGAGGTAGCCCAACGTGATAGCTGGTTGCCGATTATTATATCAGGCATGCTCTGGAGTATAGGTTTTTTTCTCCTTTATAAGTTGGCTATTAAATTTCCTAATGAAACACTGATTAGTTATAGTGATAAGGTTGTTGGCCCATATCTTGGTAAGATTATCAGCCTTAGCTATATCCTATATGCCACATTAGTAACAGGCTTAATAGCAAGGATTTCTATGACTATATTGGCTAGTGTAAAGTTACCTAAAACACCCATTCCAATAACACTAGCCCTCTTTTTATTAACAGGATTTTATTTAGTCAGCCGAGGAACAAAGGCTTTAGCTAGATTAGATGAGTTTCTCTTTTTTGCTTTAACTCCCATCTTTCTTGTCTTGGCCCCGATGGCCCTTAATATTAATTTGATTAACTTTCGACCAATGTTCGAATGTGAACCCCTTAAGGTTATAGAAGCTACATATCTCACGATGTATAGTTTCCTTGCAGTTGATATCATGTTTATCATCTTTCCTTTTATCAAGGAACAAAAAAAAGCTTTAAAATCATCACTAATTGGGTTATTAGTAGTTACTCTAACTTACTTTTTCATTACAGTCCTAGTGATTGGTTTTTATGGGGTAGAAGCAATTCAATATATTACTTGGCCTACCCTTACTATACTTAAGGCATTAAATGTACCTTTCTTTGGTCGGCTGGAGTTTCTTTTCTTCTTTTTATGGATTGCTATTGCATTTACCAGCTTTGCACCTTACTTTTATATAAGCAGTTATGGTTTAGCTGATTTATTCAATTTTAAGCATCAAAACTCTAGTAGTTTTATTCTACTTCCAATTATTGCTTTTATTGCTCTCTTTCCCGAAAACCTATTAGAAATATTCAGCTTTATGGAAATTATAGCTACAATGGGACTTGCTTTAACATTTGGAATTCCACTGCTTTTTTTGACTATTATTAAAATCAAAAAACTAGCTAAATAAATAACTAAAAGGACACAGTTAACTGTGTCCTTTTAGTTATTTA
Source organism: Natroniella sp. ANB-PHB2 (assembly GCF_046097105.1). Lineage (GTDB taxonomy): Bacteria > Bacillota > Halanaerobiia > Halobacteroidales > Halobacteroidaceae > Natroniella. The sequence goes on along the minus strand of NZ_CP175562.1, from coordinate 2,363,746 downwards.
GATAATTATTGATCTTCAAAAGTCCGGCAATTAGTCTTCTCAAATCGATCAGCTCTATTTCCCCCATCATCTACATTAACCTCTATTGCTGAAGCTGTACAGTGCTCTTGTTCCCAATACCTACAGTTGCTTACATTACATTTTACATTATCTAATGCCATTGCTTCTCCCCCCTTACAGCTTTATTATTTGATAAAGGAAAGTTAATATACTATTTATTTAAAAAAATTTAATTAACAGTTTAAAGTTTTAGTGAATATGATGTACTAAATTATTTCAAGGAGGATAACTAATGACACCAACTAAAGAAAGTTTTGAAGGTGGGCGATATTTAGAGTTAAGATTAGCTGAGGCATTTGTTCCTTTTCAAATCTATGAAGAACATTACTCACCTCAGGAGGGGTTAAGACAAGGAACAATCTTTCCTGAACTAGATATCCCGTATGTTAGAAGAAGATAATTAATCTTATCTTAAATTGGTTAAATTGGAGGTGAAATAATGACTAGAGAAGAGCTTAGGCTACTTAGAGAGATCCAAGCATTAGAATTCACCGTTCTTGAGTTTGCTTTATATTTAGATACCCACTTAGATGATCAAGCTGCATTAGAAGAGTATAACTTCTACTCTCAACAGCTTAGAGAGGTGAGAATGGAGTATCAAGAAAGATATGGTCCGTTGCATATTATGCATCCTAGTGACTATCCATGGGAATATCCAGAAAGTCCATGGCCATGGCAAATTGAATATTAACAAGGAGGAGAAAGAATGTGGAGATATGAAAAAATACTTCAATATCCAGTCAGAGTTTCAAGAACTGACTTAGGATTAGCTAAATTATTATCTGCTCAATATGGTGGTCCAGATAGTGAATTGTCGGCAGGACTTAGGTACTTAACCCAAAGGTATGTGATTCCAACTGATGAGGCGAAAGCCATCTTGACCGATATAGGTACAGAAGAGTTGGCCCATTGGGAGATTATTGGTACATTAATCTATAAGTTGACTGAGGGAGTTTCTCCCCAAAGACTGCGTAGAGCAGGACTGGGAGCTGATTACGCCCAACATGGGCGAGCAATCTTTCCTGATGATGCTGCAGGAGTCCCATGGACAGCATCTTACATCCAAGCCCATGAAGACCCCATAGCTACTTTACATGAAAATATGGCTGCTGAACAGAAAGCAAGAGCAACTTATGAAAACTTAATTGATTTAAGTAATGATGCTGGAGTAATTGAAACCCTTACTTTCTTAAGGAAAAGGGAAGTAGTTCATTTTCAACGCTTCGGAGAAGCTTTGAATATCGTTCGAGATTATCTCGAAAATGAAGAATAATTGATATATCGCTTAAATTTAAGTCCAAGTCTAAGTTTAAGCAAGAACTAAAAACCCTTATGTTTTTAACGGTTGTCTTAGACTTAACTTCAACCTTAAACTTAAGAGATAAATAAAAAAGTCCTGTAAAACAGGACTTTTTTATTTATCTCTTCCTGATAATCAATTGCTAACCTTGCAAATATCTGTTCCCAAGACCTTCCCGTGAGTATCACCTACCATTTATACCCAAATTGTCTCATAATTGCTTATTCTCAATCAGCAATGGCATACATTCTTCTCAACTTTTCGCGTAACAGACCACCCCTATTATAACCAATTCAACCTGCTCTTGATAATTTTTATTTAACTCTCTTAAACACTTATTAATTACTATGCTCAAATCAGGCAACTAATAAGCTTAAAATATCTAAAATAAAAAAGCTAACCCTCAGGTTAGCTAAAAGATTAAAAGTTTATTTTAGATTAAACCATGGGCCCAATTCGAAAAATAAATTCCAATTAATGCACCGGTTAATATATCAGAAGGATAATGCACCCCAATATAAGCTCTAGAAAATCCAACTAACCCAGCAATCATTCTAAAAAGAAGACTTAAACTAGGAAAATTAATTCCAAAAACAATTGCCACTGAAAAGATAGCTGTTGTATGACCCGAAGGAAAAGAACGCATACAAAAAGGAGGGTTTATTATGTTTACCTCTTTTAAGACTTTGTATGGTCGGTTTCGATCAACAAGTGTCTTGATTATTTGTACTACCACTCCACTACTTACTAAAGCTATTAAAACCTGCCATCCTGTCTGTTTTAACCTTCCCTGTCCGAAAAGAACTAACAAAATTGTTAAGCTACAAGTAAATAATGCTCCTCCCAAATGGGTTATTCGAGGCATTATTAAATCTAACAATCTACATTTAAGCTTATGATTGAACAAATAAAACAATTGGACATCTCTATTAATAACCCTCTGTAATAACCTTTTCATCTACTTGCTCCTCTCCTATTGATACTACATATTATATTATATTTTTTGCTTAGACTCAATATTAAATCATAAATTAGGTTAAATTATCAGATTAATCTCCTTGCTCCAGCAAATTTTTTTCTCCAAAAGCGATTAAAGGAACTGACTTCTACATTTCTTTTCTGTAAGATATGAATGAATTGATGTTCATTAACCATAACCCCTGAATGGGTCACTACATCAGGTAATAATTCAAAATAAACTAGATCTAATGTTTGTAAATTATCAAACTCAACTGCGCTTCCTACTTTTAGTAATTCCCTTAAGTAAACTCCTGAATCTTCTTTATACCATTGCTTAGAGTATTTTCTGTCTTTATAAGAAATATCAATCCCAAACTCCTTATAAAAAAAGATAATTAATCCTAAACAATCTAAACCTCTTAAAGAACGTCCATTATGCTTATAAGGGATGTTACGATATTTACTAACAACTTCTTTTATTTTTTCCTCCCTGTTTCTATCCATAATTCCGCCCCTTTCACTAATTACTCAAGCAATTTTATTATTATTATATGTAATAATTAGCAATTGGTGCGGAGTTAATTTAATTATCTCCTCTAAATATATTGGCTAAGTTAATTGAAGTTAGCCTATCTTTAACCCACTGATTTTTTTCTAAATATTCTACTGATTTTAATTTAAATTTAAAGTCAACCTCTTGATGTCCTATGTCAGTCACTACCTCTTCATTTCCTTCAGATACAAACTGTTCATTAGAGTCAACAAAGCATAACGGAGGAAATAAGACACACCACCAATTCTCTCCTCTCCCTTGTCCAATTATTATCTCTAATGCTTTATAATCTCCTTCCTCTAAAGTCAAGCTTCCATAAGTTCTAGTCGGAAAGTAAGTCTCTGTTATATTTAATTCTACCTGATAGTCATAACCTTTAGTATGAAGCTCATCTTCTATCAGAACCCCTAACTCTTCTTTATTATTAATTAATTCAAGCTCAGCCTGACTTATATCAGTTTTATCGGATAGTAAAGCCTGGGTTATATTTATCACTTGCTCTTTAATCTCACGCTTTAAAATTTGATCATCGATTGAATTGCTATTGGGAATAATATGTAACCTTAATAAATCCTCTGGCTGATAATCATCATCTACTAAGACAAAAGCCTGACTATTAGCCCACAAAGACAATAATACCAAAGCAACACTTATAAGTATTACTAATCTAATCCGCTTCATTATTTCCCCTCCTTAACTGCAGCAGCCTCATATAATTTATTAGTTGCTCGTTTTTGTAGCCTAGAAATTTGTGCTTGCGAAACACCAATTCGCTCTGCTACTTCAGCTTGAGTTCTACCTTGATAGAATCTAAGTTTAATAATCAATCTTTCTCGAGCAGTTAAAACCTTAAGTGCCTCTCTAATATTAATCTCATCTGTTAATTTTAAACCTTCCTCTTCACTAAGTTGGTCAACTAGCCTAATTGGTTCACCTTCATCCTCAAAGACAGGTTTGTATAATGAAATAGGACTTTTAGTAGCTTCTAAAGCATAAACAACTTCTTCTCTTGACATTTCTAATTTTTCAGCAATTTGATCTAGTGTTGGTTCTTCAGCATTCTTTTTTCTTAACCTCTCCTTTAATTGCATAGCTCGATAAGCAGTATTTCTTAAAGAACGGCTAATTCTTATTTCACGATTATCCCTTAAATAACGCTTTATTTCCCCAATAATCATTGGTACAGCATAGGTAGAAAATCTAACCCCTTTATTTAAATCAAAGTTATCAACTGCTTTTACCAAACCAACACAGCCAATCTGAAATAAATCATCTACTGGATGACTGCTATTTCTATAACGCTGCAAAACACTTAAAACCAATTTTAAATTGCTGCTTATTAATTCTCTCCTCGCCTCTTTTTGACCAGTATTCATTTTTTTAAAAAGTTCCATCATCTCTTCATTAGATAATACAGGTAATTTTGAAGTATCAACCCCAGTCAATTCAACTGAACCCATACCAACACCCCTTTACTCTCTTTGTATTATCTATTATTAACATTATTATCCAGAGATATACATTTATTTTTATAAATTTATCTTTATAAAACAAAAAAATCCATATGATTATTTCTAACTTATCATATGGATTAAAACTATCATTATTTATTTTTTAAACCATTAAACTAAAAAATTAAATTAAAATCTTATTCTTTTAAGACTTTAATCTAATTCAACAGCTAAAATTTCTGTTACTCGATTAAACCCAGAAAAGAGGTCTATTACAGCAACTACCTCTAGTAATTCCTCTTCCTTAAGCCCTAACTGACTAAGATCATCATCAGTTAAATTATGATAATTATTAGTAGCTTGGTCGACAAAAGTTAATACTCTAGTTTCCAAATCATTTAAATTACTATAATCAGCAGCTTTGACTTGATCTAGTTCTTCGGTAGAAAACCCTAAATTTTTCAAACCTTGATAATGCTTAGCAATACAGTACTCAGCTTGATTTAGAACAGAAACACGCAAAGCAGCCAGTTTCTTAAGCTTTATTGATAAAACTCCTTCTTTCATAGTACTAGTTACTTTATTCCAGCTGGCCCGTAAAATATCAGGTTGATGGGCCAACACCTTAAAGATATTAGGTACCATCTGAAATTGGTCTTCAATCTCTGCAAAGACATCTTTAGTAATTCCTGTTGCTTCTTCGGTAGAGATTAACTTTACTCTGGACATACTGATCAAAAACCTCCTTTATAATTAATATGTCCTATAAGCAATTTATAAATTCAAATCAAATAATTTTTAGTCACTAGCTAAAATTTGACATCAAAAAAGCTCAGGTTTTCACCTGAGCTTGACTGGTCTATGTTCTTATGACTTAATTACATTTTCAGCTTGTAATCCCTTTTCAGTCTCTACAACTGAAAACTCAACCTCTTGACCTTCTTCTAAATCTTTAAATCCTTCTTCTTCAATTGCAGAAAAATGAACGAAAACATCTTCTCCAGATTCTTGTTCAATAAACCCAAACCCTTTTTCAGAGTTGAACCATTTTACAGTTCCAGTTACTCTATCTTCATCATTTTCAACTTCAGACTTTACTGCAACCTCTTTTACATCCTCTTCATCAACAAGACCTGCATCAGCAAATGCTTCTCCCATAATTGATGCCATATCTATCCCTCCTATTTACTAATAATTAACACTACTTATAGATTGTTTACATCGTATAATGATAACACTTAAACCTAAACTTGTCAACTACTTAAATAAAAAACCCCTATACTAATTTATGTAAGATAATTTAACTAAACCTCAATAAAGCGAGGCACATAAGCAATAATTTCATTTGGTACCTCAACAAAAATATTACCTTTCTTTAATGGTAATAAGGTTTTGACCCTTCCTGTTTCACTTTCTACTTTTAAAGCTTTGAGTACAAAATCAGCTTTCACTTTACGATACAAACTACTTTTTTCTGTAACCAACAAGCCCTTAGGTACAGATTTATTATTCAGTAGAGAGTAGATAGCAATTAAAAATGTATTGCTAATATCAGCAGTTACTCGATGCATTAAAGGCACTAATTTAACATAAAAATCATTTCGTTCAACTTTATTCTTTAATTTTAAATTTAGTTTTCTATTTTTTAAATGAAGAAATGTCTTTCTAATCTGTTTTTTTAAACTATGATCCAGTTGACCAGTAAAGATTAATTTTCCTTGTCCTTTCTTCATTTTAATTTCTAATTTAAGTAAAGCAAAAGTTTGTCCATCAATTATTTGACCGATATAAACCGTCCCTGGATTGGCCAGTTCACGCCTAAATCCTGTATTCATTTTCTGTTCAGGAAGATGAGTATAAAAGCTTTGCCCACTTTGTCGCTCTAGATAATTGAAGTTAGTCTCTTCATATTCAAAAGGAGCCATCTTAATTAGTTGCTCCTTAACCCTCTTTCTTCCTTCTAAAGCAATATCTAAATAGCTTCTTAAATCATCTCTGCTAAATTTTCCGTGAGGATGTAATAGTTTTAAAAAACCAGCTACAGTCTTTTTAACAGCTCGTTTATCACGAACATCCATCTGTTGATCAAAATTAAAGTGTTCATCTATTACCCCTTTAAAATCTAACTCTCTTAACTTATTCAAAGCTTGGGCCAAATAAGAACTCTGCAACCCATAATGGGTAGTGAAATAATCTTCTTTTAACCGATCCATCTCCCAACCAGGTAAATAAAAGTGAAAACGATCAATCAAAGCTATATCTTGCATTAGCTCTGGTAAAGGTTTAAATAAATGGCTCTGATTTAGTAATACAGAGACATCTTGATTTATATTTCCTAAAAAAACCATTGATGCTTCAGCAACTATCTCTTCTTGACCCCGACTGAAGGAGCCTGATTCCATATAATCCTTCAAAATCTGAATTGCAGTCTTATCTTTAAATTCAATATAAGCTACCTCATCAAAGGCAACAATATCCCACTTGCCCACTAGACCTATTTGCTTAGTCCCCATATTATAAAAAAGATTAGCTACTGTAGTTTTACCCCCTGATACCAAAATTGATTGTTCAGATAATTGGCGATAAATATAAGATTTACCGGTTCCCCGTGAACCTAATTCAATAAAATTATAATTCTTTTCTACGAAAGGAACTAACCGACTTAAAAAAAGTAACTTTTTCCTTTCCGATAGCTCTAAAGGTTCAATTCCTATACTTCTAAGTAAAAAGCAACGCCACTGAAAGTCAGTAAACTTTTCTCGCTTCTCTTTAAATTCTTCCAAGTCAAATTCATTACTATAAATAGGAGTCAATTCTATTATTTCAAATTCATCTGTCTCTTCAAGATAACTAAGCTGAACTTTGGCCCAAAACCCATTCTCTAATAAGTTAGGATATACTCTAACAATCTCATGATCAACCTTTACCCTTTTAAGGCCTAAATTTAATAATTGAACTTGATAATCATCTTTACTTTTAATTTTGACCATAATTTTATCTATAATTGTCTGATCTTGTTGTCTGATCTGATTTTGCAACTTTAGATTATCTTTACTCTTGACTACTTGCTGATTCAGTAGTTGTTCAATCTCAGCTAAACTCAACTCATCATCCTTGTAATTTAAAATTAAATCTTCAATTAAATAAGTTGGCAAACTCAAATTACCTTTAATCTGCTGGACTAATTTTTTATCAATAATTTTTTCTTGAAAAAACCGCTCTGCTTTATTATCTATTAGTGCCATTTTGATATATCACCACTTTATTTAAATTAAGTTAAATTAAGTTATTCATTAATTCATAGTTCTAGATAACTACTCCAATAACCTGCAAAAAGATAAGTCCTCTTAATTTTATCAGCTTTAATATTAAATAACCTACATTTTCACTCCAAACCACTATTAAAAAAATTAAATATCATCTAAATTTGTCCTATTTAAACCTAATTTGCAATTGATTTAAAAGATTGTTCTTAGTTGATACTAAATTAAAATTTAAAAATAAATTACTTTTTTGTATTAAATTATTGAAACTTTGGTTATATTTCTAGTATAATATAAAGTATAACTACTATTTTTTTACTTTTAACTATTTATTATTAAATATATATAAACTTTTTACTTTTCTTAACCATACAATTTATAGTTACTCTATTTTATTAATATCTACAAAACTAAACGCATTTAATTTAATCAGTTTAAAAAAATAATCAACAGCTACAAATCATTTAAGAGATTAATTAAAAATAATTAATCTCTTATTAGAAATAAAAAGTTTATTTAAAAACTTTCTTCGTCAAAATAATTTTCAAAAGGAGGGATGACTGAAATGAGTAATACTAAGGAAAATTTTACTGTAAAAGATGTAGCTGAATATCTAAACCGTTCTGAAACAACAATATACAACATGCTAAATAACGATGAGCTACCAGGTATTAAATTAGGCGGTAAATGGATTATTAGAAAAAAAGACTTGGATGAATTCTTAAACCAAAAATTAGCCGAACAACAAAACTAAGAAATAGTTATAAGTGGTATCCAATATTGGATACCATTTTTTTTATAATATGATAAGCTAATTTTTAAATGAATCTAGAATAAATTATACCACATTTATTATTTGACAATATTTGTAACTTGAGTTATAATATTGATATAGATTTGACGGGTCAATTACTCTAAGACATATTATAAACATTTACATAATGTAATCAGACTATTATTTATAAAACTAAAATCAAAAATAGCTATCTATAAGTCAGAAGTTAAATTTATTAAATAAAATTAACAACTTTAAGTAGCTAGCTCGAAGAATAAAAACCTATTCTACTATTAGAAATAGATAGAAAATTTTAAAAGGAGAGATTAACAATGAGAATAGAAAATGTTAATGTCCTCGGAGTTGATTTAGGCTATGACTCAGTTAAAATGCTTAATGATGACCAAGAGATTATTTTTCCGTCGTTAGCAGAAAAAGATGACCAAGGAGTCTTGTCCGAAACATCATTTCAAGTAATTAGAAAAGAAGAGGAGTTGATTGAAAAATTTAATCCAGAAAAAATTATTATTAAAATTCAAGATGAACTAATCAAAGGACTTAAAAATCCTGAACTTAATAGTTATCGTGTCGGAAATTATGTTCTAAACCAGCATTCGTCCTCAATTGCATACTCATTATCTGATAATAAATATGAAGATCCAGAAGAGTTTGCAAAACTATTATCCGGCATTTGCTTATTATTTCCTAAAGCAGATAAGATTAATATAAAACATTTAATCACAGGACTACCAATTAAATACTATGAAAATCACAAAAAGTCATTTAAAAATAAGCTAGAAAATAAATTTAAAATTAAGATTAAGAATGTTAATAATAAATTTATTCCTAAAGAGATTGAAATTAGAAAAGCAACAGTAATCCCACAAGGTCTAGCTTCTTATTATGACTTTATCATGAACAAAGAAGGATTAGTTACCAAAAAAATTGAAGGTGGTTTTGGTATTGTAGATTTAGGAGGATTAACTATTGATTGTGTTGCTTTTAATGATGGTCAATTAATTAAAGATTCACCAATTTCTTGTAACGATGGAGTAAAAACAAGAATTTTTAAAAAGATTCAAGATTCATTAGATATCGATATTTCTCAAGATATTATTAAAAATCAAATTTTACAAGGAAAAGATTATATTAAAGTTAGAAATGAGAAATATGAATTCAAAAGAATTAAAGAGCAGGCTATTGATAAACTGGCTTATGATATTGCGTTACAGATTAAAAATCGATGGGAATCTTACCTAATGATCGACAAGATTCTAATTACTGGTGGAGCTACTGTATTATTGTTTGAAAGTCTAGATACTTATTTAGAAGGATTCCCTTGTGAACAAGTAAATAAAAATCCTCAATTGAGCAATTGTAGAGGGTATGTTAAATTAGGAAAAGCACTAGAACGTAAAAGACACAATCAATTAAAAGAGAAAGCAAAAGAAAGGAAACTAAAAGCGGTTAAAAATACTGCAACTGCTCAAGAGGGATAATTGGGTGATAACTATGTCTAAACTATTTTTAAGTGTTAGAATTACCAAAAACTTTTTTACTGATCATGAAATAACAAAGATCAAAGAAGAAATCAACTCTTGTCAAAGCAAATCAGAGTTTATTAGAAATGCAATTAAAAGCTATCTAAATCAAGACAAGCCTTCTTCTTCCCTATTCGAAGGTACAAAAAACAAACAAAAAGATCTACCTGATGAAGAATTAACAGAAATAAAAGAGTTGATCAAGAAAAACCAATCATTATTACACGATCTAACAAAAGGTAATATCACTTCAAACTATCATCATGAAACTCAAGAAATTTATGAAGGTAGAAACCAAGAACAAAAAACAGAACAGGTTTTAAACATATTGAATGATTTTTAAAATGCCAAACCATAGCACTATGGTTTGGCATTTCTTTTTCACTCCTTTTCCTCTCCTCCTTCCTCACTATTATAGGGTTCTGATTTAACTGGTTGATTAGTCTCTTGAACTTTAGATTCGCTACTTTCTTTTTTACTATCTTTAATCTGACTGATCAAATTCATCAGTTTCAATAATAAAGCAGGATCTAATTTGCCATCCGAGTTACTATTACCTAGCATACCTAAAATATTATTTAATGGTCCAGCTGTTTGTTTGTTATCTTGTTGTAATAAATTAGATAAAAGATCGCCTATATTTCCAGTATTAGAGTTATTATTGTTCTGTACATTATCAACTAGCTGTTGAATCTGTTGTAAATTACTAGCTTGATTATTACTTTCAAGATAATTATTTGAATTATCTACTAAACTTGTTAATTGATTAGATAAACCTTTCTGCCCTTGCATTACACTTACAATATTTAATAAGTTTAACAGCCCCAAAATTGTAACAACTGTATTCGGCTCTAATTGCTGTTGCGATTGAATATTAAAAACACTTAACAACTTATCAACAACTTGAGCTTCAGGAAAAAATAAGTAATCATCCTGATACATATTATCTCTCCTCCTTCTTCTACTAATAATTATATTAGAGCAAAGATAAAAAGTTTCTTAAAAAATCACATTTCTTTTATGTATTTCGTAATATGTATTGTAAAAGTTAATTTAAAGAAATTAAAAACTTTTAATCTTAATTAAAGGAGGGATTAATCAGCATGGTAGATAAACAGGAAATGAATAATTTTACTACTAAAAATAATGAGCATTCTAATCCTCAACCTAGTAGTAATTCCCAGCAAAACTTATTAACTTATCTTGATAGTGACCTATTATTACTTTTAATAATTCTATTTATCTTCTTTCATAATACAGAAGTCTTTTCTAATCATTTGAATTTTTTAACTGAAAATATTAAAAAGGTGAAAAACTACTTAGATGCAGCTGATGCCACTTTACAAGCTTTGGATCAAGCAAGTCACCTTCCCGAACAAATGTTAGACTAAATAAATAAAACCTTAAAGTTGATCAACTTTAAGGTTTTATTTATTTCTTTTTTTTAATTTCCCACCACATTCTGAGCATGTCCAATAATGTTCTAGGTAGACATTACCAATTCTATTAAGTAAATCTTGTTCATAAATTATGTTACCACAAATTTTACACTCCCAGTTTATTTCATATTTTGCACTTAACAAAAGACTTTCAGAAGATTTAACCTTCATCTTTTCTCTCCTTACTATTTAAATAATTAGCAACTTACTCTTCTGGTAAGGTAAAACTTCGTTGAGCTAATTCATTATCAAGCATAAAGATTCCTTGATCACTTTCACCTAATCGTTCAACCTTTTTCAATAATCCACTCATTACACTTTCTTCTTCAACCTGCTCATCAACAAACCAATCTAAAAAACTAATTGTAGAGTATTCACTTTCTTCTCTAGCTAAATCTATAATCTTATAAATCCGCTCCGTTACTTTCTGTTCATGTTCTAAAACTATTTCAAAAACTTCTTTAAGAGAATTAAATTCATTCTTAGGCTCAGGAATGCCCTGCAACTTGGCCCTTTCTCCTTTTTCATTAATGAAATTATAAAACTTTTCAGCATGAAAGCGTTCTTCTTTAGCTTGTTCCCAGAAAAAATTAGCAAACCCATCTAAATCCTCTTCCTGACAATAAGCAGCTGTGGCTAGATAATAATGAGCAGACAAATATTCAAAATTCATTTGATCATTTAAAGCTTCTAATAACTTCTTAGACAACATTAATATCACTCCTTTTAAGATTTTAAGCAGTTATTAATTTTTTAGTTCAACTTCTTTCATTATAAATGATATGGTTCATTATTCAAAATCTTAAATCCTCGATAAACTTGCTCTAACAGAAGTAGTCTAATCATTTGATGAGTAAATGTCATATGAGAAAAAGTTAATACATAATCTGCTATATTCCTTATTTTTTGATCTAAACCTAAGGCTCCACCAATAATAAACTCAATATTACTATAACCTTGTACTTGTAAATTACCTATTGATTTAGCTAAACCTTCTGAAGTCATCGGCTTTCCCTGAGGATCTAAAGCGATTGTATAAGCTCTCTCATTTAACTTAGCAATGATCTTTTCAGCTTCTTTTTCTTTTATCTGCTCTATCTCAGAAGAACTTAGTTTATTTCTTATTTTTTCATCTTTGACCTCTAAGATATCAACCTTAGTATAATGCTTTAAACGGTTACAAAAATCATTAATCCCTTGTTGAATATAACCCTCTTTAATCTTACCTACTGCTATTATTCTAACCTCCACATTATCAGCTCCGCTTATATTGATTTCTTACATTATGTACTAAGAATTAATTAAAAGCTACATTGTATATTGTAATAATTTAATACTCATTAATTAAGTTTATTTTTTAACGAAGCAATTCTTTCTCCTAAATTTTGGGCCAACTTAATTGCCTTTTGATCCTCTTTGATTCTTCCCCAGCCATCTTCTTTTTCTGCAGTTCCAATCACCAAGTTAGCTTCTGTCTGAGCTTGACCAGCTGGGCCAACAATTACCATCCCATGTAACAAACCAAACCGATGAATCGTTTCAATTGTACTTTGTGCTCCACCGTGATTTAAACCTGAAGTTGCAATTACTCCTAATAAAGTATCCTGCAAAGAGTGATCAGCCATCTTCAAAAAGCGGCTCCGATCCATAAAGTTCTTCAAAATAGCAGTTACTGTTCCAAAATAAGATGGTGAGCCAATAATAATCCCATCAGCCTCAAGTACTTTTTGGGCCAACTCCTCTAAATCATCCTCTAAAACACATTCTTTATTCTTAAAACAATAATTACACCCTTGACAAACTTCTAAATCATAATCAGCTAAATGAACTATTTCTGTTTCTGCTTCTTGCTCATTTGCAGCTTTTACTGCTTGTTCTAATAAATAATGGGTTCCTCTCTTAGCCGAACTACCTGAAATCCCTAAAATTTTCATTTACACCTCTCCTTTATTTAATAATTATAACCATTTATAGTAATCATTAAACTTGAAATCTACTCCAATAATACTACTTATTAAAACAATAACAAAAATAACTGGTATTTGCAATTAAAAATATATCATTTATAAAATGAACTCTCTAGCTAACTAAACAGCTAAAATGAAAAAGCAGATCATTTCAAGTTAAAAATGTCTGCTTTTTCCTGAAATCTATTTTATCAATTTATAAATTGAAGCATAGTTACTAACAGCACTTCCCCCAAAATTAAGGGTTAATCCGATCTCTGCTCCTTCTATTTTAGGCCCTACTGGCTCACCTAATAACTGTCTAGTTGCTAGTACAGCCATAGACACTCCTGTTGCTCCCACTGGATGGCCTTTAGCCTTTAGTCCACCAGAAGCATTTACTGGCAACCTACCATCAACCATTACCGTACCATCATCTAATAACTTTGGCCCTTGACCATCCTCAGCAAGTCCTATTGCTTCATAAGCTAATAACTCAGCAATAGTAAAACAATCATGAACTTCTGCAAAGTCTAAGTCATCTACAGTAATACCTACTTGATTATAAGCCTGCCTAACTGCTTCTTTAGTAGCAACAAACTCATCTTGTGGCCGCTTATCAAGTGCTAAATAGTCTGTAGTTTGAACTAATGATGCCAACTCTACAACTTCATCTCTCAACTCTTTAGCTTTTTCAGTGGTGGTTAATACTATTGCTGCTGCACCATCAGATACTAAAGAGCAATCATGTAACCTTAATGGTTCAGCAATCATTGGATTTTTCTTTTCTGGCAAGTTCAAAACATCCTCATACGTCCAATCTTTAGACATTTGAGCATATTGGTTTTCTAAGGCATTGCTATAATTTTTAGCAGCAATCTTAGCTAAAGTTTCTCTTAATTCATCATTAGATAATTTATGTCTCTTCTTATATCCTTTAGCAAATTCAGCAAATAAACCTGGGAAAGTCATCCCTTCAGCACCTTCATCTGGCCAGTAAGATGCCATAGCAAGGGTTTTAGTAACCCCTTTAGTATCTAGTGTAGTCATCTTTTCTACACCAATTACTAACGCATAATCCACCTCTCCTGCTTCAATAGCAGCTTTAGCTTCTTTTATAGCAGCAGTACCAGAAGCACAGGCATTTTCTACTCTGGTAGATTGAGTAAATCTTAACTCAGGATCGATATTCATTGCATAAGGAGCTAAATGCTCTTGGTTGTTAAAGCCCCCTCCACTATAATTGCCAATCCAAATTCCATCTATATCCTTAGCTTTTACACCAGAATCATCTAAGGCACTCTTGCCTGCTTCAACCAATAAATCATAAATACTCTTATCTGATGTATTAAAATCAGAATGATAAGTTCCTATTACACTAACACTCATTTTCCTCTCTCCTCTCAACAACTCTGATTTTTTATCTTCCTTTAAACTCTGCTTCCCTCTTTTCTAAAAACGCTTCCATTCCTTCTGTTTGATCTGCACTGCTAAAACAAACACCGAATAGATTGACCTCTAAATCAAGGCCACCATTCATACCTAATTCTATTCCTGAATTAATAGCTTCTTTAGCTAAACTAACAATCACAGATGATTTGGCAACTATCTTATCCATCAGCCTCTCTACTCTAGATAATAGTTCATCTTCTGGAACAACATGGTTGACTAGGCCAAATTTCAAAGCCTCTTCAGCTCCAATATTCTGACCAGTGAAGGTTAGTTCTTTTGCTTTAGCTACTCCTATTAACTTAGGTAAGCGTTGTGTACCTCCAAAACCAGGAATAATACCTAAATTAATTTCAGGTTGCCCAAATTTTGCTTTTTCACTAGCTATTCTGATATCACATGCTAAAGCTAGCTCACATCCTCCACCTAATGCAAAACCATTAACTGCTGCAATAACTGGCTTGGAACAATCCTCTATTCTTTTAAAAGTAGTATGCCCTAATTTAGCAAATTCTTTCGCCTCTAAACTATTCATTTCTTTCATTTGAGCAATATCTGCTCCAGCAACAAAAGCTTTCCCTGCACCTGTAATACAGATAGCTTTTGTATTTTCATCTTCTTCTAAAGTCTCAATAGCCCCTTTTAACTCCTTTAACACTTCACCATTTAAAGCATTTAATGCTTTAGGACGATTAACCGTTAATAAACTCCAGCCCTCTTTTTGCTCCAGCCTAAGATGTTGAAATTCCATTCTTTTACCTCCTCTTAGTTATAATAAATAACCTCTAATTTAGAGACTGTTTCATTTTAATTAATCGTACTTATAAAAACCTTCTCCTGTCTTTCTTCCTAACTGCTTTGCTCTTACCTTCTTTCTCAATAATGGACATGGTCTATACTTAGATTCACCTAGCTCTTCAAACAAAGTCTCCATAACTGCTAAACAGATATCTAATCCTATTAAATCAGCTAATGCTAATGGGCCAATTGGGTGATTAGCTCCTAATTTCATAGCAGTATCTATATCTTCTACACTAGCAACCCCTTCCATTAATAAATAAGTTGCTTCATTAATCATTGGAATTAACAGCCTATTTACTACAAAACCTGGTGCTTCTTCTACTTCAACGGATGTTTTATTAATATTATTTATAAAAGTTTCAATCTTATCAAAAGTCTCATCAGAAGTTGTAATGCTTCTAATTAACTCTACTAATCCCATTACAGGTACAGGATTAAAGAAGTGAATTCCTAAAAAATTATCTGGTCTCTGAGTTATTGTAGCTATCTCTGTAATACTTAAGGCAGAAGTATTAGTTGCTAAAATAGTCTCTTCTTTACATAGTTCATCTAACTCTTTAAAGACTTCTTTTTTTATTTTCATATTCTCTACAATAGCTTCAATTATCAAATCAGCATCTTTTAAATCTTCTAATTCAGTACTAGTTTCAATATTATTTAAAGTCCCTTTCATTTCTTTAGCACTTATTTTTCCCTTCTCTACACTCCGCTCTAAATTCTTTCTAATTCTTTTTAAACCTTGTTCTACATACTCCTCCTTAATATCACGTAAAACAACTTGATATCCTGCTGTTGCAATGACTTGAGCTATACCACTCCCCATTGTTCCAGCACCTAAAACGCCTACTTTTTTCATAATTATCCCCCTTAAAATTTATAATTACAAGTATATAAATTTTCTTAATATCATACATTAATCTCTTTAGTACTCCTTATAAATATTAAAATAAGAAAACCTATCTTAACAAATGCTCAACACTTTTCTTATTCTTTTAAGTAAATGATACTATATTTAGTAATATATGTTTGTTTGTATCTAGATATTACCTACCTTATAGTTTTATTCCTAGCATAATAATAATAGCTAATGATAAATATTTATCATTAGCTATTATTATTTATTACTACACCTGAATTTCTGTTAAATCTTCTGACACCACAAAATCAGCTTCTGTTACTTCCTTAACTTCATCAAGCTCAACATTTGGTGCAATTTCAATTAATACAAGACCATCATCAGTTACATCAAAGACACCTTTATCAGTAATAATCCTATCAACTGCTCCAGCAGCGGAAAGTGGTAGGTTACAATCTTTAAGAATTTTAGAATTTCCATTCTTATCCACATGTGCTAAAGCAGCTACAACCCGCTTAGCACCAACAAGTAGATCCATACCGCCTCCCATACCAGGAACAAATTTACCCGGTATTTTCCAGTTAGCAATATTTCCATGTTCATCTACTTCCAAAGCACCTAATACTGTAACATCTACATGACCCCCGCGAATAATACAGAAGGAAGTTGCTAAATCAAAAGCACTACCACCAGGACGCATCGTTATAGGTTCCCCTCCAGCATTTGCAAGCTCAGAGTTATGTTCTCCTTTTTGAGGAGCAGGGCCAAACATTAAGCCACCATTTTCAGTTTGTAATATTACATCAATATCTTCAGACATATAATTCGCAGAAGCAGTTGGCATTCCAAAGCCTAAATTTATAACCGCTCCATTATCAAATTCTTGTGCTATTCTTCTGGCAATAAACTCTCTTTTTTTCATAGTTATCTTCCTCCTTATTTATTGAATTTGCCACTCTTTTCCCATAATTCTTCAAATATATCTTTTCTCTCTTCTTTTGAGTATCCCTCAACAATATAATCTACAAAAATTCCTTGAGTTCCTATATCATTTGGTTCTATCTCTCCAACTTCAACAATCTCATCTACTTCAGCAATAACAATATCTGCTGCAGTTGCCATAGTAGTATTAGTATTGATTGAAGTACCTTCATACATTAAATTCCCTTTCTTATCAGCCTTAACCGCCTTAATTAGGGCTACATCTGCTGACAAAGGAGGGTGAGCCAAATACTCACTACCAAAAAGATTAATCTTCTCTCCTAATTCTTCTACTTCAGTACCCAGTCCAACAGGAGTAACTACTGCACCTAATCCTCCTCCAGCTGCCCTTATTCTCTCAATAAAGGTTCCCATAGGGTTAAACTCTACCTCAATATCTCCATCATTATATGCCTTAACTAATTTTGGATCTGTACCTATATGTGCTCCAATGAATTTTTTAATCTGCTTCTTTGGTGCTAGTTTTCCAATATCAAACTCTCCACCAGGGTAACCTCCCACAACACTAATAAATGTCAATTCTTCTACATCTTTTTCAGCAAGATTATCAATTAACTTCAAAGGAGATCCAACACCTAAAAATCCACCAACCATCAAACTATTACCATTATTTACCTTCTTTATAGCTTTATCTGCAGTTGTAATAACCGCCATTAGCAAACACCTCCATTAAAATTATTATTTTTAAGATTGACTAAGCTGTGCTTCTTTCTTTTTTTGAATACTATATTTCAATGCAAAAGTGAATACTATCCCTGCAACATTTAATATAGTTGCAATAAGAAAAGCGTAACCATAACCTCCAGCACTCTCTTTTGTTGTCGCTGCAATCATTGGCCCAATATATGCTGCAAGACCATAAGCTGTAAATATTATACCATAATTTGCACCAATAAATTTATCACCAAAGTTATCAGCTGTTACTGATGGGAATATACCTAAAAACCCACCAAAACCTAATGCTATTCCAGAAGTTGCTATTATAAAGGTTGGAAAACCACCTGCTACCCTTAATAGTAATAACATCGCTGCCGAACTAGCATACATTAAAATTAATGTGTTATATCTACCTATCCTATCAGATACACCACCCCAGAAAATTCTACCTGCCGTATTTGCTATACCTATAATACTTACTCCTAAAGCAGCTAAACGAGCAGAGATACCTACTGTTTGCTGACCGATAGGTGAAGCATGGCCTATTATCATAAGTCCTGAAACACAGCCAATTGCATATAGCAACCATAAAATATAAAACCTGCCAGTCTTGAGCATCTCCGTTCCTTTTAGATTTATTTCAGCACTTTCTGTGCCACCATCATCTGAACTCTTCATAGGTGGTTCCCAACCTTCTGGTTTCCAATCTGGATCCGGTCGATCCATAACAAATGAAGCTCCAACAATAAGCACTAAATAAACTATGCCAATTATTCTAAATGTTGTAAATACTCCAAGGTTTCTAACAAGTGCTTCAGCAACAGGTGCTAATAGAACTGACCCTAAACCAAACCCAGCAGCTGTTAACCCACCTGCCAATCCTCTCTTATCTGGAAACCATTTTACAGTATTACCTACGGTACAGGCATAGATCATTCCAATTCCAACTCCACCCAATAATCCGTAAGTAAGATAAAGCATTGTTATTGAATTGACATAACCTACTAAAAACAACCCCAGTCCAAAGACTATTCCTCCTAATAATGTTACTAGTTTAGGCCCGTGTTCATCTTGAAACTTACCAGCTACAATCATTGCAAAAGGAACCAATGAAAGGCTGATAGTAAATGCCAAAGAAGCCTGACCCGTCGTCCATCCAAAATGATCCATTAAAGGAGTTTGAAAAACACTCCAAGCATAAGCAGAGCCTATACTTAAATTAAGAATAACACTTGCAATTAAAATTACCCACCTATTCTTACTTTGCATTGTCACCACTTCCTTTCTGAATCTCTTAGTATAGTTTTCATAGACTTAATTTTCAATCTTATCAGAAAATTATCTCCCCCCTTCGGTTTAAATAATGTTTAGCCTACAAAAAACTTTTTCTTTTCACCTACTTAATAATGCAATACTCATGCCAAAGTTCATTTACTCTCGTCAGCCCCTTAGTTCCGTTTAATAAAAAAATGATTAGTAGTATTCACTCTGAAAAAGTTGTGTTAATTTTAAAACAAATTGTCCAAAAATATAACAAAGAGGAGATTTTGATATTATTAAAATAATACCCAAATCTCCTCTTTGTTATAATATTTAACTTTAAACATCTATGATTTTATATTTCAACTTCAAATGCAACTATATTACAAAGTTAATAAGCAATATCATATTTCTTCATCTTATAATATAAGCTACTTCTAGAAATCCCCAAATCATCAGCAGCTCTGACCTTATTATAATTATGTTTCTTTAAATATTTAGTAATCATATCTTTTTCTGCTTCATAAGTACTCGACTTTAATTCACTATTATTTTTATTATTATTAAAAGCACCTACTCCACTTTCATCAATACTAGAAGAAATTTCTTTAAAATCATCAACTGTAATTCTATCATCAGATAAGACAATAGCCCTTTCAATAACATTAATTAATTCTCTTACATTTCCAGGCCATTTATACTTTTTTAGTATTTTAAAGACATCTTCTTCAATAACTGGACTTCTAACATCAAACTTTTGAGAAATTTTATCAATATAATATTCTACCAATAAAGGTATATCATCTTTATAGTCCCTAAGGGGTGGAACATCTACAGGAATAACATTTAACCGGTAATATAAGTCCTTCCTGAACTCATTTCTTTCAACCATCTGTTCAAGATCTACATTAGTAGCAGCAATAATTCTTACATCAACTGACTCAGGAAAGTCTCCACCTATTTTAACAATTTCTCTTTCCTCAATAACACGAAGTAATCTTGTCTGTAATTTAAGATCCATTTCACCTATCTCATCAAGAAATATTGTTCCATTATTAGCTAATTTAAATTTACCTTCTTTACCTTCCTTTAAACCACCAGTAAAAGTTCCCTTATCATACCCAAATAACTCTGCTTCAATCAAATTTTCTGGTATAGCACCACAATTTACCTTTACAAAAGGCTGATACCTTCTCTTACTAAGGCTTACAATTGCATGGGCAACTAATTCTTTACCAACACCTGTTTCCCCTCTAATTAAAACCGTCGAATTGATCTTAGCAGTTTTAATTAATCTCCTTTTCATCTCTTTAATTTTACTACTTTCTCCTATTATGCTATCTATTGTATACTTAGCTTTTGAATTATCATCTTCATTATCTTTTTTGTTGATCACTTTTTTTTGGAGCTTCCTTTCCTTTAAAAAAGAAATCAAATCTTTAAACTCAATAATTCCTACAATACTATAATCTTTCTGTACTGGTATAATATCATTAGTAGTATTAACCTCAGTTAACTCTGTAGTAACATCTACAGTTTCAATATAATTAGTAACCTGCTCTACTCTTTGATTCTTATCTTTGGCCTTTAATATATCTAAAACTGAGACAACCCCTTTATAGCGAGCTTTATCATCCTCGACAATAATATGACCTTTCTTCTTATTAAGCATCTTATTTTCTACCTCTGTTATTAAGTCATTAATATTGCAGCTTTCATAGTCATAACTCATTAGATTGAAAACTTCCAACTAATTCCCTCCTCCCTAAAATATAAACTAAAGTTTTTTTAAGGCTAGCTGATTTATTATTATAAACTTTATAATACAGGGTGAAAATAAAAAATGAACCATATCTTAATCAAAAGGATTATCATCTATATCAAAAACAGCAACTTTTTTTTCTAAATAAAGAGCAATCTCATATAAGTCCTCTGTTGAATCATCTATATTGTCAAGTAAAAGTTTAACTTTTTCAAGTTCAATATTTAAATCATTTAAGAAGAGATTCCTTTCCTTATATTGATCAAATCTATCATCCTTTTCATTAAGGTCTATATAGTCTTCTTGTTTAGGGTTGTAGAGCAACTTCAAGATTGCTTCTATTTTTAACCAACTTTCATCATCAAAATTATCTCTATGTTTTTCAAATAACTTATAAATCCGTTTGATAATAAAATCATTCTCACTAATAGTTATTGCATGAGAACCACTATCAAAACATAAGTCATTTTGAGCAGAATTGATATTACATTCCATTTTTTCAAGTGCTCCTTTAGCACGTTCTACATCTATTGTTAGTTTTTGGGTGGACTTCTTAATATCACTAGAATTACTTTTGATTTTACCTATCATCATACTAATAGAAAACATCATAGCATTATAAGCTTTACTTAAAAAATCAAATTCTTCAGTATTGATAACATTGACATACTTTGTATTCAAATTCCCTTTTTTAGCTTCTTGAAAGGCAGCCACAAATTTCTTTATAGGTTTTGAAAATTCTTTTGATATAAAAAGAGCAGCTAACAAACTTCCTAGTACTGTCAAAACCATTATAACTATAAACATCTTATATAAATAAGTTCTAGAGCTAAAAATATCCTCTTCTAACCCTTGTGTCACAATATACCAGTCCCAGGGTTCATAATATTTATAATAACCTACTTTATTTTCCCCTTCAAATTCATAATTAATTGAACCTTCCTTACTATTAATCATTTCTTTTATCCAGTCATATTTATAAACATTTTCTCCAGATATTTCAGGATGAACAACTACCTTGCCATTAGAATCTATAACATAAGAATACCCAGAATTTTCTATGCTTATATTCTTTATATTATTTATTAATTCATATTCTTGTTCTTTTCTTCCAATTACAAAGGCACCTACTAAATCACCCTTCTTATTTTTGATTGGTTTATAAATTGTTGCATGCATTATCCCCTCAACATTTGCTCTACCTATATATTGTTGACCATTTATTAATTTTTGAAAAATCGTACCTCGATCTAGTATTGTCCCCATAATTCTCCGTCCATTTTCATCTCTAACATTTGTACTAACCCTTATAAACTCATCTTTATGAAACATAAAAATACTAGCAGGTAATTTTTCTTGCTGAATTAATTCATCTACTAGCGTAAAGTCACCTGTAATTTTTTGTTCCCCAATATACCAAGTTGGTAGTTTATAGTCTTCAAAGCCTTCAATTTCAACCATTTCATCATAATCAAATTTATTTTTACCTAACGCCTCTAATCTATTTTCAAATGACTTGCCAGCACTTTTTAACCATGAAGTAATCACTCTTTGTTGAGTATCTACCATATTATATATTCCATCGTTTGTATTTGTTAGAGTCTGTTTGCTAGATCTCGATATTTGCTGACTAATCAAATAATAACTGAAGCTACCAATTATTAAGGCAGGTATCACTGCAACCAATAACAACCAATATAGTAGCTTTTTTCTAATAGTCTTCTTCATAACTGCCTACCTCCAATAAATATTTTATAATAATAAATGAATAGTTTGTATTAACATTATATAATTACAATTTAAATTAAAAGGTTCCTGAGATTCTAATATACAATATTAACTCACTTAAAAAAACTTAAAAAAGTAAGGTTTAATCTTTTTAATATCCCAAATAAGTTTTAAAATTATTAAATATAACTCAAAAAAGAAAAAGAAAAAGTGCCTACATTCCACAAGGGTAATTATTTTGTTCATTTATTGCTATAAATTTATTTTTAATTCATTATATCAATATATATATATATATGCAATGTGAAAATTTAAGTCATTAGCTATTTCTTAAGAATATATCATCTTCTAATTGAAAAAAGCCTATTAATATAAATCACTCATTAATAGGCCTTTCTTGTAATCTTATTTTATACTTTTTTAAACTAGAGTCTCGATAAATTAATAACTCAATTTTATCATTTACTTGATACTCTTGTAAAAGTTCCTTTAAATCTGACATGCTGGTTAATTCTTGTTGATCAATTTCTAAAATGATATCCCCTTCTTGCAACCCACTCTTGGCAGCAGGGCTTTCTGCAATAATTTGAAAGATATAAATGCCAGTCTGATGCTCTAGTTCATAGCTATCTGATAAATCAGGAGTAATATCTCCACCATAAATCCCAATCCAAGGTCTAATTATCTCTCCTTCTGCAATTAACTCAGTTACTATTTCCTTAGCTAAATTAATTGGAATAGCAAATCCAATCCCTTGAGCTTGTTCAATAATAGCAGTATTAATTCCTATTACTTCACCTTGCTGATTTAATAGTCCTCCACCACTATTTCCTGGATTAATCGCTGCATCTGTCTGAATCATATCTGTTAATTCAGCTATTTGTTGAATCGGTAACCTTCTCTCTAAAGCACTAATTACTCCTACCGTTACAGTATTAGAAAAACCGTAGGGGTTACCAATAGCTATGGCCTTTTGACCTACTTTTAACTGACTTGAATCTCCTAATTTAGGTACAGACAATTCTAGATCTTGAGAATCAATCTTAATTACAGCTAAATCAGTAACTGGGTCTTTACCAATAACTTCTGCTTTATATTCTCCTTCCCCTTCAGGCAAAAAAACATTAATCTCTTCGGCACCTTCTATAACATGATTATTGGTAATAATATAACCTTCATTATTATAGATAACCCCTGAACCTTCACCTCTAATTCTTTCCTCTCTTCTTCGAGTAAAGAAATCATACATAACCCTTTCTTTAGCGGTAGTTATCCTTATAATCCCCGGGCCAACCTCTTTTACTACATCGACAATTTGCTCTTGGCCCACCTCTTGATAACTGACTTCTTGATACTCCTTACTTGTCTGTTGTTCTTTATCTTGAACTATATCTTCTTCAATTTCTATCTCATCTTGGCTCAATTCAATAGTAGAGAGAGCAAAATACAAAATACCCGCCCCCACCAGCCCACTAATTATAGCAATAATTAAATAGGCTTTCAGATTAAATCCAATTTTATCATCCTCAGCAAAGAAAAAACTCATTATTTCCCTCCCTAAATTAACCTAATTGATAAAGTGGAGTTACTTGTTCTTGATAAGCAAAATCTAGTTTTATATCTCGATCTAATTTAATACCTGCTTCAACTAACATATTTTTTATCGTCAAAAATGCCAGTTCAGGTATATTATTATTTTTGCTAAGGTGGGCTAATAATATACGGCTGACAGATCTTTTAGATAAATTTACTACTTCAGCCCCAGCAGCATCATTAGATAGATGACCTTTATTTCCCATCACCCTCTTTTTAAGAGACCAAGGATAAGGGCCAATCTTTAACATCTCCAGATCATGATTCGATTCTAAAACAACTAGATCTGAATCACTGATCTCTGCTCTGATTTGATCTGTCATCTCTCCTATATCAGTAGCAACAGCCATCTTAGCCCCACAAGAAGTTATCGTATAACCGACTGGTTCTTGAGCATCATGCGGGATACTAAAAGGTTTAATTTGACACCCCCCTAAATTGAAGGGCTTAGTATCAATGACACACTGTTGTTCTGACTTTAGCTTTCCTAACTTATCTGCTGCCACTTGCCAAGTACCAGCTGTCGCATACAATGGAATCTTACACCTTCTAGCTAACACTCCAGCTCCTTGAATATGATCAGTATGTTCATGGGTTAATAAGATAGCATCTAACTCTTT
Source organism: Natroniella sp. ANB-PHB2 (assembly GCF_046097105.1). Taxonomy (GTDB): domain Bacteria; phylum Bacillota; class Halanaerobiia; order Halobacteroidales; family Halobacteroidaceae; genus Natroniella. The sequence goes on along the minus strand of NZ_CP175562.1, from coordinate 2,338,730 downwards.
AACACTTAAATTAATCTTCTTTAATCTATTATTAATTTGCTTTCCACTTAAGCCAGCATCAATTAAGATCTTCTTCTGACCTGCCTCAACATAAATAGCATTCCCTGAACTACCACTAGCTAAAACTGATATTTGTAAACTGATTATTATCATCTCCTTCCTCTATTATTTTCTTTTGCTTGAGATCGGTTCTATCCTTTAATTATTTACTAATTAATAATAATTACTTTTAAATAAAGGAGTTTTTTATTTGAAGCTGAAAATATTAATATAGGTCTTTTAATTATATCATCTATCTTTACTAAAAAAAAGCTAGAAAGATCAGCTTAATAAAATAAATTATCTTTGAGAGGAGTCGAGTAATGAACTTCCAAGAATTTATCACTAAAGTATCAAATAAAATTAATATTGATTTGACTAGTTATAAAGAAAAAAGGGTCAAACGACGCAGCAACAACCTGATGAGCAAGCATGGCATCAACGATTATCAAATCTGTCTAGAGAAATTAAATAATAGCAGAGAATTTCAGAGAGAATTTCTAGAATATATGACAATTAATACTTCAGAATTCTTTCGTAACCCAGATAACTTTAAATACCTTAAAGAAAATATTATGCCTCAGTTATTAAAGAAAAAAAGCAAGGTCAAAATTTGGAGTGCAGCAGCTTCTAATGGCTGTGAAGCTTATACATTAGCTATTATTTTAAATGAATTACAGGTTAATCCTAACCGCTATCAAATTAAAGCAACAGATATAGATCCTAGTATTCTAGAGGAGGCACGAGAAGCTAAATATAAGAAGAACTCAATTAAAAAGGTAGCTCCACAGCTTGTCAATAAATACTTCACTAAAAAGAAGGATCATTACCAACTGGACAGCAAAATTATGAATCAAGTAGAATTCGATAAGTTAAATTTATTAACAGACAAATATGATTTCAATTTGGATTTAATTCTATGCCGCAATGTCTTTATCTACTTTACAAAAGAGATTAAAGAAGAGCTGACAACCAAGTTGAGTAATTCATTAACTAAAGATGGAATTTTATTCTTAGGTAATACTGAGTACCTACTTCAACCAGAAAAATTTGGCCTAGAAAAAGTTTACACCTCTTTTTATAAAAAAATCTAGAGGTGGAGACCTCCACCTCTAGTAGTTTTACACTTGATAATCTTGTAGTCGCTGGGCCAACCTTTTAGATATATTAGCAGTTACTTTTATCTTGTTGGCAACATAATTCTCCTCTAATACTTGCCCATTCTGATGCAGTTGGTCAATCCACTTTCCAGCTTCATAAGGAAACTCCAAATCAACAGTTACCATATCCCTAGCTATAACCTCAGAAATTCGCTCTAACAATCTATCCTTACCTTCACCTGTTAAAGCAGAAATCGCTACACTACTTGGATAATCTTGTCGTAATAACTCCAGATAATCATCAGCTACTAAATCAGACTTATTAAAGATTGTAACAATTTCCTTATTCAATACCCCCAGCTCTTCTAATACTTGATGAACAGTAGCCATTCTCTCCTTCAGCTGAGCTTGACTACTATCTACCACATGTAATAACAGATCTGCCTGTTGAACCTCTTCTAATGTAGCCTGAAAAGCAGCTACTAATTGATGTGGTAATTTCTTGATAAATCCAACAGTATCACTGAAAATAACTTGGCGACCAATCGGTAATTTAGCTTGACGTAAAGTTGAATCTAAGGTAGCAAATAATTCATCTTCAACCTTAACATCAGCTGCCGTCAATAAATTCATTAAAGTTGATTTCCCTGCATTAGTATATCCCACTAGGGTAATCAAAGGATTCTTTCGTCCTTGCCTTTGTACAGCTCGATTCTGTCTAACTTCTGTCAATTGCTCCTTCAAGCTATGAATCCTCTTTCTAATTTTACGTCGATCAATCTCTAGCTTAGTTTCTCCTGGCCCTCTCGTCCCAATTCCTCCACCTAAACGAGATAATTCTTTTCCCTTCCCTGTCAAACGGGGTAATAAATACTCTAATTGGGCCAACTCAACTTGAATCTTACCTTCTTTAGTATGAGCATGCTGAGCAAAGATATCTAAAATCAATTCAGTTCTATCAACAACTTGTACAGCCAAAACCTCTTCCAAATTGCTATGTTGAGCAGGAGTCAGTTCATCATCAAAGATAACTAAATTGCTTTGTTGACTAAAAACTAACCCTTTTAACTCTTCTAATTTACCAGTTCCAATATAATAAGCAGGATTCTTTCTTTCTTGTTTCTGTAAACTTCTAGCTACTACTTCAACTCCAGCCGTAGTAGCTAAACCATTTAATTCCTCCAGCTCTTCTTCGGCTTTACCAACTAATATGGCTCGTTCTCTATCTTCTTTTACTCGATAATTATCCACTTCACTTAATCTCTCTTCTAATTGAGCCACAACAGCTAATTGATCAAATTCAATTGCTTGCTTAATAGTCAAATTTATCTCTTCTAGGCTTACTAACCTTCCCTCAGCAACTTTAGGTATTACTAATAGTGCAGAGTCAGATTTTAAGCTGACTTTAACTAAATTATCAAGCCTAAACCTTAAAGCTAAATTTTTCTGAGCAAGAGTAAGCTGTTGATTATCACTAATAGTAATCACCCTTAAACCTGATAACCTCTTCTTGCTCCTTCTTCTTCTAATTCCTTCCAACAGGTTAGCTGTTAAATTGCCTTGTTCAATTTTAACAACCTTTCCATTACGATCAATAACTAAATTTAATTGTACTGGAACCGATTCTTCAAACTGAACAAGCAACTGTTGATTAAGCAACTTATTAGAGCTTAATTTAGAATATAAGACTTCCTCCCAATTTTCAATAAATTATCCCTCCTATAAGTTGAATTTAAATTATTAGCTAAATCATTTCATATCTAACAGAAGATTAATTAATTATATTATTTGCTCCCATTATTTGATAAATGATAGGTTAAGCCGACCAATCCAATCGATAGATCTTCATTCTTTAGCTTTATATCCTCTGAAACCTGCAAATATGTTGGAGCAAAATTCCAAATTGCTTTAATTCCTGCTCCAACTAATCGATCAGCAATCTCTTGAGCTACTCGAGCAGGAACCGCAATTATAGCAATCTTAATCTCATTTTTGTCAATTAATTCTTCCATATTTTCTATGTCTTTTACTTTAACCCCATTAAACTCCTGACCTATCTTGTCTTCATCCTCATCAAAGACATATTTTATATTTAACCCTAGCTTTCTAAAACCATGATAATCTAATAAAGCGTGCCCCAAGTTACCTGCTCCTATTAGAGCCAAATTCCAACTTTTATTTAATCCCAAGATCTTCTCTAACTGCTTAATCAAGACTGAAACTTCATATCCAACACCTCTTCTTCCAAACTCACCATAATAAGATAGATCTTTCCTAACTTGTGTTGAAGGAATTCCAAGCCTCTTCCCTAAATTTTTAGAAGAGATAACCTCCACACTTTGTTTCTTTAACTTCTGTAACACCCGATAATATAACGGTAGTCTTTCGATAGTTGTTGCCGGAATCCCAATATTTTTCATACTATCATCTTCCTTTCTAAATTGAATTTATTTTGTTAGCTTTTTATTTATATATAAGGGGGGTTCATAACTCATTTTTTATAATTCTAATAATATAGTCAAAGATTAAATTTCTAAAGAAATTTAATCTTAAATAATAACATCTATTTTTGAGTATACTCCCCTTAATCATCTAACATCAAATTTAAAACAAGATCAAAACTATTTTTTATATCTAAAATTTATTGAAATATTAGCTTAATTTTTATAAAATACAATTATATAATTTAACTTTAATCAATAATTAACATCATTTTATGATAAGTTCCATCTTAACTTAAATAACTATACACAAACCCCAATAATGAGTCATACCACTATAAATTTGACTATTATTTCTATCTATTATATTATTAAACAAAGTTTTAAGCAAGTCCAAAGGAGGAATTAACTATTAACAACTATATTGATCCAATTGCATTCCAGATTGGCCCAGTTACTGTTTATTGGTACGGGATCTTTATTGCCTTATCTTTTTTAGTTGGGATTGGCATTGCCACTAAAGAGGCTAAAAGAAGAAATGTTAATCCAGATTTAGTATTAGATTTAATCGTCTGGACTATCCCTTTCGTAATCATTGGAGCTAGAGCTTACTATGTAATCTTCAGGTGGGATTATTATAGTCAATATCCAGCTCAAATAATTGGTCGTGGTGGTTTAGCAATTCATGGTGGTCTAATTGCTGCTATCATCGTAACTATTTTCTTCACTAAAAGAAAAAAGATTAATTTTTGGAAGATGGCTGATATTACAGCTCCAGGAATTATTTTAGGACAAGCAATCGGTCGTTGGGGTAATTTTATGAATCAAGAAGCCCATGGAGGCCCTGTAAGTAGATCATTTTTGGAAAACCTTCACTTACCAACTTGGATTATAGAACAGATGAGAATAGATGGCACCTACTACCACCCGACTTTCTTATATGAATCACTCTGGAATTTAGCTGTCTTTTCTTTTCTTTTCTTTTACTGGAACAAAAAGGATTTTCTGAAGCCAGGGGAATTATTTTTAACTTATCTTGGTTTATATTCACTAGGGCGTTTCTTTATTGAGGGCATGAGAACTGACAGTCTAATGTTTGGCCCTTTCAGAGTTGCTCAATTAATCAGCATCTTTATTATCGTGCTCTGTTTTGGTATTAGTTATTATAATCACAAAAACAAATACTAACCCCACCATATTCATAGAATTTCTCGGTGGGTTACTTAACTTCCTGCTAACTTAATTGAATTTTTTTACAAAAGATATGATTAAATAATCTAGATTATTTAATCATATCTTATCTGGTGACAACTACGACAACGTGCTTCATAGTATTCTTCATTTTGCTCAACCTCATCATCAGCTCCAGCTCCTACAACCAGTATCGGATCATTAATACTAGCTGGCTCTCCATTAATCAACCTTTGGTTTCTAGTAGCTGGATTAGAACACTTAACACAAACAGCATGTAATTTAGTTACATATTCTGCTCTAGCCATCAATTCAGGAATCGGCTCAAAACCTCTTCCAGCAAAATCAGTATCTAAACCTGCTATGATGATTCGATAACCCTCATCAGTTAGTTGGTCAGCCAATTGAACCAAGCGGTTAGAGAAGAATTGGCCCTCATCAATTGCTATTACATCCAAATTAACCTCTTTACTATATTGCTTAACCCTCTGTTTAATCTCTGCTACTGAATCAACAATTTGAGCTTTGATCTTAATTCCATTATGAGTAGCAACTTCTGTTTCACTATAACGTTTATCAAGCTTTGGTTTAAAGACAATTACATTTTGTTGAGCAATCATCGCTCGCTCTACTCTCCTAATTAGTTCACTACTCTTTCCTGAAAACATAACTCCAGCAATTACTTCTAACCATCCTGTCTTGACAGCTCCATAATAACCATGCATTTAACTACTCCTTTCAAATTAACTCCACTTCAAGCTTAATTTTCTCCATTCAAATAATATAACAAACTCAAAAACTTGTCAATCAAAATTAAGAGTCCTATATTTAGTAATAGCCAACTCATTATCTAATCCAGTAGTTTGGAAATTACTTTCACGTCCAATAAAAGTAATGATCTCTTCAACTTCAATTCCAAGCTTTCTTAACTGCTTTGCTGATTTAATCAATTGCTTATCTTCCGTTAATAAAAAAGTCGTAATTATAACCCTTTCTCCCGGCTGTAATTGATTATAGCGACAGTTATCTAATGCTACCTCTTCTGGTTTAAGGACCGTAAACTTTTTGTTTAACTGTTTGGCAAGCAGATAAGAAAATAAATAATCATCATCTGCACTTGAAACAATACCATCAATTTGATCAAGCTCAAAATTATTTTTTAAATAGCTGATCATCATTCTACTAAGCTCCTCTATCTCAACAGTTGTAGCTCTAATCTCCCCCTGATCAAGTATCTTTGTTTCTCCTAATCGTCTATCTTCAAACTTTGCTAAATTATCTCTTACCCTTTGGTAACCCAACCTATATAATTGCTCTTTCTCTTCTAATGACAGAGAAAAATCAGTAGCTCTAGTATTACCGGTTGGAATTGAGATAATATACGAATCAGATAATTCAATCTGCCGTAGTTCATTAACCGAGATTACCATATTCATTAAGGTAGTTAGATAATCAACAAAGTTATTAATCTCCGTCTGCTCTTGTTGTTCCTGCTCTAGTAATAAAAAACCTAAAACCGGCTCTTTAGCTTCATTAAATACATTTAGCGGTAAGTTGTTCATCACTCCTCCATCAACATATAGTTGAGATTGATAACGATAAGGAACATAAAAGATAGGAATTCCAATTGACATCCTGACAGCTTCAGCTACAGAAAACTCTGGGGTTTCAGTCTTAGAAAAGACCTGCTCTTTACTATAAGTTACTTCTGACGTTATAATTTTAACATTCATCCTTAAGTCTTTAAACTTATTAATTCCCTTAGCGGCTAATTTAGCCTCAATCCATCGCAAAAAATGATTACCACTATATAAACCATAATCTCTAATCAATCTAAATAGAGAAAAACCATCTTTAAATTTATTAAAATCAACCTGATACATAATTTCTTTTAATTCAGCACAGCTATAACCTGCTCCATATAAAGCAGCTATAATTGCCCCTGCTGAGCTACCAGCAATCGCTTTAACCTCTATTTCTTCTTCCTCTAAGGCCTTTAGGCCTCCTACATGGCTAATCCCCTTAATTCCGCCTCCATTAAGTGATAAGTTGACCTCCATATTAGCAACTCCTTTCTGAACTAATTTAAAGGCTTATACTCATCATATAATTAACCATGTTGCTCTGTGAGTTTTTCCAAAAAAACATAGAAAAAGAATCCTTGGTCAAGGTTCTTTTTCTATGTTTAGTCTACTTTTTACTCATTATTTATGAGCAATTGACTTAATCGCAATTTAGTTAACAAAATTTGATCCTTAGCAGCTTTTAAATCAATTTGACTACTTTTAAATTCAAAATAGTCTTCTTTAAAATTTTCTTCTGTAATCGTTCCTTTAAACTCAACTCTTCTGCCTCAACTAAACTCGACTGAAAAACTAAAAATAGTAATAGAACAAAAAAGATTTATCTACCTTAAAATTCTCCATCAGCAGACACCCCAATTTTTAATTCAGTTAAGTCCTGCAAATCCAACTTACTGACATAATAATGACTGATAACTGTAATAGTTGCTCCAGAGACTGCTTGTCTAATCTTTGTAGCGTCAGATAATCCCGATAAGATAGCTCCTACCTTTCTAGTATCAAAAAAGTTCATCGGAAGATTTAGTACATGACGATAATAATTTAAAATTAATGATACATCTATCTTTTGACTTAAATATAGTAATAAATGTTGTCTAAAAAAGTTTAAAATTACTTGAAAGAACGCTAAAAATATAACTCCAATTGAAAACACATGTAAGGTAGTTTCTAAATAATCAACTAATATATCATCAATCACTAGCGTTGCATCGAAATTTTAGATGCAACGCTAGTGATCTAAAACCTAGGTTAATAGGCTTTCATCTAGAAATATATTCTATATTTTACTTTTAATATAGAACAAGGACTACTTTTCAAAGTAATTATTACTTTGAAAAGTCTACTAAGTTATAAATTTTTGATTACTAATTTGATTTGGTTGAGTTAGTAAATCTATATTTTTTAACAATGCAACGATAGTGATAATTAGTAACAATAAATTCAATTCCATCTTTAATTGAAGATATAATTTTGTCGAGAATAAACTTAAAAAAAGAAAAAATATTTTTATTAATTTCTTAACCTTTTGCATTAATTTATCCACCCACTTACTTTATCTTTATTTTAAAGTTTACTAAAACTTGAATCTAATTTTCAATAATTGATCTAAATTTTCATAAATAATAAGATGTCCTTAAAAGTCACTTAGATAATAGATGTTTTAAACTTATATTGACTTTGGTGAATAACTAAAACCCCCAGTTAATATCTACATAATTCTTAGCTGAGAAATCTTATATAAGGTTAATAAACCAGGCTAATGAAATTATTGCTACTACAATCACTGAAGCAATAAATATATCAAAAATCAAACCTAAAATTACCTTAAGCCAATTTTTTTCTATATTTTTCATTTTGTCCTTGTAAATTATCGAACCTAAGAAAGCTCCAAAAATACTTCCGTATAAAGTTGTTTGATTAGAATTTAAACCAATATTAGAAAAAAAAATAAGACTAATACCTATTAATAGCCCCATTAAAATAGTGCTTGTATGTATCTCAAAAATCTTTTTTATGCCATCTTTTTTCATATTTAATCACCCCAAATTTTTATATTCTAACAAAAGAGGCCCCTTTTGTTACAAAAAAAGGAGCCCTATTTATAATAGGATAATTATCAAATATTAACCAAAAACATCAATAGCTGCTCCCCCAATAGCACCTACAGCAGCACCTTTAACCCCTGCAGCAGCTCCAGCTTTGCACTACTTGCAGCTTTAAAAGCGCTTTTAGCAGCACCAGCAGCATTTCTAACAGCATTTCCAGCACCACCACCTATTGCTCCTTCTCTAGCATTAGTCCACCCACCATCAACAGCCATCAATTCTTGCTCATTTAATTCTCTCATCACACATTCCTCCTTTAGATTTATTTTTACTCCTCGAGAAGTATTACATTAGTTATATTACCATCATTATCCTGATATGTAAACTGACCGATCGGGTAGGATTTTATCCATTAATTTGCAAAAACTACCCGATAGTATAGTCTTTAGTGACCAGATATAATATTTAAATTTCTTCTATGCAAATCAATCCTACCTTGATAGCCTCAACAATCATCTCTGGAGTAGAGTTTACATTTAATTTTTCAAATATTATTCTTTTATGATATTTAACTGTACTTTTAGAACAATGTAACTTATTTGCGATCTCTTTTGTTGTTAAGCCTCTACACAAATTTTTCAAAACTTTTATCTGTTTAACACTTAATTCTATTTTGTTATTCCTCTTAGATAATTTTTTTGCTTTACTTTTATCAAGATCATTAATTATCTTATCTCGCAATAACAGTGTTATTGCAATTAACTCTTGCTTCATCTTTAAATTAGTTGTTGATACAGCCAAATAAACAATTATTTCATCATTAAATCTAATTGATAGGGCATAACAGTTCCAGCCTTTAAAAAATCACAATAGTGATCTTCAGCTGAAATAAAAATTTCCTCTTTATCTATACTTCTCACGATACACCTCCCTGAACAGGTCTTTATAACCTAATTATACATATTAATCCAAATTCCTTTTTTTATGTTTTATGTTGAAAAGGGATAAGTATTGGTTTTATCCAATACTTATCCCTTTAATTTTTCAACCTCTTTTTATATTAAAGTTATTTTCTAAAATAATCTACTCCTGCCTTAAATAGTTGCTGTTCTTGTTCACCGATTATATTCTTAGCAACATTGCTTCCAATCCGCTCTGAATGTGCCATCTTACCTAAGATACGCCCATCAGGACTGGTAATCCCTTCAATAGCAACTACTGAACCATTAGGGTTAAAAGCTATATCAGATGTTGGATTGCCATCTAAATCTACATATTGGGTTGCTACTTGACCATTTTTAAATAACCTGTTTACCATTTCTTCACTTGCTACGAAACGGCCTTCTCCGTGTGAAGCAGGAATTGTATGAATATCTCCTACGTTTACATTAGTAAACCATGGCGATTTATTAGATACAATTCTTGTATTTACCATACAAGATGCATGGCGTCCTATCTTATTGTAGGTTAATGTTGGTGCCTCCTCTGTCAAATCTCTGATTTCTCCATAAGGTACTAAACCTAATTTGATTAAGGCCTGAAAACCATTACAAATTCCTATCATCAATCCATCTCGCTTGTTTAATAGGTTCATTACAGCTTCTTTGATCTTAGGATTTCTAAATACCGTTGCTATAAACTTACCTGCACCTTCAGGCTCATCTCCAGCACTGAAGCCTCCTACTAATGAAATTATTTGAGAGGTATTAATCGCTTCTACCATAGCATCAATTGATTCTTCAATCTGATGTGGCAATAAGTTCTTAAAGAGTAATGTTTCTACCTCTGCTCCTACTGCTTCAAATTGTTTTGCTGTATCATATTCACAGTTCGTTCCTGGGAAGATAGGAATCAATACCTTAGGCTTAGCTACCTTTTCTTTGCAGACATAGATATCATCAGCTTCATAAGGCTTAAAGTCAAATATTTCTTCCTCTTGATCTGCTTTGGTACGATAAATCTTCTCTAGAGGCTTCTCCCAGACCTCTATTGCCTCATCAATAGCTAGCTCCATATCATCTAGCTTAATAACTTCTCCTTCAGTCGTTGTACCCAACACCTTATAGTTTACTCCTTTAAACAACTCTTCTACCTCTGCTTCTGCTTCAACTTCTAAAATAAGCGAACCATAATTTGGGCCAAACAATAATTCATCTTCTAGTTGCTCCTCAAAGTTTACCCCAATTTTATTTCCAAAGGACATCTTAGTTACTGCTTCTGCTATTCCACCTAATGTTACTGCTTGAGCTGATAAGATAATGCCTTCTTTAATCAAGTTGTTTACTCTCTGATAAATCAGCTTCAACTGTTCAAAATCAGGTGCTTCAGCTTCATCTTTTTCTGGGAAAACGTATACAATCTGACTATCAGACTCTTTAAACTCTGGTGAGATTACATTGTTTACGTCAACAGTGTCTACAGCAAAAGATACCAATGTGGGTGGAACATCAATATCATTAAATGTTCCTGACATACTATCCTTACCACCTATTGCAGGCAGCCCAAATCCTTTTTGAGCATAAAAAGCACCCAGTAATGCACTAAAAGGTTTACCCCATCTTTCATAATCTTGATTTAATCTTTCAAAATACTCTTGGAAGGTAAATCTTATCTTTTCATAACTTCCACCAGTAGCTACTACCTTAGCTACCGATTCAACTACTGCATACAATGCTCCATGAAAAGGACTCCAGGTTGATAGTTTTGAATTATAACCATGGCTCATAATTGTACCAGTTGTTGTATCTCCCTCTAGAACAGGTATCTTAGCTACCATACTCTGTGTTGGTGTAAGTTGATATTTTCCACCATAAGGCATTAAAACACTTCCTGCTCCTATAGAACTATCAAACTTTTCTACTAAGCCTTTCTGGCTACAAACATTTATATCTGATAGATTTTCTAACCACTTTTCTTTCAACCCTACATCCTGTGATAGCCTCTTTTGAGGTGCTCTCTTGAAGTAGTTCTCTTCTTGTTGTGGTTCTTTAACTATTACTTTTGTACTTTGACTTGCTCCATTAGTATCCAAAAATTCTCGACTTAAGTTTACTATATCAGTTCCATTCCAGTTCATAATCAATCTACCATGATCTTTTACCTTTGCTACTACCGTTGCTTCCAAATTCTCTGCCCCTGATAATTCAATAAATTTCTCTACATCTTCACTATCAACTACTACTGCCATCCGTTCTTGAGACTCAGAGATTGCTAACTCTGTGCCATCTAATCCTTCATACTTTTTCGGTACAACATCTAAATCGATCTCTAATGCATCAGCAAGTTCACCGATTGCTACCGATACTCCCCCTGCACCAAAATCATTAGACTTCTTAATCAACGTACTTGCTTTAGGATTTCTAAACAAGCGTTGGATCTTTCTTTCTGTCGGTGGGTTACCTTTTTGTACTTCTGCTCCACATTCCTCGATAGATTCTTCAGTATGTGCTTTTGACGATCCAGTAGCACCACCACAACCATCACGCCCTGTCTTGCCACCTACTAATATAATCACATCTCCTGGTTCAGCATCTCCTCTAACTACATTTTCTCTAGGTGCTGCAGCAATCACTGCTCCAATCTCCATATGCTTAGCTAAAAATCTTTCATTATAGGTTTCCTCTACTTTTCCAGTTGCTATCCCAATCTGATTTCCATAAGAGCTATATCCATCAGAAGCTTCTTGGGCAATCTTCTTTTGCGGTAATTTACCAGCAATTGTCTCCTCAATTGGTGTTCTAGGATCTCCACACCCCGTAATTCTCATTGCTTGATAGACATAAGAACGCCCTGATAATGGATCTCTGATAGCTCCACCTAAACAGGTTGCTGCTCCGCCAAACGGTTCAATCTCTGTCGGGTGGTTATGAGTCTCATTCTTAAACATTACTAACCATTCTTCTTCCTCACCATCTATATCTACAGATACAATGATACTAGAGGCATTCACCTCATCAGATACCTCTAAATCCTCTAATTTACCCTCTTTTCTTAACTCTTTCATTCCCATTAAAGCTATATCCATTAAGCAAATATCTTTCTCATCAGATGTATATACCTTTTCTCTAGCTGTTAAATAGTTCTGATAAGCAGCTTTAATTGGTCTAGTATATTTACCTTCTTCGATCTTGACATCTTCTATCTTTGTAAAGAATGTTGTATGGCGACAATGATCGGACCAATAAGTATCTAAGAGCCTTATTTCTGTAATTGTAGGATCTCTTCTCTCTTCTTCCCTAAAGTAACTTTGAGTATGGAGCAAGTCTGCTTTACTCATCGCTAGTCCTAGTTCCTCTATTAAATCCTCTAATCCTACTTCATCTAATTCGATAAAACCATCTATAATATTTACTTCTTCAGGCACTTCATATTCCATTTCTAAACTATCTGGCTTAACTAACTCTGCCTCCCTTGAGTCAACAGGGTTGATATAATAATCTTTGATCTTTTCTAACTCATCTGCCGTTAAATCCCCTTGCAACACAATTATTTTTGCTACTCTAACAGTCGGTCTTTCTTCTGAGTTTAAAATCTGCATACACTGCTCAGCTGAATCTGCACGTTGATCATATTGGCCCGGTAAATACTCTATTCCAAAGGCTATCTCATCTTCTGCTAGCTCTAACTCTTCCTCAGACAACTTATCAACTGGAGGTTCTGATAAGATTGTATCGCAAGCCTGACGATATCCTTTTTCAGACATACCAGCTATATCATAACGATTAACTATTCTCAAATTCTCTAAACCTTCTAATTGCAAAGTTTCTTTAAAATCTTCTAATAACTGCTTAGCCTCTACATTATATCCTTCTTTCTTCTCTACATAAACTCTTCTGATCTGTGACATTTTTGGCCCCCTTATTTTTTAGGTTGACAGTTTACAATGAACAATTTATAATTTAATCTTTAATTATCAACTCTCCCTGCAAGCCTTTATCAAAACTCTCCGTGAAGACCATAAAAAACCATATCAACTGTCAATTGTCAATTAGCTATTTTATATTTTAATTATATCGTGATATAATTGAGTAGTAAAATTAATATTACTTATGCTATTAATTAGGAGGGGTTATTAATGAATATCAACCATGAACTATATAAGGTCTTTTATTATGTTGCAGAGTATTTAAGCTTTTCTCAAGCTGCTAATAAACTCTTTATCTCTCAATCAGCTGTCAGCCAATCAATCAAATCATTAGAAGAAGAATTGAATACTACTCTATTTATCAGAAGTACTAAACAAGTTGCCCTAACTAAAGAAGGAGAAGTGTTATTTAAACATATTGAACCTGCCTTTAATCTGATTAAAAATGGTGAAAGAAGTATTCAAGAGATCAACTCCTTTAAAAGAGGAGAGATACATCTTGGGGCCAACGATACAATCTGTAAATACTTTTTATTACCTTATTTAAAGAAATTCCACCAACTTTATCCCCAAATCCATATTCAGATTACTAATCGCACTTCTAGCAAATGTGTCCAGTTATTAAAGCAAGGTAAAGTTGATTTGATCATCAGCAATCTACCCAATAAAGAAGTTACTGACTTTATGGAAGTTGAACAAGTCTACACCTTTAATGATATCCTGATCAGTGGAGATAAATACAAACAACTTAAAGAGAAAAAAGTCTCTCTAGATAATTTAAGTGACTATCCTCTATTAATGCTAGAAAAAAAGACAACTACTAGAAAATTCTTTGAAGAATTTATCAGTCAATTAGGCATTAACCTACAACCTGAAGTGGAATTAGGTAGTGTAGATCTATTAATTGAGATGGCTAGGATAGGACTGGGAATCTCTTTTGTGCCTAATTACTGCCTTCAGGGTACTGAAGCAGGGTTATTTAAAGTCAACTTAGCAGAAGAACTACCCCAGAGAAACTTAGCAATTATAACCAATAAAAAGATTCCTTTTTCTTTGGCCAGTAAGAAGTTTATGGGATTATTACTTGGAAAATAAAATTAACCTTAGAAACCAAAACATCCTTCTATTCTTAGTTTATTTTTCTTAACCTAACTTGCAATAATAAATTGAACTAATTTCACCTTAACAACTAGAGAAGTTGCTATGCATGTAGTTATAACTTCTTAATTATAAAAAAACCCTCATTTCTGAGGGCTTTAAAATGAAAACCTTATTCTTTTTAATGTTTAAAATGTCTACGGCCTGTAAACACCATTGCAATCCCATGTTCATTAGCAGCAGCAATTACCTCTTCATCTCTTATTGAACCACCTGGCTGGATTATTGCTTTAATTCCTTTTTTCGCTGCTTGTTCAATAGCATCAGGGAACGGGAAGAAAGCATCAGAGGCAACAACTCCTCCTTCTTGGCGTCCATCTGATTTTTGAGCAGCTATAACCATCGCATCAATTCGACTCATCTGCCCTGCTCCCACACCAACTATCATTTCATCCTTAGCCATTACAATAGCATTAGAGTTGACATGTTTAACAACCTTCCAACTAAAGACTAAATCCTTAATCTGCTCTGCTGTTGGTTCAATCTCAGTTACAACCTCTAGTTCATCTTCATTAAGTTCAACAATATCACGATCCTGTACTAGTAAGCCTCCAGTTACTTTCTTTAAATCATAACCTGGCTGTTTACGATTTATACTCAATTGACCTGTTTCTAGCAGACGAACATTATCCCATCTCTCCTTTAATACATCTAAAGCTTTTTCACTAAAGCTTGGAGCAATCACAACCTCAACAAACTTATCCTCCCCTGCTATTTCTTGAGCTACTTCCCCTGTAACCTCTTGATTTAAAGCTACAATACTACCAAAAGCAGAAATAGGATCACCAGCATGGGCCTTCTGATAAGCCTCTGCTAAATCATCAGCTACTGCCATACCACAAGGATTAGCATGTTTAATTACTGCTACTGCAGGTTGTTCAGTAAACTCCTTGACTAACTCCAAAGCTCCATTAGTATCATTAATATTATTAAAAGATAATGCTTTTCCGTGTAATTGTTTTGCTGTTGTTACTGATGGTTCATTTAAATTCTGCTCCTGATAAAAGGCAGCTTGTTGATGAGGGTTCTCTCCATATCTTAAATCTGCCTTCTTAGTATAGTTATCTTGAATAATTTCTGGTAATTTTTTCTCATCACCCGTTACAATATTGGATAAATAATCTTGAATCAAATGATCATATTCAGCTGTATGTTTAAAAGCTTTATACGCTAGTTCTAGTCTTCTTTCCTCAGTTAAAGTAGTATCATTATCCTCAAGTTCTGCTAAAATACTATCATAATCACTAGTGTCAACAACGACTGCTACATCTTGATTATTCTTAGCAGCAGAACGGATCATCGTTGGCCCGCCAATATCTATATTCTCAATTGCTTCTTTTAATGTTACATCATCTTGAGCAATCGTTTCTGCAAAAGGATAAAGGTTACAAACAACTAAATCGATCGGCTTAATTCCCTGCTCTTTTAATTCACTCATATGCTCTTCATTCTCCCTAACTGCTAAAATTCCACCATGTACAGCAGGGTGTAAAGTCTTAACCCGTCCATTCATCATCTCTGGATAATCAGTCACCTGGCTGATCCCAATTACTGGTAGATCTGCTTCCTTTAGTTTCTGAGCCGTTCCACCTGTTGAAATTAAATTTACTCCTAATTTATGTAAACCTTTAGCAAAATCAACAATACCTTCTTTATTGGAAACACTGAGTAATGCTTGTCGGATTTTAGTCATATTAATCACTCTCCTTTTTATTAGTATATAGTTTAATTTAAAATTTAGTTGTAATTACCTTTTAATTATCACCTTTCTACCTTCAATTTCTAACTTGTCCTCTGCATACAACTTAACCGCTTCTGGATAAACCTTATGTTCTTCTTCTAAGATTCTAGTAGCTAAACTATCTTCAGTATCATCTTCTTTAACTGGTACCACTGCCTGTAAGATGATTGGCCCTGTATCCATACCTTGATCGACAAAATGAACCGTACAACCTGCAACCTTAACTCCATAATCTAAAGCCTGCTGTTGAGCATGTAAACCTTTAAAAGCAGGTAATAAGGAAGGGTGAATATTCATAATTCTATTTTGATAATATTTAATAAAATAAGGACTCAATAATTTCATAAAACCAGCTAAAATCACTAGTTCTACATCATATCTTTCTAATTGGTCTATAATTGCTTGCTCAAAACCATTGCTAGTACTATAATCTTCCGGGCCAACATACTGAGCCTCGATCTGATGCTTAGTTGCTCGCTCTAAAGCTTGAGCATTTTCATTATCACTGATCACAACTTTAACCTCAGCTTCTATCTCACCAGCTTCAACAGCATCAATAATCGATTGTAAATTACTCCCACGCCCTGAAGCTAGAACACCTAGCTTTAACATCTTACCACCTCGCCATTCTAATTAACAATGTATAATGTACAATTTATAATTAAAATCAAATAAATTTATAAGCTCTTTAATTGTACATTGTTAATTGTCAATTGTAAATTGCACTTCCTTCTCTCCTGACTTAACTTCTCCGATCAAATAAGCCTCTTCTCCTAACTTTTGTGCAGAATCAATTACTTGCTCTGCTTCTTCTTCTGGTACTACTAAGACCATTCCTATTCCCATATTAAAGGTACGATACATCTCTTTTTTCTCAATCTCTCCTAACTCCTGCATCAGAGCAAAGACTGGCTGTACTTCCCAACTATCTTGGTTGATTAATGCTCCAGTTTCGGCTGGTAAGATTCGTGGTAAATTCTCGATCAACCCTCCCCCAGTAATATGAGCAATCCCTTTAATTCGATACTGCTCTAACAACTTCAAAACTGGCTTGACATAAATTCGAGTAGGTTTCAATAACTCCTCACCCAATGTAGTTTCTAATTCATCAACTTGCTGATTGACCCCATACCCTGCTTTTTCAAAAAAGACCTTCCGGGCCAAAGAATAACCATTACTATGAATACCATTCGATCCTAAACCAATAATTTTATCACCTGGCTTAATATCATCTCCAGTAATAATCTTATCCTGATCAACAATTCCTACCACAAAACCTGCTAGATCATACTCTCCAGTCTGATAAAAATCCGGCATCTCAGCTGTCTCTCCACCGATTAAAGCAGTTTCAGACTGTTTACAACCAGTAGTAATTCCTTTCACTATCTCAGCTACATGATCAGGATTTAACTTTCCAGTTGCTAAATAATCTAAGAAAAATAGTGGTCTAGCACCTTGGGCCAAGATATCATTAACACACATTGCCACTAAATCAATCCCAACTGTATCATGCTGTTCCATCATAAATGCTACTTTAAGCTTAGTTCCTACTCCATCTGTTCCTGATACTAAGACTGGCTGTTGGTAATCAGTTAAATCCGGAGCAAATAAAGCTCCAAAACCACCTAGCCCAGTTAACACTTCAGGGCCAAAGGTTGATTGCACATCATCCTTTAACTTAGCTACAGCTTTATCTCCTGCTTCAATATCAACACCTGCATCTTTATAAGATAATCCCATCTTAAACCTCCCTAAATTCAGTTAATAATTAACATTTAATATTGAATAGTTAAAGATTAAAACCTAAAAAATAAAATTTTTATCATTATTCATTATTCAATGCACTTTACAGTATTTATTATTCTTGATCTATTTAATATTAAATTCTTTATTTAAACTTGAGCCTAATTCCAATGGATAATCCCCATCAAGACAGGCTGTACAGAAATCATATCCATTAGCCTTAATCGACTTTTCTAACCCTTCCTGACTTAAATAACCTAAAGAATCAGCTCCAATATGCTGACCGATCTCTTCTACGCTATTATTAGCCGCAATCAGCTCCTTACGGCGAGAAGTATCCAAGCCATAGAAACAAGGATGGGTTACTGGCGGAGAAGAAATAGCCATATGAATCTCTTTAGCTCCCGCTGCTCTAACTGCTTTAATAATTAATTTGCTCGTTGTCCCTCTAACGATAGAGTCATCTATTAGAACAACTTTCTTACCCTTAATAATCTCTTTGATTGGATTTAATTTAATCTTGACCTTTAAATTTCTGATCTCTTGAGTCGGTTGGATAAAGGTTCGGCCAACATATTTATTTCTTAAAATTGCCTGTTCATAAGCAATCCCCGACTCCTCCGCAAAACCTAAAGCTGCTGGAATTCCAGAACTGGGAACAGGAATTACTAAATCAGCATCTACTTCCATCTCCTTAGCCAACTGTCGTCCCATCTCTCGTCGTGCTAAGTGGACATTCTGTCCTCCAATCGTACTATCCGGTCTAGCAAAGTAGATAAATTCAAAGACACAGAAATTATTTAGCTCTCGTTCCCCATAATAGATACTCTTAATCCCATCTTTACTAATGATTACCATCTCTCCTGGATTAATATCTCTGATTAATTCAGCACCGATAATATCAAAAGCACAGCTTTCTGAGGCAACAACATAGCTATCTCCTAACTTACCTATAGATAGTGGTCGAAATCCATGAGGATCTCTAGCTGCTATTAAACTATCTTCAGTCATCGCAATAATACTATATGCTCCTCTAATCTGTTGTAAGCTATGAGTAAAAGCTTCTATAATATCATCCTTAAATGAACGAGCTACTAAATGAGCTATCACCTCTGTATCAAGAGTTGAATGAAAAATAGAGCCTTGTTGTTCTAAGTTGGCCCTCATCTCAGCACTATTGACTAAGTTGCCATTATGAGCAATAGCAAGATCCCCTTTGATAGAATTGATCAATAATGGTTGAGCGTTGGCCAACAAACTAGAACCTGTCGTAGAATAACGAACATGACCAATTGCCATCTCCCCAGTCAACTCTGCCAACTTCTCTTCATCAAAAACATTAGTAACTAATCCCATATCTTTATAATTTCTAAATTTACCATCATGATTAACACAAATCCCTGCACTCTCTTGGCCACGATGTTGTAAAGCATGAAGACCTAAATAACTTAAATTAGATACATCTACTTCTTTATTAGCATAGATTCCAAAAACACCACATTCCTCTTCCATTTTGTCAGACAAATCTTTACTATGGAGTGAATAATCTTTTTTCATCTCTTCCTCCCTTTTAACTTTATTACAATTATACAACACTTTTGTGCCACAGGAATCAGGAATCGGAAATCAAAAATCAGTGCACCGCTAAGATTAAGTTATTTAAGAGCTCTTAAATTAACTGCTTTTGAACTTACTGACTACTGATTCCTGACAACTATTCATTATTAAATATTAAATTCTAGTTTTGTTCTAAATAATCTTGATAACCTAACTCTTCAACTTCTGTTGCTGTCTGTTCTACTTTAGTCCTTAAATTTTTCTTATACTCCTCTAATTTCTGACTAATTTCTTGATTTGCCACTCCTAAAATCTGCAATGCTAATAAGCCAGCATTCTTAGCTCCATTGATAGCTACCGTAGCTACCGGAACTCCCCCTGGCATCTGGACGATTGAATGTAAAGAGTCAACTCCATTTAAAGTAGAAGTCTTAACTGGCACCCCAATAACTGGAATTGTAGTAATCGAAGCTACCATCCCTGGCAAGTGAGCTGCTCCTCCTGCTCCAGCAATAATTACCTGTAAGCCTTTCTCTTTAGCTACCTCTGCATAGTTGTATAAACGCTCTGGCGTTCGATGAGCAGATACAACTGTCAATTCATAATCAACTTCAAACTGATCTAAAATTTTTGCTGCCTCTTTCATAACCGGTAAATCTGAATCACTACCCATAATAACTCCTACAACAGGTTTCATTATTAGTTCCTCCTTTATAGATTCAATTTGAGACTAAGTCTAAGTTTAAATAAGACCTAAATCATTATGCTCATAATGGTTTGCTCATCCTTAACCTCAATCTTATACCTACTCTCCCCTAATTTGGATCAACCCTTCTGCTTTACTCGCTCTTTCAGCTGCTTGCTCTACATCATCTGCCATCACAGTAAGATGACCCATCTTCCGTTCATAATAAGACTCTCTTTTACCATAAATATGGACTTTGGTCTCTGGAACTTGTAAAGTTTGCTCAATTCCATCAACTACTGCTTGACCTTCTTGTTTACCTCCTAGTAAGTTCCTCATCACTATTGGTCGCAATAAATTCGTTGGCCCTAATGGTAAACCTGTAATTGCTCGAATATGCTGTTCAAATTGAGAGGTAATACAACCTTCAATACTATAATGTCCTGAATTATGAGGACGAGGTGCTATCTCATTAATTAATACTTCCCCGTTTTCAGTCGTAAACATCTCTATACAGAAGATACCAACCCCTGCAAAAAGATCAATCACCTGCCGGGCCAACTCGACTGCTCTGCTTTTTATTTGCTCTGTAATTTGAGCAGGAACTTTAGTCTCGATTAAGATACTATTTTGATGCTTATTTTCTGCAATTGGATAAACTACACTCCCTCCAGCAGTATCACGACAGATAATCACAGATATCTCTCTAGTAAACGGAATAAAACGTTCTACCATCAATGTTTGTTGGCCCGCTCCTAGTTCTTGATAGGCTAGCTCAACATCATTTTCTTTCCTAATTAAAGCATTACCTTTGCCATCATAACCACCAGTACAACTTTTTAACATCATAGGATAACCAAATTGATTGGCTACCTCTTTAATCTCTTTTACTGTATTGACCTGCTTAAACTCAGGTACAGGAATGTCTGATTCCATTAATTTCTTTTTCTGCTGATATTTATCTTGAATAACTTCTAAGCTGGTAGGTGTAGGATAAATCTGATAGCTTTGCTCCTCTAACTGCTTTAAAATTTCTACATTGATATGCTCAAATTCATAAGTTATTACATCTGACTTATCAGCTAATTGTTTAATTGCTTGCTTGTCATCAAACTGAGCAATAATCTGCTCATCTGCGATACTACTAGCAGGACAATCAAAGCTAGGATCTAAAATAATAACTTCAAAGTCCATCTTCTTAGCTTCTAAAATCATCATCTTACCTAGTTGGCCCCCACCAATAATTCCAACCCTCTTATTTATAATCTCTTCCTGACTCATACTAACACCTCTTATTAAGTTTAAGTCTGAGCCTAAGTTTGAGTAGAAACTTAAAACAATCTATTCTTAATGGTTGACTTAGACTTGATCGCAAACTTAGACTTAAAGCTAAACTGTAATTTAGTTAAATCTTAACCCCTTACTCAGCGCAAATTAATTAGTTATTCAGAAAGTTTTTCTATAGCTTTTTGTCCAATATCAGTCCTATAATGAGCACCAGTAAAATCTATTCTTTCCACAGCTTGATAAGCCTGCTCAATTGTAGCTTGATAATCATTACCTAAAGCAGTAACACCTAATACTCTACCTCCTGCTGTCACTAAGCTTCCATCTTCCTTAGCCGTTCCTGCTTGAAAGACAACCGCCTCCTCATCAGCTATCTGCTCTAAACCTCTTATCTCTTTGCCTGTCTCGTATTCAACAGGATAACCACCAGATGCCATAACTACACAAACAGCCTTCTGTTTACGCCAATTTACTTCTATTTCCTCTAGTTTGCCAGCAATCACTGCCTCTGCTATCTCAACTAGATCAGTCTCAAGTAATGGTAATACAACCTGAGCTTCTGGATCACCAAAGCGAACATTATACTCTAATACCTTAGCTTCACCTTTCTCAATCATTAACCCTGTATACAAAACACCCTTGAAGGTGATTCCTTCTTGCTTTAAAGCTTCAATTGTAGGTTTTAAAATTTCTTCATAAACTTCTTCTAATAACTCCTCTGTAACAATCGGTGCTGGAGCATAAGCTCCCATTCCTCCAGTGTTTGGCCCTTGATCACCATCATAAGCTTGTTTATGATCTTGAGAAGCTACCATTGGAATTATCTCTTCTCCATCAGTAAAAGCCAATACTGTCGCTTCTTCACCAGTCAAAAATTCCTCAATTACAACCTGTGCTCCTGCTTGACCAAACCTCTCATCAACCATAATTTCCTCTACTGCTGCAATCGCTTCTTCTTCAGTTTCAGCTACTATTACCCCTTTACCTGCAGCTAAACCTTCTGCTTTAACTACAATTGGTGCTCCTTCTTGCTTTATGTATTCAATTGCTACTTCTGCATCACTGAAACTTTGATATTTAGCTGTTGGGATTCCATATTCCTGCATCAAATTCTTTGAAAAGACCTTGCTCCCTTCTAATTGTGCTGCTTGTTGATTCGGGCCAAAGATTTGTAAACCTTCCTTTTCAAAACGGTCAACAATACCTGCCACTAATGGTGCTTCTGGCCCTACAAAGGTCAAATCAATTTCTTCCTCCAAAGCAAAACTTACTAAACCTTCAATATCATCACTATCTAACTCTACATTAGTAGCCAACCCATCTGTCCCAGCATTACCTGGTGCTACAAAAAGATCTCTTACCCTTTGATTTTGTTTTAACTTCCAAACCAAAGTATGTTCTCTTCCCCCACTACCAATCACTAATACCTTCATCAAACCCCACCTTTCTCAAATTAGTTTACAATGTACACGCAATTATATAGTTTTTGTATACGATCTAAAATACCCAGGCAGAAAGGCTCTACTAGTAATCAAACTAAGAGTAGAACCTCCCCGCCTGGGCTTTTTTCCCTTCGGTGTAATATAAATATCTGTATCGCTTGGACCAGCCACTGAAAAGCAGTTAATATTTAACACTTAATATTGAATAGTTAAAATCCAAAACCTTAAAAGATAAAAAGTTAATTTTTATTTCTAATTATTTTTAATCTCTTCTAATTATTCAATATTCAATATTAAATGAACTTCAGTACGGAACCCTAGATACACTTCCCTCATAGTCAGATAGTTTGCGGCTATCCGGTAGAAACTCATGAGCCCTATTCTCACTATTATATGAGGTGCTATTCACCACTATTTTGTTTACAAGTTTATGATAACAAATAAAAGTTAGTAAGTCAATATTGATCCGAATATTTTTCTTGTAAACATTTTTATTATTCACCATCATAGACTAACTATCTGCTTTGTTTAATAACTAACCCTCAAGTTCTTCTAATCTAGTCAATATCAGTTCCCCTTTGACTTCTATTACCTCATCATCTTCAGACATCTTGATTGCAGTTTCTAAATCCTCAATTGCTTCTTCTAATTTTTTAAGCTCTTTATTCTCCTCTTCTCCTTCCAGACTTTGATCTATTTCAAAGTATAGGTCTTTTAACCTCTCTAGCTCAATATGTTGTTCTTCCCTTAACTTCTGCTCCTCTATTTGTAAACGATTTAAAAAGATTATCTTTCTAGTGCTAGCCTTTGCCTCTTTTATCTCTGCTTCTCCTTCTAGATCATATCTTCCATATAACTTAGCAACTTCTAAATCGAATTGGGTTGCACTCACTAATGCTACTAAAAAGAGCTTATCAGCAACCTCTTCTGTCATTTGATTGAGTCTAGTTTCAATTCTTTCAACCTGTTCTGGTTTTAGATTAACTTCACTTTCATATTCATTCCAACTTTGATGAAGAGCTTCAACTTCACTTTCTAATTCATCCCAACCTTCTTCTATTTCTTCTACTAATTCTTCCTCTTCCTGAGGTAGTTGATTATTTTCTTCATTCTCCTGTTCATTATTTAGTTTATTTAAATCAACTTCCCTACTTTGTTCCATTCTTTCTAACTTTAACTCTTCTTCCTCTCTGCGCTCCTCAATTTGATTATAAATCCCCTCTAACTCTTCGATAATTCCTTCATTAATAGCACTAACTTCTAATAAAGAGTCAGGAGGAAGATTTTCATCTGGATTGTTTTCATTATTTTCTTCTCCATCACAGCCGACTAAGGCTATTAAAAAACTAACAATTACTATCATGATTAATTTTTTATTGGTTAACACCTTTGCCACCCCTAAATGAAGGCTTTTAATTTAATATAACTCAGTTTAAACCCTCTTATTCACAACTAAAATGATCTTTGGCATACTCTAAGGTTACATCTGAATCTAAGTGATTTCAAAAATAAAACCTGACCGGTTAATCACCAATCAGGTTAATTAAAGTAAACTATTCATCTCTTCCAAATAATCTATCAAGCACCATTGCCAAAATAACAACACCCAAACCAGCTTCAAAACCTAAACCAACATCAACGGTAGATAAAGAGCGTAAAACTGGTTCGCCTAATCCGCCAGCTCCAATCATAGCAGCAATTACTACCATAGATAATGATAACATAATGCACTGATTAATCCCCAGCATAATAGAAGGTAAGGCCAATGGTAGTTCAACTTTATATAACATTTGCCAAGTAGTACAACCATAAGCTTTACCTGCTTCTTTTAACTCATCAGAAACCTGTTTGATCCCTAAGGCAGTTAAACGAATTGGTGGAGCAATAGCAAAAATCACAGTAGCTAGCACCCCAGAAACATTTCCTAATCCAAAAAACATCAATGCAGGAATTAAGTAAACAAATGGAGGAATTGTCTGAATAAAATCAAGAAATGGCCTAGTAATTAAATCAGTTGTTCTATTATGAGCCTTCAAAATCCCAATTGGAATTCCTAAGATTAAAGAGATAATAACTGAAGTGATAATTGCAGACAAGGTAATTACTAAATAATCCCACATCCTTAGATTTAATATTAATAAAAAACCTACCGCTACAAAAGTAGCTACTTTAACCCCCTTCAATTTCCAAGCCAACAAAACAAAGAGTGTAATTAGTAACAACGGATGACCAAAAGATAAAACCCCTTCAAAACCATCAATCAATGAACTAACAAGACCAGAAAAAATATTCAATGGCTCATTGAAATTAATAATTAAGAAATCTACTGCGGCTTCTACCCAATCTCCTAAAGGTATTTTAGTAGTTAATAAGTCAACTAAATTGTTTATCATCACTCAACCTCCTCTAACTAAATTAACAATATAAAATTTAGCGACATTCATAGCTATGAATGCCGCTAGATAAAAACTTAGCAAGCCTTATTGAACTTTTCGCTCAATTACTTCTATTGCATCTTCTCCCTCGACAGAACTAAGTCCTACAACCCACTCTTCAACAAGATCTAAATTATTCTTAATCCATTCTTCAGCTACCTCATCAGCCGGTCTTTCCTGTCTGCCATATTCATAAATCCATTCATTTTGAATATCTGAAGTTACAGCAAATCGCTCTAAAAACTGATAAAACTCAGGTGATTCATTCTTGATTTCAGGTCGAACTACAGTCTTAACCCGATCATTATCACCCCAGATTCCTTCTGGATCATCTAAATATTTAATGTCATAAGCAACATTCATCCAATGAGGCTTCCAGCCATGAAAAGCAATCCATTCATCATTTCTAACTGCCCGTTCCAAGGCACTCATCATAGCTGGAGTACTAGATACTGTCAACTCCCAATCCTCTAATTGATAAACATCATCTTCAATAGCTTCTTGAATAATGATATTACCATCATTACCTGGTTCCAATCCAACTATTTCATGGTCAAATTTTTCTCCATACTCATGCAAATCCTCCATAGACCGAACTCCAGCTTCCCAAACATACTCAGGAACTGCAGTCCGATACAGAGTCTCATCAAGATTGACCCGAACAGGTTCAACGCCCCCTCTTTTCTCATACTCTCTATAATTTACTTCCATAGTTGGCAACCAAACTGCTAAAAAAGCATCAATATCTCCTGCTTCCATACCTTGAAATAACGGCTGTTGCATTAAAGAATGCATCTCTGTCTCATACCCTAAGTAATCAAAGATTGTATCTACTACATGAGTTTTGACCGTAGCTCCTGGCCATTCTACATAACCTAAATTAATACTAAACTCTTCTTCAGCAATAGTATCTTGCTCTTGCCCACAACCTACTACAACAAATACTAATAATAAAACCAACAAGACTGAAATGAACTTAGTTTTAAACATATAATCTCCTCCTGTTTAAATAATAATTAAACTCTCTTACCAGCTAAATTTGCTAAAACATTACTCTTGATTAATATCCCTAATAACCGACCTTGCTCATCTAATACCGGTAAAGGAATATCTAAATTAGCCATTTGAGCAAATAACTCATCTATGTTCTCCTCTGGGCCAACTGTCGGAACCTCTTTAATTAAAGCACTGAGATCCTCTTCCCCCTGATTAATTGCTGTCACTACATCCTCAATCTTAACTATTCCTCTAAGCTTTCTTTTATCCTTTACAGCAAAGATACTAGAAATTTGATTCCTTCTCATCTTATGTAATGCTGTATGTGGACCATCCTGTTCATAAACCAATTCAACCGGCTCAGTCATAATATCTTCAGCAGTTAAGATACGAGAACGATTAACATCTTGGACAAATTCACGAACATAATCATTTTTAGCATTAGTTAAGATCTCTTCTGGAGTTCCTAATTGAACAACCTCTCCATCATTCATAATTGCAATCCGATCTCCTAGTTTTAAAGCTTCATCCAAATCATGGGTAATAAAGATTATAGTCTTATCCAATTGATAATAAAGCTCTAATAATTTATCCTGCATTTCCTTTTTGATTAAAGGATCTAAAGCACTAAAAGGTTCATCCATTAATAAAATATCTGGATCAACAGCTAAAGCCCTAGCTAACCCTACTCGTTGCTGCATTCCTCCACTTAGTTGTTCTGGATACTGATCTTCCCAACCAGCTAAACCAACCTTCTCTAATGCCTCCCTTGCTTTAATCTCTCTTTTTGACTTATCTGTTTGTTGTACTTCTAGACCAAATTCTGCATTTTCTAATACAGTTTTATGTGGGAAAAGAGCAAAATTTTGAAATACCATACCAAATTTATCTCTTCTTAGTTGACGTAACTCCTCCTGATCCAACTCTAATAGATTCTCTCCTTCTAATTTAATTTCACCAGCAGTTGGCTCATTTAATCTATTTAAACATCTTAATAATGTTGACTTCCCACTACCTGACAAGCCCATAATTACAAATATCTCTTGAGAGTTAATATCAAAACTAACATCATTCACTCCAATTGTTAAATTAGCCTCTTCTAGTACTTCTGCTTTAGAATAGCCTTCATTTAATAGTTTTAATCCTCGCTCTGGATTATCACCAAATATTTTAAATAAGTTTTTTATCTCCATCATCTTCATTATCTAAGCCAACCTCCTTAACTTATTATCTCCCCAAATAAAAAAGCTTTGAAATAAACATATGTTTATTTCAAAGCTTTTAAACCACTTTTTTGCCCCAGTTAAGAATTATCTCTCAACAATTCCTTCATAAGAATATAACATCTAGAGTGATTTGTCAAATGTATGCAGTTGTTAATTTATGGAATATATTTCTCATTGTTTAAATAACACCCTGCTCTACCATAGTGTCAGCAACCTTCAAGAAACCAGCAATATTGGCCCCAGCAGCTAAATCACCCTCCATGCCATATTCTTTAGCTGTCTGACTTGAAATCTTATAAATATTGACCATAATTCCTTTTAGCTTCTGATCTACTTGTTCAAAAGTCCAAGATTCTCGCATACTATTTTGTGTCATTTCAATAGCTGAAGTAGCTACTCCACCTGCATTAGCAGCTTTAGCAGGTGCAAATAAAATATCATTATCTTTAAATACTTCAATCGCTCCTGGAGTTGAAGGCATATTAGCTCCTTCCCCAACTAACATAACATCATTATCTACTAAAGCTTGAGCTGAATCTTTATCCAACTCATTTTGAGTAGCACAAGGTAGAGCAATATCACAGTCAGTCTGCCAAATAGAAAAACTATCAGCAGTAAATTCAGCAGAAGGATGTTCAGCAAGATACTCTTTAATTCTTCCTCGCCTTACCTCTTTAATCTCCTTAACTGTATCAAGTTTAATTCCTTCTGGATCGTAAATATAGCCACCAGAATCACTAAGTGCTATAACTTTACCGCCTAATTCTTGTACCTTTTCTGTTGCATAAATTGCAACATTACCAGAACCAGAAATTACAACCTCTTTATCAGCAATTGAATCACCTTGGGCTTTAAGCACCTCTTCAACCAAATAAACCAAACCATACCCAGTAGCTTCAGTTCTAGCAAGACTTCCACCCCAGTTTAGACCTTTTCCAGTCAAAACTCCTGCTTCATAAGCATTGACTATTCTTTTATATTGACCAAATAAATAACCTATCTCTCGAGCACCAACACCAATATCACCTGCTGGAACATCTAAATCCGGGCCAATATGACGATACAACTCAGTCATAAAACTTTGACAGAATCTCATGATTTCACCATCTGACCTTCCTTTAGGATCAAAGTCACTACCACCTTTACCACCACCAATTGGGCGTCCAGTTAAAGCATTCTTAAAGATCTGTTCAAAACCTAAAAACTTAATAATTCCTACATTAACAGATGGATGAAATCTTAAACCACCTTTATAAGGGCCAAGAGCACTATTGTATTGTACTCTAAAACCACGATTTACTTGAACATTACCTTCGTCATCTACCCAAGGCACTCTAAACATAATTTGACGTTCAGGCTCTACAATTCTTTCTAAAATTCCTGCTTCTTTATACTTAGGATTCTTTTCAAAGACTGGCTCTAACGACTCAACAACTTCCTCAATCGCCTGATGAAACTCAGGTTGATTAGGGTTTCTTTCCCTCATTTCCTCAATTACTCTTTTCGTATACTGACTCATTATCTCACTCCTCAAATTTTGATTTGGACATAGTTTAATTAATCTTCTCTTCTCGACCACTCTACTCCCAATCTCTTTTACATTGTAAAAACCATTTTCATAATATCCATTATCTTATTCTTTCTAGGCACAGCAAAAAAATCCTCCTTAAAGCTAAAAAAAGTATGGTATTAGCTAATACCATACTCTTCTTAGTATAAAATTAAAGGTGTAAAATAAACCCAATACCTAGTTTCAAGCTTCTATTAACAACACTTCCTTTTTAATCTAACAAATCCCTTAGAACCATTGTTTCCTTTCGCTTCGGGCCAACAGAAACAATTGAAAGCTCAACTCCTACTAATTCTGAGATATATTCTAGATACTTTTTAGCATTCTCAGGCAATTGGTCATAAGACTTAATTTGACTAGTATCCTCTTGCCAACCTGGTAAAGTCTCATAGACCGGTTCACAATCTGCCAAGATATCATCCCGTGTTGGAAACTCTTTAATAATTTCTCCTTGATACTTATAACCTGTACAGACCTTGACCTCATCCATACCATCTAATACATCCAATTTAGTAACTGCTAATCCAGTCAAACCATTAACTCGAACAGCATAATCAAGAATTACTGCATCAAACCAACCACAACGGCGTGGTCGTCCTGTTGTTGTGCCAAACTCATGGCCTTTTTCTCTTAAATGCTCTCCAAATTGACCTTCTAATTCAGTCGGAAATGGTCCTTCGCCAACTCTAGTAGTATAGGCCTTAACTATTCCTAAAACCTCTTCAATCTTTGTCGGGCCAACACCTGTTCCACTACAAACACCACCAGCAGTCGGATTAGAAGAAGTTACAAATGGATAAGTACCATGATCAATATCTAATAAAGTGCCCTGTGCTCCTTCAAATAAGATGTTCTTGCCAGCTGCTAGCTCTTGATTGATCAAAGCTGAAGTATCTGTAATTAACCCTTTAATCTCTTCAGCATACCCCATATACTCTTCAATGATCTCTTCAGCTTGTAAAGGTTCAATACCATATACCTTCTCCAAGATCAAATTCTTCAATTCTACAATCTCTTTTACCTTAGCAGCAAAGACATCTGGAGTCAATAAATCCTCCATTCTAATACCAAATCTACCTATCTTATCCATATAAACCGGGCCAATCCCCTTCCCAGTCGTTCCAATCTTACCATCACCTTTTCTAGCTTCCTCAGCCTTATCCAACAATCGATGATACGGCATAATCAAATTAGCCTTAGAGCTAATATAAAAATCAGTTACCTCAATCCCTTTTTCCTTTAAATAATTTAACTCCTCAATCAAAACCTTCGGATCAACAACGACTCCATTACCAATCACACATTTAGTATCTTGATAAAGAATCCCTGATGGAATCAAATGTAATTTATATTCTACATCACCCACAACAACAGTATGACCTGCATTATTTCCTCCCTGGTAACGAACTACCAAATCTGCTTTTTCAGAAATTAAATCAGTAATCTTACCTTTCCCTTCATCGCCCCACTGTGTTCCAACTATTACTAGAGTTGACATCTAACTCCCCCTTGAAAAATCAGTTTACAATTTACAATTTACAATTTACAATCAACTGTAACTATTCAATGTTTAATATTAAATATTAAATATTCATTATTCAATATTAAATATTAAATATGTACTGTTACCCCAGCCCTAGCCTTTGATATATAGTATCAATATTTCGCAAATGATATTCATAATCAAATATTTCATCTAACTCTTCTCTACTCAGATGCTTCATCACATCACCATCAGCTAATAATAAATCCTTGAAATTCTTCCCATCTTCCCAAGCTTCTAAAGCATTACGCTGTACTAATGCATAAGCATCATCTCGTAATAACCCCTGATCTACTAAGGTAAGCATTACCTTCTGAGAAAAGATCAACCCTTTAGTCTTGGCCAAATTAGCCTCCATATTCTCTTCATGAACCCCTAAATTTTCAATTACATCTGTAAACTTAGTTAGCATATAATCAATTAAAATACTACTATCTGGAAGAACTACCCTCTCTGGTGAAGAATGGGTTAAGTCCCGCTCGTGCCACAGATTAACATTAGCTAACCCTGTCTGAACATTAGATTTTACGACTCGAGATAGTCCAGATACCCGTTCACAAATAATTGGGTTCTTCTTATGTGGCATTGCTGATGAACCTTTCTGCCCTTTGCGGAAAGACTCCTCTACCTCTAAAATATCTGTACGCTGTAAGTTTCTAATCTCAGTTGCAAATTTATCTAAAGAACTAGCAATAATTCCTAAAGTTGATAAGTACTCAGCATGACGATCACGCTGTAAAATCTGAGAAGAGATCGCTGCTGGACTAAGGCCTAGTTGTTGGCAAGCCAACTCTTCTACTTCTGGTGTAATATTAGCAAAGGTACCAACAGCTCCAGATATCTTACCTACACTAATTCTTCTCAATAATTCTTTGGCCCGTTCTAGATGGCGTTCTACTTCTGCATACCAGTTAGCTAACTTCAAACCAAAAGTAACTGGCTCAGCATGAACTCCATGAGTCCTCCCAATCATTACTCTCATCTTATGTTCTTTCGCTCTTTTTCCTAAGACCTCTTTTAATTGTACTAGATCATCAATAATCAATTCCAATGCTTCCTTCATCTGTAATGCACGGGCTGTATCCTTAATATCAGATGAAGTTAAACCTAAGTGTATATATTTAGACTCTTGACCTAAACTCTCTGCTATTGCAGTCAAGAAGGCCAAAATATCATGGCGTGTCTCCTGTTCAATCTCTTTAACTCGACTGACTTCAAATCGAGCATTCTTCTTAATCTTCTCGACAGCTGGTTGTGGTATTTGGCCCACCTCAGCCAGTGCTTGACAGACAGCTATCTCTATTTCCAACCAATAGTTTAATTTATTCTCCTCTTCCCAAATCTCTTTCATCTCAACTAAACTATAACGTCCAATCATTTATTAACTCTCCTCCTAGTAAATATCAACTCATAATTTTATATTAACATTAATATAATAGCAAACTATCAGCTTATTGTCAATATTATATCGAATTTTATTACGGTAAAGCAGTATAATATTCGTTTATTATATTGCTTTAACACTTTAAATAAAGTAATGAATAATAAAAAAATAGCGTAGAGTCTGCAGACTCTACGCTATTTTTAATCAGCTAAATTATTCTTCCTTCTTCAAAGCCTTAGGTACTTCTGGTTGATACTCCAATGTTCCACTAGTTGAAGCAACATTAGCCTTACTTATTTTCTTCAATACTTTAGCAACTACCTTCTTCGCCTTCATTCAAGATCACCTCCCATGATAACTTCTCCCACGCAAACTATATGCTACTGGCGTTAAAGAAAAACTCTGCCATAAAACAGCAAATAAACCTGCTAGTATCACTTGACTACCATAATCATTTAAATAAAGTATGAAATAAAATAGCATAATTACAAAGAAGACCACAAAAGAATAAATTTTAAACTTAAACCTTCTCTTATTAGACTTTATAGGCTTCTCCTTAACATGAGCAGGAGCATAACGATAGATAGCTAGAGAACCAATTACTAGAACAAAAAAGATAAATAAACCTGTCATAATACTTACTTCTCCACCTAAGTAACCCGCTAGCACCCCTATGGTTGTAAAAACAGTCGTTCCCGTTAGAATACAATTTCTAAAACAAGAAGCATGGACTCCACCAGCAAAAATCTTGATCACCCCACCAGTAACTGCTGCTGTTAAAGCCAAAGAAGCTACATTAAATAACGATGAGACTAAAAAGATCAGCAGATACCCACTCACTGTTGATAATAAGATTGTTAAGCCATACTCCAAAACCTCCTGCTCCTCCTCTTTAAAATCACTAAAAAACTTCTTTATTAAGCCTTCACTAATACTTCTCAAACTTCTATTCTCCATTTTTATCACCATTTTCCAATTAATAGAATATGGACTATGGTGATATTATATCATCATAGTCCATATTTGTCAACTTATAGATTTATTTTACAATTAAACTGTTTTTTTTGTATTAAATATGACTTTAATTTACTATGGTCAGATATTATATGTTTTTTTGTAAGATTATGTATTTTTGTCACTTTGACCTTTGATAGGTAATCTAATACTGAATTCAGTCCCCAAATCTTGCTCACTTCTGACTGTCAATTCACCCCCGGCATCCTCGATCAAGGATTTGATAATATATAAACCAAAACCTCTACCCTCTCCTTTGGTCGAAAAACCTGGCATGAAAATTTTATCTAATAACTCCTCATCAATGATTGAACCAGTATTGCAGACAGAGATAAAATAATCTACCCCTTGCTTAACTCCTACAATTTCAATCTCTTTTTGACCATTAACTCCCTCTAAGGCATCAAAAGCATTATCGACTAAATTACCAATGACTCGAAATAATTGATTAAGGGATAAGTTGACCTCTTCAACCCCACTTTCAATCTGATACTCAAATCTAATCCCCTCTCTGATAGCCTTCATCTTCTTAGGGAGCAAGAGCGAATCAAGAATAGATTCAGCTAGATCAGATTGGCTATATTTTAACTGTCTCAAATCTTGACTTAAGGATTTGATATATTCTTTGGCCTCTTCTTTCTTCCCTAACTGGATCATTCCATATAAAGTCTGCAAATGATTAGAAAAATCATGCTTTTGAGATTTTAAGTTTTTAACTAATTTCTGGTTTTCATCTAATTTTAATCTCTGTAATTTCATTTCAATCTGATGCTGATTTAATTTAAATAACTCTTTTACAGCGATGACTGATAAAATTGATAGGCCAACAGCTATAAATAAAATAATATCTATTAATCGATTAATAGATACTATTTCAAATATATTTAAATTCCGCCATAAAGTAAGCACCAGTAATAAAAATGACTGCATTAATAAGATTATTATTACAGATCTAAATTTATGCTTTAACATCTATTTCATTCCCTATATCTACAAGCTTAAAGTTTAAAAAATGGATCAATAAAAAAGCTATGAACAGTAGTGATTTAGATAGATGACTAATCAGAAGATAATAGAAATTATTCAGTTGAATAATTTCTAAAATTCCAATTTCTAAAAATCCAGTAATCAATGATATAAAGATCGCTTCACTTATAAATAAAATAATAAAACCAAACAATGATGCTATAACTGAAATACTTAGATCCAGTTTAGCTATACCCTTGATTAGTAAAGCTAACAATAAACATAAAATCAAAACATGCAACCCATAACCATCAAATACATTCCTCACTATCACTAAACCAACAATATAAAAAAATCCAATAGTGATATAGTCTTCCCACTTAAGCTTAACTCCCAATAGACCTAAACCAACATAAGTTAACAACAGACTCTCTGGAAAAGCAGTAAAAATAACTCTAAATAACGATAACTCCATTTTAAGCCTCCCTCAACAGAACTAACTAATATGGTAAATCATTCATTAACTACCAAGGTGGTCTGGTAGTTATATATTTTTACTTAACAAGTTAATTTACCTATTAAAGTAAATATCATATATCTATTTCAACATATATCAACAAATTCCTGCATAAAAACAAAAAAAAGAGCAGATGGATTATCATCTACCCTTCTTGCCGTTTAGCTAAATCGACAAATTTCGTATATTCTTTTTGGAAAGCCAACTCAACAGTACCTACTGGGCCATTTCTCTGTTTTCCAATAATAATTTCGGTAATTCCTGCTTTTTCAGATTCAGGATTATAATAATCATCTCGATAAATAAAAGCAACTACATCAGCATCCTGTTCAATAGAGCCACTAGAACGTAAATCACTCAACTGAGGTCGCTTATCATTTCTCTGTTCCACAGCTCGACTTAGCTGAGATAAAGAGACAACTGGCACATCAAGTTCTCTAGCCAATCCTTTGAGTGACCGAGAAATCTGTGATACCTCTTGTTGCCTACTTTCAGAATTTCTGCGTCCTTGCATCAGTTGTAAATAATCGATCAAGATCAGATCTAGACCATGTTCAGCTTGAATTCTACGAGCCTTGGCCCGCATCTCCATCACCGTAATTCCTGGCGTATCATCAATAAAGATCTTAGCCTCTCCTAATCGACCTGCTGCTTGAGAGATTCTCCGCCAATCAGTCTCATTTAAATACCCAGTCCTTAACCTATGACTATCAACCTGTGCTTCTGAACATAACATCCGCTGTACTAATTGAGCTTTAGACATCTCTAAAGAAAAGATAGCAACGGGTGTCTCCTCTTTAACAGCTGCATGTTGTGCAATATTTAAAGCCAAAGCAGTCTTTCCCATACTAGGACGAGCAGCTATAATTACTAAATCAGCCTTTTGGAATCCTGAGGTCATCTTATCCAAGTCCCTAAAGCCAGTTGGTACCCCAGTCACATCATTCTTATGCTTATAAAGTTGCTCCAAATTATCAAAAGTATCCATTAAAATATCCTTAATCCCCGAAAAGCTTTGAGTAGTCCTCCGTTGCGAAAGATTAAAGACCAACTGCTCAGCCTCATCTAAAACAAAGTCAATCTCTTGATCCCCCTGATAACCTAATTGGGCTATCTGATTAGAGGTCTTAATCAACTTCCTTAAAATTGACTTCTCTTCTACAATCTTAGCATAATGCTTTACATTTGTTGCTGTAGGTACACTATTAACTACAGATGTAATATATGATGCTCCACCAATTTCCTCTAACTTATCTTTCTCCCGCAATTGTTCACTAACTGTAACTAGATCAACTGGTTCTCCTTTGTCAAAGAGATCATTGATCACATTAAAAATAATAGCATGCGTTTGACGATAAAAATCTTCCGGTTGCAAAATTTCAATCACCTTAGCTATTGCATCACGATCAAGCAGCATTGAGCCTAAAGTAGATTTTTCTGCTTCTAAACTATTTGGCGGAACTCTATCTACAGCCTCCATTCAGTTACCTCCCCTCTAGTATCAAATATTTTAGCTAATACTTCCTCTATATCAGTTACCGGGGTAACCTTAATATCTTCATCCTCTACAAAACAGGCTTGATTTTCTGCTGGAATTAAAACTTCATCTATCCCAGCCTGATAAGCACCATGGATCTTTTCTACAACCCCACCAACAGGTTTTACTTTGCCATGCAATGAAATTTCACCTGTCACTGCTATATTCTGCCTGACAGGAATCTTCTTTAATGCACTAATAATTGCTACTGAAATAGCAACACCTGCTGAAGGTCCATCAACTTGGCCCCCTCCTACTAAATTAACATGTAGATCATAATTGTTTATATCTTCACCTGTTACCTTTCTAACTATCGAAGCGGCATTAAAGATCGAATCCTGTGCCATACTCCCGGCAGTTTGGTTAAACTTTATTTTACCTTTTCCAGCTTCAGTCGCAGAAAAAGCTACAGCCTCTACTTCTAAAACTGAACCTAAAAAACCACTAACCCCTAAACCTAAGACTTGTCCAATTTGACTATCTTGGCTTCCTGTAAAACGATGGGTTGGTACCAAACGACTCAGTTTAATCGCTTCTTCTACCTCTCGTTTAGTAATCTTTTCTTCTTCAGCCTCTAAAGCTAAGTTATAGGCATCAATCAATAAATTAACAGCCCTTCTACCTTGGACTGTATATTGAGCTATTAATTCACCAACACCAACCTCTAGCTTAATTCCCAATTTAACACTAGCCTGGTTAACAATCTCCCCAATATCATCCTTAGTCAAAGGAGCAAAGAAGATACTTGTTGTTCTAGAACGTAAAGCTGGATTAAGTTCTTGAGGGCTTCTAGTAGTTGCCCCTACTAGAATAAAATCAGCAGGCGCTCCATCCTTGAATAACTTTTTGATATATTGTGGAACATTTTCATTATTTGGATCATAATAAGAAGAATCAAAATTGACTCGCTTATCCTCTAATACCTTTAATAATTTATTCTGCAACAAAGGATCTAACTCCCCAATCTCATCAATAAATAAGACTCCTCCATGAGCTTCAGTAACTAAACCAGGTTTTGGTTCTGGAATTCCCTGTTGGGCCAAGTTCCCTTTGCCACCTTGATAAATCGGGTCATGGACAGAACCCAATAAAGGATTGGTCACCTCTCGTGGATCCCAGCGCAAAGTAGTAGCATCAACCTCCACAAAGTTAGCATCCGTTTGAAAGGGGCTCTGCCCTTTAACTTTAGCTACTTCTAGGGCTAAACGAGCTGCCGTTGTCTTTCCAACTCCTGGAGGTCCATGAATAATTATATGCTGCGGATAAGGAGAAGCCAACTTGGTCAATAAGGCTTTAATTCCTCTTTCTTGTCCAATAATTTCTGTTAAACTGTCAGGTCTAACTAAGCCTGTTGCTGAGGAGTTTAATCCCTGTTCCTCTAGCTGTTCTAATTCAATATATTTTTTTAAAGTATGGGGATTATCTATTGCTCCTTCTTCAGTCTCATTTTTGATAATCTCTTCTTTAATTTCATTTAAATATTCTTGATGCTTCTTCTGTAATCGAGCATTAATCTTATCCTCTAACTCTTCTTTAGCTGCCTTTTGTGCTAACTTATCAGCCAATTCATTCTCTAATTCTTCAAGCAATTCTACCTTACAACTGAAATCTTCAGGAATGTCATCTAACATTGGATGATCAAAAATCAGCTTCTGTAGTGCAATTAATTGTTTATCGATTTCTTCAGCCTCTAATAGATCTAAAATATCTAATCTTCCTGCCTTTAATAGTAGTTCATCTGCTCCATATAATTCAGTTAACAAAGCAAAAAGAGCAGTGACTTTAACTGTTAACTGCTCTTTTTGCTCTTGCTTTTTTTCAGCCATATAATCACCCTTCTATTTCTATGCTTTATGCTTCTATAACTTTAACTTTTATCGTAGCTGTTACATCTCTATGTAACTTAACATCTACTTTTCTAATGCCTAAACTTCTGATATTTTCAGCTAGATCAATCTTACGTTTATCAAATTTTTCACCCAGAAATTCTGAAACCTGATCAGCAATATCATTAGTAGTTACCGAACCGAATAATCTACCATTCTCTCCTGCTTTAACTGCAATTGTAAAGACTTGCTCTGAGATTTTTTCTGCCTTTGCTTGAGCTTCCTCAAGCTCCTTCTCTTTCTTCCTAGCCTTAACCTTTTTTTTCTGTTTCAACTTCTTCATATTAGTATCTGTTGCTTCTTTAGCCAATCCTCTAGGAATCAAATAATTTCTAGCATGACCATCAGCTGCCTTTACAACCTCTCCTTTACTACCTAAACCTTTAACATCCTTTTTTAAAATAACCTTCATTAATTATCCCTCCACTAACTTAATGTAATTATATATTATCAAGTTAAGATTGACAATAAATTATTGTTGACAAAAATCTAAATCTTATCCAAATTACGAAAGTCAAACCACAAATCTAAAATTCCAATTAATAATAATATTGGGTTAAACAAAGGAAAAAAGACTAATGTAAAGATTAAAAATACAGCTAACCCCTGATTTAAATTCCACTGCAAAAAATAATAATAAGCAACTGCTACACCTTCTAATAACAATAAGAAGGTTGCAATAACATAAATATTTTGCCATACAGCCAAGTGATTAAAGATTATAGAAATAACATAAAAAATTACTATTATTTTAGGAAATTTAATCTCTTGCACTGAAAACTTAGCAGGTAATTGAATATCCAATCTACTCATAATAGTATAACTGAAATAATAATTTATACCAGCAATAAGAGCTCCCACAGATAAAAATATAGCAGGATAAGTAGTTTTAATCAATTCAAGAACTTGTTCAAATAGCTGCTCCGAGTGTAAAATAACTTCCGCTGGGAGTCCTATTTCTCGATACAAATCTAGCGACAGTTGTAAACTTTCCTCTAATTGAACTACAATATCAACCTCTAAAATATAAACACTGATCGCTAAGCTTAATAACATAGAAAATGCCCCAGCAATAACCCCTATTAATAAGATTGTTACTGAAGAAAATCGTTCTTCAAATGCTGCTCCCATACTGATTCCGATCAATCCAATATTTAAAATAACAACTAAAAACATCATTGGATTAATCAAAAAAGCTAAAATTATAGCAGTTACTAAACTAGCTATAATCGCAGGCTTTCCACCACATCTAACAGTCAATATAATTAAAGGAACAGGGGTTAACAAAAATAAGAAACTACCTATCATCGGTAAATAAATTGCTAAAATAGTTAAAATTACTGTAACCGCTGTTAAAATTGCTCCCTCTACCACTGCTTTAGTTTTCAATTAATCCACCACCTTAACTTCTATCCTTTAGATGCTCTAATAACTTAGTCAAATCTCCATACCAAGCCTCTATCTGATGCTTCTCGTTTACGTTAGCTTCAATCTTTTTTTGTAACTTTCTATCTATTTGCTCAAAAGAATAGCCTAATCGTTTAGCTAGTAAATAAGTTATCATAATAATATTTGTTACTATATCTAATAGTTTTGGTTCATTATTTTTTATCATTACCTTAAACAATAATGACACATTGCTTAATAATTCTGTCTTTAACCATTCAATTATCTTTAAATTTTTAGTAATTGATCCCTTTTTAGAGTTAAACTTCTTCATGGCAAACCTCCTGCCAAAACAATGTATCTATCTATTTCTGCAATCAAAAAAATTTTCCTGCAAAATAAAAATAAAAGAAGACAATTGCTGTCTCCTTTTATCTTATCTAACTTAGTCAATTTTAAATGGCAACAAAGCAACATTTCTTGCTCTTTTAATTGCCTTAGTCAATTCTCTTTGGTGTTTAGCACAATTACCAGAAATTCTTCGTGGTAAGATCTTTCCACGATCCGTTATATATTTACTTAAGATATTAATCTTTTTATAATCAATCTTATCTACTTTATTAGCACAAAAATCACATGACTTCCTTCTCCCACGTCCCATCTATTTTCCCTCCTTCAATCAATTTTAGAAAGGGACATCTATATCTTCTTCTGCAGGTTCTTGCCGATCATTATTGCGATTTGGCCAGTCTAAAAACTGAACATTATTAGCTACAACTTCAGCATTTCTCCTTCTCTGTCCCTCATCAGTTTCATATGAACGAATTTGCAATCTACCTTCAACTGCAACTAAACGTCCTTTATTCAGGTGGTTTGCACAATGCTCTGCTTGCTTGCGCCACACAACAATATCAATAAAGTCAACATCACGTTCCCCATTTTTATTTTTATAATTTCTCTCTACAGCTAAAGAAAAATTAGAAACAGCCGTACCATTTGGGGTATAACGTAATTCTGGATCCCTCGTCAGTCGACCTATCAAAATAATCTTATTAAGCACTTCAAAACACCCACCTAATTTATTTATTATTCATCCTTTAATATCAAATAACGCATGATATTATCATCAATACGATAAATCCTCTCTAATTCATCAAGTGTAGCAGGAACAGCTTTGAAGTTAACCACTGCATAATAACCAGCAGTCTGATCATTAATTTCATAAGCTAACTCCTTAGTACCCCACTTGTCCAATTTAAGTACTTCACCTTCATCATCTTCAATTACACTTGTTACTTTCTCTACTGTTGCTTCAGTAGCCTCTTCATTCAATTCTGGACTTATAATCAACATAGTTTCATACTTAGTCATCTCTGTCACCTCCTCCATTCGGTCACTGGCCCTTAATCTATTAAGAGCATGGATTTTACCTATCCATTATAACACTAACCCAATCAAATTGCAACAATTAGACATTGAATTTGAAATAACAGACATCTCCATCTTTCACAATATAATCTTTGCCTTCCAACCTTAAAGTACCTGCTTCTCTAGCCTGAGCAAAAGAACCTGCCTCCACTAACTCTTGATAGCTTACTACTTCAGCTCGAATAAATCCTCGTTCCATATCAGAATGAATCACTCCAGCTGCTTCTGGAGCTGTTGATCCTTCTCTAACTGTCCAAGCCCTTACTTCTTTTTCCCCAGCAGTAAAATAAGTAATTAGTCCTAATAAACTATATCCAGCTTTTATTAGTTTGTCCAAGCCTGATTCCTTTATACCTAATTCTTCCAGAAACAACTCTCTTTCCTCTCCACTCAATTCAGCAATTTCTGCTTCTACTTGAGCACTAATTACTACTACTTCAGCATCTTCTTTTTCAGCTTTTTTCTTTACTGTAGTAACTAACTGATTATCAGCTAATCCAATCTTATCTTCAGCAACATTTGCTGCATATAAGACTGGTTTTAATGTTAATAGATTTAAATCTCTAATTAACTTCTCTTCTTGAGTAGTTAATTCAACATTACGAGCAGGCTTACCTTCTTCTAATACCTCATTAACTTTAGTCAACACCTCAAACTGCTCCTGATAAATTTTATCTCCAGTCCTCAATTGCCTTTCGGTCTTTTCTAATTTTTTGCCAACACTTTCTAAATCAGCTAAGATTAATTCCATTTCAATGATTTCAATATCACGTAACGGATCAACACTTCCTTCAACATGGGTAATATTCTCATCATCAAAGCAACGAACAACATGAACAATTGCATCAACTTCCCTAATGTTACCTAGAAACTTATTT
Source organism: Natroniella sp. ANB-PHB2 (assembly GCF_046097105.1). GTDB lineage: Bacteria > Bacillota > Halanaerobiia > Halobacteroidales > Halobacteroidaceae > Natroniella. The sequence goes on along the minus strand of NZ_CP175562.1, from coordinate 2,297,088 downwards.
CCTAAACCTTCTCCTTTACTTGCTCCTTTGACCAAACCAGCAATATCAACAAACTCAATTGCTGTAGGAACTGTCTCTTTAGGCTCAATCAATTCTGTCAGTTTGTCCAATCTCTGGTCTGGTACTTCTACAATACCAACATTAGGATCAATTGTACAGAACGGATAGTTAGCTGAATCAGCTCCTGCTTCAGTAATTGCATTAAACAGTGTTGACTTACCTACGTTAGGTAACCCAACAATTCCACATTTCATTCCCATAATATAAACTCTCCCTTAATATTAGTTTACAGTGTACAATTGTAGTTGACAGTTAAACTAAAAATCATTCCTTTCAAAGCTAACATCTATAATATAAAAAACAAAATCATCTTTATTTTTTTACTATCAACTATCAATTATTAACTACCAATTATTTTTTTAACGCTCTTTTCAAATTTAGGACGTGGTAACATGATTACTCGTCCACATTTTAAACATTTAACCCTAAAGTCCATTCCTGTTCGTAAAATCTGCCATTGATCATTACCACAGGGATGTTCTTTTTTGAACTGCACTACCTCTCCAACTGTAAATTTCATCCTGTCACCTCCCAAATTCTAACTTCAATTAACAGTATACAAAGAATTTTTTTGAAATTCAAGCTTCTTTATCCTAAATTTTGATTTTAAACATTTTATACGCTCTAAGTTTAAGTTTGAGACTATCAACCACCAACACAATAAGATTTTAGTTTTTTACTTAAACTTAGACTTAGACTTAGACTTAGACTTAGACTTAAGTCATTCTTTATTAACTATAGTCAAGTGTTGATATGGAATTGCAATTCCAACCTGATCAAATCGCTCTTTAATCCTCTGCTTCATGACCCTTCCTATCTGCCATGAATCCATCGGTTCTACCATTGCAATCACCCTAATTTGAATACTAGAATCACCTAACTCCTCTACTCCTTGCACTGTTGGCCCTTCCTTGATTTCTTGGTATTCATTTTGTAATTCACTAGCCAACTCTTCTAAAACTGTAATTGCTTCCTGAATACTCTGCTCATAATCAATTGGTGCATTGACTACCACCCTTCTTGCTGCTGTACTAAAATTAGTTACCTGTTCAATATTACTATTAGGAATAATATGTAAATCACCATCAAAGTTCTTAACCTTAGTCACTCTTAAGCCTATCTCTCTTACAACCCCTTCTACTTCAGCAATCTGTACATAATCCCCAACTACAAATTGCTTTTCAAAAAGAATAAAAAAACCTGTAATTATATCTTTAACTAAGTTCTGAGCACCAAAACCTAAAGCCAAACCAACTACTCCAGCCCCTGCTAAAATGGAACTTGTAGGAACCCCTAATACATCTAAAGCCATCGTTCCTCCGATAAAATAAATGGAATATCTTAAACCACTTTTCAGAACAAAATTCAAGGTTTTATTTCTCTGTTTAGTATATTTTTCGTATTCTTCTCTTTCGTCAAACAACCTTTCGATTAAAAAGTCTCCAAACCTTAACAGTAATTTAGTAGTAACTAAAATTGCAGCTAACTGTAAAAAAGCTAGTCCAATCTGTTGTAATAATCTAGCTGATAATAGCTCAACTGTAATCAATCTGAAAATCCGATCTAAAACATTATTTAATCTATCCATTATCTTCCTCCTATATTCCAATTCTAAGATCATTTAAACAGGTTTAAACATAAATATGTTGCCGTAAACAATTTATTTTTTATTAAAGTTTACCGCGATATAAATAATTTATAATTAACAATGATAATAAACCTAAGCTAGCTTTCCCCAATTGTGGATAAATCCATTCAATCAATCTGGCAAAAGAAAGATTACTAATCGGGCCAATCAATACCATAATTATAATTAAAATCTTCTGCCTAGTCAATTTAACCGTTAAGTCAATCCTATCTGACAGGCCATATAAGTTACAGCTGGCAGTTGTTAACATTGCTAGCCATAGTGTAATTGCATAAATATAATATAAATCCTGCCTATATTCTGAAATTATTTCTAACATTGGAATTTCAGCACTTGATATTTGAGGGTAAAATTGGTTCAATACATAGCCGATCAAAAAAGCTAAAAATCCTAATATTAAACCTCCAGCTACAACCCCGATAGTTAACTCCTTTTTCCCTGTTTTAGCAGCCAAAGGAAGTAAAACCGTTAATCCTAAAATCAGGTTATATCCACTGTAAACAAAAGAAGAAAATATCCACTCTAATTTAAGATCAAATGTGGTTAAATTAATTTCAAAGCCAGTTATCAAGCCGTTAATCACAACCAAAGTAACAACTATTAAAAAGGGAATTAATAATAAATTTAATTTCATAATTCCTTCTAAGCCATAATAATTAGCCAGTACTACTATTATCATAGAAATTAATAATCCTACACTAGAGTTAACATTAAATAAAAAAGCTACTATCTCCTTGCTTCCAGATAACATAACAACTAAACTACCTAATAAAAACAAAGTAAAAAAGAGATCTGCTACAAACCCTAGTCTATTACCAGCAAGCCTATAAAATAACTGTCGATAATTAGTTACACCTAAGTTTTTTCCAATATAAACAATGTTGACACCTAACACACTAAAGATCACTCCTGCTAAGATTATCCCTAATAAACCATTATTTCTATAGATAATAAAGAACTGGAATATCTCTTGGCCCGAAGCAAAACCAGCTCCTATCACTGCTCCAATATAAGTTACTATTATTTTCATAGTTACTCCCAATTTCAAAATAATCCCCCCTCTACACATCTATATTATTCTTAACTTTAATAAATCAAGGTAATAATTTACAGTTTAATTAAGAAGCTAATTACATACAGTAAGAATAAGTAAAGGGCAGACTATAATTAATCATAAAAATATCATTAATGATTCGGCTTCACTAAACGTATAATCTAGATTAAGCAGGGGGGAAATCAATGAAAAATAATAGAAAAACAGCTTGCTATTATTGTGGTAAGATGTTAGATAGTCCCAAATTAATTGCTCATAAAAAATTATTTTGCCAAAACTGTTACTCAAGTTATCAAAATATATCTTCAACTAAATCAACTAGTTTTAATCGTCAAGAGTTATTAAGTCGTAATCGAGTACATATTGATGATCCTCTAGCAATGACGAACCTTAAAAAAATAATCAATAGCAAATTAGAACAAATTTATAACCCCCTCAAACAAAAATTAGCAATAATTTGTATTGGAACTGACCGCTCAACTGGAGATTCCTTAGGACCTTTAACCGGTTCAAAATTATCTAACTTTAAATTAAATAATAACATTAGAATCTTTGGTACTTTAAACTCACCAATCCATGCCACTAATTTAAATGACAAATTAGAATCTATTAATCAAAAATACCCCAATTCCTTTATCATTGCTATTGATGCTGGGTTAGGAAAGAGTACTAGTGTCGGTTCAATTTGTGTCAATGAAGGACCACTAAAACCTGGTTCAGGCGTTGATAAAGACTTGCCTGAGGTTGGTAATATGCATATAACAGGTCTAGTCAACGTTTCAGGGTATATGGAATACTTTGTTTTACAGAGTACTCGACTAAGTTTAGTGGTTAAAATGGCCAAAATAATCTCTTATTCCCTAATTCAGGGTGTAAGAAAGATCTCCCAACAAATAAAATAAGGCTTTAATCTTTTAAAAGATTAAAGCCTTATTTTTATAATTTCATATTCATTTTAACATGCTTAATTCCTGCTTCAACAAATACTTGATCAGATATAACTTCAAAGCCATGGTTTAGATAAAAATCTTTAACTTGTAATTGAGCGTGAATAGTAAGTTGGGATAAATTTCTTTTCTTAGCCACTTTAACAACCTCATTTAATAGAGCAGAACCTACTCCTTTTCTTCGAGATCCTTTTATCACAGCCATTCTTTCTAATTTTCCAGCTTTATCTTTTACAAACAATCTACAAGTTCCTACTACTTTGCCAGCTAACTGAGCTACAAATTGAGCTGCTTCTTTATCCTTACCATCAAATTCTAGATCTGATGGTACCTTTTGTTCTTTGATAAAGACTTCTTGTCTTAGCTTTAAAGCTTGTTTTAAAACCTTATCATCATTAATTTCTCTAACTTTAAGCTGACTTAGTTCTTTTTTTTTTACTATTATCAGCTTTTGTATCCTTCTGTTCTTTACTTTCAGCCATCTTAGATGTACTATTCCCTTTAAATATAGCTCCATCATGAATAATTAAATTTGAAATAGAAATATCTCCAATCAACTTTCCAGTAGTAACAATTTCTAATTTTCCGTCTGCTATAACATCTCCTTCTACCTCTCCAGCAATCATTATATCAGCACCTTTAACATCTGCTCTTAGCTTACCTTGCTTCCCAATAAAAATATCGCCTTCAGCTTCTAACTTGCCCTCTATTTCTCCATCAATCCTAATTGATTCATCAACCTTAATCTCTCCTTGAATCTTTGTACCAGCACTTATTACAGTTCCTACGTCTTTAGTCTTTTTACTCTTCTTCTTTTTTTTCTTTTTACTTCCAAACATTACTTTTAGCCTCCTTATTTCGATTAATTATAATTTTAATAGGTTTAATGCATAAGACCTGATAATTTTTCCATTAAAATATTATCTTATGTACTCAATTGGATCAATTGGTTGACCATTTAAGTGAACTTCATAATGAAGATGAGGCCCTGTACTTATACCAGAACTACCAGATAAAGCTATTGTTTCTCCTCGCTCTACCCTATCGCCTACTCTGACTAGCAATCGATTATTATGAGCATATAAGGTTTTATAACCAAATCCATGGTCTATAACCACAGTCCGACCATAACCCCCTTTATTTCCTGCCTCAACTACTCTCCCTTCTCCAGTAGCAACCACCTCATGATTATACCATACAGCTATATCAATTCCGTTATGAAAGGTCTTCCGCTCTAAGACCGGATGGAAACGATCTCCAAAAGTAGAGGTTATTCTACCCTCCTCATTTTTAATTGGCCACCCTTCTGGTCTAGCAGCTAAGTACTCTCTGTACTCTTCAATATCCTTCTCTAAATAATTTAGCTCTTTCTGTTTTTGTGGTAAAGAGGTCTGTAATCTCCTAATTGTAGATTCAGTATGCTGAACCAACTCTTTACTAGAATTATTAAATTGGCTATAATCAACGGTTTGCATTGAATAATCATCAGATTCATTAAATTCAAATTCTTTACTACTGAATTCTTCTTGAGAGTCTATTAGTTCTTTGATTTTCTTGTTTTCTTGTTTAATATTATTAAATTTGATTTCAATTTGTTCTGTTTGCTGTGAAATTTGGGCCAACTTATCATGTAAGTACTCATTTTTTTCAACTAACTCTATATTTTCTTCCCTATAATGAATCAATTGCTCAATCCGTTGTAAAGAAAAGTCATACTGCCGATTATAGTAATATAATGCTCCAACTAAAGCTAATAAAGCAACTAGTATTGAAGTAAAAAGAAATTTAATCAGCTTTTTTGATATACGTAAAGTAAATATATCATGTTCTGTGTGAGGAACAATTTTAATTGTTACTTTTTCCTTTTGCTTATAATATGACATATTACTGCCCCTCCATTTTTGATAATCTAACATCTAATACACGTATTCTACATAAATACTAATTTTCCTTTTTTTTTTATGATAGGAAATTAAAATTTAAATTACTAATTATAAAGTTATCAACTATAATAATTCTAATTGATAAAAGTTATGTAATCAAACTAGAATAGATGTACAAAAAATACAACTACAACAATAGATGGTAATAAATTACCTACTTTGATCTCAGTTATTTCTAACAAATTCATTCCAATAGCAAAAATCAACAACCCGCCAACAGCAGTCATTTCAGCAATTACAGCTGAAGTTAAAACTACTCTAACCTGAGCAGCTAATAAACTAATTAGACCTTGATAGATAAAAACAGGTATAGCTGATAAAATGACACCTACTCCTAATGTTGAAGCAAAAGCAACTGCAGAAAAACCATCCAATAATGATTTGGCATATAAAGTAGAAGGATCTTGTTGTAAGCCATCTTGAATAGCCCCCATAATAGCCATTGCTCCCACACAATAGATTAAACTGCATTGAACAAATCCTTCAGCTATTTGTCCTTGCCCACTCAATAACGATTCAAACCAGCCTCCTAATTGCTTCAACTTCTTTTCAATATTAATTCCCTCTCCAATCAATCCACCTACTAGTAAAGCAAAAATAATATAAACTGGATTTTCAGTTCCTAAAGCCATTTTAAATCCCAACAATAAAACTGCTAAACTCAACCCTTGCATTGCAATCTTTTTAAATCGCTCCGCCAATCTATTTCCCAATAAGATTCCTAAACTTCCTCCAATTACAATTGCTACTGCATTAACTATTGTCCCTCTCATATCAGTCTCCTTAATCTTAATTATTAAATTTATTACTAAATTTTCAATTAAATCTCCTCTGCTATTTCATTGATAGCAATGATAAACTCCCTTATTTCTCCTCTTGTATTAAAGTAACTAGGGCTTACCCTTATAACCCCTTGCTCTAAAGTTCCTAAGGATTCATGGGCCAAAGGTGCACAGTGCAGTCCAGTTCTTACCGAAATATTAAAAGCTTTGTCTAAAATATAGCCAATTTCCCCTGAATTCTCTACTCCAAGATTGAATGCTAAAAGTGGAGCTTTTTTCTTTAAATCTAATGTGCCATATAATGTTACCTCTGATATCTGTTTTAGTTGCTCTTGTAGGTATATTATTAGATTATTTTCATGCTCTTTAATCTTATCCAACCCTTCTGCTAAGATAAATTCTACCCCTGCTTTTAAACCAGCAATCCCAACCGTATTTGGTGTCCCACTCTCATAAAGGTCCGGCCTTAACTTAGGTTGATTAATATCTTCTGAATAACTACCAGTACCTCCTTGAATTAATGGCTTTAATTCAATTCCTTCTTTAAGATATAATCCTCCAGTCCCTTGTGGCCCAAATAAAGCCTTATGACCAGTAAAAGCTAGCATATCAACCCCTAACTTTTGCACATCAATCTGATAAACACCTGCTGTTTGGGCAGCATCTACCAATAGCTTAACCTCAGAGTCTGCTACTAATTGAGAAACTTCCTTAATCGGTAATAAACTGCCTGTTACATTAGAGGCATGAGCCATTACTACTAATTTAGTATTCTTTCTAAGAGCACTTCTTATCTCCTCAATTTGAACTTGACCTTTCTGATCAACCTTTATAATTGATACTTCTACCCCTCTTTTCTCTAACTCTTTGACTGGTCGCAAGATAGAATTATGAGCCAAGCTAGTAGTGATTATATGATCTCCTGGCCTTACATATCCTTTGATTGCTAAATTCAACGCTTCAGTAGCATTAGCAGTAAAGATAATTTCTTGTATGCTGGCAGCATTAAATAATCTAGCAAGCAATCTTCTGGCTGCAAAAATTATCTCTCCTGCTTGATTAGCCATCTGATATCCAGCTCGTCCAGGGTTAGCTCCATAACTTCTCATAAAATCATCCATTGTTTGATAAACTTTTTCTGGTTTAGGCCATGTAGTAGCTGCATTATCTAGATAAATCATTTTGCGCCCCCTTTTTAAGTAGTTTGCCAGATTCTATTTGCCTTTGGAAACGGCTCTAAAGCCCGATTTAAAACTCCATATCTATAAGCAATCAATATTCCATAGTTAACAATTGGAATTCCTAAACTATCAGCTAATTTTACTCTATATAATATTTCTTTACGGTTGGTCATACATCCTCCACATTGAACAATCAAATCATATCCTGTTAAATTTTGAGGGAATTCTCGACCAGCTACATGATTAAACTCTAACTTAACTTTCGCTATTTCCTCAATCCAAGCTGGAATCTTAACAGTTCCTATATCTTCTATCGTTCGATGATGGGTACATGATTCTGCAACTAAAACCTTAGCACCTACTTCTAAATCTTTAATTTTCTTAACTCCTTTGGTTAAAGCCTCTAAGTCACCCTTATAGCGAGCAAATAAAATAGAGAAACCTGTTAACTTTATTTCAGAAGGTAAATTATCGGCTACATCTTGAAAAACTTGTGAATCTGTTACTACAAGTTGGGGAGGTTCTTTTAATTTAGTTACTGCTTGCTTTAATCCATCTTCTTTAACTACCAAAGCTTGAACATCATTATCGAGTAGATCCCGTAAAGTCTGAACTTGAGGTAGGATCAATCTTCCTTTAGGGGCAGCTATATCTATCGGTACTACTAATATAACTATATCATAAGGTTTAACTAAATCGCCAATAAGATCCGTTTTTTCAAATTTTTTTGAAGCAGATAAAGCTATTTCCTTCTTTAACTGCTCAATCCCAGTTCCTTCTTTAGCACTAACCGGTAACAACTTGGTACTTAACTTCTTGCTCAAACTTTTTAAATTAACCTCTTTAACTTTATCTACTTTATTAAAAACACCAATTACAGGAATTTCTCTTTGCTCTAACTCTCTTAATAGCTCTAGTTCGTAATCACCCACCTCAACTTCAGAATCAATTACTAGCAAAGCTAAATCGGTTCGGCTTAAGATTTCTTTAGTTTTTTTAACTCTCAACTCTCCTAGTTGACCTTGGTCATCAATTCCAGCAGTATCGATCATTACAATTGGCCCTAAAGGTAATAACTCCATCTTCTTATAAACAGGATCTGTGGTAGTACCTGCTATTTGAGAAACAACTGCTAATTCTTGATTTGTTAAAGCATTAACTAAACTAGACTTTCCAACATTTCTTCTACCTAATAAGGCAATATGTACTCTGTTAGCTTGTGGTGTACCCTCCATTTTATCCTCCTCTAATTGATATTAAATAATACTTGATTTTAATAACGATTTACTGTTTAAAAAAACAAGCTGCATACATTGTATACAGCTATTTCCAGCATATTTACTTCTCCTACTTAATATATCCAGGCACTTTCCTACCAGCCTCCTTAACTGAGTTAGTTGCTACCTCTAAATTGATCATATTTTTATCCCTATAAATTTGATATTTCTCTCGTAAAACACGAGGAGTCATAATCAACATAATTACATTACCTCCAACCTTCAACCCTTTAGTCAAACCCTCTTTAGCTAAAGAAGCTAAAGCAGTAGTGGAAGGAATGTAAACATTTTGACAAACTAACCTTGTTACAGCAATCGCTTTTAAGGATAATAATAAATCTCCTTCTGGATATTCTTGATAAGGAGTTCCTTGAGCTGGTAAAAAAGGGCCAATCCCAATCATATGTACTCCATACTCTTTATAAAAGAGAATATCAGAAGCTAAATCTTCCACCTTTTGATCAGGTAAACCAACTATACTCCCCGAACCAGTGATATATCCTAACTCCTTTAGCCACTTAATATGTTTTCTTCTTACTTCAAACTGATCATCTGGGTGTAATTGTTTAAAGAGTTTACGGTTAGTTGACTCTATCTTTAGTAAGTAGTTATCGACGCCTACTTCTTTAAAAATTTTATACTCCTGTTTACTCCTCTCTCCTAAGCTAAGGGTGATCTTCATACCAAACTTCCTCTTAATCTCTCGAACAATATCAATAATCTTATCGGTAGTGTACCATGGATCTTCTCCAGATTGTAAAATGATTGTCTCTACTCCCAATTGATCAACCTGTGCTACCGTCGAAATAATCTCTTTTTTACTCATTCGATAACGCTTAATCTGCTGTTCACACCGTAAACCACAGTAATTACAATTTTTAATACAATAATTGGAAAATTCAATTGCTGCTCGAAGATCAACAATAGACCCTAATACCTCGGCTCGAATCTTATTTGCTGCTTCAAATAAAGCTTTTAACTCACCATCTGTTTGAGCCTGTAAAAGGGTAACTATCTCTTCTTTAGTCAACACCTGATCTTGAGCAACCTTTTGTAATACCTTCTCAAATTTAGCATTTAATTTTAAATCCCATAATTCAGCCCAGTCTGCTCTTCGATCTTGCCTTTTAACATGATAAATACCTAACCACTCAATTGAGCTCTCCTGCAATAACTGCCTTACTAATTCTTCTTTAGAGCGAGCAAAACGAATAGCCGTAGTACAGGCAGAACCAATTCCCGAAGGAGTAGGAACCAGCTCTATTTTAATTCCAGATGAATTTAAATAATGCTTTGCTTCTAACAGATGATGGGTTGAAGAACAGAGTAAAACTGAATTTTCCTCTATACCAGTCGCAATAAATTTATCACGTAAAGCCATTTAATTAACACCTACTCTTTCAACGCCTTAATAAATTAATCCTTTTATAAATTTGTTTACTTTAATTTTAAAAATATAGATCACGCTGTCCACGGTTTATCAACTCCAATTTATTGAGCAACTCTTCTCTAAGTTGCTGCTCCTCAATTGCTGCTATCTTTGCTTCAATTAATTCTTCCCCTACTTGTTTACTTTCTTTAGAAGCATAATCTTCTAAGTACTCTTTAAAAGTTAAAAGAGCATTTGGTGTACAATACTCTTTTATAAAACCTGGCTTAACAGCCTCCATAAAATGCTCCCCCGTCCTCCCTAATCGATAACAGGCTGTGCAAAAAGATGGTAAATATCCCTCTTGAACTAACTCATTAATTACTTCATTCAAAGAACGAGTATCTCCTAGTTTAAATTGCTCTTTTTTAACATCTTGTTCTTTCTCAAAATCTGTATAACCCCGCATTTCAATCCTGCTTCCTGCATCAATCTGAGATACACCTAGCTTCATAACCTCCTCTCTTAACATAGGTTTCTCTCTAGCTGTTAAAATCAAACCTGTATAGGGTACTGCTAATCTTAAAATAGCTACTAGTCGTTTAAATTGTTGATCAGTTACTAAATGTTTATTATTAACTTTCAGGTTAGTAGCTTCTTTTAATCTTGGGAAGGAAATTGTATGCGGGCCAACACCATAATTCTCCTCCAAATGAATTGTATGTTCTAACAAACCCAAAACTTCATATTTCCAATCATACAATCCAAATAAAGCACCAATTCCTACATCATCAACTCCAGCTTCCATAGCTCGATCCAAACCAGTTAACCTCCAGTTGAAATCAGATTTTGGCCCACTGGGATGAACTTGTTGATAAGTCTGATAATGATAAGTTTCTTGAAAGATCTGGTAAGTTCCAATCCCTACTTCTTTTAACTTGCGGTATCCTTTAACACTTAATGGAGCTGCATTAATATTAACCCGTCTTAATTCTCCAGCCCCCTTCATCTCATAGGCTAATCTTACAGTCTCCGCAATAAAATCAGCATCATAATCAGGATGCTCACCATATACAAAAATTGCTCTCTTTTGACCTTGCTTCTCTAATACCTTAACCTCTCTTTGTAACTCTAATTTAGATAAGGTAGAGCGCTCAACCTCATAATTAGAAGATTTAAAACCACAATAGTTACAATCATTAATACATTTATTTCCAATGTATAATGGGGCAAACAGTACAATTCTCTCACCATAAATCTGACTTTTTAACTTCTTTGCTGCAATAAATATCTTCCTAATTAAATTTGGCTCTTCTGCTTGCAACAAAGTAGCAGTTTCCTTTAAATTCAACCTCTTCTTATTGAGAGATTTTTTAATAATCTCTTCTATCTTACCATCAGTTGGACTAACAGAATTTAAAACCTGATTTAGCTTTTCATTATCAATAAAGTTAGTCATAATTACACCTCTCTGCAATATTTTATGACTCATATCTCTGCTTTATTAACTTTAAACCTTTCCTATTAAAACAAAAACCAGTAAGGCACTTAAGTGCCTTACTGGTTTTGTTAACTAATAATTGTTTCATGTGAAACTACTCTTCCATAACCTCAATAACTCTCTCTAAATCTTCTGTCGAATAATACTCAATCACTATCTTACCCTTCTTCTTACCTGGATTAATATCCACTTTAGTTCCTAAAATATTCATTAATCTTTGTTCGATAAAGGATACATTAGGATCTTTTTTCTGCCTAGGCTCCTCTTTTGATTTATTATCTTCTTGTTTAAGCTCTTTAATCAATCGTTCACTCTCTCTAACTGTTAACCCTTCTCTAATAATTTTTTCTGCTATCTTATGCTGCAACTCTATTGATGATAAAGCTAATAAGGAGCGAGCATGCCCTTTGCTTATCTTTTCTGCTACTAATAAACCTTTAATTTCTGTTGGTAACTTTAACAAACGCAATGCATTGGCAATTGATGAACGACTCCTTCCTACTTTAATAGCTACTTCCTTTTGAGATAAATTAAAGTCAACAATCAATTTTTGATAAGCTTTTGCCTCCTCAATTGGATTTAAAGCTTCTCGTTGTAAATTCTCAACTATAGCAACCTCCATCATTTCTTGACAATTTACTTTAATCACAATTGCTTCAATTTTATCTTTGCCTAAACTTTTAACTGCTCGATATCTTCTTTCTCCAGCTACAATTTGATATTTCTTCTCAACTTCCCTGACTAAAATAGGTTGAATCAAGCCTTGTTCTTTAATCGATTGACTTAGTTTCTTTAATTTATCAAAATTAAATTTATCTCTTGGCTGATAAGGATTTGGCTTAATTAAATCTATTGGAATTTTAACAACTCTGTTTAGCTCTTCATCTATGACTAAATTTTTTTCATCAACCCTTTCAAATAAACTACTCTCTTTCATCCTTTTACTCCTCCTCAATCTGAGTTTTATTAATCAACTACTACTCTATCTCTATCCCAAAAATATAAATTCCTCCCTTAGGGAAGGAATTTTATACTTCATCATTTCCAATTGAATTATAACGGACTTTTTTTAGGTTTTCCTGCTCGACGTGGATATTGAGTAGGTGTATGGGCCAATTTATCAATCACAACTAAATGACGTTCTGCTTCACTATAAGGAAGGTTAACCTTTCTTAAATCAAAGATTGCACCTCCCAAGCTTTGCACTGCTTGTTGGCTTTCTATAACCTCTTGTTCTGCTTCAGAACCTTTTTGAGCGATCAATCTCCCGTTTACTTTAACAAAAGGTAACGTATATTCAACTAAAGTATTTAAAGAAGCTACTGCTCTAGCTACAACATAGTCATATTGCTCTCGATAATTTTGATCTTGGCCATAATCTTCTGCTCTACCATGGATAAACTCTATCCCCTCTAAACCTAATTTATAGCATAATTGCTTTAAAAAATTAGTTCGTTTTCGTAATGAATCAAGTAAAGTTAATTTAAGTTCAGGATAAATTATCTTAAGTGGTACTCCAGGAAAGCCAGCTCCCGTTCCTACATCAATTACCTTCTCTTTTCCATTCAAATTTAACTCTACTAGACAAGTTAGTGAATCTAAAAAATGTTTGATAATAATCTCTCGAGTAGTATCAAGAGCAGTTAAATTCATCTTTTGATTCCACTCTTGTAGTATTTCTAAATACCTCATGAATTTATATATTTGCTCCTCAGTCAACTCAACTCCTATCTGTTGAGCACCGGTTACTAATAGTTCTTTATCCTGCATCAATTATTCCTCCCCATTTCTACTGATCTGCTCTAAATAGACGGTCAATACCGATATATCTGCTGGAGAAACACCAGAGATTCGAACAGCTTGTCCAATAGATAAAGGTCTAATCTGATTTAACTTCTCTCTAGCTTCAATCCTCAGACCCTCTATCTGCTGATAATCTATTCCTTCAGGGATTTTTTTATCCTCTAATTCCCTCTGCTTTTCAATCTGTTTTAATTGTTTTTTGATATAACCTTCATATTTTAATTGAATTTCAACTTCTTCTTGTACATCATAGGGTAACTCAGATCGCTTAAGATCAAGCTGGGCCAACGATTCGTAATCAAGCTCTGGCCTCTTAATTAATCTTCCTAGATTATCCTTATTCTTCAATCTAGTACTCCCTAAGTCCTCTAACTGTTTTTGAATTTCTTCCTCAGGATAAATGATAGTCTCTTTTAAGCGAGTAATTTCCTCTTCAATTGCTTCCTTTTTAGCCTTAAATTTTTCAAACCTTTCTTCAGAAATCAATCCTAACTGATAACCCAAAGAAGTTAATCTCAAATCTGCATTATCTTGACGTAATACCAGTCTATATTCAGCTCGAGAAGTCAACATTCGATATGGTTCTTCAGTTCCTTTAGTAACTAAATCATCAATTAAGACCCCAATATAAGCATCAGAACGCTTTAAGATAAATGGGTCTTCTTCTTTTAAATCTAAGACAGCATTAATTCCAGCTAATAAGCCTTGAGCTGCTGCTTCCTCATAACCACTTGTACCATTGATTTGGCCCGCTGTATATAAGTTTTTAATCTTTTTAGCCTCTAGAGAAGGTTTCAATCTAGTAGGATCGATAGAATCGTATTCTATTGCATACGCAGGTCTAATAATCTCTGCTTCTGCAAATCCATCCAGTGTCCGTAACATTTCAACCTGAACATCTACCGGTAAACAAGTAGAAAACCCAGATAAATACATTTCATAAATATATTCTCCTTCAGGTTCAACAAAAACCTTATGGCGATCCTTGTCAGGAAATCTATCAACTTTGGTTTCAATTGAGGGGCAATAGCGAGCTCCTTCTCCTTCAATCTGACCACAATGCATTGGAGAACGCTCTAGATTATCCATGATTACTTGGTGAGTTTGCTGATTAGTATAGACCATCCAACAATCACGACGTTCCATTTGGTTGTCAATCTGTTGGTTTGTAAAAGAAAAAGCTATCGGTCGGTCAATACTGGGCTGTTTTTTCAGCTGATTAAAATCTATGGTTCTCTTATCAACTCTAGGAGGTGTACCAGTTTTAAACCTCCTCAACTCAAAACCTAATTCTTTTAGATGGTCGGATAAGGCATTAGATGGAAATTGATTATGAGGGCCAGAGTTAAACTTTGTCTCCCCAACGATTATTTCTCCTTTTAAGAAGGTTCCAGTCGTTAATATAACCTTCTTCCCCTTAAATTCAACTCCACTTTTAATTCTAACTCCTGTTACAACATCTTCTTCAATAATCAACTCTTCTACCATTCCTTGGCGTAAATCAAGATTTTCTTCCCGCTCTAGAGTCTCTTTCATCTTAAGATGATACATCTTCTTATCAGCTTGGGCCCGTAAAGCATGAACTGCTGGCCCTTTTCCTGTATTCAACATCCTTAATTGAATACAAGTTTTATCGATATTTTTAGCCATCTCTCCTCCCAATGCATCTATCTCCCGTACAATATGGCTCTTAGCTGGCCCTCCAATAGCAGGATTGCAAGGCATTAAAGCAACAATGTCTAAATTAATAGTCAAGACTAAACTCTTAAATCCCATTCGAGCAGCAGCTAAACCTGCCTCACAACCAGCATGTCCTCCTCCTACTACAATCACATCATAATCAGTCATCTTGCCCTCCTCCTCTCTTTAACTCTTCTAAATGAATCATCAGGACTGAAATATCAGCTGGTGAAACTCCAGAGATTCGAGAAGCCTGGCCTACAGATACAGGTCTAATTCGCTCTAGCTTCTCTCTTGCTTCTTTCCGTAAATTGTCTAAGCTTTGATAATCAATCTCTTCAGGAATACTTTTATCTTCCATCTGTTTAAACTTCTCAACCTGACTCAATTGACGCTCAATATAACCTCTATATTTAGTCCTAATCTCCAACTGTTCTGCTATCTCTGGAGCAACCTCTGGTACTTCAGAAATAAATTTATCTAAATCTTGATAATCCACCTTTGGTCTTTCTAGAATAGTAGCTAGACTAACAGGTTTTTTTAATCCTCCGCTACCCAATTGCTCAAGTACCTCTAATACCTTTTGGGTCGGAGTAATTTGAATATTATTTAATTGCTCTAAATTTTTAGCAATTATTTTACGTTTGTTCTCAACTTGCTGATATTCTTGCTGATTGATTAACCCTAAGCGATGACCAATAGAGCTCAATCTCAAATCAGCATTATCTTGGCGTAAGATGAGTCGATATTCTGCTCTTGATGTCAACATCCTGTATGGTTCATTAGTCCCTTTAGTAACTAAGTCATCAATTAATACTCCAATATAAGCATCTGAACGTTTCAAAATTAATGCTTCTTCACCCTTTAAAGCTAAAACAGCATTAATTCCAGCCATTAATCCTTGAGCTGCTGCTTCTTCATAACCACTAGTTCCATTGATCTGTCCTGCTGTATATAGATCTTGAACTACCTTATTCTCCATTGTTGGCAGCAGCTGATATGGTGGAATATAATCATATTCAACTGCATAACCAGGTCGCATAATTTCTGCTTTTTCTAGACCAGGTACACTCCTAATAATATCGACTTGAAACCCTTCAGGCATACTCGTTGTTAAACCATTTAAATAAAGTTCATTAGTATGTAACCCTTCAGGTTCAACAAATACTTGGTGGCTATTTTTATCAGGGAATCTCATTATTTTACGATCAATTGATGGGCAATATCTTGGCCCTTCCCCTTCAACAATTCCAGTTGTCAACGGCGAATATTCAATATTATCTTCAATTACCTGTTTCGTATTATGGTTAGTATAAGTCAACCAACAGGGAACTTTTTCCCTTTCTTGACGAGGTTGGAAGAAGGAAAACTGAATTCTTTCTTTCGAGCTAGGATGAATTGTCATCTTAGAAAAATCTACAGATTCTTTATCAATTCTAGGAGGGGTTGCTGTCTGAAATCTATCTAGTTTAATTCCTGTCTCCTTTAAACTCTCTGCCAAATCAGTCGCTGCAAACTCCCCTTGTCTTCCTCCAGTATACTTAGTATCCCCAATAATTACTTTACCGTTAAGTGAAGTTCCGGTAGTCAAGATAACTTTAGAAGCTCGATAGCTCATTCCAGTTATCGTCTTAACTCCTGTTACTTGTTGTTTGTCTACTATCAAGTCAGTCACTACAGTCTGTTTTAAGTCTAGATTCTCCTGCTCTTGTAAAACTTTAGTCATCTCAAATTGATACTTGTTCTTATCAGCTTGAGCTCGTAAAGCATGAACTGCTGCCCCTTTAGAGGTATTTAACATTCTAATATTAATATAGGCCTTATCAATATTTTTAGCCATTTCTCCTCCTAATGCATCTATCTCTCGTACAATATGTCCTTTAGCTGGCCCTCCAATTGATGGATTACAAGGCATTAAAGCAATATGATCAGCGTTTAAAGTCAATAATAAAGTTTTACAGCCCATTCGTGCACTAGCTAAAGCAGCTTCACAACCTGCATGCCCTGCGCCAATAACTATAATATCATAATTTTTCATCTTTCCCCCTCCTTATTTCCCTAAGCAAAAATCAGCAAAAATCTGATCAATAATATCCTCTCCGATTGTATCTCCTGTGATCTCTCCAATCGCCTCTAAAGCCGCCCTTAAATCAATCGTAATAAAATCATTAGGCAATCTCTTTTCAAAAGTTTCCCGCACATCTAATAACCTTTGATGAGTTCTATCTAATGCGTTTTTATGTCTCATATTCGTAATTAAGGTTTGATTTGTAGCTCTAACATCACCACTAAATATTAAATCTGAAATTACATTCTCTAATTTATTAACCCCTTCATTCTCTATGGCAGAAGTTTTAACAATAGGGGCCGTAGGTAAAAACTCCTCAATAGCCTCTAAATCTAAGTTATTGTTAAGATCAAATTTATTAGCAACAACAACTGTCTGCTTGCTTTTGATCAATTCCATTAACTCTCGATCTTCTGTAGTAATTTCTTGACTTATATCTAGTACTAGTAATATCAAATCTGCCCTTTTTAAAAACTTTTCACTCTTTTCTATACCAATTCTTTCTACTTTATCTTCTGTCTTTCTAATCCCAGCTGTATCAATTATCTTTAATGGAATTCCATCAATATTAATTACTTCTTCAATCACATCTCTTGTTGTTCCTGGCACCTCAGTTACAATTGCTCTATTCTCTCTCAATAAAGCATTTAATAGGCTAGATTTCCCAACATTCGCCTTTCCAATAATTGCCACTTCCAGTCCTTCTCTCAAAATTTTACCCCGTTGACTTGTTTCTAACAGTTCATTTGTCTTTTTAACTGCTCCATCAATCCTATCAGCTAACTGTTCAGGATTAAAATCTTCAATCTCATCCTCTGGAAAATCAATAGTTGCCTCTAAATGGGCCAATAAAGATATGATATCTTCCCTAATTTGATTAACTTTTTTAGATAATCCACCTTCTAATTGATCGATAGCCACCTCTAATCCTACTTCAGTTTGAGATCTAATTAAATCTATAATTGCTTCAGCTTGAGCCAAATCTATTCTTCCATTTAAAAAAGCCCTCTTCGTGAATTCACCAGGATCAGCTAACCGTGCTCCCATATGTAAAACTACATCTAATATTTTCTGAACTACTATTGAGCCACCATGACAATCAATTTCTACAATATCCTCAGTAGTGTAAGTTTTAGGAGCTTTCATCACCAAAGTAATCACCTCATCAACAACCTGCTGACTACGCGGATCAACAATCTTACCATAATGAGCAGTATAACTATCTGCCTCAAGCAAACTTTTATCTTTTTTACTTTTAAATACCTCTTCTACTATCTCAATAGCTTCTGGACCACTAATTCTAACAATACCGATTCCACCTTCACCTACTGCCGTTGAAATAGCAGCAATCGTATCTGTAATATACATCCATATCACCCCTAACTAATAAACTACCCAAATGAATACTTTTAATTAATATTTAAACATAAACAAACCCAGTATTTTAAAATACTGGGTTTAAGTCTTACTCAGCTACAATAACTACCTTCCTATAAGGCTCTTCTCCCTCACTATAAGTAGAAATACCAGATTTATTTTGCAAAACTCTATGAATAACCTTTCTTTCATGAGCAGGCATTGGATCCAAGAGCACTTTTCTTTTCTTCTTTTTAGCTTTCTTAGCCATCCGAAGGGCCAACTTTTCTAACGTTTTCTCTCTTCGCTCTCGATAGCCTTCAGCATCTATCACTATACGTACATACTCACTATCACCCTTGTTCACCGCTAAATTGGTTAGATATTGTAGTGAATTTAAAGTTTTACCTCTATACCCAATAATAATCCCTAATTCATCACCAGTTACATCTAAAACTATTGTTTTATTAACTGAATCTTTATTAACAACCGTAATCGTCAATTCCAAATCCATCTGTTTAATAACTTCTTGTAAAAACTCTTTAGCTAGCTCAGCTTTATCTATCTTCTTAATTACCTCTAATTTAGCATCTTTTTTTCCAAACAAACCAAAAAAACCTGACTTAGCTTCCTCTAACACTTCATAATTTACATCATTTTTACTGACTCCTAATTCTTCTACTCCTTTAGTAAGGGCCTTTTGAATCGTCTCCCCTGTTACAATGACCCTCTCCATTTTAAGTTGATTCCTCCTTTAAATCAGTAGGCTCCTTATACAAAAAGTATTGCTGCACTGCCATAATTAAATTAGAAGTAAACCAATACACTAAAACACCAGCCGGCAATCGAAAACCAATTAAAATAATAAATAGAGGCATAAATAATGCCATCTTATTATTGCTTTCTTTTCCTGATAATTTTTGGGTCATTAAGCTTTGTCCTAACATTACTAAACCAGTTAAAATAACCAATGGTAAATAAGGCCCACTCAAATCAGGTACTAATAAAAAAGCCTCTCCAGCTAGCTCTTCCCAGTCTTGTAAAGATCTAAATAAAGCAATTAATATTGGCATTTGAACAAGCAATGGTAAACATCCTGCTGCCGGATTTACTTTATGTTTTTGATATAACTTCATTGTCTCCTCTTGGTATTTTTCTTTGTTATCACCATACTTCTCCTTTAATTCTTCCATCAAAGGTTGTAACTTTTGCATCTTTTTCATAGAACGTGTTTGCTTAGATACTAGTGGAAATAAGAGTAATCTAATACCCAAGGTTAATAAAATAATCGCTGAACCATAACTCCCAGTAAAACCATATAACTGGGTCAATAATGTTTTCATAAATTCTCCTAACCATCCAAATACTCCTACTGAAAACAAATTTACCAAAATAAACCCTCCTAATTAATTTAATCTACTGGATCATATCCTCCTGAATTAAATGGATGACACTTTAAAATTCTGCTAATTGCCTTAGTTCCTCCTTTTAAAACTCCATATTTTCTAAGTGCTATAAGTGCATATTCAGAACAAGTAGGATAAAAACGACAACTCCTTTTTAGCTTCAAGGGAGAAATAAAGGACTGATAAAATCTAATCAATTTAATCAATACTTTACTAATTAATTTACTCATTAAATCAACCTTCCAATATTTTGGCCTTTCTAAATAAATGATTCAATCTATTTTCAATCCGCTGATAAGATGCATTCACAATTGGTTTTCGTGCAATCAAAACAAGATCAACTCCTGAAACCAATTTATCATTATTATGTCTATAGGCTTCTTTTAAAATCCTTTTTACTCTATTTCTAACCACAGCATTGCCAATCTTTTTGGTAACTGAATATCCTATCCTTCTTGTGGAATTTTCAGTAGACAATACGTATAGAACAAGTAGTCGATTAGCAACAGACTTGCCTCTTTTATAAACCTTTCTAAACTGATATGTCTTTTTCAATTTTCCATCCTTGACCATTAATAGTTCCTCCCTAAAACTAAAGTAGCTCAATGTACAATTTTTTATAATCTAAGACACTATACTAAATTATAGATTATCTAGTCAGGACATGTCAAGACTAATTAAATTATTTTAATAAATTATCCACAAAACTTGTTGATAAGTTGTTAATAATTTGTTATCATTAATTTGTATCTGGATCTTACTTACTTTTTGTTGACCTTAAAATTTAATAATTTAATAATTTGACTGCTTAAAATTATTAGAAAATTAGTTATTCACCCAACTCGAGTACTTATTGTGGATAACTAATTCTTTTTTTAACTCTATTTTTAGATAATAAACAAACTATCCACAAGATGTTAACATTTTGTGGATAACTTTTCTAGGAGGTGCACCGTGCTTGAAAAAGCTCCAAAAAAATTATGGAAAAAGACACTGAGTAAGATTGAAACTAAATTAAGTAAACCAAGCTTTGAAACTTGGTTTAAATCAACTGAAATAATTACAATTCAAGGTAATTCCCTAGTTATTGAAGTTCCCAATGAATTTGCTAAAGATTGGCTAGAAACAAGATATTCTAACCTAATTAAAGAAACAATTTCAGAAATAACTAATAATTCTTATACTATTAAATTTACTATTCCAGAATTAAAAGAAACTGAAGAAATAATTTTAGAAGATGAAACAGAAAATATTGAAGAAGAAACTAAACAAGAAGATAATCATTCTGTTTTAAACCCTAAATATACTTTTGATACTTTTGTTATCGGTAATAGTAATCGCTTTGCTCATGCAGCTTCTTTAGCAGTAGCAGAGGCTCCAGCTAAGGCTTATAACCCTCTCTTTCTTTATGGAGATGTAGGTTTAGGAAAAACTCATTTAATGCATGCCATTGGAAATTATATTTTACATCATAATTCTAATATGAAAGTCATGTATTTAACTTCAGAAAAATTCACCAATAAGCTAATCAATTCTATTAGATATGATAAAACTATAGAATTCAGGGATCAATATCGAAATATTGATATCTTATTGATTGATGATATTCAGTTTTTAGCTGGAAAAGAAAGAACTCAAGAAGAATTTTTTCATACCTTTAATGCTTTACATGATGCTAATAAGCAAATTATTATTTCTAGTGATAGACCTCCCAAGGAGATACCTACTCTAGAAGAAAGATTGAGATCAAGGTTTGAATGGGGACTTATTACTGACATTCAAAAACCAGATCTAGAAACTAAAATAGCTATTTTAAAGAAAAAAGCTACTTTAGAAGATCTTGAGATTCCAAATAATGTGATAGTCTATATCGCTAATAAAATAAAATCAAATATTCGTGAATTAGAAGGGGCCTTAATTAGGGTAGTTGCCTATTCATCATTAATCAATGCAGATATCACAATCAATCTGGCTGAAGAAGCACTCAAAGATATTGTAAACTCCCCTTCAGCTACTAAAAAACCTAAAGAGATCACAACTAATCTAATCAAAGAGATCGTAGCACAACATTATGGGATTAGAATTGAAGATATGAAGTCTAAAAAAAGAACAAGAGCAATTGCTTTTCCACGCCAAATAGCAATGTATATTTCAAGAAGATTAACCGAACTTTCTTTACCTCAGATTGGGAATAGATTTGGGGGGAGAGATCATAGTACAGTATTGCATGCTTATAATAAAATTAAAACTAAAATAGAAGAAGAACCAAATTTTGAAAGCACTATAAATAAATTGACAAATCAAATTAAGACACCCTAAGTAGATAAATAACCTGTGGATAACCCTGTTGATATCCTGTGGATAAGTTGTGGATAACCCTATTTTTTTGTGGATAATTATTTATTGGAAATCAAGTTGTGGATATGTGGATAACTATCCACAACTTATCCACAACTTATCCACAAGAGCTAGCCTTAGTGTGTCATGGGTTGAAGTGACTTATCAACATTATCCACAACCCCTACTACTACTACTACTATCTTTTTAAAATAAAATAATAATAATAGTATTTTATGTAAGTAACTACATAAACCTAAATAGTTAAGAAAGAATTGTGATATAATGAATAAGGAGGTTTTAAAAAATGAGAATTAAACTTCAACAAAAAGAATTTTATCAAGGGATTCAAACAGTAAGAAAGGCAGTCTCCTCAAAGACAACCTTGCCTATTTTATCTGGAATATTATTAAAGACAGAAGAAAATAAATTAAAGTTAGTTGCTACAGATTTAGAAATAGGAATAGAATGTTATGTTGATACTGAAATCATCAAAGAGGGCTCTATTGTTTTACCGGCTCAACACTTTGCTAGTATTATTAGAGAATTACCTAATCAAGAGATACTCTTATCAGCTGAAAGTTCTAATAACACTGCTCAAATCAAGTGTGGTAACTCTCAATTTAATATACATGGTTCTCCAGCTGATGAATTTCCATTACTACCCGAGATCAATTCTAAAACAAAGTTTACATTTGAGCAACAAAAATTAAAACAAATAATCGAACAAATTAAATTTGCAACTTCTAAAGATGAAAACAAGCCTTTTTTATCTGGAGGATTATTAATACTTGAAAATAAAACTATAAAACTAATTGCTACTGATACTTATCGGCTTGCTTATAAAGAAGAGACTACTAATAACCAAAAGATTAACTTGACTAAAGCTATAATTCCTAATAGTACTTTACAAGAGTTAACAAAGCTATTAAATAATGAAGAGAAAGAGGCTGAAATTGTTATTACTGACAATCAGATCCTATTTAAATTTTCTGGGATTTCAGTTGTATCACGATTGATAGAAGGACAATTTCCAAATTATAAGCAGGTTATTCCAGATAGCTCAGAAACAGAAGTGACAGTTGATACAAAAGAGTTACTACAAGCTACTAAACGAGCTGCTTTATTAGCTAAAGAAGATTCTGATATTATTAAAATCAACTTCAATGCTGAAAAGCTAATTATTACTTCCAATGCACCTGAAATTGGTCAAGCATATGAAGAAGTTCCAATTTCTTTATTGGGCCAAGAAACAGAAATTGCTTTTAATGCTAAGTATGTTTTAGAAGCTTTAAAGGTGATTACTGATGAAGAAATTACTATTAAATTATCAGGATCATTAGCACCAGGAGTTATTGAGACGAGCTCAGAACAAAAGTATATTTATGTAATTATGCCCGTAAGAAGTGCTTAATTAACTTACAAAAAGGAGGAAGGTTCTATGAAAAAAATTAAAATAAAAACTAAAACTATTAAATTAGATCAATTTTTAAAATGGGCCAACATTGTTAATACAGGAGGAGAAGCAAAACTGATCATTCAAGCAGGAGAAGTAATCGTAAATCAAGAAATAGAGAAAAAGAGAAGCAAGGTCTTAACCGAGGGTGATATAATTAAATACAATGACCAGAAATATCAAATAACTACTTAGGGAGTGGGTAGACTACATTGTTTTTGTCCCAGCTTTACTTAAGAGATTTTAGAAATTATAATCAACAACATTTAAAATTTGATCAAAATTTAAATTTGATCATTGGTGCTAATGCTCAGGGAAAAACTAATATTTTAGAAGCTATATATTTATTAGGAACCGGAAATTCTCATCGTACTAATATAGATTCTGAATTGATTAATTGGAACAAAGATAACTTCTATGTCAAAGGAGAGTTAATAAAAAATAATCAAAATTATCAACTAGAAGTAAACTACCAAGGAAGGACTAAGGAAATTAAAGTTAACTCTAATAAATTACAGCGAATGAGTGATTTAGTTGGTTATTTGAATATAGTTATCTTTTCTCCAGAGGATTTAACTTTAGTTAAAGGAAGTCCCAGTCAAAGAAGGAGATTTATTAACTTAGAAGTTTCTCAAGTTAGCTCTTATTACAAGCATTTATTAACCGAATATAGAAAGATTTTAAAACAAAGAAATAACCTATTAAAAGAAATTGGAGAAAATAACACTCCTCAACATATGCTACAAGTTTGGGATCAACAATTAATTGATATAGGAAGTAAAATTATAAAACGAAGGTTAGAGGCAATTGATAAGTTGAGTATTTTAGCTAAATTAATGCAGCGAAAAATTACTGATGGTATAGAGACACTTCTGTTAAAATATGATACTAAATTACAAGTTAATACGAATAGTTCCACTCAAGAAATTAAGGAAGAATTCAAGAAAGAATTAAAACAAAAAAGAAAGCGGGAAATTGAGCATGGAGTTACAAAAGTTGGCCCGCACAGGGATGATATTTCCTTGATTGTAAATAATATAAACATAAGAAAATTTGGCTCTCAAGGACAACAAAGAACAACTGCTTTGGCTATTAAGCTAGCTGAGTTAGAATTTATGAAAGCAGAAATAGGAGAATATCCAATACTTTTATTAGATGATGTATTTTCAGAATTAGATGATAAACGACGTTTTCAATTATTAAAAGTAATTCAAAATAAAGTGCAGACTTTCATTACAACTACTCATTTAAATCAGTTACAAAGTTTTAATAATGAGTACAAATCATTTAAAATTAATAAAGGATCTGTAATTGAGGGATAACAATGCCTAAATCAATCAAAGAAGTTTTAGAGCAGACTTTGAATCAATTAGGAATTGAAAATAAAATTAAAGAAAAACAGGTATTAGGTTTTTGGAAAAAAATCAATAAAAAAGAGATCAATCTTCATACTGAAGCAAAATATATTAATAATGGAGTTTTATTTGTTACGGTAGACGATCCTACATGGGCCCACCAGTTATTGTTTATGAAAAAAAAGCTAATCCAAAAAATAAATGATAAACTTGATATAAACTTGGTTAAGGATATTAGATTTAAAGTAGGATCTGTATTTAAGAAAAAAAGTAATTCACAAAGTGAAGGAGAGAACAACTATCAAAAGATCAAGTTGAGTTTACAAGAACAAGAAGGTATAAAAGAAATAACACAGGAAATTTCGGATCCTAACTTAAAAAACAACTTGTACAAGCTGATGAAAACATTTAAAGAAAAAAACAAATGGAAGAAAATAAACAGTTGGAAAGTTTGCCCTAGTTGCTCAGTTTTAACTTCACCTAAAAATGACAAATGTCCAATTTGTGAATTAAAGAATAATAAAAAGCTTAGTTTAGAAATTGAGAGCTTATTATCTAGTAGCCCGTGGATTAAATATAAAGATATTACTGAGCTCTATCCTAACCTGACAAAAAAAGAGTTCGAATCAGTAAAAAATAATTTACTAAAAAAATTAAAAACTAAAATAGACCAATTAATGATAAAGGCTTTAGAACAAAAAACAGAAACTAAACAAATAAAAGTAATAATACAAAATTACGTAATGCTAAAAACAGAAATTAAACCAACTAATTTAACTAATAGACTAATCAAAGAAATGATTGGAAATAATTACATGAAGATTTACCAACGACTATAAGGAGGGAATTTATTCATGTTACACTTAGGAAAAGGTAATACTATCTCTCTTAAGGATGTTGTTTTAATAGCAGACTTAGAAGCTACAACTTATTCAAAGGAAACAGAAAATTTTTTAAAAATAGCTAAAGAAGAGGGGTTTATAACTGACTATTCAGAAGGGGCTCCAAAATCATTTGTTGTTACAGATGAAACAGTTTATTATTCAATGATTTCATCAAATACATTAGCCAAAAGAGTAAACTCTAAAGATAATCTAAACTGTGATTAATTAATCACAGTTTAATAAGTTTAAACGGAGGTTTTATAATGGAAAGAGATATAAATTATGATGCAGAACAGATTCAAGTATTAGAAGGGCTAGAGGCTGTTCGTAAACGCCCAGGTATGTATATAGGAAGTACTGGAGAAAAAGGATTGCATCATTTAGTTTATGAAGTTGTTGATAATAGCATAGATGAAGCATTAGCTGGTTATTGTGATCAAATTGAAGTTCAGATTAAAGAAGGTAATATAATTACAATAATTGATAATGGGCGTGGTATTCCAGTTTCAGCACATTCAAAAATGAAAAGACCAGCTGTTGAGGTTGTAATGACTGTATTACATGCTGGGGGTAAATTTGATGGAAAAGGTTATAAAGTTTCTGGCGGATTACATGGAGTTGGAGTATCAGTAGTTAATGCTTTATCAGAATGGTTAGAAGTAGAAGTTTGGAGAAATAATGAAATTTATTATCAGAGATATCAACGAGGAATTCCAGAAGAAGATTTAAAAGTAATAGGTGAAACTGATAAGAATGGAACTAAGATTACATTTAAAGCTGACGAAGAGATTTTTGAAAACATTAAATATAAGTATAAAATATTAGCTCAAAGATTAAAAGAGTTAG
Organism: Natroniella sp. ANB-PHB2; assembly: GCF_046097105.1. GTDB lineage: Bacteria > Bacillota > Halanaerobiia > Halobacteroidales > Halobacteroidaceae > Natroniella. The sequence continues at coordinate 2,270,135 of NZ_CP175562.1, read as the reverse complement.
CTTATTTAAACAAAGGTATTGAAATTAAAATAATTGATACTAGAAAAGAAGAAAAAGTTGAGAAAAATTTCAAATATGAAGGTGGAATTATTTCGTTTGTAAAAGAAATAAACAAACATGAAACACCTTTGCATGAAGATGTTGTTTTTTTGGAAGAGGAAGTCAATGATGCTCAAATTGAAGTTGCAATTCAATATAACACCAACTATCTAGATAAGATATTTACATTTGCTAATAACATTAATACTCATGAGGGCGGTACCCACCTTAGTGGGTTTAAAAGTGCGTTAACACGAACAGTTAATGATTATGCTCGAAAGAATAACTTTCTTAAAAAAAATGACAATAACCTTTTAGGAGATGATATTAGAGAGGGGATTGTAGCTATAATTAATATTAAACTAGTTGATCCTCAGTTTGAAGGACAAACTAAGACTAAACTAGCTAATAGAGAAATAAGAGGGATTGTAGATTCAATTGTATCTCAGAAGTTGAGTACTTTCCTAGAGGAAAACCCTAAAGTTGGAAAAAAAATCGTTGAAAAATCACTCACTTCTGCTAGAGCTAGAAAAGCTGCTAAAAAAGCACGGGATTTAACTAAACGCAAGAGTGCCTTAACAAGCACTTCTTTACCAGGAAAATTAGCTGATTGTTCTTCTCGTGATTCAGAAAAAAGTGAAATATATATAGTTGAGGGAGATTCCGCAGGGGGTTCTGCTAAACAAGGAAGAGATAGAGAGTTCCAAGCAATTTTACCACTAAAAGGGAAAATATTAAATGTGGAAAAAGCTAGACTGAATAAAATTCTAAATAATAAAGAAATAAGAGCTTTAATTACTGCTTTAGGTACTGGTATAGCAGATGAATTTGATATTAGTAATCTTAGATATGGAAAGATTATCATTATGACTGATGCTGATGTAGATGGAGCTCATATTAGGACTTTATTATTAACCTTCTTTTATCGTTATATGAAACCTTTAATTGAAAGAGGACATATTTATATTGCTCAACCTCCACTTTATAAAGTAACTAAAGGTAGAAAGAAGAGTTATGTTTATAATGATAGACAATTACAAGATTTATTAAATGAAATTGGTTCAAAAAGGGTTTCTTTACAAAGGTATAAGGGGTTAGGTGAAATGAACCCAGAACAATTATGGGAAACAACAATGGATCCAGAAAACAGAACACTATTGAAGGTGCAAATAAATGATGCTATTATGGCAGATGAAATATTTACAAAGCTAATGGGAGATAAAGTTCAACCTCGCCGTGAGTTTATTCAAAGTCATGCCAAAGAAGCTCAGAATTTAGATGTTTAGGAGGATACTTGATGAAAGAATTAAATGATAATGTAAGATTAGTAGGTATTGAAGACGAAATGCAGGAAGCTTATATTGATTACGCAATGAGTGTTATAGTAGGACGTGCTTTACCAGATGTAAGAGATGGTTTAAAGCCAGTTCATAGAAGGATCTTATATGCTATGAATGAATTAGGAATGAAACCAACTCAAGCTCATAAAAAATCAGCCAGAATTGTAGGAGAAGTCTTAGGTAAATACCACCCTCATGGGGATACTGCCGTGTATGACAGTATGGTTAGAATGGCACAAGATTTCTCCTATCGTTATCAGTTAGTTGATGGGCATGGGAATTTCGGTTCAGTTGATGGTGATTCAGCTGCAGCAATGAGATATACAGAAGCAAGAATGACCAATATAACTACAGAATTACTATCAGATATTGATAAGGAAACGGTAGATTTCAATGAAAACTTTGATGGAAGCTTACAAGAACCAGAAGTTTTACCAGCAAGAGTTCCTAACTTATTAATTAATGGTTCTTCAGGTATTGCAGTGGGGATGAGTACAAATATTCCACCTCATAATATTAAAGAAGTTATAGATGGAGTCATAGAATTAACAAAAAACCCAGAGTTAGAGGTTACTGAATTAATGAAAATAATAAAAGGGCCTGATTTTCCTACTGGTGGAAATATAATGGGACGAAAAGCTATAAAAAGTTATTTTGAAACTGGGAGAGGAAAGCTCAAACTTAGAGCTGAAACGAAAATCGAAGAGTTAGATAATCAAAAAAATAAAATAATAGTTACTGAGCTACCATACCAGGTAAATAAAGCTAAATTAATCAAGAAAATTGCCCGATTAGTAAGAGAAGATAAAATTGAAGGAATTTCTGATTTACGTGATGAATCTGATAGAAGAGGAATGAGAGTAGTTATTGAATTGAAGCGTGGGGTTAACCCGCGAATTATTTTAAATAAACTCTACAAGCATACTAGATTACAAACAACGTTTGGTATTATCATGTTAGCTTTAGTTGATAATCAACCACAGATTTTAGGGGTTAAAGATGTATTAAAACATTATTTAAATCACCAAAAAGATGTAATTACCAGAAGAACAGAATATGATTTAAATAAAGCAGCTGCTAGAGCTCATATTCTAGAAGGGTTTAAAATAGCTTTAGATAATATTGAAAGAGTAATTAAAATTATTCGTTCTTCCAAAAATTCTTCACTTGCTCAAAAGAAATTAAAAGAAGAGTTTGAGTTATCGAAAAAGCAAGCTAAAGCGATATTAAATATGAGGTTACATAGGCTAACAAATCTAGAAAGGGATAAAATTGAAGTTGAATATAACAAATTACAGCAAAAAATAAATTACTTAGAGTCAATTTTAGCTAGTGAGGATAAATTATTAAGTGTTATTAAGGAAGAATTATTACAGTTAAAAAATAAGTACTCTGATGAAAGAAGAACAAAGATCATTGATAAAGATATTGATTTAGATTTAGAAGACTTAATTGAAGAAGAAGAAATCATAATTACTTTAACGGAACAAGGGTACATTAAAAGAATGCCATTAGATACATATCGTAATCAACACCGTGGTGGAAAGGGAATTATAGGCATCAAAACTAAGGAAAATGATACCGTTCAAAATATTTATACTAGCTCAACTCATGATCATATTTTATTTTTCACTAATATGGGGCGGGTTTATCGTTTGAAAGGATATCAGATTCCTGAATCAGGTAGACAGGCGCGAGGAACAGCAATTATAAATTTATTAGAGCTCGATTCGGGTGAAAAGATTACAACTGTAATGCCAATTTCTGAATTTGGAACTGAGCATTATTTAATAATGGTTACGAAGCAAGGGATTATAAAGAAAACTAAACTTGATGAATATAACACCAATTATACAGGTTTAATTGCTTTGAATTTACAAAAAGATGATAAGTTAGTTGATGTTAAGTTAATTAATGATGAGCAAGAAATTATATTAGCTACTAAACAAGGGTTAGCTATTCGTTTTTCTGAACAAGATGTAAGAAGTATTGGTCGAACAGCTCGAGGAGTTAAGGGTATTAGCCTAGAACAGGATGATCAAGTAATTGGTATGGAGGTTGCTGAAGAAAACCAAGAGTTGTTGGTGATTACTGAAAAGGGATATGGTAAAAGAACGCCACTAGCTCGGTATAGAACCCAAAGTAGAGGCGGTAAAGGGTTAATTACTTTAAATAGAACTGATAATAATGGTTGTTTGGTTGAGATTAAAGTAGTAAAGGGGAATGAAGAGATTATTATTATTAGTGAAGAGGGGATATTATTAAGAACTTCCGTTTCTGAAATATCATCTACTGGTCGAAATACTCAAGGGGTTAGGGTTATGAAATTAAATGAAGATGATAGGGTTGCTTCAATTGGATATGTTGATTAAAAAGTAAAAAGGGGGGGAACTCCCTTTGCTTTGTTTTTTCAGTTACTAGAATTTAATATATTTGTATTTCCCTTTTTATTTTTTTGTGTTATTATTGCTTTGACACAGATCTGATACGTTCGCAAATATTTTTCTAGTCAATTAAGATTATGTATGAAGTATAAGGAGGTTCTAGTTTTTTGCGTATTTAATTTATATAATTCACTTGACAAGTATGAAGTGGAGTGGTATACTACTCGATGTTGTCGCAAAAGAAGTAGTTTTGACGGCAAAAGAGAACTTAAAAAAGTTCTTGACAAACAAGAGTGAGTTTGATATTATATTAATTGTCGCTTGAGAAAGTGACAGAAAAAATTGAACAAGCAATTCGGTCTTTGAAAACTAAACAATGCAATGTTTCAACTAAGCAAGAAGAGCTAGTCAAACTCGTAATCAATGTGCTTTTGCACATGATATAAATTTTAATTGAGAGTTTGATCCTGGCTCAGGACGAACGCTGGCGGCGTGCTTAACACATGCAAGTCGAGCGAGAAAGCTACCTTCGGGTAGTGAGTAAAGCGGCGGACGGGTGAGTAACGCGTGGGAACATACCTTTAAGACTGGGATAACTTCTTGAAAAGGAAGCTAATACCGGATAAACTCCTTTCGGAGCAAAGATGGCTTTTATGCTATCACTTAAAGATTGGCCCGCGTCCCATTAGCTAGTTGGTGAGATAACAGCTCACCAAGGCAACAATGGGTAGCCGACCTGAGAGGGTGATCGGCCACACTGGGACTGAGACACGGCCCAGACTCCTACGGGAGGCTGCAGTGGGGAATCTTCCGCAATGGACGAAAGTCTGACGGAGCAACGCCGCGTGAGTGAAGAAGGTCTTCGGATCGTAAAGCTCTGTCTTTAGGGAAGAATACTTTAATTGTGAATAACAGTTAGGGTTGACGGTACCTTTAAAGGAAGCCCTGGCTAACTACGTGCCAGCAGCCGCGGTAATACGTAGAGGGCAAGCGTTGTCCGGAATCATTGGGCGTAAAGGGTACGCAGGCGGTCTAGTAAGTCAGAGGTGAAATCCACCGACTCAATCGGTGAACTGCCTTTGAAACTACTAGACTTGAGGATAAGGGAAGAAAGTGGAATTCCTAGTGTAGTGGTGAAATACGTAGATATTAGGAAGAACATCAATGGCGAAGGCAACTTTCTATCTTATACCTGACGCTGAGGTACGAAAGCTAGGGGAGCAAACGGGATTAGATACCCCGGTAGTCCTAGCCGTAAACGCTGGATACTAGGTGTTGGGGGTTCGACCCCCTCGGTGCCGGAGTTAACGCATTAAGTATCCCGCCTGGGGATTACGACCGCAAGGTTGAAACTCAAAGGAATTGACGGGGGCCCGCACAAGCGGCGGAGCATGTGGTTTAATTCGAAGCAACGCGAAGAACCTTACCAGAACTTGACATCCCGTGACTACCTGTGAAAGCAGGGTATAGTCCTTTGGACTACACGAAGACAGGTGGTGCATGGCTGTCGTCAGCTCGTGTCGTGAGATGTTGGGTTAAGTCCCGCAACGAGCGCAACCCCTGTCCTTAGTTGCCAGCACGTCAAGGTGGGGACTCTAAGGAGACTGCCGCGGAAAAACGCGGAGGAAGGTGGGGATGACGTCAAGTCATCATGCCCCTTATGTTCTGGGCTACACACGTGCTACAATGGTCTGTACAGAAGGAAGCGATACCGCAAGGTTTAGCAAATCCTGAAAAGCAGATCTCAGTTCGGATTGCAGGCTGCAACTCGCCTGCATGAAGCTGGAGTCGCTAGTAATCGTGGATCAGAATGCCACGGTGAATACGTTCCCGGGCCTTGTACACACCGCCCGTCACACCACCCGAGTTGGGGGCACCAGAAGTCGTCTAAGGACGCCGAAGGTGTGCCTGGTAAGGGGGGTGAAGTCGTAACAAGGTAGCCGTACCGGAAGGTGCAGCTGGATCACCTCCTTTCTAAGGAGTTATTTCAACTCTAGTCGTAGTTGGAACTTGCATTGTTTAGTTTTGAGAGACTGAATCTCTCAAAAGCAATTAATAATGAATATTGAATAATTAAAGTCAAGGTCAAAGATCAAAAGAGTTTAGATGTTTTGATCTTGGGTTTTAGCTATTTATTATTAACTGCGTGTATGGGTCTATAGCTCAGTTGGTCAGAGCGCACGCCTGATAAGCGTGAGGTCGGTGGTTCAAATCCACCTAGACCCACCAAAAACTAATTTACAATGTGTAATTGGCAATTAAGTTCTCTAAGAACTTATCTTTTTTATTGTCTACTCTAAATTGTGAATTTAGTTCATGGGGATATAGCTCAGCTGGGAGAGCGCCGCCCTTGCAAGGCGGAGGTCGTCGGTTCGATCCCGACTATCTCCACCAAAAGCAATTAATAATGAATATTGAATATTAATTGTTCTTAAATTTGTACTTTGAAAACTGCACAATAGATAGTGCGTCTAGATTAAGTTAGTAAGGGCGCACGGTGGATGCCTAGGTGTCAGGAGCCGAAGACGGACGTGGCAAGCTGCGAAAAGCCTTGATGAGCTGCAAACAAGTGATGACTCAAGGATGTCCTAATAGGAGCACCAGGTATGGATAATCCCATATCATCTTAAGGTTAATAAATAGCCTTAAGAAGGGAACCGGGTGAATTGAAACATCTTAGTAACCCGAGGAAGAGAAAGCAAAAGCGATTCCCTAAGTAGCGGCGAGCGAAAGGGGAACAGCCCAAACTGTAATAGTGTCAAGCTTATGGGCATTGCTATTACAGGGTAGTAGGACTATCAGACCTTACCATAAAAAGGTCATAGGATAAGCTTCAGTTAATCGAAGTAGCTGGAAAGCTACGCCACAGAAGGTAATAGCCCTGTAGGTGAAAATTGGAGTTGACTAGATAGTATCCTGAGTACCATGAGACACGAGAAACCTCGTGGGAAGCAAGGAGGACCATCTCCTAAGGCTAAATACTTCCTGACAACCGATAGTGAACCAGTACCGTGAGGGAAAGATGAAAAGAACCCCGGGAGGGGAGTGAAATAGAATCTGAAACCGTGTGCCTACAAGCAGTCAGAGGACGTTAAAGTCTGATGGCGTGCTTTTTGCATAACGAACCGACGAGTTATGATCTGTAGCGAAAGGTTAAGCCAAAGAAGGTGAAGCCGTAGCGAAAGCGAGTCTTAAAAGGCGAAAGTTGCAGGTCATAGACCCGAAACCGAGTGATCTATCCATGACCAGGATGAAGCACGTGTAAGAACGTGTGGAGGTCCGAACTGCATTGGCGTTGAAAAGCCATGGGATGAGTTGTGGATAGGGGTGAAAGGCCAATCGAACTCGGAGATAGCTGGTTCTCCTCGAAATAGCTTTAGGGCTAGCCTCAAGTGTTATAATTTGGCGGTAGAGCACTGATTGGACTAAGGGCTTTATAGAGTTACTGAATCCAGTCAAACTCCAAACGCCATCTTATTAAGCTTGGGAGTCAGACTATGTGGGATAAGCTTCATAGTCGAGAGGGAAACAACCCAGACCGTCAGTTAAGGTCCCAAAGTATGGACTAAGTGGTAAAGGATGTGAGATTGCATAGACAACCAGGATGTTGGCTTAGAAGCAGCCATTCATTTAAAGAGTGCGTAATAGCTCACTGGTCGAGTGATCTTGCGCTGAAAATGTACGGGGCTAAAGTCCATCACCGAAACTACGGATTGGTATAACCAATGGTAGAGGAGCATTCTATATAGGTTGAAGCAGTACCGGAAGGAGCTGTGGACAGTATAGAAGAGATAATGTCGGTATGAGTAACGATAAAATAGGTGAGAATCCTATTCGCTGTAAGTCTAAGGTTTCCTGAGGAAGGCTCGTCCGCTCAGGGTAAGCCGGATCCTAAGCCGAGGCCGAAAGGCGTAGGCGATGGAAAATTGGTTAAAATTCCAATGCTACCTCCTTATCACTATGAGTGATGGGATGACGCAGGAAGATAGGCTAGCCTGGCAACGGTATGTCAGGTTGAAACATTAAGAAGGATGACTTAGGTAAATCCGGGTCGTCATTAACTTTAAGGTGTGACCAGGAGTCTCTACGGAGGCGAAGTAGTTGACTTTACACTGCCAAGAAAAATCTCTAACCAGATAAGAGGTAACCGTACCGCAAATTGACACAGATAGACTAGAAGAGTATTCTAAGGCGCGCGAGAGAACCTTCGTTAAGGAACTCGGCAAAATAACCCCGTAACTTCGGGAGAAGGGGTACCTCATTAGGGTGTATGCTCGAAGAGGTTGCAATAACCAGGCCCAAGCGACTGTTTACCAAAAACACAGGTCTCTGCTAAGACGTAAGTCGATGTATAGGGGCTGACGCCTGCCCGGTGCTGGAAGGTCAAGGGGAAGTGTTAGGCATAAGCTGAAGCGCAGAACTTAAGCCCCAGTAAACGGCGGCCGTAACTATAACGGTCCTAAGGTAGCGAAATTCCTTGTCGGGTAAGTTCCGACCTGCACGAATGGCGCAACGACTTGGGCACTGTCTCAACGAAGGTCTCGGTGAAATTGTATTACCTGTGAAGATGCAGGTTACCCGCGACAGGACGGAAAGACCCCGTGGAGCTTTACTGTAGTCTGATATTGGATTTTGGTACATTATGTACAGCATAAGTGGGAGGCAATGAACTCGGCACGCTAGTGTCGAAGGAGCCTTAAGTGGGATACCACTCTTAATGTGCCGGAATTCTAACCATGCACTGTAATCCAGTGTTGGGACAGTTTCAGATGGGCAGTTTGACTGGGGCGGTCGACTCCTAAAGAGTAACGGAGTCGCCCCAAGGTTCCCTCAGTGCGGTCGGAAATCGCACGTAGAGTGTAAAGGCAGAAGGGAGCTTGACTGCAAGAGCTACAACTCGAGCAGGTACGAAAGTAGGGCTTAGTGATCCGACGGTAGAGCATGGAATTGCCGTCGCTCAACGGATAAAAGTTACCCCGGGGATAACAGGCTTATCTCCCCCAAGAGTTCACATCGACGGGGAGGTTTGGCACCTCGATGTCGGCTCGTCGCATCCTGGAGCTGAAGCAGGTTCCAAGGGTTTGGCTGTTCGCCAATTAAAGCGGTACGCGAGCTGGGTTCAGAACGTCGTGAGACAGTTCGGTCCCTATCCGTCGTGGGCGTAGGATATTTGAAGGGAGCTGTCCCTAGTACGAGAGGACCGGGATGGACGTACCTCTGGTGTACCAGTTGTCTACCAAAGGCATTGCTGGGTAGCTAAGTACGGATTTGATAAACGCTGAAAGCATCTAAGCGTGAAGCTGACCTTGAGATAAGATATCCCATAGAGTGAATCTAGTAAGATCCCTGATAGACTATCAGGTAGATAGGCCAGAGGTATAAGGGTGGCAACATCTTCAGCTGACTGGTACTAATAGATCGAGGGCTTAATCTAGAATATATCTATTGTGCAGTTTTAAATGTATAATAAAGCATTTAATATTGAATGCTGAATAGTTAAAGAACTTAGAAATTTATTTATTAAAAAGTTCTTGACAAAGAAGAATGAAAATGTTAAGATATTAATTGTTGAATTGAGACAAGCTTAAAATTAAATTTTCCCCGATAGCTCAGTTGGTAGAGCGAGTGGCTGTTAACCACTTTGTCGTAGGTTCGAGTCCTACTCGGGGAGCCAGTTTAGTATTTAAAACTTGGTAATATTATTTATTTGATAATAGATTCAAAAAAGTTCTTGACAAACAAGAGTGAGTTTGATATTATATTAATTGTCGCTTGAGAAAGTGACGGAAAAAATTGAACAAGCAATTCGGTCTTTGAAAACTAAACAATGCAATGTTTCAACTAAGCAAGAAGAGCTAGTCAAACTCGTAATCAATGTGCTTTTGCACATGATATAAACTTTAATTGAGAGTTTGATCCTGGCTCAGGACGAACGCTGGCGGCGTGCTTAACACATGCAAGTCGAGCGAGAAAGCTACCTTCGGGTAGTGAGTAAAGCGGCGGACGGGTGAGTAACGCGTGGGAACATACCTTTAAGACTGGGATAACTTCTTGAAAAGGAAGCTAATACCGGATAAACTCCTTTCGGAGCAAAGATGGCTTTTATGCTATCACTTAAAGATTGGCCCGCGTCCCATTAGCTAGTTGGTGAGATAACAGCTCACCAAGGCAACAATGGGTAGCCGACCTGAGAGGGTGATCGGCCACACTGGGACTGAGACACGGCCCAGACTCCTACGGGAGGCTGCAGTGGGGAATCTTCCGCAATGGACGAAAGTCTGACGGAGCAACGCCGCGTGAGTGAAGAAGGTCTTCGGATCGTAAAGCTCTGTCTTTAGGGAAGAATACTTTAATTGTGAATAACAGTTAGGGTTGACGGTACCTTTAAAGGAAGCCCTGGCTAACTACGTGCCAGCAGCCGCGGTAATACGTAGAGGGCAAGCGTTGTCCGGAATCATTGGGCGTAAAGGGTACGCAGGCGGTCTAGTAAGTCAGAGGTGAAATCCACCGACTCAATCGGTGAACTGCCTTTGAAACTACTAGACTTGAGGATAAGGGAAGAAAGTGGAATTCCTAGTGTAGTGGTGAAATACGTAGATATTAGGAAGAACATCAATGGCGAAGGCAACTTTCTATCTTATACCTGACGCTGAGGTACGAAAGCTAGGGGAGCAAACGGGATTAGATACCCCGGTAGTCCTAGCCGTAAACGCTGGATACTAGGTGTTGGGGGTTCGACCCCCTCGGTGCCGGAGTTAACGCATTAAGTATCCCGCCTGGGGATTACGACCGCAAGGTTGAAACTCAAAGGAATTGACGGGGGCCCGCACAAGCGGCGGAGCATGTGGTTTAATTCGAAGCAACGCGAAGAACCTTACCAGAACTTGACATCCCGTGACTACCTGTGAAAGCAGGGTATAGTCCTTTGGACTACACGAAGACAGGTGGTGCATGGCTGTCGTCAGCTCGTGTCGTGAGATGTTGGGTTAAGTCCCGCAACGAGCGCAACCCCTGTCCTTAGTTGCCAGCACGTCAAGGTGGGGACTCTAAGGAGACTGCCGCGGAAAAACGCGGAGGAAGGTGGGGATGACGTCAAGTCATCATGCCCCTTATGTTCTGGGCTACACACGTGCTACAATGGTCTGTACAGAAGGAAGCGATACCGCAAGGTTTAGCAAATCCTGAAAAGCAGATCTCAGTTCGGATTGCAGGCTGCAACTCGCCTGCATGAAGCTGGAGTCGCTAGTAATCGTGGATCAGAATGCCACGGTGAATACGTTCCCGGGCCTTGTACACACCGCCCGTCACACCACCCGAGTTGGGGGCACCAGAAGTCGTCTAAGGACGCCGAAGGTGTGCCTGGTAAGGGGGGTGAAGTCGTAACAAGGTAGCCGTACCGGAAGGTGCAGCTGGATCACCTCCTTTCTAAGGAGTTATTTCAACTCTAGTCGTAGTTGGAACTTGCATTGTTTAGTTTTGAGAGACTGAAATTAAGTTTAAGTTCAAGTTTAAGGCTAAGTAAGAGCTTAGTCCTTGTCTTGACTAAAACTTAAACTCAGCCTCAGACCTAAAATTTGTACTTTGAAAACTGCACAATAGATAGTGCGTCTAGATTAAGTTAGTAAGGGCGCACGGTGGATGCCTAGGTGTCAGGAGCCGAAGACGGACGTGGCAAGCTGCGAAAAGCCTTGATGAGCTGCAAACAAGTGATGACTCAAGGATGTCCTAATAGGAGCACCAGGTATGGATAATCCCATATCATCTTAAGGTTAATAAATAGCCTTAAGAAGGGAACCGGGTGAATTGAAACATCTTAGTAACCCGAGGAAGAGAAAGCAAAAGCGATTCCCTAAGTAGCGGCGAGCGAAAGGGGAACAGCCCAAACTGTAATAGTGTCAAGCTTATGGGCATTGCTATTACAGGGTAGTAGGACTATCAGACCTTACCATAAAAAGGTCATAGGATAAGCTTCAGTTAATCGAAGTAGCTGGAAAGCTACGCCACAGAAGGTAATAGCCCTGTAGGTGAAAATTGGAGTTGACTAGATAGTATCCTGAGTACCATGAGACACGAGAAACCTCGTGGGAAGCAAGGAGGACCATCTCCTAAGGCTAAATACTTCCTGACAACCGATAGTGAACCAGTACCGTGAGGGAAAGATGAAAAGAACCCCGGGAGGGGAGTGAAATAGAATCTGAAACCGTGTGCCTACAAGCAGTCAGAGGACGTTAAAGTCTGATGGCGTGCTTTTTGCATAACGAACCGACGAGTTATGATCTGTAGCGAAAGGTTAAGCCAAAGAAGGTGAAGCCGTAGCGAAAGCGAGTCTTAAAAGGCGAAAGTTGCAGGTCATAGACCCGAAACCGAGTGATCTATCCATGACCAGGATGAAGCACGTGTAAGAACGTGTGGAGGTCCGAACTGCATTGGCGTTGAAAAGCCATGGGATGAGTTGTGGATAGGGGTGAAAGGCCAATCGAACTCGGAGATAGCTGGTTCTCCTCGAAATAGCTTTAGGGCTAGCCTCAAGTGTTATAATTTGGCGGTAGAGCACTGATTGGACTAAGGGCTTTATAGAGTTACTGAATCCAGTCAAACTCCAAACGCCATCTTATTAAGCTTGGGAGTCAGACTATGTGGGATAAGCTTCATAGTCGAGAGGGAAACAACCCAGACCGTCAGTTAAGGTCCCAAAGTATGGACTAAGTGGTAAAGGATGTGAGATTGCATAGACAACCAGGATGTTGGCTTAGAAGCAGCCATTCATTTAAAGAGTGCGTAATAGCTCACTGGTCGAGTGATCTTGCGCTGAAAATGTACGGGGCTAAAGTCCATCACCGAAACTACGGATTGGTATAACCAATGGTAGAGGAGCATTCTATATAGGTTGAAGCAGTACCGGAAGGAGCTGTGGACAGTATAGAAGAGATAATGTCGGTATGAGTAACGATAAAATAGGTGAGAATCCTATTCGCTGTAAGTCTAAGGTTTCCTGAGGAAGGCTCGTCCGCTCAGGGTAAGCCGGATCCTAAGCCGAGGCCGAAAGGCGTAGGCGATGGAAAATTGGTTAAAATTCCAATGCTACCTCCTTATCACTATGAGTGATGGGATGACGCAGGAAGATAGGCTAGCCTGGCAACGGTATGTCAGGTTGAAACATTAAGAAGGATGACTTAGGTAAATCCGGGTCGTCATTAACTTTAAGGTGTGACCAGGAGTCTCTACGGAGGCGAAGTAGTTGACTTTACACTGCCAAGAAAAATCTCTAACCAGATAAGAGGTAACCGTACCGCAAATTGACACAGATAGACTAGAAGAGTATTCTAAGGCGCGCGAGAGAACCTTCGTTAAGGAACTCGGCAAAATAACCCCGTAACTTCGGGAGAAGGGGTACCTCATTAGGGTGTATGCTCGAAGAGGTTGCAATAACCAGGCCCAAGCGACTGTTTACCAAAAACACAGGTCTCTGCTAAGACGTAAGTCGATGTATAGGGGCTGACGCCTGCCCGGTGCTGGAAGGTCAAGGGGAAGTGTTAGGCATAAGCTGAAGCGCAGAACTTAAGCCCCAGTAAACGGCGGCCGTAACTATAACGGTCCTAAGGTAGCGAAATTCCTTGTCGGGTAAGTTCCGACCTGCACGAATGGCGCAACGACTTGGGCACTGTCTCAACGAAGGTCTCGGTGAAATTGTATTACCTGTGAAGATGCAGGTTACCCGCGACAGGACGGAAAGACCCCGTGGAGCTTTACTGTAGTCTGATATTGGATTTTGGTACATTATGTACAGCATAAGTGGGAGGCAATGAACTCGGCACGCTAGTGTCGAAGGAGCCTTAAGTGGGATACCACTCTTAATGTGCCGGAATTCTAACCATGCACTGTAATCCAGTGTTGGGACAGTTTCAGATGGGCAGTTTGACTGGGGCGGTCGACTCCTAAAGAGTAACGGAGTCGCCCCAAGGTTCCCTCAGTGCGGTCGGAAATCGCACGTAGAGTGTAAAGGCAGAAGGGAGCTTGACTGCAAGAGCTACAACTCGAGCAGGTACGAAAGTAGGGCTTAGTGATCCGACGGTAGAGCATGGAATTGCCGTCGCTCAACGGATAAAAGTTACCCCGGGGATAACAGGCTTATCTCCCCCAAGAGTTCACATCGACGGGGAGGTTTGGCACCTCGATGTCGGCTCGTCGCATCCTGGAGCTGAAGCAGGTTCCAAGGGTTTGGCTGTTCGCCAATTAAAGCGGTACGCGAGCTGGGTTCAGAACGTCGTGAGACAGTTCGGTCCCTATCCGTCGTGGGCGTAGGATATTTGAAGGGAGCTGTCCCTAGTACGAGAGGACCGGGATGGACGTACCTCTGGTGTACCAGTTGTCTACCAAAGGCATTGCTGGGTAGCTAAGTACGGATTTGATAAACGCTGAAAGCATCTAAGCGTGAAGCTGACCTTGAGATAAGATATCCCATAGAGTGAATCTAGTAAGATCCCTGATAGACTATCAGGTAGATAGGCCAGAGGTATAAGGGTGGCAACATCTTCAGCTGACTGGTACTAATAGATCGAGGGCTTAATCTAGAATATATCTATTGTGCAGTTTTGAATGTATAATAAAGCATTTAATACTGAATGCTGAATAGTTAAAGAACTTAGAAATTTATTTATTAAAAAGTTCTTGACAAAGAAGAATGAAAATGTTAAGATATTAATTGTTGAATTGAGACAAGCTTAAAATAAGCGAAGAACTTAATTGTTCAATGTTAGATATTAATTATTAATTGAATAAGATTCTGGTGGTAATTGCGGAGGGGTAACACCTGTTTCCATTTCGAACACAGCAGTTAAGTCCTCCAGCGCCGATGGTACTGCAGGGGCAGCCTTGTGGGAGCGTAGGTCACTGCCAGAATATAAAAAAGGACTTTTTATTGCAGTTAACTGTGGTAAGAGGTCTTTTTTTGTGTTTTTTTATTTAAAATTATTAGTTACTTAGCATAATAGTTAATATAAGAATAAGAGCTGAGCTAAAATTTAAGGGGGATTAATTTGACTAAAACTATAAAGGTAATTTTAGTAGTTATAGCTACTTTATTATTAATAGGGGTGATATTATTAAGTATTATTTTTGCTATAATTAGTGGAAGGTTGGGAATAGATGAGCCTCCTAATCAATTAGTAGCAATTGATATTTCAGGGGTGATTAGCAGTGGGCAGGTTGGTTTTTCTGGACAAGCTAATTCAGCAAGAATAATGGAACAGATTAATCAACTTAAAGAGGAGAAAGATGTTAAAGGATTAATTTTGAGAATAAATAGCCCTGGAGGAAGTTCTGCTGCTTCTGAAGCAATTTATCAAGAAATTTTAGATTATAAATCTGAAACTGGAAATCCTGTTGTAGTTGCAATGGAAGATGTAGCTGCTTCTGGTGGTTATTATATTGCTACTGCTGCTGATCAAATTTTTTCTAATTCTGCAACGACTACCGGTAGTATTGGAGTTATTATGCAGTTTAAAGATATGAAAGAGTTATATCAAAAAATAGGGATTAGAAATGTAACTTTTAAGAGTGGAAACTATAAGGATATTGGAAATCCAGATCGAGATTTAACTGAAGAAGAAAAAGAGTTCTTACAAGAATTAGTTGATGAAATTCATGAACAATTTGTCCAAACGATAGTAGACGAGAGGAATTTATCACGAAATAAAGTAGAAGATTTAGCTGATGGTAGAATATTCACTGGGAGTCAGGCAAAGGAGCTTGGTTTGGTTGATCAGCTGGGTAATTTTTATCATGCTGTTGACGAACTCGAAAGGTTAGCAGGAATAGAAGGAGAAGCAGAATTGATTCATCATGATCGCCAATCACTATTAGATATTATTGTTTCCTCTGTTATATCACAATTGAGTTTAGATAATAATTTAATTTTTAGATATCAATTCAATTAAATTCCTTGCATTATTAGATTAAATATTATATAATACAGATTAACATAAAATATCCATTTTAAAATCACAAGGAAGAGGCCAAGTAGATTATAAACTTTATTTTTAGAGAGTCAGTGGTTGGTGAAAACTGATATAGAGTTTTGATTGAATCCACCTTGGAGTGGCTAGTGACTAAGCTAGACGGTAGTAACCGTTATCTACGATGACAAGTGGGCTAGTTTGCCAATTAGAGTGGTACCACGGGAGTATTTAAATAGATTATAAGCTCTCGCCTCTATGTATGATGTAGAGGTGGGGGTTTTTTTTATATAAAAACATTGAATAATAAGCAATAGTCAATAATAAAAATAAAGGAGTTGTTGTGATGAAAAACAAGCGCACTATGATGTTACCTGGTCCTGTTGATGTTCCTCATCAAGCTTTATTAGCTTCAGCACAAAAGATGATAGGTCATCGAACTTCTGATTGTGAAGATTTGGTTGCTGAAGTATCTGAAGGGCTAAAGTATGTTTTTCAGACGGAAAATGATGTCTTAGTTTTAACTTGTTCTGGTACTGGAGGTCTTGAGGCTACGCTAGCTAATACTTTATCTAAAGGTGATAAGGTTTTATCACTTTGCACTGGAGCATTTGGAGAGAGGTTTGCCACTATTGCTGAACGTTATGGTATTGAAGTAGAGCGGATGAATTTTACCTGGGGAGAGGCTGTAAATGCAGATAGAGTAGAGGAAAAGTTAAAAGAGGTAGGGAAAGGCTACTTTAAAGCAATTTTAATGACTCATAATGAGACTTCAACTGGTATAGTTAACCATCCTAAGCCTCTTGGTAAATTAGCAAAAGAGTATGGTGCTTTATTATTCATTGATGCTGTTAGTTCATTAGCAGGAATTGAACTAAAGACTGATAAATGGAAGGCTGATGTAGTTGTAGCTTCTACTCAAAAGGCCTTAATGAGCCCACCTGGACTAGCTTTAGTAAGTGTAAGTCCTGCTGCTATGAAAGCTAGAGAAGAATCTGATTTACCCAAATTTTATTGGGATTTTAAAAGAGCTAAAAGATTTTTAAATGAAAGGCCAAATCAGACTCCTTCTACTCCAGCAATTACTACATTGTATGCTTTAAGAGAAGTATTAAAAGAGATTAAAGAAGAAGGGTTAGGAGAAGTGTTTGATCGTCATAAAATAATGGCCAAAGCATTTAGGAGTGCTATGAAAAAGATTGGCTTAGGCTTATTAGTTGATAATGAAGATGAAGCTTCTAAAACTGTAACTGCCGTAGAATTACCAAAAGAGATTAAATTTAGTACTTTAAAAGAGAGGCTATTAGAAGAGCATAACCTTTATATTACTGGTAGTAAAGGTCATTTGAAAGGAAAGGTATTTAGAGTAGGTCATATGGGTAATACAACTAAAAGTGATATATTAACTACCATTTCAGCTTTAGAGATTGTATTAAAAGATGAAGGATTAGACTTAGAGTTAGGTAGTGGTATTAAAGCAGCTCAAGAGATATTTTATAAGGAGGAGAGATAAAAATGAAGGTATTAGTCAGTGATGAAATTTCAGAGGCAGGAATTGAGATTTTGGAAAAAAAAGGAGTAGATGTAACTTATAATACTGAATTGGGTTATGAAGAATTATTAGAAGAAATTGGGAAGTACCATGGGATTATTTTAAGAAGTATGACTCCATTAAATGAAGAAGTTTTAGCAAAAGCTGATAACTTAAAGGTAATTGCTAGAGCTGGTTCTGGTTATGATAATATTGATGTAGAAGCAGCCTCTAAAAAAGGTATTATCGTCTTAAATACGCCTGGTCAAAACACTATTTCAGCTGCGGAACAGACAATGGCTTTAATGGCAGGTCTTTCTAGAAATATATATCATGCTAATAAAGCACTTCATGAAGGAGTTTGGAATAGAAGTAAGTATATGGGGGTTGAATTAAATCAAAAGACTTTAGGAATTATCGGGTTAGGAAGAGTAGGGGGAAATGTAGCTAAGATGGCTCAAGGTTTCAATATGAAAGTTATTGCTAATGATCCGTATATTCCAGCTAAACGAGGTGAAAGATTAGGGGTAGAGCTGGTTGAATTTGATGAGTTATTGGAAAGAGCAGATTATATAACATTACATACTCCATTAACTGAGGAGACACATCATATAATTGATAAGGAAGCTATTTCTAAAATGAAAGATGGAGTTAGAATACTTAATGTAGCCCGAGGTCAAAATGTAGATTGTCAAGCTTTATACCATGGTGTTAAAAGCGGTAAAGTAGCCGGAGCAGGTTTGGATGTTCATGAAGAAGAACCTATTACTGAAGATTATTCATTATTAGAGTTAGAAGACAAAGTAATTATGGCGCCTCATCTTGGAGGAACTACTGTAGAAGCAATGGATAATGTATCTATTGATGCTGCTAGACAGATGCTGAGTGTTTTTGAGGGGGATCTTCCACGAACTCCACTTAATATTCCAAGTGTAGATCCTAAGGTGATGGCTGAGATTAAACCATACATTAACTTAGCAGATAAATTAGGAAGTTTCTATTCAGGTTGGACTGGAGGTAGAGTTGAAGAAGTTGAAGTAATTTATCAAGGAGATATAGCTAAGCAAGAGGTTGAACCAATTACTACTGCAGTATTAAAGGGACTACTAAACCCAGTTGTAAATGAAGATATTAATTTAGTTAATGCTCAAATGATTGCTGAAGAGCGAGGGATTAAAGTGGTTGAATCTAAAAGTAAAACTAGTAATAAATACTCTAATTTAATTACTTTAAAGGTTAAGGATAAAGATGAGATGACTAAATTATCAGGAACAGTTTTCCATAAAGGTGATTTAAGAATCGTTGATATTGATGGTTATCAAGCTGATATAATTCCAGAGGGAATCTTACTAGTTAGTGATCATATTGATAAGCCTGGTGTAGTTGGGCAGGTAGGAACTTTATTTGGAAGTAATGATGTTAATATTGCTAGTATGAGATTAGGACGTAATCAAGCTGGTGGTAGAGCTATTATGGTCTTAACCTTAGATGATGAACCTAGAGAAGAATTAAAAGATGAATTATTAAAGATTGATGGAATTAAAGATATAAATGTATTTGCACTGTAAACTCAGTAATTAGTAATGAGTCACAAGCAGTAAAATAATAATAAAAAGCAGTGGCGGGTAGTTAATCACTCGTCACTGAATTAATTATATAAAGGGTGAGAGTAATGCTTGATTTAGGATTTGTGCGTGAGAATCTTGATTTGGTTAAAGAGTCATTGGCCAAACGAGGTACAAAAGCTCCAATTGATGAATTTAGTGAGCTAGATGAAAATAGAAGAGAGTTAATCCAAGAAGTAGAAGAATTAAAGCGAATTCGAAATGAAGAGTCGACTAAGATTGGCCAACTCAAAAGAGAAGGAAAAGATGAAAAAGCAGAAGAGATAATTCAAAAGATGGGTCAAATTGGTGATAAGATAGATAATTTAGATCAAAAATTAAAAGAGTATAATAATCGCTTAGAAGAGATTATGCTACAACTACCTAACCTTCCCCACCAAGATGTACCTCAAGGTGCTGATGAAGAAGATAATATTTTAGTTAAAAAATGGAATGAACCAAGAGAGTTTGATTTTGAAGCTAAAGCTCATTGGGATTTAGGAAAAGAGCTTGATATTTTAGATTTTGAGCGAGGAGCTAAAGTGTCAGGAGCTAGATTTACTTTTTTAAAAAAAGCAGGGGCTAAGATTGAACGTGCTTTGATTAACTTTATGCTTGATATCCACTTAGAGAAAGATTACGAGGAAGTATTTCCTCCTTTTATAGTTCATGAAGATAGTATGTATGGAACAGGACAGTTGCCTAAATTTAAAGAAGATGCTTTTAAAATAGAAGATAGTGATTATTATTTAATTCCTACTGCTGAAGTTCCAGTTACAAATATGTATCGAGATGAAATTTTAAAATCTGATGATTTACCGATTTATCACACAGCTCATAGTGCTTGTTTTAGAGCTGAAGCAGGTGCTCATGGTAGAGATACTAGAGGAATTATAAGACAGCATCAATTTAATAAAGTTGAATTAGTTAAATTTGTTAAACCAGAAAACTCTTATGAGGAATTAGGAAAATTACTAGCTGATGCTGAAGAGATTTTACAGCGCTTAAAGTTACCATATCGAGTAGTTACTTTATGTACAGGTGACTTGACATTTTCTGCTGCTAAAACTTATGATATTGAAGTCTGGATGCCTGGTTATGATAAGTATCGAGAGATATCCTCATGTAGTAACTTTGAAGATTTTCAAGCTAGAAGAGCCGGAATTAGATATCGACCTGAACCTGGTGCTAAAGCAGAGTATTTGCATACTTTAAATGGTTCTGGTTTGGCCATTGGTCGTACAGTTGCAGCAATTATGGAAAATTATCAAAATGAAGATGGAAGTATAACTATTCCTGATGCTTTACAATCGTATATGAATGGTTTAGAAAGAATTGAAAATAAATAATTAAGTAATCAGGGCCAACTTATTTAGGTTGGCCCTGATTTTTTTGGAGAAGTTCTTGACAATTGTTAAGAAATTGATTATAATAATACTTGTGTTAAAAGTGGAGGGGTGTCCGAGTCCGGTTTATGGTGGCAGACTTGAAATCTGCTGTACGTTCAGGCGTACCGTGGGTTCGAATCCCACCCCCTCCGCCATTAATAATTTATAATTGAGAATTATTAGCTATTAATTAAATTATGGAGAGATACCCAAGTGGCTGAAGGGGCGGGTTTGCTAAACCTGTAGTAGGGCATACTGCTCTAGCGAGGGTTCGAATCCCTCTCTCTCCGCCATATTAATTAAAACCACATAGATTTTCAAACATCCGCCAAGGATGTTTTTTACATTTAAGGAGCTAATATGAAGGTTTTGTTTTTGCTTTTTTTAAATGATTAATTTTAACTTGCAATTTATAAGACGGTTAATATTGAATATGTAATTTGACTTAAGGTGGATTTTATGCTAGTATAATAAATGGTGTGTGATTAAAAAGTAATTAATTTTGCCTTGACAATTCTCTTTTTATGATGTATAATAACCAAGCAAGTTGTTGAGGAGGGGTGTCCGAGTCCGGTTTATGGTGGCAGACTTGAAATCTGCTGTACGTTCAGGCGTACCGTGGGTTCGAATCCCACCCCCTCCGCCATTAATAATTTATAATTGAGAATTATTAGCTATTAATTAAATTATGGAGAGATACCCAAGTGGCTGAAGGGGCGGGTTTGCTAAACCTGTAGTAGGGCATACTGCTCTAGCGAGGGTTCGAATCCCTCTCTCTCCGCCAAAAAGCAATTTATAATTGATGGTTTGATTTTGAATTATCAATTTTTAATATTATGCGCCCGTAGCTCAATTGGATAGAGTAACTGACTACGAATCAGGAGGTTGGAGGTTCGACTCCTCCCGGGCGCGCCATTAAAACTAAATAAGATTAATAATTAACAGAGAAGAGTGAATTATTTTAAATTATGATTAATAAAGATGAATACTATATGAAAATAGCTTTAGAAGAAGCGGAAAAAGCTTTTCAAAAAGGTGAAGTTCCAATTGCTGCTATAGTCGTTAAAAACGATCAAGTTATAGCCAAGGCTCATAACTTAAAGGAAGATTTACAAGATCCAACGGCACATGCTGAAGTACTGGCTATTCGTCAGGCTGCTAATAGTTTAGGTGGTTGGAGACTTTCTGGTTCTACCTTATATGTTACTATTGAGCCCTGCCCTATGTGTGCTGGAGCAATAGTCCAAGCGAGGATTGATAATTTGGTCTATGGGGCCAATGACCTTAAAGCTGGAGGCGCTGGAACATTATTCAATATAGTTAATGATGAAAGATTAAATCATAGATTAGAAGTAAAGTCAGGTGTTTTAAAAGAAGATTGTAGTCAAATTATGAAATGCTTTTTTAAAAGTTTAAGAAAATAACAATAATCAATAGAGCTTATGGAGAGGTGTCCGAGTCTGGCTTAAGGAGCTCGCCTGGAAAGCGAGTAAGGGTTTACGCCCTTCGAGGGTTCAAATCCCTCCTTCTCCGCCATAGAAATTTGATTTTAGTTTTCTTTTCTGATATAATTAAGTTAGTGAAAATAAAATAGTAATAAAGGCTTAATGCCTTTATATAGATTTTGGTCGTGCTAAACGGGGTGGTAGCGGTGCCCTGTAACCCGCAATCCGCTATAGCGGGGTTGAAGTCTGTTTAAGCTTATCTTTTTTAAGGTCTGGCTTAGATAAGTGGTGTTGACGATTGGGTCCTACGCAATGAGGCTTTATAAACTCCGTCAGATCCGGAAGGAAGCAGCGGTAAGTAAATGTCCTCGTGTGCCGTAGGGGTACCTGGTTCGAGCTAACTGTCTAAGTAACGCTTGGAAAGGATATGTGAGAATGGATGCACGACCATTTATATTATATTGAAATTATTTAGTGTGAGCCTTCTCAGCTACTGATGTAGTGAGATTATTAATTATTTAGTGGGGGTTATTATAAGATGACCTATGTATCACTCTATCGTAAGTGGCGTCCTAATACCTTTTCTGATATTGCTGGTCAAAAAAATGTTGTAAAAACCTTAAAAAATGCTATTCAATTAGATAGAATAGCTCATGCTTATTTATTTTGCGGGCCAAGAGGAACAGGAAAAACTAGTACAGCTAAAATATTGACTAAAGCTTTAAATTGTCAAGATGGGCCAACAGTTAGTCCGTGTAATCAATGTGAGTCCTGCTTAAATATAACAGAGAATAATCCAGTTGATATGATAGAAATTGATGCTGCCTCTAATCGAGGGATTGATAAGATTAGAGAGATAAGGGAAAAGATAAGATCCTCCCCTTTAAAAGGTAATTATAAAGTATATATTATCGATGAGGTACATATGTTAACAACAGAAGCTTTTAATGCTTTATTGAAGACTTTAGAAGAGCCACCGAGTTATGTTATTTTTATTTTGGCAACTACCGAACCTCATAAATTATTACCTACTATATTATCTAGATGTCAAAGGTTTGATTTTAGTAGGCTTTCGATTGGGGATATTAAAGATAGGTTGGGCTATATCTGTGAGCAAGAAGGAATTAAAGCTGGTAGTCAGGTTTTATCATTAATTGCTCGTAATGCCGATGGAGGCATGAGAGATGCAATCAGCATTTTAGATCAAGCTATCTCTTATAGTGGAGATGAAATTACGACTAGTGATTTAGAAGCAGTACTAGGGCTGGTAAGTAATCAAGCTTTATTTAAATTGACTGAAATAATCTTTGAGGCTCAAATGGAAGAAGCATTGAGTTTAGTTAATCAGATAGTCAATCAAGGGAAAGATATAAAGAGGTTTGTCAATGATTTGATTTATCATTTTCGCAATTTGTTATTGGTCAAAGAGTGTAAAAGTAATGAGCGATTATTAGACATAACGACTGATAAAAATTCAAAATTAATAGAGCAATCTAAAAAGGTGGAAACATTTCAGTTATTACAATTAATTGAAATTGCAAATGAGATAGAATCAGATTTAAAAGAGACAACTCAACCACGAATTGTATTGGAAATGGGCATCATTAAGTTGATTAAATTTGAAGAGAATAGATCGCTAGTTGGGATTTTAGAGCGGATTTCACGATTAGAAGAGAGGATAATTAATGGTGAAATAGAAGTTAAAACAATGGATAGTAAGGTAAAACAATCTGATGAAAAAACAGATGTGAATAGATCTGAAGTATCTACTTCAAAAAAAATTATTTCTTCTAAAAATGAATCATCTTCAGAAAAAGATCAAAAAGCAGTTGCTAATTCTTCATTGACGTTAAATGAAGTTAAAAATAAATGGGAAGATATTTTAGATTATTTAAAAAAGAAAAGAAAAATGAGATTACAAGCATTATTACGTGATGCTGACCCTATTAAATTAGATGATAATAAGTTGGTTATTGCTTTTAAACATGAGTTTCATAAAGATTCTGTGGAACAAGAGAAAGAAATTTTAGCTAAAATTATTAAGAAAATTTTTGGAATAGACTTGCAGGTAAAATGTGTTTTTTCTAGAAATAAATCCAAGGGCAGTAAAGAGAATAACAAGGAAGAAATAATGCAACATCAATTAGTAAAACAGGCAGTTGAAGTTTTTGATGGTGAGGTTGTTCGGATTGAATCTGTAGATTAATAACTTAATTAAATTTTAAGGAGTTGATATTTATGGATATGAATAAAATGATGAAACAAGTTCAAAAGATGCAGGGGCAGATGGCTAAGGTGCAAGATGAATTAGCTGAGAAGACTATTGAAGCTTCTGCTGGTGGAGGAGTTGTAACTGTAGTTGCTAATGGAAAACAAGAGATTGTTGATATTAACATTAACCCTGATGCAGTAGATCCAGATGATACAGAGATGTTAGAAGATCTGATTTTAGCTGCTACTAATGAAGCGATGAGAGAGGTTCAAGAGTTAGCTTCTAAAGAGATGGGTAAATTAACTGGTGGTATGAATATTCCTGGATTATTCTAGGAGTTTAAATTATGAAATATTATCCCCAACCTTTAGCTGAGTTAATAGGACAATTAACTAAATTACCTGGGATTGGCCCTAAAACTGCACAAAGGTTAGCTTTTTACATATTAAATATGGAGAAGAGTGTAGTTGATCAACTAGGAGAGTCAATCTTAGAGGTTAAAGATAAGTTGACTTACTGTTCAAGTTGTCATAACCTGACTCAAAATGACCCTTGCTATATTTGTAAGGATAGCAAAAGAAATAAGGAACTAATTTGTGTAGTAGAGAACGTAAAAGATATTATTGCTATGGAAAAAACCGGAGAATATAATGGTGTTTACCATGTTTTGCATGGTGCTATTTCACCGATAGATGGTTTAGGGCCAGATGATATAAAGCTTACTGAGCTACTAAATAGAGTTGAAAACGATATAATCGAGGAAATTATTATAGCTACTGATCCTAATGTAGAAGGTCAAGCAACAGCTATGTATATTTCTAAACTATTGAAGCCATTAAATATTAAGGTGACTCGTATAGCACATGGGTTACCAGTAGGTGGAGATTTAGAGTATGCTGATGAAGTTACTTTGTCTAAAGCATTAGAGGGAAGACAAGAAATATAGCCACTATATAGTGGCTATATTTTCATTTGAACCCTTATTTTTTTATTTTAACTTGACAAAAGGGAAGGATAATATTATAATTACATCTAAATACGTATTTTTTTGTAATTTGATCATATTATGTAATGGTTACTAACTAGTGAGTAATAATTTAAAAAGTGGTCAGTTATGACAATTAAATCTACTAAGTCAACTAACTATTAAGCTAAATGCTTAATAGTTAGTTGACTTATATGAACAGTTTAAATTTTCAATCTCTAGTAAGTGTAATTGATTTATAGCTAATAATGAATTTTTTTAATCAGCTTGGTTATCCTAGTAGAGAAATAATTCAAAGGGGGTAACCAACAATTAATAAATTAGTAGAGCTATTAAATGTTAATTTTGTGGATGATTCTTCTGATTTTAAGGATGAATTAACTCAAGATTTAGAGGAAACTCAAGAAGAGCTTACTAGAGCAAAGAGGTATTTTAATTCTGTTTCAGATCCTGATTTAATAGACCATGCTATTTATTTATTGGAAGCTACTAGAAAGAAATATAGTTATTTATTAAAAAAGAAGAAAAAACAACTAAATAGCGACAAATAATTGGGACTTAGCAGAATAAAATACAAAAATCTGAAAATTTAAACTTAAGCTATTTATGAAGGAGTCAAACTTAATCTTAGAGAATATATAGGTTAAGTGGGAATCAGATAGGCCAATTAAATAATTATAATCTTTTTGTTCCAAAATTATGATTATAATGAAAAATCAAAAATTGGATTATCTAAGCTTAGTTGATTTATGTTGATTTTTTAATATGAAAGGAGGAATATAGATGGCAAGCTTAACAGAAATTCGTTGGCATGGGAGAGGTGGTCAAGGTTCAAAGACAGCATCTATTTTATTAGGAAAGGTTGCTGCTAAAACAGGGAGGAATATTCAGGCATTTCCTGAGTATGGTCCTGAAAGAATGGGTGCTCCAGTATTAGCTTACAACAGAATTAGTGAAGAGAAGATTACTGTTCACTGTCAAGTGACTGAACCTAGTACTGTAGTGGTCTTAGATCCGACATTATTAGCTGTAGTTGATGTGACAGAAGGTGTTCCGGCAGATGGGAAGATCATTGTTAATACTACAGAAGATGTAGCAAAATTAAAAGAAAAGTTAAACTTTGATGGAGAAGTATGGGCAGTAGATGCTTATGGGATCTCTACTGAGGAGATTGGTGCTCCATTTCCTAATACACCAATGTTAGGTGCCTTAGTTAAGGCAACAGAAGTGGTTCCTTATGAAGGATTTGTAGATGAGATTAAAAAAGAGTTTGAAAAGAAGTTTGCTCATAAGCCTGAAGTTGTTAAAGGTAACTTAGCTTCAATTGAAAGGGCTTATCAGGAGGTGAAAAAATAATGGTTAAACCAGGTGATGGATATAAGGATATCCCTAAAGGTGGATTAATTCTTGAAACTGGTAATGCTAAAAATTACAAGACTGGTGGCTGGAGAACTAAAAAACCAATTTTAGATAAAGAAAAGTGTATTAATTGTCATTTATGCTGGGCTTTCTGTCCTGACTCTTCTGTTTTATCAGAAGATGGTGAGGTTAAGGCAGAAATTGATTATGATCACTGCAAGGGTTGTGCGATTTGTGCTCATGAGTGTCCAGTAAATGCTATTGAAATGGAGAAAGAGTAATTTGAAAGGGGGAAATTAAAATGTCTAATCAAGTAGCTTTAACAGGTAATGAAGTTATGGCACAAGCGATGCGACAGATCAATCCTGATGTTGTTGCAGCATATCCAATTACTCCACAGACTGCAATGGTACAAGTTTTTTCTCAATTTGTAGCTGATGGTAAAGTAGATACTGAGTATGTTACTGTTGAAAGTGAACATAGTGCAATGAGTGCTACTGTTGGTGCTTCTGCTGCCGGCTCTCGGGCTATGACAGCAACGGCTGCTAATGGTTTAGCTTTAATGTGGGAGGTTTTATATATTGCTTCTGGTACTAGATTACCAATCGTAATGCCAGTAGTAAATCGTGCGTTAAGTGGTCCGATTAATATCCATTGTGATCATAGTGATGCGATGGGTGCTCGTGATGCTGGGTGGATTCAATTTTTTGCAGAAAATGGTCAAGAAGCTTATGATAATGCTATTCAAGCAGTTCGTATTTCTGAGCATGAAGATGTGAGAATGCCTAGTATGGTTAATTTAGATGGATTTATTATTAGTCATGCAGTGGAAAATCTAGAAATACTAGCTGATGAGGATGTAGAGGAATTTGTAGGTGATTATCAAGCTGATAATTATTTATTAAACTCTGAAAGTCCAATTGCGGTAGGACCACTTGATTTACAAGACTTTTATTTCGAACATAAAATGCAACAAGCTGTAGCTACTGAAAATGTGAAGGACGTTGTCTTAGAAGTAGCTAAAGAATATGAAGAAATATCTGGTCGAGAGTATGGTTTATTTGAAGAGTATAGGTTAGATGATGCAGAAATGGCAGTAGTGGCACTGGGTTCTACTACTGGTACAGCTAAAGCTGCAGTAGATAACTTAAGAGAACAAGGGGTTAAAGTTGGTTTATTAAAGATTAGATTATATAGACCATTCCCTGCTCAAGAGATTGCTGATGCATTAAAAGATCTTGAAGCTGTTGCAGTTTTAGATAGAGCTGAAACATTCTCTACTACTGGTGGACCAGTATTTATTGATATTAGAGCTGCATTATATGATATCAAAGCTGATGTAGAAGTTGTTAATTATATTTATGGCTTAGGTGGAAGAGATATTAAAGTAGAAGAGATAGAAAGTGTCTTTAATGACTTACAACAAGTTGTTGAAACAGGTAATGTAGAACAGAAAATTAATCATCTTGGTGTAAGAGAATAGGGGGTGTGAGTAATGAAATTAAAAGAAGCTGCTAAGAAAGAAGAGAGATTAACTGGTGGACATAGACTATGTTCAGGTTGTGGAGCTGGAACAGTTGCCCGTTTAGTTATGAGAGCAAGTGATAATCCAGCTGTTGTAGGTTGTGCAACAGGTTGTTTAGAGGTTTCTACTACTATTTATCCTTATACTGCATGGGAAGATTCTTTCATCCATAATGCATTTGAGAACGTTGCAGCAACTATTAGTGGAGTTGAAGCTGCTTATCGTTCTTTAAGAAATCAAGGTAAGATGGATGAAGACTTTGATTTTATTGCCATTGGTGGTGATGGTGGTAGTTACGATATTGGATTCCAATCACTATCTGGAGCAATGGAACGTGGTCATGATATGGTTTATCTATGTTATGATAATGGAGCTTACATGAATACTGGAATTCAGCGTTCTAGTGCTACACCTAAAGGAGCTAGTACAACTACTTCACCTGCTGGGGAAGTAATTCCTGGTAAGCAGCAGTATAGAAAAGAATTGACAGATATCATGGCAGCACATAATATTCCATATGTTGCTCAAGCTTCTCCTTTTAAGCCTCAGGATTTAATGAAAAAAGCTAAAAAAGCTTTTGAAGTTGATGGGCCAGCATTTCTTAATGTCTTAGCGCCATGTCCTCGTGGTTGGAGAAGTAAAGCAGAAGAAGGAATTGAGCTGAGTAAAATTGCTGCTGATACTTGCTTCTGGCCACTATTTGAGGTTGAGAATGGGGAATGGAAGTTAAATTATAATCCTAAAGATAAAAAGTCGATCACAGAATGGTTAGAACCACAAGGAAGATTTAATCATTTATTCCAAGAGAAAAATGAAAGTGTAATTGAAGAGATTCAAGAGCATGTAGATCAAAGATGGGAGACAATCTTACATCGTTGTGGTGAGAAAGAATAAGTTAATAAACAAAAGGCAGCCCTAATTAGGGCTGCCTTTTGTTATTTTATTAAGAAGATGATTCTTAGCGTAAATCTTAATCTGATTTTATGTGTTTTAACTTTGATTTTTGAAATATCAAGTCAATACTTGACAGTTATAATTAAGTCTGATAAACTTATACAAAATTAAACGAATTTATTTATATCTGATTATAGATTAATTCGTATACCTTCGAGAATAGGGCTCGAAAGTTTCTACCAAGTAGCCGTAAACTACTTGACTACGAATCACAGTGGGGATCTGGTTACTTATTGAGCCTAAGTATAGTTCAAGACAAACTATGCTTAGGTTTTTAAGTATTAATAGTTTAATATTATTTTCAAAGCAGGAAAAAATATATTTGGGAGGTTATAGGATGGAAGGTAAAATTGTAAAAGAAGGGTTAACTTTTGATGATATTTTGTTGCAACCGGCTCATTCAAAGGTATTGCCTAAAGAGGTAAGTACAAGTACTGAATTGACTGACAAGATAAAGCTTAACATGCCAATTATGAGTGCAGCAATGGATACGGTTACGGAAGCTAGGTTAGCTATTGCCATAGCTAGAGAAGGTGGATTAGGAATTATTCATAAAAATATGTCTGTACAAGCACAAGCAGAAGAAGTAGATAAGGTTAAACGCTCAGAAAGTGGAGTTATTGTAAATCCCTTTTATTTAAGTCCGGAGGACGAAGTTTATAAAGCGGAAGCACTAATGGCTAAATATCGTATTTCTGGAGTTCCAATTTTAGATGAAGATAAAAAATTAATAGGAATTATTACTAATCGAGATTTAAGGTTTGAGAATGACTTTAAGCAACCAATAAAAAATGTAATGACTGATGAAGAATTGATTACTGCTCCAGTAGGGACAAGTATAGAGGAAGCAAAAGATATTTTACAAGAACATAAGATTGAAAAATTACCCTTAGTTGATGAAGGAAATATTCTAAAGGGTTTAATTACGATTAAGGATATTGAGAAGGCTGAAAAGTATCCTAATTCAGCGAAGGATAGTCAAGGAAGATTATTAGTAGGGGCGGCAGTAGGAATTGCGAAGGGAACAGATAAGAGAATTGAAGCGCTAGTAGAAGCCGGGGTGGATGTATTAGTTATAGATACAGCTCATGGTCATTCCCAAGGTGTAATTGATATGGTCAGCAAAGTTAGAAATAAGTATCCTGAATTGGATATTATTGCTGGAAATGTAGCGACAGCAGAGGCAACGAAAGATTTAATTGAAGCTGGAGCTGATGTAGTTAAAGTAGGTGTTGGCCCGGGTTCTATTTGTACTACTAGAGTAGTAGCAGGAGTTGGAGTTCCACAAGTTACTGCAGTTTATGATTGTGCTAAAGTAGCAGATGAATATGGAGCTTCTGTGATTGCAGATGGTGGAATTAAGTATTCAGGTGAAGTAGTTAAAGCTTTAGCAGCAGGGGCCAAAGCTGTTATGTTGGGTAGTTTGTTAGCAGGAACTGAAGAAGCTCCAGGAAAAAAAGAGATTTATAAAGGAAGAAGTTACAAGGTTTATCGAGGAATGGGTTCTATTGGAGCAATGAGGCAAGGAAGTAAGGATCGTTATTTCCAAGATGATGATAAGAAGTTAGTTCCAGAAGGAATTGAAGGAATGGTACCTTATAAAGGAGATTTAGCAGAGACGCTTTATCAGCTAGTAGGAGGATTACGTTCAGGAATGGGTTATTGTGGAACAGGAACAATTGAAGAACTAAGAAAGAATGGGAAATTTGTAAGAATTACTGGTGCTGGATTGAAAGAAAGTCATCCTCATGATGTTACAATAACGAAGGAAGCACCAAATTATAGCATGGATTAATAAATAAAACGGCCCTCAAACAGAGGGCTGTTTTATTTATTAATTACAGTTATGTGATAGTGTTTGTAGATATGGCCTGTATGGATCGGTCTTTGTGATTTTCACAGGGAGTCTTGATTTGCAAGACTTGCAGGATCCGTGTCAGTAAAAAAACTAACTTCAAAATCTATGCTTGAGGGGTTTAAAGGGGTTGATCTTCACTGACACAGACACAGATTACTGATACTGTATATCAATAAAGTTTAAGATGAAGATTTAAAGGCATATAGATAGAGGATTTTGTTTTTTTGTCAAGAATAATAAGAATAGCCTGAATTAGTTGGAGGAAAAAGATGAGAGGATACTTTATAACTTTAGAAGGTGTAGAAGGAGCAGGAAAGTCAACGCAAATAGATCTGATTGAGGAATATTTAACAGGGTTAGGTTATCAAGTTCTTACAACATATGAACCTGGTGATACAAAGATTGGAAAAAAGATCCGGGAATTATTATTAAAGCCTGAGTATGATCAATTATTGCCTAAGGCTGAACTATTATTATATTGTGCTGATAGGGCCCAACATATAGCTGAAGTAATTGAGCCAGCTTTAAAAGAAGGAAAGATTGTGATCAGTGATCGGTATATGGATGCTACTGTAGCTTATCAAGGTTATGCACGTGGCTTTGATATTGAATTGATTAAGAGATTGAATATGATAGCTACGAGTAGTTTAGAGCCTGATTTGACCTTGCTATTAGACATCGATCCTCTTCTTTCTTTAAAGCGGGCCAAGAAGGCAACGGCACAATCTAATTTAAAAGGAGATAAGATAGAAGGAGAAAGAATTTCTTTTCATAATTTAGTTAGAGAAGGTTACCTAACCTTGGCTGACTCTGAATCAAGGATTGAACTTATTAATGCTGGTTGTTCTGTGGAAGAAGTATTTGTTCAAATTAAATCTTTACTTAACAAGCTGGTGATATAAGATGAAGATTCAGAACAAACTAAAACATGAGTTAAATACAGTTTTGTCAACCAAAGAGAATAAAAAGATAAAAAATACCACAGTAAAGAAGAGCTTTTTAGAAGAGTTGAAGCAAGTTCATGGAGAAGAAACTAAAGCTAGGCTTGATCAATTATTAGATTTAATAGATCAACAAGGAGAGAAATTAGCAAAGCATAGAACATTTAAAGAGTTTGTAAAGTATAAAAAGATGGTCAGTAGTTTTGTTGAAGAGGTTGTAGGTAAAATGTATCAGGTTAAGGAAGATTATAGCCCTATCCAAGGGAAAGTTTATAATCTGGTCAATAAAGTTGATCAGTCTTTAGAAGAATTAACTGAGATGATTATTGATGACCAGTCAGCCCAATTAGAAATTTTAGATAAATTAGATGAAATGAGAGGTTTATTAGTAGATCTTTATAGATAGTAAAGGAGAGTAACAAAGATGGGTTTTAATAAGGTTATAGGGCAGAATTTAGCTATTACAATTTTAAAAAAGCAACTAGGAAGCAATAGATTAAGTCATGCTTATCTTTTTTTAGGGGAACAAGGAGTTGGTAAGGATATAGCTGCTTTTGAATTTGCTAAAGCAATTAACTGTCAGGAAAAAAGTACAGACGCCTGTGATCAATGTATTTCTTGTCGTAAAGCTAACAATCAAAATCATCCAGATATTATAGAGATTAAGCCAGATGATAAATATATTAAAATAGATCAAATTCGACAATTACAGAAAGAAATTTTATATAAACCATATGAAAGCAAATGGAAAATTTATCTCATTTATCAAGCTGATTCTTTAAGTTTAGAAGCAGCTAATAGTTTATTAAAAATTTTAGAAGAACCACCTAGATATGCTATAATAATCTTGGTGCTTGATAGTACAGAGAATATATTACCAACCATTCTTTCTAGGTGCCAGTTAATCAGGTTTAGAATATTACCTGATGAGTTAATTAAACAAGAGTTAATTTCTAATTATAAATTATCGGCAGAAAAAAGCCAATTAATTACTTCTTTAGCGGCTGGTCGTTATGAAAATGCTATTCAACTGGTAGAAGATAAAGAGCGACTAGCAAAGAGAGAAGAGATTTTAAAGTTGCTTTTAACTTTAAAGAAGTCAGAGCAAGTGGTGGTTTTTGAGAGTGTAGAAAGGTTATTAGAATACTCAGATAAGATAAATCAGACTCTAGAGCTTTTCTTATTATGGTATCGCGACTTACTATTGGTTAAATTAAATCAAGTTGATAGTTTGGTTAATGCTGATTATCAAGATAAATTAATTAAAGAATCGGAAAGATATAGTATAGAAGAGATAGAAGAAATAATAAGAATAGTTCAAAGTACAAATAATGTAATTAAGAAGTATAATGTTAACTTACAATTGACATTAGAAGTGATGTTGCTCAAATTAAGCAAGTTAGGGAGGCAAAGATAGATGGCAGAAGCAGTTGGAGTAATCTTTAAAAAAGCTGGTAAAATTTATTATTTTAAAAATGACGAGCAGAGTGAACTAAATGTTGGTCAACAAGTAGTTGTGAAGACGGTTAGGGGGATTGAACTAGGTGAGGTTGTTACAGATTTCAAAGAGATAGATGAATCTAAATTAAATTCTCCTCTAAAATCAATTATACGCAAAGCTACTTTGAGTGATATTCAAAAAGCAGAAGAAAATGAAAAAGAAGCAGAAGAAGCCTTTGATATCTGTCTAAAAAAGATTGAAGAGCATGGTTTGCCAATGAAACTGATTGATGCTGAATATACTCTTGATAAAAAGAAGTTGCTATTTTATTTTACAGCAGATGGTAGAGTTGATTTTAGAGAGCTAGTTAAAGATTTAGCAGCAATCTTTAGAACAAGAATAGAGTTAAGACAGATTGGAGTTAGAGATGAAGCCAAGATGTTGGGAGGATTAGGGCCTTGCGGTAGACAGCTATGTTGCAAAACATTTTTAAGAAATTTTGAGCCAATTTCAATTAAAATGGCTAAAAAGCAAGATTTATCATTAAACCCTAGTAAAATATCAGGAGTCTGTGGTAGATTGATGTGTTGTTTGAGATATGAAGCTAAAAATTATTTAAAGACTAAAAAGAATTTGCCTAATATAGGAGAAAAAGTTGAAACTAAAATAGGAAAAGGTAGAGTTAAAGGTTTAAATGTTGTTAAGGAGACAGTAACAGTAGAATTAGGGAATAATGAGGAATTTGAAGTTGACGCCGCTGATATTCAGTTGAAAGATTGTAAAAAGAAGAAATAATATTAATTATTGGTGAATATAATTATAATAAAAATATATATTTATTATAAAAATTAGTTTGGGGGGTTGGTAGTGAAAGAAATTATTAGTTTACTAGCACATTTTCAAGAGCAGTTGCAGGTATTGGTTAATGATTTTCAAAAAGTCAAGAATACAGTCTATGATATTTATAAAGAGAATGAAACACTGAAAGAAGAGAATGAAAATTTAAAGAGATTGTTATTTGAAAAAGAGGAAGAAGAAGGGAAGTCAGCTGATACTAATCAGGACAACTTAGTACGACTTTATAAGGAAGGATTCCATGTCTGTCATCTTAACTTTGGTGAAACGAGAGAGGGAGATTGCTTGTTTTGTATGGGTTTGTTTGAGGATGATGAAGAAGTGGAGGTAGAATGAAAGAATGACAGATGTTAAACTTAAGGAAGATGAACGATTAGATGAACTATTAATTGATAACTTAAGATTAATTCAAAATCATAATTATTTTTGTTTTTCTTTAGATGCAGTTTTACTTGCTAATTTTGTTAATCCCAAAAAGAATGACTTAGTACTAGATTTAGGGACAGGTAATGGGATTATCCCTCATTTAATTCAAGCTAAATTTAAAGTTAAGCAGGTTTATGGAATTGATATCCAAACTAAATTGATTGATATGGCTAGACGTAGTGCTAATTATAATAATTTAGAAGATAGGTTAAAATTTAGAGAAGTTAATTTAAAAGAAGCGGTAGAATATTTTGGTACAGAAAGCTTTGATTACATTGTAAGTAATCCACCATATTTAAAAAAAGATAGCGGAAGAATAAATTCCGAAAATAGTATAGCGATAGCTCGCCATGAGTTAAAATGTAATTTGGAAGATGTGATCAAAGCAAGTAGTCAGTTAGTTAAATATGGAGGAAAAGTAGCTTATGTATATCGAACTCAGCGTTTAGCTGAGTTATTGGCATTATTAGCGGACTATAATTTGGCAGCTAAAAGCTTAAGGCTAATTTATTCTCAAGAAGATAGTAATGCTAACTTGTTTTTATTAGAAGCTAGTAAAGGTGGAGGAGTTGGCCTTGAGGTTTTACCACCGTTTATTGTTTATAATAATGAAGGTGAGTATACTGAACAAATAAAGGAAATTTATTATCCGGAGAGGAATGGATAAATTATTTTATGGAACACTATGTTTATATTGTACAATGTAGTGACGATACATTGTATACAGGGTATACAACAGATGTAAAGAGAAGGATTAAGGAGCATAATCAAGGAAGAGGGGCCAAATATACTCGAGGCAGAGGGCCAGTTAGGTTATGTCATACAGAAGAGTATACAACGCGTAGTCAGGCTCAAAGGAGAGAATACGTGATTAAGCAGTTGACACGGCAACAGAAGTTGAAGTTGATTAAGGGGGAGTTAGATGAGTGATGGGGCTTTATATGTCTGTGGGACTCCAATTGGAAATTTAGGTGATATTACTCTGCGGGCTTTAGATATTTTGAAAGAAGTTGATTTAATTGCTGCTGAAGATACACGGCGAACTCAGAAATTATTAAATCACTATCAAATCAAGACTAAATTAACCAGTTACCATGAACATAATGCACTCAGCAAGAGTAAACAGTTACTGAGTAAGATAGAGGAGGGTTTTAATATAGCTCTAGTCTCTGATGCAGGAATGCCAGGTATTTCTGATCCAGGGTATGAACTAATTAAACTATTGCGTAAACAAAGTATAAATGTAATTCCTATTCCCGGGCCAACGGCTGTGACAAGCAGTTTAGTTGTTTCTGGTTTAGCAACTGATAGATTTGTCTTTGAGGGCTTTTTACCACGCAAAAATAAAGAGCGAAAGGGTTATTTGGAGCAATTAAAGGCTGAAGAGAGAACGATAGTCTGTTATGAAGCTCCACATCGTCTAGTAGCTACCTTAAAGGATATATTAGAAATTTTAGGAGATAGAGAGATAGTAGTTTGTAGAGAGCTGACTAAAAAGTTTGAGGAGAAGGTTGATGGTTTGGTCAGCGAAGTATTAGAAAAGTTTCAAAGAAAAGCTCCACAAGGAGAGATAACCTTTGTTTTAGAGGGTAAACAAGGTAAACAACAAGAGTTAGAAGGGCCTAATTGGAAAGGTCTTTCTATTTTAGAACACCTTAAGCAAAGAATGGAAGAAGGATTAACTAAGAAGGAAGCAATTAAGAAGGTCGCTCAAGAGCGTGACTTGCCTAAAAGTGAGGTTTATCAGATTGGAATTAAGATTAAAGTTGATAAGTAATAGAGGTGCATTGATCATCAATGCCCTCTATTACTTATATATGTTATTTAAAATTTAAGCTGAACGTGACATTTCTTCTAAGCATTCAGGGCAGATATTTTTTCCTTTGAAGTTAGTGATATCATCTGCATTATTACAGAAGATACAAGCAGGTTCATATTTTTTAAAGATGATTTTTTCTTGATCTACATAAATTTCTAAAGCATCTTTATTTTCAATATTTAAAGTCCTTCTTAA
Organism: Natroniella sp. ANB-PHB2; assembly: GCF_046097105.1. Lineage (GTDB taxonomy): Bacteria > Bacillota > Halanaerobiia > Halobacteroidales > Halobacteroidaceae > Natroniella. Next base: position 2,233,880 of record NZ_CP175562.1, on the reverse strand, counting down.
CTCAATTGGAATTACAACTCGTCCTAATTCGTCTACCTTTCTTACAATTCCTGTTGATTTCATCTAAATTCCTCCTTAATTTCTTTTTACTCGGTTATTCGACAATGTCTAGATAAATAATAACATATTTTTCAATATAAGTCAATGGTTTCAATAAAATTTCAGTTAATAAATCTTTTTTCGACAAAACACCCAAAACAATTTATACTAAAATTTATTCTAAAAGTCAATAAAGTTTTTTTTTTACAAAAGAAGGGAATAGCCCGTTAGTCTTGAAGAAAAAATAAAGGTTGGTGATAGAATGTTGGAGATAACACCTGGTTTAAAATCATTATTGAAGGATTGTAATCAGAAGTTGAAAGCTAAGTATCAAAATCAAGCAAACTTAGATAAAGAACAATTAAGAGGTTTAATTAGTCAAGAGATAGGTCGGTTTGTAACTGTAACTAAAATGGGCGACACAGAGATTAAAGAGTGGTTAGCTGGGCAAGATGTCGTAGGGGTAGATGGTTCGATCAACACATTGGGTAAAAATTATCCTCATTATATTACTTTATTACAGGCTTTAGCTAAGAGTACAGATAGGAAAAAGGAGGGGGTTATCAAGCATGAAGCTTTTAGTCCTCTAATTGATGAGGATCGGGATAAGATTCTTAAAAAGATTTATAAGGATAATTTGGCTCGTGAGGATGAAGAGGCTGTGGTTTATCCTCAGGAGGCAGCAGGTAAGATTAAAAGCTCTCTATTAGCTGCTTTAGAGATCTTAGTAGCTAAAGAGAGTATCTTAAAGTGGAATCCTAAATTGATCATGATGGATGGTTCATTGATCAGATATCAGATGCAAGCTGAAGAGGAATGGAGAGGGTTAGTGGAGTTGGCCTTAAAAAAGAATGTTTTTTTAGTAGGAGTTATAGAGGAGATTGGAACGAATGATTTGAGTAAAAACTTAGCAGATGATCTACCTGCCAAGATGATAGAGATGTATGATCGAGAATTATTATTTGGTTTACTAGAGATGGAAGAGATGATAAAATTAGAGAAGGTTGATAGTTTTAAAGAGAAGACGTTGACTTCGGCCTTTTTAAGGACAACTCGTGATCCAGGGGTGATTGGGCTTGATATCTTAAAGGAACAACAAGAGGAACTGGATTTAGTTGCTGCTTTGGTTCAATCTCTAACCCCGGCAAGTGGGAGAGGAATTCCGATCTGGTTAGATATTGTTGATGATGAGGTAAGAATTACTGATAAGATGATGGAATTGTTGATCGATAATTATTTAGATCCTAGATTAAAGCAGAAATTGTTTCATGCTAAATCTTTAGACCGAATTTATTAGGGGGGTGATTAGATGCAGATAGTAGGTTTGACAACTCAACAGCAGGTCTATGTTGCTTCACAAGAACGAAAATTTAGGATTAATGAGATGTTAAAGATAATTGATGCTGAATTGAATTATCCATTAGGGGAGGTAATTGAAACTCAATCTTATAATCGCTATATCCCATTATCAATGGATAAAAGCTTTGTTGATCAAGGAGTGATTGAATCTTTAAAGAGTATAGGCTATAATTTAGCAGAGGATGAGATAAATATTGCTAAAGTGAGATTGTTAGAAGAGGCGCCTTATCCGATTCAGACTGGGGCCGATGTAGATGTACCTAGTTTTGATGAGGTCAAGGACTTATTGGTTAAAGAGGAGCCTAAAGAAGGGTTGGTTTTAGGAGTAATTAAAGGAACAGAAGAGATGGCTTCTGGAATGGATGATAACTTAAAAGGGATTGCTCCTTTATTGAAAGATGATCAGGTGATTGAACAAGAAGGGATTCCTTTTAATTTTAAACTAAAGGCAATGCATAAGTATCCCCATATCGGGATTATTGGTGGTTCGGGATCAGGTAAATCATTTGGGATGAGGGTGATTTTAGAAGAATTAATGAAGTTGGAGATTCCAACGATCGTCTTTGATCCTCATTTTGAAATGGATTTTGCTACTTCTTTTCCTGCTTTAGAAGAGGAAGAGCAGGTTGATTTTAGTGATAAGTTTGCAGTTTATCAGATTGGCCAAGATGTAGGCGTTAATTTTGTTGAGCTGTCCAGTAAGGATTTGAGCGACTTATTGGCAGCAGCTAGTGATTTGAGTGATTCAATGATCAATGCTGTTCAGAAGTTACACCAAAAAAACGATAGTTTGTTGACTTTTGATCAGCGATTAGGTGATTTACAAGAGGCACAGAGATTGGGCCAAAATAGAATTGAACGTGATCTGAAGAATGGAGCTGTCACAGGAAATCAAAAAGAGGAGTATAATAATTATTTAGGTCTATTAAGGGAGTTTGGTGATCTACCAGCCAGTTCAATTAGTGGCTTAGCTTGGAGGTTGGGTAGATTAAAGAGGGAAGGATTATTTAGGCATAGTATTGATCAGATAGAAGAAGGTGTTAGAGCTAGAAAACTGGTTGTAATTCAAGGGCCAATCTGGCTGTTACAGGTCTTTGCTACATATGCATTAGGGACTTTATATCGGAAACGGCGTGATTACAAAGATGCTCAATATCGGCGTCAAGAGGCTGACTATTTTCCTCCATTTGTAGTGGCTACTGATGAGGCACATAACTTTGCTCCGAAGGGCTATCAATCGCCAGCTAACAAGATTATTAAGGAGATAGCTCAGGAAGGGCGGAAGTATGGTACATTCTTAATCTTAGCGACACAGCGGCCAACATTGCTTGATGAGACGGTGACGGCTCAATTGAATACTAAATTTGTCTTCAGAACTGTGAGAGCAACTGATATTGAAACGATCAAGCAGGAAACCGATTTAACGGCAGATGAAGCTAAGCGATTGCCTTATTTGCGTTCAGGGGATGCTTTTGTATCTTCAGCAATCTTTGGCAGAACTCTAGCAATCCGAATTAGGGTCGCTAAGACGACAAGTCCTCATACTAAAAATCCTTTTGAGGAACTAAAAGAGCAAAGTAATCTTGAGCTAGAACGATTATATGAAGCAGTTGTTGAGGAGTTGCCGGTTGCGGGCAATAATATAGCTTTTAAACTAGAAGCGATTAATCAACGGTTAGGCGTAACGTTAGATGTTGAACAGTTACGACAGAAATTAAATCTATTGGCAGAGGAAGGGTTGATAGTTGCTGAAGATTCATTTTTAGGGGATAAGAGTTATCAGATTAAAGAGTAATTGATATATTATGTCGCTTAGTGTCATAATATATCAATTAAACTCAAATTCACATAAATTTCACAAGGGATTAGGGCTTTTTGAAAGAATTATTATTAAGAGGGAAAAAGTTATATAGAGGAGGATTAAATTGAGTAAAAATCTAAATGATTTAGCTGATTTTAAGAGTGGTGGAGGGATTAGTTTACGGGTTAAGTTTCTATTTTGGACGATTTTAGCTGTATTAATTGGCCCAGTAATTGGAGGTTGGCTGAATAATTTAATTAATCAACATATTTACCAAGGAGAATTTTCTGTTTATATTGCGACACTTGTAAACACGATAGTAATTACACTTGTGATCTTATATTTGACTAACAAGCTGATTATTGGCCCGGTTAAGCAGATGGCTACTATGCTACAGGCGATGGGGGAAGGAAATTTTGAATTTGAGGCTTTAGATGTTAAGCGGAATGATGAGGTTGGTTTCTTACAACGGGAGTTAAATCAGGTAATAAATAATATGTCTCAGATGATGGAACAAATTGATCGTACAACAGAAAAGACCAATAAGATCAGTGATGATCTATCTACAGCATCTGATGAATCAGGTGAGATGGCTGAACAAGCTTCTGCGGCTATTCAGCAAGTAGCAAGTAGTTCAGAACGTCAAGTTAGTTTGGTTCAAAGTTTAGCAACTGATCTGCAAAAGATAGGTGGAGTAACTACTGATGAAGAGCAAGTTTCGATTAAGGATATTTCTCAAGCTGCTAATGAAGGAACCGAAATTATTAATGATGCTGTTAATTCAATGAAGGAGGTCAATCAAACGATTAATCAATCAGCTACTACGGTAGATCAATTAAATGACTTTACTCAAGAGATTAGTCAGTTTGTCAATGTAATTACTAATATAGCGGAGCAGACAAATTTGTTGGCCCTCAATGCTAGTATTGAAGCAGCACGGGCTGGGGAGCATGGGCAAGGCTTTGCAGTAGTGGCAGAGGAGATTAGACAATTAGCAGTTGAATCGAATACAGCAGCTGAAGATATCGTTGGCTTAATTAGCAAGATGAAGGAGCGTTCTGAAAATACTGTAGAAGCAATGAAGGGTGGACGTGATAAGGCTGAAGCTGGAATGGAGATTATAAATCAAGCAGATGAGGTTTTTGTAAATATTAAAGGGCGGGTTAATAGTATGGATTCAACTTTGGAGCAGGTTCTTTGTGCGGTAGATGAAATGGCTAGTTTTACTGAAGAGGTTGCTGCTTCGGCTGAAGAAGTTGCTGCAATAAGTGAAGAGCAGTCTGCTGAAGCTCAACAGACCGCTGCTATTGCAGGTCAACTCGATCAGATGATCAATGATTTAAATGAGTTAACAGATGAGGTTGAATTGTATGATCAATAAGGCTGAGCTCTTGACAAATCTACTCTGATGGTGTATATTTTTAAAGTAGATTGGTATGATAATACATAAGAGTAGTAGAAAAGATAAGTGCCCAAGGTCTTTAGGGCACTTATCGATCACGAAGGGATTTTTCCATTGATAGATAAAATTAATATTGAACAAAGGCATTGAAGGGGAGAGTAAGTACGACCATCTTATTTACAGAGAACTGGGGAAGCTGAGAACCAGAATGAGAGGAGTATTGAAGATGGCCCTGAAGTTGGCTAGTTGAAGTTCAGTAGGCTAGAACGGTTAGCTACCGTTATTGAGCTAGAGAGTGGCTATAGTGATAGCAATTAGGGTGGTACCGCGATGAAACCTCTCGTCCCTAACTTTAGGGATGGGGGGTTTTTACATTTAATATTTAATGGTGAATAATGAATAGTTAAAAATAAAAAAGGAGTTGAAGATAGAAAATGAGTGATAAGACTTTTTATGTTACAACACCGATTTATTATCCAAATGACAAGTTGCATATTGGTCATACCTATACTACTACTGCAGCTGACACAATCGTTAAGTTTAAGGAGTTACAGGGCTATCAAACAGAATTGATTACAGGCTCTGATGAGCATGGACAAAAGATTGCTCAAACAGCTGCTAAACATGATCAAGAGCCACTTGAATATGTTGATGGAATAGTAGATACATTCAAACTGTTATGGGATAAGCTTGAGGTGGATTATACAGAGTTTGTCAGAACTACAAGTGAAGAGCATAAGTTGGATGTACAGCAGATTTTTAAGAAGGTTTATGATCAGGGAGATATTTATAATGATAAGTACCAAGGCTATTATTGTACTCCATGTGAAACATTCTGGAAGGAAAGACAATTAGATGAGGAGAATAATTGCCCTGACTGTAATCGGGAAGTTGAATGGATGGAGGAAGAAAGTTACTTCTTTAAGATGTCAAAGTATGAAGAGCAGTTATTAGACTTTATCGAAGAGCATCCTGATTTTATCCAACCTGCTAAGCGGAGAAATGAGATGATCAACTTTATTAAGGATGGCTTAGAGGATTTATGTGTCTCTCGGACAACCTTTGATTGGGGGATTCCAGTTCCCGTTGATGATGATCATGTGATCTATGTTTGGTTTGATGCTTTAACTAGTTATTTGACAGGGATTGATTTTAGGCGAAATGAAGAGAAGTTTAATAAGTTTTGGCCGGCTGATATTCATATAGTTGGTAAGGATATTTTACGGTTCCATACAGTGATTTGGCCCGCGATCTTGATGGCAGCTGATCTGCCTTTACCTAAGCAGGTGTTTGGACATGGCTTCCTATTGGTAGAAGGGGGTAAGATGTCTAAATCAAAAGGGAATGTAATTGATCCAGTTAAGTTGATCGATGATTTTGGAGTTGATGCTGTCCGTTATTACTTATTACGGGAGATTGCTTTTGGTTCTGATGGTTCTTATTCTACTGAGTCATTTATTCAGCGAATTAATGCTGATTTGGCCAATGATTTAGGTAATTTATTGAATCGAACAGTGGCAATGGTCGATAAGTACTTTGATGGTCAGATTTCTGCTGCAACAGTAGAGACAGAGTTTGATCAGGAGTTAGAGCAGGTAGCTCAAGAGTCGTTAGCAGCAGTGGCAGAAAATATTGAGCAGTTACAGTTCAGTACTGCTTTAGAAGAGTTATGGGTCTTGATTAGACGGACTAATAAGTATATCGACCAGACAGAGCCTTGGGTTTTAGCTAAAGATGAAACAAAGCGTGATAAGTTAGGGACGGTTTTATATAATTTATTAGATAATTTAAGAAGGATTGCTATTGTATTAGTACCTTTTATGCCTCAAGCACCAGCTAAGATTTGGGAGCAGTTAGGAATTGTAACAGATTTAACAGAGCAAAGTTGGGATGATGCTTTAACTAAAGGGCAATTAGAAGCAGGAACTAAAGTCAATAGTGGTGAACCAATCTTTCCAAGAATTGATTTAGAAGAGTATTATGAACAATTAGAAGAAGTTGAAGAGGAGGAAGGTAAGATGTCAGAGCAAGATTATATTAACTTTGAGCAGTTTGGCAAGTTGGATTTGAGGGTAGCAGAGGTGTTAGAAGCAGAAAAGATTGAAGGTAGTGATAAATTACTTAAGGTTCAGGTTGATTTAGGCGCTGAAGAGCGACAATTAGTAGCAGGAATTTCTAAGCATTATGCTCCAGAAGAGTTAGTTGGTAAGAGAATTGTAATGGTTGCTAATCTTGAACCAGCGACTATTTTTGGGGTTAAATCTAATGGAATGATCCTAGCAGCTTCTAACGATGAGGGCGATCTAACAATAACAACAGTTGATCGTGATATTGCTGCTGGAGCTCAAGTAAAGTAGGTGATAATATGTTAACTGATACTCATGCTCATTTGGATTTTGATCGTTTTAAAAGAGATCGTCAAGAAGTAATTGCCAGAGCAAAAAAAGAAGGGATCAGTACGATTATTAATGTTGGTGCTGATATGCAATCAAGTGAGAATTCGGTTGAGTTGGCTAAGGAATATGATTTTATTTACGCTAGTGTTGGTGTTCATCCTCATGAAGCTAAAATGGTAACAGCAGATGATTATCAAAGATTAAAGGAGTTGGCCCGGCAAGAGAAAGTAATTGCTATCGGGGAGATAGGACTTGACTATCATTATGATAATTCTCCACGAGAGGTTCAACAGCAAGTCTTTAGAGAGCAGTTACAGGTAGCTAAAGAGGTTGGATTACCTGTTGTGATTCATAGTAGAGATGCCCAAGATGATACGTTGAAGATTTTAAAAGAAGAAGCAACTGATTTAGAAGGTGTGATGCACTGTTATGCTTATGATTTTAATGTAGCACGGAAGGTGTTACGGCTTGGCTTTCATTTAGCCTTTGGAGGAGTAATTACTTTTAATAATGCTAGTAAATTACGAAAGGTGGTTGAAAAAGTTTCTCTGGATAAAATTTTGTTAGAGACTGATGCTCCTTATTTGACTCCAGATCCTCATCGGGGCCAACGTAATGAGCCAAGTTATGTTAAAGAGGTAGCAAAGAAGGTAGCTGAGATAAAAGGGGTTAGCCTAGAAGAGGTTGCCCAACAGACAACTGTTAATGCAAGGAAGTTATTTAATATTTACTAATAGCTAATTAAGGTACTGGCTACTTAAGTAACCAGTACCTTAATTTAATAATCACACATTATAAATTGTCAATTTAAATAGGAGTGGATAGAGATGACGATATCATATCAGATAGGGGATAAATTATATCTTAACTTGACTAATCAATGTAGCAATGATTGTAAGTTTTGTATTAGAAGGTTTCAGGCGGGGGTTGGTGGCTATGAATTGTGGCTTGATCAAGAGCCAACAATTGAAGAGGTTGTTGCAGAGTTAAAAGAGGAAGATGTTAATAAATATCAAGAGGTAGTTTATTGTGGTTATGGTGAGCCTTTGATTAGGATAGATGTCTTAGTTGAAACGAGTAAATTTTTAAAGGAGAATTATCCTAAGCTTAAGATTAGATTGAATACTAATGGTCAAGCTAACTTGATACATCAAGAAAATATAGTACCAAAGCTAGAAGGGTTGATCGATATTATTTCGATTAGTTTAAATACTTCTACTGCTGAAGCTTATCAGAAGCTGTGCCAGTCAGAGTTTGGAGAAGAAGCATTTGTAGGAATGGTTGAATTTATCAAAGAGGCAAAGAAGTTTATCCCTAAAGTTATCGTTTCAGTAGTTGATCATAGAGGGATAGATATAGATGGTGCAAAGGAGTTAGCAGAGGGTTTAGATGTTGAATTTCGGGTGAGGAGTTTTTCTGAAGATGATTAAAGAAGTAGTTGTAGTTGAAGGTAGGGATGATTTAACGGCAGTTAAGGCAGCGGTTGATGCTGAGGTAATAGTAACGCAGGGGTTTTCATTATCAGATGAGGTGATGAAGAGAATTAAGTTGGCCCAGCAGAGAAAAGGGGTTATTATCTTTACCGATCCAGATCATGCTGGTAACTTGATTCGCAAGAGAATAAAAGCAGAGGTAGCTGGTTGCAAGGATGCTTATTTGAGCCAATCTGAAGCTTGGCAAGCAGGGGATATTGGAATTGAAAATGCTAATCCAAAATCGATTAGGGAGGCTTTAGCTAAAGCTAAGGTGACACATATAGAGAAGGTGGAGCAATTCAGCAAGGATGATCTAGTGATGACGGGCTTAATAGGTCAAACAGGAGCAAGGGAGTTACGAACGAAGGTCGGTAAAGAGTTAGGAATTGGGTATGCTAATGGTAAGCAGTTTTTACAACGTTTAAATAGTTATCAGATCAGCCGAGAAGAGTTTATTGCTGCGTTAGAAAAGTTTAATTGAGGTGAAATTAATGGAAATTGCAAAGAGGACTAGAGAGATATTAAGGGAGAATGATCTAAGATTAAAGAAGGGATTAGGACAGAACTTTTTAGTTGATACTAGTATTTTAGATCAGATAGTGAAAGTAGCAGATCTAACAGAAGATGAGACGGTGATTGAGATTGGCCCGGGGATTGGTGCTTTGACAGAGAAGTTGGCCCAATCTGCTGGGAAGGTGATTGCTGTTGAGATAGATCAGAGATTGATTCCTGTTTTAGAAGATAATTTAGCTGCTTATGATAATGTAGAGATTGTTGAGGGTGATGCTTTAGAGGTTGACTTTGATCAATTAGCAGGAGGAGATTATAAGGTAGTTGCTAACTTACCATATTATATCACAACTCCAATCTTAAGGAGGTTGTTAGAGGAAGGTTTTAATGTAACAGAAATCTTTGTAATGGTACAAAAAGAGGTAGCAGAGAGGATGGTAGCTCAGCCTGGAGAAAAAAGTTATGGTGTTTTATCTTTTGGGGTACAATATTATACTCAAGCTGAGATTGAATTTAAGGTTCCTTCCTCTGTCTTTATTCCTCAGCCTAAAGTCGAATCAGCTGTCATTTCATTAAAGACATTAGAGAAGCCGAGGGTTGAAGTAATAGATGAAGATTTTTTCTTTAAAGTAATTCGAGCCTCTTTCCAACAACGAAGGAAGATGATTAAGAATTCATTGAGTAAAGCAGCTAATATTAATTTGAGTCGAGAAGTAGTTGAACAGGCTTTAGAAGAGGTGGGAATTGACTCGCGAGTTAGAGGGGAAAAATTAAGTTTAGAAGAATTTGCTGGTTTGAGCAATAAACTTTATAGATTAAAAAAAGAGAATTAACAGGCAGTTGATAATTATGTCTTAGTTTGTTATAATTAGTTATTTGACTTGTTATATTATTTTTGGTATAATTAGTAAGAGAAAGTCTAGAAGGGTGGGTAGAGATGTCAAATAATATTTTAAACCAGATTAAGAGTGACTTGGATTCTTTTGTAGGTAAAGAAGTTCACTTAAAAGCTAATCAGGGGCGACGTAAGATTATGGAGAAAGAGGGTATTTTAGAAGAAACATACTCTAATGTATTTGTTGTCAAGGTTGATGATAATCAAACTCCACGCCGTATTTCATATAGTTATGCTGATGTATTGACTGAAACTGTTGAAATTAAGATCAAAGAAAATAATATGAAGATTGGATGTATTAGTATCTAAAACTCCTCAGCTGAGGGGTTTTTTTTATTTTCCTTCCTTTCACAAAAGTTAGTCAGTTGAATAAACTGATATTAACTGAAAGGAGGGAGATGATGAAGAGAGTTAAAAGTGTAATTGACAAATATAAATCTCAAATTTTTGCCTTAGAAAACGTAGTGGGGGTTGGTTGTGGTTATAAAGAGGTTAACGGAAGAAGAAGTAATGAAGAATGTATTATGATTTTAGTGGAGAATAAGCTGGCTAAAGATAAATTGAATAAAAATCACATCATACCCCAGACTATTGAGCAACAAAAGACTGATGTCATTGAAGTTGGGAAAGTAGAGTTACTGAGTTCTGATAGAGTTAGAACTACTAAGCTAAGACCTGCTCAGCCTGGAGTAAGTATTGGACATTATAAGATTACAGCTGGAACCTTTGGAGTAGTTGTTAAAGATAAAAGAACAGATGAGAAATTGATCTTATCTAATAACCATGTTCTAGCAAATATAACAAACGGAAGTGATGGTCGAGCTGAGAAAGGGGATATTATTTTACAACCAGGTAGTTATGATGGAGGGAAGGATGAACAAGATGTAATTGGTCATTTAGAGCGATTTATACCAATCTATAATGAAAAACCTTCAACTTGTCCTTTGCTACGAGGAGTTAGTAGGTTATTGAATGGGTTTGGTAGATTATTAAATTTTCCTTATCAAATTGAACCTATGACAGTAGAGAATAAGGTTGATGCAGCTGTAGCTAAGCCTAAATCGCCTGAATTGATTGGGACAGAGGTTATGGGTTTAGGAGAAGTAGAAGGGATAGCTGAACCTGTGGTAAATATGAGGGTCAAAAAGAGTGGTAGAACGACTGGAGTTACAAAATCAAGAATTAAAGCGATTGGTGTGACAATTAATGTACAGCTATCTGATACAGAATCAGCAGTATTTACAGATCAAATAGTAACAGATCCCTTTTCTATGCCTGGGGATAGTGGTTCGGTAGTTATTAATGATGATAATAAAGTTGTAGGTTTATTATTTGCTGGCTCAGATAAGAGTACGATCTGTAATAGAATTGATAATGTTTTAGAAGCTTTAGATATATCTTTATAAGTTGCTAACTACCACATGTTACCGTAACTTTTAATAAGTAGCTGTGATATAATCAAACTAACTAAGGTAACAGGAGGCTGACTAGTAGATGAAAGCAACAAAGTTAGTAAGTTTAGTACTTATATTTGCTTTAATTATGCCCACAGTACTTATGACAACAATGGAGACTTCTTATGCAGCTACTGGTAGTTTAGGTTTATCTTCGGGAAGTGGTTTTTTAAATCTTTTGCAAGGTTTACTAGGTTTCTTTTTTCTTGAGCGGCTTGTAGGTCAAGATGATACAGAAGCTAGTGAGCCTGAAGTAGATGAGTCGGATCAGACCGAACAAAATAGTTCAGAGCAGAACTCTGGTGAGGAGATTGTTGAAGAGGAGAATGAAAAAGATCAGCAAGATGAAGTAGCCCAAGAGTTTGACTGGACTGAAATGGAAGTAACGAGCTTGACTACTACAGAAAGAGAGATGTTGGAGTTGGTCAATCAAGAACGAAGAGAGAGAGGATTGAATGAACTAAAGACCGATTATCAATTGGTTAAGGTAGCTAGGGCCAAAAGTCAAGATATGATCGATGAAGATTACTTTAGCCATCAATCTCCTAATTATGGTTCTCCCTTTGATATGTTGAGGAGAATAAATGTTAGTTATAACATAGCTGGGGAGAATCTAGCGGGGGCATCGCGAGTAGAGTTGGCCCATCAGGAGTTGATGAATAGCCCTGGACATAGGGAGAATATCTTACACTCTGATTATACTCATATTGGAATTGGAGTTATTGAAGGTGGACGTTATGGTAGGATGTACACTCAGATTTTTGCAAATTTAAAATAACAGATTAAATTAAGAAGGAGAAGTGATTTCAAAACCACTTCTCCTTCTTTTTTATAAATAAGGAACAATTTTACAACTGTTCTAATAAGATATATTAAAGTTGATAGAGAGGATGATTGTAATTAATGAGCAATTATACTATTCAACTATTTTTTTTATTGGTGGTATTGAATAGAATTATTTTCATATATAAAATTATTGGTTACTATTTAATTATTCAGCAAAAAAAGACTAAAGAACTAGAACAAAGAACTCAACTTAGAGATAGAGATATCGATAAAGAAGAGATTAAGCGTTCTTATATCAATCTATTTTCAGCAGAAAGTTGGATTTGAAATAGTGATAATTAATTCAGATTAACAAAAAGAAAAGTAGGGCATAAGATATAGTAATCAAGTCAGAAAGGAGGGATAAAGATGGCTGAAGAAACTACTAAAAAGCAAAGACGTAGACCTCCTAAGAAGAAAGATTTTTTGAAGATATTGAAGCGTTTAGCTAAATGCAATAAACCAGTAACTGTCATAGTTAGGTCAGGAGCAAACTGTTGTGAATTGACAGGGTGTGTAGGAGAAGTAACAGATGAGTTTGTTGTCTTAATCGCTAGCAGTAATGTTTGTATTAGAAAGTATATCAGACCAGAATTTATTTGTGCAGTGATTGAGCCAGCTGAAGTTGATAGACGCAGAAGAAGACGAAGAAGAAGAAAGCGACCAACAACTATAGAAGATGATGATTAATTTGACAAAGGACGGCTGGAGATTTCTAGCCGTCTTTTTTTGATTTGAATTAACAAAAAAAGAGGGAGAGCATATGATATATTAATCAGAAAAAAGCTTTCAGTCGTCAGCAAACGCTCTTTGTTACGAAGAGTCTTTTTAAGACTTGTAGGGTCAGCTATCAGCCTAAAAATAAAACCTCATAACTCTTCTTAGCCCTTCGGGTCTAACGACCACTTCGTACTAAACTCAGTTTCTCTTTTTCTAAAAGAGAAAACAAAGCATTGTTTTTAGTTAAGATAATAACAAAGAAGAGTCTTTTGAGACTCGTAAAGGGATTAGGGGATGGGGTTTGGTTTTGAACTGGCTGAAGGTTGAAGGCTCATAGCTCAATGGAAATTTAGTCGTTGATTATCGATTTTATTAACAGTATGACACAGAAATCATATAATGTAATAACTCAAGTTAAGAAAGGAGGGAGTAGAATGGCTGAAACTCAAAGCCACAGAAGAAAGACTTTTGTAGGTGTGTTAAGGCGTTTAGCTAAGAAGAATAAACCGGTAACAATTATAATTACTTCAGGGGCCAACTGTTGTGAACTAACTGGATGTATAGGAGAGATAGTAGGAGACGAATATATGACCTTGATTAACCCTAATGATGTCTGTGATAGAACATTTATCAGAATAGACTGTATCTGTGCTGTAATTGATGAAACTTGTGGTTGTTAAGTAGTCAATAAGCTGAATTAATAGTTATTGGTTGGAGCGAGCTCCGACCAATAACTATTCTAAAATTAATTCATTCTAGAATTACATAACAAGCTTATGGTTTAACAATTTATAAATTTAAGGCATATTATAAATTAGTCAAGGTAAAGAAAGGAGGGAGCCATAGTGGCTGAGATTGAGCATAGTAAAAGAAAAGATTTTGTGAAAGTATTGAAAGGTTTTGCTAAGAAAAATAAACCGATTACTATCATAATTAAATCAGGGCAGAACTGTTGTAAGTTTACTGGATGTATAGGAGAGATAGTAGGAGATGAATATATTACCTTAATTGCTAGTAATGATGTCTGTGTTAAAACTTATATTAGGATAGATTGTATCTGTGCTGTGAGTGATGAAGTTGAAGAAGTTAAAGATTTTAAAGCTGTTGAAGATAAAGAAGATGTTGCGGACAAAGAGGAGGCATGGTGGGAATAGCTATAAAATTATCATTAGAGCGAGGTGTTTCAAATTGAATTAGGAAGGGGGGAGAGATAGGTGGAGGAAGATTTAAAAGATGTAGATTTTTTAGAGGCATTGCTGGAGAGGTTGATGATTGAATTATTAGAGTCTAAGGGCCAAGCAACAAAAAATCCTCCTACTCCTTCATTAAATGACTTCTCTGAAATAGATAGTGAAGATATTGACTTAACAGCTAAGGATGCAGATCAATTATTAAAGTTTCTGACTCAAGCACTTAAAAGAGCAGATTTTAAAGAAGAGGCTTTGACTGAGGAGCAAGAGGAGTTTGTTGATAGATTTGAAGAAGAGAAAGGAGGACAGGAGATGGAAGATGAAGCAATTAGAATCAGGAAATTAGGTGAGTTAACTAGCTTAAAAGATAAAATACATAAGTTAGAAAAAGGGTTGGAAGAGGTTAAAAAAGACAAAGGTCAAACAGTTGCTAAAACAGATAATCAGCCAGATAATTTTAAAGAGTTACAAGAAGAGCTTAAAGAATTAAGGGAGGAATTGATTGCGGTTAAAGAAGAGAAAGTAGAGAGTTCAAGTTCTAAAGGTAGGCATGATTTTAAAGCAGAATTAAAAAAGCATGTCAAGAATTTTGATTTTGTTAAGCTGATCATTATAACTGGAGATAGTTGCTGTGAGATTATTGGGGCCTTATTTGAAATTTATAGTGACTTTGTAATCGTACTTGCTAATGGTAATCGCTTGATTAAGGTTCCAATCAAGAAGATAGCAGCCTTAGAGAAGATAAAATCGAAGAAGAAGAGAAAAAAAGATGATAAGTCAGACTCAGATGATGAGTCATCTACACAAGAGCAGACTCCTTCAACAATAGAGGAATACCAGAAGGAGGCTGGTACAGCTGCTAAGAAAGAAGGGAAAGATGATGAAACAAAAGAGAAGAAAGATTCTCAAGTGAAGGAAGATGACGAGTTAGAACAACAAACAAGTCTTCAAGTCTTATAAATTTTAAGCTAAAATTTGATAGGTTAATTCCATTTGAGCTAATTCCATTAGGAGTTAGCTCAATTTTTAATTTGAGATAAAGAAATTTTGTAATATTTCATTTAGTAGTAGATTAAATTTTAATAGAAGCTAAAAATTTAAGAGTTATCAGGAGGTTGAAATAGTGGGGCATCATTCTAAAGTTACTTTTAAGGAGCAGATAAAAAGACAGATAGGTCAATTTACTGTGATTATAATTAAATCTGGGGCCAACTGTTGTGAGCATAAAGGAATCTTATGTAGTGTTGAGAAGGATTTTTTGGTACTGCTTAATAATAACTTAAGGACTGAGATTCTCCTTAATGCTATTGTAGCTATAAAAAGGCCAATTGAAGGAGTTAAAAGGCACAAAGGACATGATGATTGTTCTAGCTAAGGAAGGGGGTTAGAGGTTATGAATGAATATAATGAAGGTTTATTAGATTCTTTACAAGATGCTAATTCAATAATTAATAATTCTAGTTTTACCATAGAAGAGATAGATTTTTTATTAAATAAACTTGATGATTATGAAGTTGATAATTCTTTAAGTGAAACTGAGGAAGAACTGATTGATTTTTTAGTGATCCACTTAGAAAAGTTAAAGAGAAAGAAGGAAGAAGCGAAGAGTCAAGTTGAAGCTAAAGTTAAAGATGAAACAGATGTTAACTCTCAAGCTGAAGAGTTAGACTCAAGCCTAAGAGTAGAAAGATGTAGAGCACCAAGAGATAAAGATTTAATTAATTTAAAAAGAAGACTTGAAGAGAAGAGAGGAGAGTTTTTAGTAGTCAATGTAATGACAGGAGGTGATTGCTGTCAATTAAGAGGGGTGTTATGCGATATAACAGATGAGTTTATTACCCTAATTGATAAAAATTTATTTGTTCATATTAAAATAAGGGAGATAGCTTCGATTAAGAGGAAGGTCGATTCTTTTAAATGCTATCAGGATCTTAGTCAAGGAAGGAGTTCTAGAGCAAAGCATCAAAAGCAATACTATATCGAGGATGATCAGCAAAGTCAATTTTCTTTTGAACAGGTAGAGAAGCAATTAGAAGATGATCCAGAAGAGGTTGAAGAGGATCAAGAGCAAGATTTTGATTATCAAAATCAGGCTAGTGGAGTGAAGATAAATAAAGAAGAGAAGTTTTATACTGATTTTGAGGAGTAGAGTAAACTAGTAAAGGAGAAGAATAGTCTCCTCCTTTAGCTATCAAACTTTTCTCAACAAGGTGAAGAACATTTCTTTTTAGGGATAACAGCAAGAAAGAGTAGAACACATTCATTAATCTTTCTTTTACTAGTCAATTGAACGATCACATCTTCTATTTTGATTTTAATATCTTCAATTTTAACTCTTTTGGGTAATCTAATAAAGGTACAAAAAGGGAAAGTGAATTTGGCAGCATGGACTGTCTGTTCTGGTTTATCAGCTACGTAAAATATCTTTTGTGTTATCTTGCCTTTGATTATTACTTTAGGGCCTTGTGGGGTCTTGATTATTTTATGGGAGATAATATTTGGTCTGATCAGTATTTTAGCCAATTGTTCTATATCAGGTTTTGCTTTGGGGATGACTAGGCTTTTTTCTTTGATAATTTCTTTACAAACAGCATTGGATGGTAAGCATTTAAGATCTTCTTCGATGGTGACTAATTCATACAACTTATCCTTTTCGTTAAAATCTTCCAATCTAAAGAACCTCCTTTTAGCAGTAGTCTACTATATTTATATTCACAACCGGAGATTTTGTTCTTACTAGTTAGTACTATTTTAGATTTAGTTATTTAAAAAAAGTAATATCTGCTAGTAGCTTTCCATAATTATATAAAGAGTTAATAGATTAAAATTAGATATGCTTTCTATATGTTTAATGCTAGAGGAGGAAGGATGATGTCAAAGTTTAAAATATCAATAGAAGATGAAATAAAGTTATTAAATAATAGGTTGGAGTCGATTTCTCTTGAAGAAAGCTCTTTAGCCTATTTTTTCAACTCTCAAACTGAAAAGATTCAAAGGATCTCTAAGAAAGAATCATCTTCCTCCCAAGATATTATTAAATTTCAACATAAGGTATTAGCTGTGATGAAGGACAGTGTAAAGCTACAAATTTTATTACAGTGCAAAGTGGAAGAGGTATTAACAGGGAGTAGTTGTGAGGATAAAAAAAAAGAGATAATCAGGATAATATAATTGCTTCAAGCAGCATTGAAGTAGATAAACTACTGGATTTGATAGAAGCGATTATTTTTTTAGAAGCAGTGCTAGATAATTTTTTAAGTATTGAAGTTAAGGAGAGTAAGAAGCTGATTGAGAAGAATTATTTTTTAAAAGAAGAATTATTAAATTTTCAAAAGGTTACTGAGGCAATTGTTAAGAATGGAAAGAGAATGATGAAATTATTACAGTCTCTGTTAGAAGACGTTCAGAGTTATTTAGATTAAATCTGGAGAGATTACTATCCTTTATGGAGGCGAAAAAGAATGTCAATGCCCAAAATACCAAAAAGGGATCAAGATGGTGCCTTGATAGATCTATTGGAGTCGGTTGCATTAGAAGAGGCGGCGTTGGCCCATCTGATAAATGCTGAGGCTGAAAAGGCCCAAAAGATTGCTAAAGATTGCAATGTTACTGCTCAAGAGATGATTGAATTTCAAAAAGGCATCTCTAAGGTGATGAAGAATATTATAAAAAAAGAGATGTTATTGCAGTTTAAGTTAGAAGATATTTTGGAATTTAAGAAGGAGAATAAAAGTAAGTTGAAAAATGACTGTGGTGAATTAAAGCAGACTGATAATCAGACTGACTGTGACGATAAGTTTCAAGAGGATTATGACTATTAAAAAGAAAATAATTAATTATAAAATCATCCTTTTAAGGATGATTTTTATTTTTGTAACGCGTAGCTATCGTTAGCCATATTATATATGGAATCAACCAAGAGAGCCTTAAATTCAACTGAGGCTTAATACTTAAAAAAAGGAGAGGATAGAAGTGTCAGCACCAGTAATACCAGACAGAGAGCAGGAGGAAGCGTTAACCGATTTATTGGAATCAATTGCATTGGAAGAGACAGCATTGGCCCACTTTATTAATGCAGAGGCAGAAAAGGTGCAGGAGATAGCTAAAAAGATGGAGTGTATGGATACAGATGAGGCGATCAAGTTACAGAAAAGTGTAGAAAAGGCTATGAGACTACCAATTAAAAAACAGATCTTATTGCAATTTAAGTTAGAAGATGTGTTAGAATTTAAAGAAAAGTTAGAACTAGATAATTGTTAATACATACCCCCTATTCTAAAGAATGGGGGGTTTTAGTATTTAGATATAGAATCAAAATAGACATTTGTAACAAAAAACCAATTAAAACATATTATATACTAAATACAATAAAAAGGAGGTTTTTCAAGGTGTCAGCACCAGTAATACCAGACAGAGAGCAGGAGGAAGCGTTAACGGATTTATTGGTATCAATTGCATTGGAAGAGACAGCGTTGGCCCACTTTATGAATGCAGAGGCAGAAAAGATTCAAGCAGTTGCAGGGATGATGGAAGAAGGGGAGATGACTCCTGAAGAGGTACTAGATTTTCAAAAGAGTGTCTCTCAGGTGATGAGAACTCCAATTAAAAAAGAGATGTTACTACAATTTAAGTTAGAGGATGTTTTAGATTTTAAAAGAGAGTTAGAGATAAATAACGATAACAACAACGACTAATAAAAATTTCAAGAGTAAAAGGGGAGCTTAGAAGCTCCTCTTTTTAATTTGTATAAGACTGATTTTGTTAACATTTTTTTACACATTGAATATAATAAACTATAACTAGAAGAAAGGAGGAATTAATAAAATGTCAGCACCAGTAATACCAGACAGAGGGCAGGAAGAAGCGTTGACTGATTTATTGGTATCAATCGCACTAGAAGAGACAGCGTTGGCCCACTTTATGAATGCAGAGGCAGAAAAGATTCAAGCAGTAGCTCAAATGATGGAAGAAGGAGAGATGACCCCTGAAGAGGTACTTGATTTTCAAAGAAGTGTATCAAAGGTTATGAGAACTCCAATTAAGAAAGAGATGTTACTCCAATTTAAATTAGAAGATGTTCTAGATTTTTTGGAAGAAATACCACCAGAACCACCAATTGAGGTGCAAAGTAATACAGTTACAGCTAGTGGCATCTATGAGGGTGTAACCTATACAGATACTGCAACTGTTTACTATCATGTCATTCTAGAAGAAGAAAATAATAATGAGGAGGTGAATACACAATGACTAGACCTTCCGTAGAAGAGATTATAAGATGGTTAATTATTGGAATGCGACCATCAGAGGCAGGGGAGGCCGTGACTATTGGCAGTAGTCAAGAGATTGGAGCTAACCGTCAGACATTATCAGGTGGGGATCCAGGAGACCTTTTTGTATCACCAATAACCCCAAACATTACGCCACCGTACCCGGCACCATCTAGTCCAAACCTTCGCGATGTATTTTTTCCTGATCCAAGTGAACCGACAAATCCTAATGTAAACCGGTGGCTATGGGACTCTAATGAAGAAGCACATTTCCTGCCTGATGCTAACCTATTATTTCGCGGCGTGGATTGGACTGGTAATGTCGCTGTAACAAGTCTAACAGGCACCTATTCACTGCAGGATATAAATGTATTTGGAGATATAGGGTTTGCTACCACATGGGATCAAGCGGCAGTTGATGTAGAGAATTCATATTATTTTGATGAAAACTCCTTATCAGGCGTTTTAATGACAGATACTGCTCCCGATCCAGCTAGAGGTTGGGTAGCTCCATTCGACCATACCCAATTAATAACTGATTTACGTACTTGGAGAGAATTTATTCGCAACTTACCAAGAGATGCTTTTTTCGATTCTGGAGATCCTGCAAATCCTCGTGATTTGGTCAATCGTAATTCTATTGATATGAATGCTGGAGGAAAACTCATATATGATGTAGCAGGTATGGATATCAATAATGATGGATTTGTTGTAATTGATATTCAATATGATGGAACAGATTTTGAGGTTAATAACTCTGATTGGATTATCACAAACAGTGATCCAGAAGAGGAAGAAAAGCTAGTTATTTTCCGTATTCGGGGAGAAGCTAACATGAATATGAGCAACTCTTCTATCATGGTTGGAGATGGATTAGAGTGTCCAGGTGGATTAAGTGTAATGTTTGTTAAAGCACACCCGGAAGAAGAGTTCGGTGGAAGTCCTGATGGGAGCTCAGATCAAGTATTTGATGCAGATAATTTAGTGGTAAATGGTATAGGATTTTGGGATCTTAATACGATTGGGGATGCAGAAACAGACGATGATTTTCCTGCTCCAGTGGACGAAGGGCAATATATTGATGAGGATATTCCAACGGTAGGTACGGATCGTGATGAACAGGATAATTATACTGAAATATCATTTAATAATGCACAAGGCTGCGGGCAGTTTATTAGCCCCTTTGTAGAATTTGATAATGTTAGATTTATCCGCTGTGCTCCATGTCCAGAAGTTGTAGCAGATCCATCAATAGACGTAGAAAAACTTGTTTCTCCGAATGAAGGTGCAACATTCTTTGATGCAGATACCCCACCAGGGCCAACTATCCCAGAAGGAACAGATCCAGTTTTTAGATATATCGTAACAAATACAGGAAATGTACCTCTAGAAAATATCACATTAACCGACACTGAGCTAGGCCTGATTACGATTCCAATAACAACATTAGATCCAGAGGGATCTTTTATAGTTGATGTAACAGGGACATGGGCTGAAGATCAACAGGTCAATATTGCAACAGTAACAGGTGATTATGAAGATATAACGGTGAGTGATCAAGACCCTGCCCATTATGTAGGTGTCGTCTTAGATGAGCCTACAATAGACGTAGAAAAGTTTGTATCACCAGATGAAGGTGCAACATTCTTTGATGCAGATACCCCACCAGGGCCAACTATTCCAGAAGGAATAGACCCAGTCTTTAGATATGTGGTAACAAATACCGGTAATGTGCCGTTAGAAAATATCACATTGACGGATGATGTGCTAGGTCCGATTACGATTCCAACAACAACATTAGATCCAGGAGAATCATTTACAGTTGATGTAACGGGTACTTGGGCTGAAGGTCAACAAAGTAATGTTGCAACAGTAACAGGTGAGTATGAAGATATCACCGTAACCGATGATGACCCAGCTCATTACGTTGGGGTAGTTGAAGTAGAACCAGCTATTCAAATTCAAAAGTTAGTTTCAGTTGATGAGGGAGAAACATTTATTGAGGCTGATACGCCTCCAGGGCCAACCTTACCACCAGGTGTTGATCCGATATTTAGATTTATAGTAACTAATATAGGTAATGTAACATTGACAGAGATAGAGATAGTTGATGATGTATTAGGATTAGTTGCCACTTTTCCTACTCTAGAACCTGGTGAGTCTCAGACAATAGATATATCATAAAATTATTTAATTACTCTTAATTTGAAGATATATTTGGTATTAAGTTAAAAGGGGTTTAGGCAGAAGTCCTAAGCCTCTTTTTAAGTATTTACTTATTTGCTATAAATTAAAAATAACAGATAAGAAATCTTTTAAGACCTTATTTTATTAAACTTATGTTAGTCTTTTTTATTAGAAGTGAAGTATTGAAAAAGAGTCACAAATTTTCCTCAATAACATAGTATAAATAACAAATAGATTTAAATTATGTTTTGTCTGCTGGCTTACCTCCGCTAGAAAGGAGTAGGTTGATGAATCTTGTAAACTTATTCACTATGATTAACGAATTATTCAAGTTAGAACAGGAGGATTTAATAGAATTAAAAGAATTTTTAGAAGAAATGATTGTTGACAACAAAGAAGAAGTTAGAACAGAAGTGGCTGCTGATTCTATAAGGAATGATCAGGTTGTATATAACCAATTTTTTATAAATTTACATAAGTGTCCTAAGCAAAGTTCTATGAAAGGAGGTGATGAAAAAGAAGATAAAACTGAAATAAATAAAGATGTTTCTATAGCAAAAAAGATCGATTTAAAGAATTATAATCAAGAAATTATGAGAGGAGGAGAGAAGATGGTAGATCAAATTGGAATAAGTGAAAAAGAGCTTGAAGAAATAGCTAAAGAAGGCTTGAGCACTCAAAGCAATGGTTGTTCAAATAATAATGAGTTCCCAATAGAAGATACAGTTGACTTTTGTTGCTTTATCCAGGTGCCAGCAAACTTTGATATTAGAACAGGAGCGTTAAGAAATCCAAATAACTATCGATTTGCTTTTAATGTAGATAATAAATTAAGTTGTTGTTTAGAAAAGGATACAGTTAATTGTACAGTTAAGGTTAACTGTAATGAATTCACAGTTCCTATAAACTTATACACAGTCAAGATGGTAGGTTGTATTGAATATATGATCAGTATTCGCAATGCAGTTGAAGGGGATCAAGGTGGTAGAATTAATCCAGATGGAGTTCAACCAGGTGAGCGAGTTGACATCTCTTGTACTGGTAGTCTACCTGTAAATAATATTGTAGGTGCTGTTCGTGCTGATGAATGTGATAGTGACCCTTGTGCTGACTTCAATCCATTGGCTGTTGAAGGTAAAATAGATGTAACTGATACAGAAGTGATAGAAAAGCCAGGATGTCCTAATGTGAGGCTGGTTAAGGTTAAAGGGCAATTTCAACTTCCAAGCGATCCATGTAATGATGAACCCCCAATTGATCCAGAATGTGGCTGTAAATTAACAGGTAGTGGTAGTGCAGAGGTAAACAATCCAGAAGATGACTTTCATGAAGGAACTGCTGTGATAGTAGATCTAGATGTATGTCCTAATTGTACTATTGAAGGTAGCTCATTAGAATATAAAGTTACCCATAGAGGAGATCAATTAAACTTAGTAGCAGAAACGTTTGAGATTGAGTGTATTGAGCTTGAAGATCGTCCTTACAGGATGGAAATTACCGGTGAAGGCACAGCTACTAGGGGTACTGGGCCTGGTGCTACTACTGGTTCTGTAGATTATGAGTTTGAAGTTTGGGATGGTGGAGAAGGACCACCTGGTACTGATCAGTTTAGAATGGTGATTGAGCCTCAGAACCCAGAACAAGATGAGTTGGCCCATGATAGTGGTGTAGTAGATCATCGGGGGAGTTTGACTATTGAAGATTGTCCTTAAAGTAGCAATAGATAATCATTCCAAGCGGAAGGGTTATCTATTGAAGCAGGTAGAGGTCAAAGGATTCACAATTCTTTTCTATAATATTTTAGCAGTTAATGCTTTTAAACCTAGAGGGATTTCACCTCTAGGTTTTTGTTTATCACATAGAAGAAATATTTAACATATTATGTATTGGTTTCAAAGAAAGGGTTGTGGAATTTAATGACTAAAATTATTACTTTGTATATTGCTATAGTCACAGAGATCTATTAACCTATCATACAATATAATAATCTTAGTCAGAAAGGAGGGAAGTGAATGTCAAAGTTTAAGAGAAAGGTACTGGAGAGATTGGTCGATGACAATAAGGTTATTACTATCATTATTACCCCTGGGGCCAACTGCTGTGAACTTACTGGGTGTATCGGTGAGGTAGCTGATGATTATCTAATATTATTAACTCCTGATAATGCCTGTAATCTAACTTACATTGCACTCGATTGTATCTGTGTAGTAAGTGAGCGAGTTGAACCACCATCTTCAACATTAGAATCTGAAAAAGCTAAATATAAAATTACTGGAATTACAAATATTTCTTTTCCTAATTTCTCTGAATCTCCATCAGCAGTAAAATTAAAAGTCGTAACCCATCCTAAGTCAGCCCAAATATTATATGAAGATACTCGTAGTAAAGATGATGTAGAACTTATGTTATTGCCGTTTGGCCCAGGAGAAGTCACCTCTATTAGTTATGATGAGCAGACAGTTGTAGTTGAAGGTAAAGCACAGGTTACAATTGGTGGAGTCAATCAAGGAGTTTGTGATTTTGTTTTAGAAGTGACAGATAAATTGGCAACCACACCTGGTACACTTCAAATGTCAATCATCTGTCCTGATGAAGAGTATGATAGTGGTGTAGTAGATTTATTAGGACAATCAATTAATATCACCGAGTGTTAGAAATCATAGAAATTAAATTTATTTATTCTTAGTTAAAATTAAAAAAAGTTAATTTTTGAAACAAAAGCTTCGCTATCAATACTAGTGAAGTTTTTGATATTTTAAAATTTTTAAGATTATAATTATATCAAGTTTGATAATTGCATAAAATGACTAGTAAGAAGAAGGAAAAATAGTAGAAGCTAAAAATTACAAAAAGGTTTAGTTTTATTTCGCTAGAAAGAATAATATCATTATAAAGGCTAATAAATAAATCAAGGAGGGTCATAATGAAGGCTTTAAAGACAAATAAATCAGTAACTCAAAGAAACTTAACTGTCAATAATAAAAGCGATATTGAATGTGGTTATCTATTCGAGATGAGTAAAGATCAAATTCCAGGTTATCTATCAGTCAAAATTGATAATTATGATTTAGAAGCTGATGAACTAAAATTTTTTGGGGTCTCTAAGAAAGGAGCTCCAGTATCTGGCCTTGGAGTTTCTGCTTCAAAGGTAGATAACCAAGATCAAGAAGAGGTTATTGCTTTATTTAATATTGAAAAATTGGTTCAGAGTGGACAGTTTACTGAAGATACAGTGGAAGGTGTAATTACACTAGAAAATCAAGAGTTAGGTCGAGATGAGATCAATACTAACCCTGGTATTTATCTAGGATAAGATTGGGATATCAATTGAGCTATTTAGCTCAATTGATATCTTTCACTTAATATTTTTGTGCCTTCTGTTAAAAAGAGATTGAAGATGATAGTGTCCTTATAGAAGTACTGCTTAGGGATGGTAAACAGATGATAACTATCTTCAATCACTTCAACAATTGTTTGAGCGTTGTAGGCACGATAAAATATTTCTTTGACTCTTCCATTAAGAAATAATAGAAGTAGTTGATTAGAAAAATTTAAGTTATCAGGATAACTTAAATTATACATATCTAATCTTTTTTGGGCCTGTTTTTGATTGTCAAAGATAAATAAGTGATGGTTATAATTGTTGGCCCAGCTTGTAGTGAAGTCTCTGGTTCGTACTCTTAAAGGAATATACTGTACTAGAGGGTGCGGTAATATATGATCTGGATAATTTAAAGGCATTAAATCCCCTCCTTTTTTGATTATTCACGATTTACATTTTAAAATGGGTTACTTAAACTAAGATTTAACCTTATACTAAGGCTGTATATATTTATACTTATGCAACAAATATCAAAATGATTATCCAATAATTGTAAAAGAAAAGTTGTGCACATTTTGAATCTGCTTGCATATATTATATATGAAAGCTAGATTAGTTAGCTAACAGAAAGGAGGAAGATAATGGCGATTAATTTTAAGCAAGAAACGGTCAAGGTAGATTATGTGATTGGCGAAGATACAGTTAGAGAGTCAATTACCAGGGAGGTAGAGATCCCTGTTGACCAGAAGCCAGATATAGAACGAATTTTAGAAGTTGATACTTCAATTAGAAATGTTACAACGGAAGCAGAGGATGGAGGAGCTGTTTTAGAGGGAGTAATCGATGTAGGAGTGATCTATGTTGCAGATGCTCCTGAAGAGGATCCTCAGCAGCCAGTCCATTATTTTGAAGGGACAATTGAGTTTACTAACTTTATAGATATTCCAGAAGCAGAAGAAGGAATGGCTGCCTTTGGTGATGTCAATATCATTAGAGCTACTTATGACTTTGTTGATGAACGAACGGTAGAGGTTACTGTTGTAATTAGAAAATTTGCTAAGGTAACTGACCTTCGTCAGATCACTATTGTCACTGATGTGAAAGGGATTAAAGAAGATTTAATTGAGCGGGAATTGTTACGGATTGAAAGTGTGATCGCTGAAGATTTAGAACAGATAATCGTTAGAGGAACACTTGATGTCCCCCCTGAGAAACCACCAGTAGAGAGAGTTTTAAAAGTCGATCTCGATTTAGTAGATGAAATTCAAGTTGATGTAACAGATGATGGGGTTATTGTTGATGGAACTTTTGAGGGTGGTATTGTCTATGTCTCTACAGAAGAAGATCAGTCAGTCCATTTTGCTGAAGGAGTAATTGAGTTTTCTGAGGTTATCGATTTACCTGGGGTTGAACCCGATATGGCAGCTTTTGTTGATATCTTCTTAAAACGCTTTGATTTTAGATTAAGGAATGAAGGCACTGTGGTGGAAGTAGAAGCACTAGTTGAGTTCTTTACTAAGGTAACTCAACCTAAACAGATTAAGGTTATCACTGATATTTTAGATGATCGAGTGGAAATAGAAGAGGAGTTACTTAGGGTAGAAGAAGTGATTGGTGAAGATACAGTTGTAGATACAGTGACAGAGCAATTGATTGTTCCCAATGGGAAGCCAGATATAGAGCGGGTTTTAGAAGCAAATGCACAACTACGTGATCCAATGGGCCGGGTAGAAGATGGAGGAGTTGCTATTGAAGCAACAATCCAAGGCAAGGTTCTTTATGTAGCAGATTTAGAGGAGCAACCTGTTCACTTCTTCAAGGATGATTTTGACTTTACTAATTTTGTTGGTATACCTGGAGCAGAAGTTGGAATGTCCAGTTATATTGATGTTAGACTTAAGCGAGTTAGAGCTACTCAGCTAAACCAGAGAACTGTAGAGATGACTGCTACTTTAGTTAAATTTGCTAAGGTAACTGATTTTAGGCAAATTACGATTGTAACAGATTTAGTAGTTGTTTCTCCAATTGTCGATGATCCTGTTTGTGATAGACCATCCCGAGTTGTATATGTAGTTCAACCTGGAGATACCTTGTATAAGATAGCTAAGCGTTATAGATCGACAGTAGCTGCGATTGTTGACGCCAATGATATTGTTAACCCTGATCAACTTCAGGTAGGACAAAAGTTAGTCATTCCAAAGTGTATCATTGATGATCCAAAAGAACCGCCTAAACCGCCTTTAGGTTAAGATTGAGTTAAAAATAAAGAGCAATGCTAAGAATCAAGTAAGGGAGATTTTTAATCTCCCTTACTTGATTTGTTTTATTACAAAATAGCTTAAATTTAAGGCTGAGTTTAAGGTTAAGCCAACCATTAAAACCATAAGGTCTTAGGTCTTACTTAAACTTAGACTTAACCTTGAACTTAATATCAATTATTCTTAGTTATTTTAATAATCAGTGGTAAAATTATTGGAGAGCGTTTAGTTAGTTGATAAACATAAGCACTTACAGATTCTTCAACCTTCTTTTTTAAGGTAGCGAGATGAGTTTTATCTTCTTGGTATGCTTTCTTTAAAATCTTTTTCAATTGATCTTTGATTTCAGCTAAGAATTTTTTAGAATCTTGGTAATAACTAAATCCTTGAGTAGTAATCTTGGGCTCAGCTAATAACTCACCTGAATTTTTAGATATGGATAAAGCTATCATCAATACTCCACTTTCTGCTAGATTATGACGCTCAGTCAATAATTTTTGATCTAGATTGCCAACTTCTCCCCCTTCAATGTAGACTCTATCAGCAGGGACAGAATCCGAAGAAAAGTAAGCTTTTTCAGAATTGATATTCAGCCTAGAGCCATTTTTAGTAATAAAGATCTGGTCATTAGGAATACCAACCTCTTGGGCCAATAGAGCATGATGGTAGAGATGGCGATATTCACCATGAACTGGAATAAAATATTCAGGTTTAGTCAGATCAAGCATCATCTTGAGCTCTTCTTGATAAGCATGACCTGAAGCATGAAGGCTTAGATCTCTGCCGTAAATAACTTTGGCCCCTTGAGCAAAGAGTTGGTTGATTGTACTACCAACTGCTATTTCATTGCCTGGAATTGGAGTAGCAGATAAGATTACAGTATCACCAGGTTTGATTTTAATCTGTCTATGCTCCCTACGAGCAACCCTACTTAAAGCAGCCATTGGCTCACCTTGGCTTCCGGTCATTAATAAGACAAGCTCATCATCAGCAAAGTTATTGATTTCTCGACTATTAATTAACTGCTCTTCTGGTAGATTAAGGTAGCCTAGCTCAACAGCTAGTTCAGTATTTTCGTGCATACTTCGTCCAAAGAGTGCTATCTTCCGTCCAGTTTGGGCAGCTGCATTAATAATTTGTTGAACACGATCTAGTTGTGAAGAGAAAGTGCTGATTAAAATTCGACCTTTAACTGTAGAGAAGATGTCATTAATAGTCTCTTGAACAGCTTTTTCTGAAAGTGAATAGCCTTTTTGTTCGGCATTGGTACTATCGGATAATAAAGCTAGAACCCCTTCTTCCCCTAGGTTGGCTAGGCTATTAAAATCAGTAGTTTCATTGATTGGACTATGATCAATTTTAAAATCTCCTGTATAAAGAATAGTTCCTAGTGGTGTCTTAATACTGATAGCTGCTGCACCTGGAATACTGTGAGTTAGCGTGATAAACTCAATTTCAAAAGGGGCTAATTCTATCGTTTGTCCTGGTTTGATAGTTTGTAATTGATCTATCTTATCAAGATGGTTATCTTTTAATTTTTTTTCGATCATTTTGGTAGTGAATTTTGTTCCATAAATCGGTAAATCAACCTCTTGTAGTAAGAAAGGAATAGAACCAATATGATCTTCATGGGCATGGCTGATCAATACAGCTTTGGCCCGCTCTTTATTTTCAATCAGATAAGACATATCAGGGATTATTAAATCTACGCCTGGTGTTTGATTAGTAGGAAACATAACTCCACAATCCAAGATTAAGATTTGATCATCATATTCAACTAAGATCATATTATTTCCGACCTCTTCTCTACCACCGAGTGGAATAATAGAAATTTCATTTT
Source organism: Natroniella sp. ANB-PHB2 (assembly GCF_046097105.1). Classification (GTDB taxonomy): domain Bacteria; phylum Bacillota; class Halanaerobiia; order Halobacteroidales; family Halobacteroidaceae; genus Natroniella. The sequence continues at coordinate 2,204,940 of NZ_CP175562.1, read as the reverse complement.
GTTCTTTCATTTGCAATCACCTCTAATTTATTATTCGCTTTAGTTAGTCTTTCTATTTATAGTTACTAAATTAATTTGGAATTTTAATTTTTTGACCAGGATAAATTAGATTCTGATTAGTCAGGTTATTGAGCTGGACAAGTTGTTGGACAGTTGTATTGAACTTTTTAGCAATTTGATATAGAGTATCACCTTGTTGGACAGTGTAATAGGTAAAGTTGCTATCTGGATTATTCGTATCTTTTGTTTGTTGTTGTCTGATTTCAATTGGAGTACCAACTTGTATCTGATCATAGAGGTATTCTGCATTGTAATTATACATCCTAACACAACCTAAAGAAGCAGCTTTACCAATTGAAGCTGGGTTATTGGTGCCATGAATACCATGCATTCTAGTGGTAAATTGCATCCAGCGACTTCCTAAGGCAGGATTAGAAGGATTTTTAATTTTATTAATTATTTTGTAGTTACCTGTTGGTGTAGGAGTAGTTGGTTTACCAACTGCAACAGGAAAACTATTAGCAACTTGATTATCTTGGAGCAGATATAGCCTACGCTCGTTTAAGACGATTAGAATCTGTGCCATCAAATCCCTCCTTTCATTCTTAGAATATAAAACCTAAAAATCAATTTCGAGAGGCTAAAAGATACCCGTTCGTGACTAAATTTTTTTGTTTTAAGAAAATTTATTGTTATATGGTAATTATTAATTTTAAATCTGTGTTAATTTGTGGGTTGCTTGATTTTTGAAGTTGAATTGTTATATTATTTATATTCAAGTAAGATAAAGAAGGTTAAAAGACTAGAATAAATTTCTAAATTTTGGACAAAATACTTCTGGGAGGAGGAGACAGGATGGACTTTGCCAGTGAAATAATAGCTAAAGCAGCAAGTAAGAATGATGTTCCAGTGTTAGAGCTAGACGGAGGAGGAGCTCTTTTTCAGTTAGGATATGGAAGATATGCAAAATTGGTACAGGGATTAATTACGGAAGAGAATTCTTATTTAGCTGAAAATTTAATTAGTAGTAAGGTTAAAGTGGAGAATTTATTGAGGCAACATGGATTTCCAGTTCATCAACAGTTTAGAACAGACCCTAAAGAACTGCTTGATGAGCAGGTTCAAAATAATTATTATAACTTGTTGGTAATTAATTCTAAAGTGGTAGCAGGAGTTAAGAAAGAATCTGAGGTGGATCAAAATAGTAAAAGGGTAAATCTAAATAAGGTTCCATTACAGGATAGAGATTTAGTTATTAAGGCAACTCAGTTTTTAGGAATGAAGATAGCTGAAATTGGATTGCTGATAATGGAAGAAATGGAGTCTGTTATTATAGAAATTAATCCTGCTTCTAAGATTCAATTAACCGATTATATTCAAGATAGTGAGCGAATTGGGGAGGAGATTATAGACTTGTTGGCCCCTGATAAGATCCCTATCTTTTCAATAGTAGAAGAGGATAAGAGTAATCTAACCATCGATTTTTTAACTACGATTTTACAGGAATCAGGAATTGAAGCTAATAAGTTAGGGAAAAAGAAAGATATAGTTAAATTTGGTCTGGAAGTAAAGAGAGTGTTGAGTGATCGAGAGGTTGAAGTTGCACTTTTTACAAGAACTCCAGCTGAAATTGAGCAGAATGGTTTGATTTACCAAACAAGCGATCTTGTATTAGTTAACGGAATAACAGAAGAATTGACGGCGGACTCTTTGTTATTAACCGAAGTTAAAGAGACAGGAACGATTATCTTAAATGCTGATGATAGTCAGTTGGTAAGGCTGATTGAGCAGTTAGATGGACAGAAATTATTATTTTGTAGTTTAGAGCAAGGTAATTTAATTATACAAAAGAGAATTGCTCAAGGTAAGCCAGCAGTTTATTTAACAGATAAGAATTTAGTCTTATTTGATGGGGAAGATGAATTACCTATTATAGCTAATCAGGGCTTTACAGATGATAAGATAATGTCAGCTTTATTTGCCATAGCTGCAGGATACAGTTATGGATTACCTAGTTTTATGATTCGTGCTGGATTAAAAAAGAGGATTAATAAGGATATAGGGCCAACTAACTTGTTTCAAATTAATTGACATCAGTTCAATGGACAATTGAAAGAATGTACAATTTACAATTATAAAAACCTTAAAGAAGCTTGATTTTAAGGGTTTAATTGTCAATTGATTAAGCTAGGGAAGGAATTTAATTTTTAATGGTTAAATATTATAAATAGTAAGAAGAATATAACCAAGAGGTGAAGAGAATGTCCAAGAAATTAGACTTAACTGCTAACGCTAAAATAAATTTAACATTAGATGTCTTAGCAAAAAGAAAAGATGGTTATCACGAAGTAGAAATGATTATGCAATCTATTGACTTAGCTGATCGACTAACATTTACAAAAGTAAAAGAAGGAATTGAGATTGAAGTAAATCATCCTCAAGTACCTACTGATCAGAATAATTTGATCTATCAAGCGGCTCAATTACTATTTAGTGAACTTGATTTGGATGGAGGAGTTAAAGTTAAGGTCGATAAACAGATTCCCGTAGCAGCTGGCTTAGCTGGAGGTAGTACCAATGCGGCTGCTACTTTAGTAGCTATTAATCAGTTATGGAACTTAGATTTATCAAGGGCTGAGTTAATGCTCAGAGGGGCCAAGTTAGGAGCGGATATACCTTTTTGTTTAGAAGGAGGAACTCAATTAGCGACTGGAATTGGTACTGAATTAGAAAGGTTATCCTCTGCCTCAGAACTTTATTTAGTAATAGTCAATCCACCTCTAGAAGTTTCTACAGGTATGATTTATCAGAATTTAAAATTAAATCAGGTGATAAGCCATCCTCAAACAGCAAAAGTAATAGCAGGATTAAGAATAGGGGAAACTGATCTAGTGATTGATAATTTAACGAATGTATTGGAGACTGTTACGTTAAATATTTATCCTGAAGTTGCAAACTTAAAGAAGAAAATGGAACAATTGACTGATAAAGCTTTGATGGCAGGTAGTGGGCCTACAGTCTTAGGCTTTGTAGTAGGGCAAGATCGTGCAGAGCAAGTTAAGGTTGAATTAGAAGAAGAGTTGAATGCTGATTACAAGATTATGGTATCTAAAACAGTAAAGCAAGCAATTGAATTTAATTAAGGAGGAAGTATGATGGGGTTAGATGCTATTGTATTAGCAGGAGCTGTCAATAATGGGGAATTATCTGAAGTAAGTAAAGAAAATTATGAAGCATTGATCAGGGTTAATGATCGACCGATGGTTGAGTATGTAGTTAATACGTTACAGAAGGTAGAATTGGTTGACAGAATAATTTTAATTGGCCCTGCTGATTTAGGTCATGCTAATCTAGAGCTAGATGATAATGTGGAACTATTTACTACTGATAAGAATACACTATTAGAGAATATTAAGTTAGGCTTAAGACAGACAGATAAACCTTATAGTTTAGTTTTAACTTCAGATATTCCATTAATTACAGTAGAAGCTATTGAATCTTTTTTGGCCCAATGTGAAGCTGATAAAGCAGCCTTTTATTATCCAATTATCCCTCAAGAATCTAGTCAACTCTTTTCTTTTGATAATACTAGAACATACTTTAAGTTGGTGGAAGGAAATTTTACAGGGGGGAATATATTTTTATTGAATGGGCCAATCATCTTGAGGTTAGAAAAGTTATTAGCTAGGATCTTGACTTGGCGAAAGAAACCTTGGAAACTAGCTTATCTATTAGGGTTTAAGTTTATTGTTAAGTTGTTGACAGGTAGACTTTCGATAGACTTAATTGAAGAAGAGGTTGCTAATCTAACAGGTTATCAAGGCAAGGCAGTAATAGTTGACTATCCAGAGCTTGGATTTGATATTGATCGCCCCAAGCAATTGGTGTTGGCCCGGGAGTTTTATCAGGAGGCGAGTTCAAATATTAAGTAAAGTATTTACAAAAGAAGTAATCGATGATAAAATGAAGATTAAATCTTATTTAAAATAGAATGTTCGGAAGGAGTGTCATTATTTCAGAATGAAGATGAGGCGGAGTGAAAGAATTGTAGCTGTAACTAAGATTTTAGTTGAAGACCCGTATAAATTACTCTCTTTAAATTATTTTACTGAACGCTTTGATGCAGCGAAATCAACCATCAGTGAGGACTTAGCAATAGTCAGAAGGGTTTTTGCAGCAGAGAAGATGGGTAAAATAGAAACAATTCCTGGTGCAGCAGGGGGGGTTAGGTTTATCCCTGCCAAAGGAATTAATGATATAAAGAATGTAGTTGATGAGTTATGTAATGAACTTTCTGATCCGGAACGGATTTTACCAGGTGGTTATATTTATATGACCGATCTGATCTTCAACCCTAGTTTGATGAATGAAGTTGGAAGAATATTCATAACTAAATTTGCTGATTTAGAAGCTGAGTATGTAATCACTATTGAAACCAAAGGGATTCCGATTGCTTTAATGGTTGCTAGAGCTTTAAATTTACCATTAGTTAATATCAGAAAGGATAGTATGGTTACGGAGGGTTCAGCTGTCAGTATCAACTACTTAACCGGTTCTTCTAGGAAGATAAAGACAATGTCTTTAGCTAGAAAAGCGTTGCCAGAAGGCTCTAAAGTGATCATTATTGATGACTTTATGAAAGCTGGTGGAACAGCTAAAGGGATGTTAGATTTGATGGAAGAGTTTAAAGCTGATGTATTGGGTATGGGAGTATTGGTTGAGACTATTACTCCTCAAGATAAATTAGTTGAAGACTATACTTCTTTAGTTGTATTAGAGGAGATAGATCAACAACAAGAAAAGATAGTTGTTAAGCCTAGTGACTGGGTTTTAGGTTTAGAATAATTTAAAATAAGGGGGAATAAATAATTATGGCTGATATAGATTCGAGTACTCCTTTATATTCTATTGGTGTTGTCAAAGAGATGACTGGTTTAACTGGGAGGCAAATTCGTTATTATGAGGAATCTGAGTTGATTAAACCTGCACGAACTGAAGGAAATCAAAGGATTTATTCTCAAAATGATATAGAAAGATTAAAAGAAATTAAAGATCTATTAGATATGGGCTTGAATATAGCAGGAATTAAAGAAAAGTTAGGAACAGTTACAGAAGAAGAAAATAAAAGGGAAAAACAGGCTGAAAAAGAAGAAGATCCTATTTATAGTGGACGTCCCTTGACTAAATTTAGCAAACAGCAGCGTGGATTGACTTCATTATATCCGGTTTCAAATAGAGCTCAACTAATGGAGTTACTGGATAAAAGAAAGAAGGAACAGGAGAAAAAAGAAGAAGAGTAGAGTTTTATTTATGCTTAGTAAAGCATAAGAATATAATGCTAGGTTATGAATTGAAATAGTAGGATTTAATTAGCTGTAATTACTATTTCTATGTAATGAGGTGATAGTATATTTGATCTAGTGTTAAAAGGTGGTATGGTGGTAGATGGAACTGGTCAAGCAAGATATCAAGCTGATATTGCGATTGATCATGATAAAATTGCTAAGATAGGTAAAATAAACACAAAAGCTCATGAGTATATTAATGCAGAAAATTTAATTGTAGCACCTGGGTTTATTGATATTCACTCCCATAGCGAATTATCAACTTTGGTCAATCCAGCAGCAAGCAGCAAGGTTTATCAAGGAATAACTACAGAGGTTACTGGAAATTGTGGTTCTTCACTAGCTCCTCTTGATGGGCCAATGGTAGCTAAGGTAAAAGAACGCTTAGTTGATTATCGATTACCTTTAAGTTGGAGAAATACCCGTGAGTATTTTGAAATTTTACGCCAGAATAAATCAGCTACCAATTTAGTAACTTTGATTGGACATGGCTTATTACGTCAAACAGTTGTTGGTTACCGAAATCGGGAAGCAACAGATATAGAGTTAGAGCGAATGAAGGCTATGTTGGCCCAGGCTTTAGAAGAAGGTGCTTATGGGTTATCGACTGGTTTGATTTATCCTCCATCTAGCTATGCTTCAACAGAAGAGTTGGTTTCTTTGGCTAAAGTAGTTGCTAAGTATGATGGGATTTATACTACCCATCTAAGGAGTGAGGGGGATCGGTTAGTTGCAGCTGTAAAAGAAGCAATTATTATTGCTCAGCAATCCAATGTTAAAGTCCAAATTTCTCATCATAAAGCGATTGGTCAGCAAAATTGGGGCAAGGTAAACCAGACTTTAGAGCTGATTAATCAAGCTAGAGAGCGAGGGTTGGATATTACGTGTGATTTTTATCCTTATTTAGCAACTTCAACAGGGTTGAGTGCTTTACTACCAGATTGGATATTTGGTGGTCAAAAAGAGGAAGTAATTAATAGATTAAAAGATAATTATCAGCAGATTATTGATTATTTAAATCAAGAACGAAGTAGACAGGATGGCTGGGAGCAGATAATAGTTGCTGAAGCTAAAAACCATAAAGATTATGAAGGCTTAACTATAAAAGAGATTGCTCAACAATTGAATCAAAAGCCGGCAGAAGTAGCAGTTGAGCTATTAATTGCAGAGAATCTGTCTACAAGTATGATTAAATTTTCTATATCTGAAGCTGACTTGAGGAAGGTTTTGCAAGTTGATTTTAGTATGGTAGGAACTGATGCTATTTCTAGGGTTAAAGGTACAATCTTGGCTAATAGTCATTGTCACCCACGTACTTATGGTAGCTTTCCAAGAGTGATTGACAGATATGTTAAATCTAATCTCATTTCTTTAGAGAAAGCAATTAAGAAGATGACATATTTGCCAGCAAAGAAGTTAGGATTACAACGTGGTTTGATTGAGCCGGGTTATTTTGCTGATTTAGTTATTTTTGATCTAGAAAAAATTAAAGATTGTGCTACATATAGTAATCCCCATCGTTATGCAGTAGGAGTTGAATTTTTAATAGTCAATGGAAATTTAGTGATTAAAGATGGAAAGCAACTATCAAATTTATCTGGTTATGTGTTGACTAATAATTAAGGCTCACGTATAGAAATTGAATTAATGATCTAATTCATCTAGTTTCTTTTAAGTTAAAAAATAGAGCAAAATTTAAATTCAACTTATATAGAATAAATTATCTTTGAACAGGAACAATAAACTTGACAGGGCAAAGGCACTTTGTTATAATACCTATGATTAATCAGCAATTATAATTTGTTAGCTGATATGAGTTCTTATTTTGTCAATAACAATGGGGTAATTACTCCATTGTTTCTTTTATATTTCTAATAGAGAAGGGACAATTTATGAAGATTTATTTAGATACTGATGATTTCTATCAAGCTGAACTCTATGAACACAAATTAGCCACTGTTTTAGGGAGGGGTAAGAGGTTAAAGCGGATGTTGAGAGCCTTTCCTACAGAATATGAATTTAAACAGGCTTCGATAAATCAAATTTCTCGAGCATTAAAGATTAAAAATCCAAATTCTAAAATTTTATCTCAGTTAAAAAGATTAGACCAAACCTACCAACGCTTAATGACTCCTAAATTCAGTGCTGCTTTGAGCAACAACTCTCAAGCAGAGACTGTAATGTGTATCGATACTGAATATTTATGGAGTGATCTGGACTCAATTCAATATGCTATTAAATCTAATAATGAGTGGAAGTTAGGTATAGTGTTTACTAATTCTGATTTAGCACCAGCAATATCTGCTGTGGAAGGTATTGAAGTTTTAAAAGAAATAATTAGAGCTGTTAAACCAGATATCTTCGTGGGCCATAACTTTAATTGTGATATTACAGTTTTAGAGAAGGTATATGGTGCTAAGATAAACCCTTTACATAACTATGATGATACGATGAAAATGGTCAGAAAAAGTCATGTTTCTAATATCATTGGAGGAGCAAGTTTGGATCGAATTATTGAAAAAATATTTTCTGACGATACAATTGGCTTGATTAATGCTTATCAGAATTTAGATGATTTTATCAAGTATGGATTAAAGGATGCTATTTATCCTATTTATGCACGAGAATATTTTATGAATGGAAAGTTACCTAAGGTTGATTCAAGACTGAAGATAGATAAGGTTGTACAAAATAAGGTCAGGGACTTGATTGATTTCCAATTCATTGATTTAAGGAGGAAGGATTAATGGCTAATTTGGCAACGATTACCTTAGCAGCAGGGAAAGGTACTAGAATGAAATCAAGCTTGCCTAAGGTATTGCATCAAGTAGCAGGTAAGAGTATGGTTCAGCATGTTGTTGATACTGCTAGTCGGTTAGATCCGTTACATAATTTGGTGATAGTTGGTTATAAAGCTGAGCAGGTTAAGGTTGAAACAGTTGGTAAGATTGAATTTGTTAAGCAGGAACAGCAATTAGGAACTGGGCATGCTGTTATGCAAGCTAAAGATAAGTTGACTGATTTTTCAGGAGTTGTCTTGGTTTTATATGGAGATACCCCCTTGTTGACCAGTGAGACTTTACAACAGCTTGTTAAGAAACATAAAGTTGAAGAAGCTGCTGCAACAATTTTGACAACTAAAGTAGATGATCCAACTGGATATGGTAGAATTATTCGCGACCAATCAGGTTATGTAGTAAAGATTGTAGAGGAGAGGGATACTACGGCTCAAGAAGCAAAGGTTAATGAAATCAATACAGGTATCTGTTGTTTTGAAAGTGAGCTATTATGGGATGCTTTATCAAAATTAGATACTGATAATGCTCAAGGTGAGTATTACCTGACAGATATTCCTGAAATTTTAGTTAATCAAGGGGATTCAGTTGCTGCTTTATCTACTTCGGATACTCAGCAAACGATTGGGGTCAATAATCGTAAGCATCTAGCAGAAGCTGAACAGGCTTTAAGGCAGAAAATTTGTAATTCCCACCTAGAAAACGGAGTTACTATTATTGATCCTGCGAATACTTATATAGATAGTGAAGTTAGAATTGGGCAGGATAGTATTATTTATCCTTTTACCTTTTTAGAAGGAAAAACATTAGTAGGTAGCGAAGTAATTATAGGTCCTCAAACTAGAGTTAGTGATTCAACTATTGGCAATCAAGTTAAGATTAATAGTTCAACTATTATTGATAGTCAAGTTGGAGATAGAAGTAAGGTTGGCCCTTATGCATACTTGCGTCCTGGAACCAAACTTGCCTCTGAAGTAAAAGTGGGTGATTTTGTTGAAATTAAGAAGTCGGAGATAGATAAAGGTACTAAAATTCCCCACTTAAGTTATATTGGTGATGCTTTAATTGGACAGAATACTAATATTGGAGCTGGAACTATTACTGCTAATTATGATGGTCAACAGAAACATCGAACTGTTATCGGAGATGATGTATTTGTTGGTAGTGATTCGACTCTAGTAGCTCCACTGAGAATAGGAGATAAGGCTATTACTGGAGCAGGTTCAGTAGTTACGAAGGATGTTGAAGCAGATGATTTAGTATTAGGTGTGCCGGCAGAGCCAAAAGATTAGACTTCAATAAACTGATATATAAATTGAATTAATATTTTTCCACAATATAATCTACTTAATTTCTTTTAAGTTTGAAAATATTAGGTAAAAAGTTAAATTCAACTTATATAGATAATCAAATACAGGAGGTTCATAATAATGTCCCCACGAGGAAATGATTTCAAGATTTTTGCTGGAAATGCAAATCCTAATTTAGCACACAGAATATGTGAATGTTTAAAAACTGATTTATTGAGCTCTAAAGTAAAGAGGTTCAGTGATGGAGAAATTGGAGTAGAAATCACAGAAAGTGTTAGAGGAGATGATGTATTCGTTATTCAGCCAACCTGTCCTCCAGTTAATGAAAATTTAATGGAATTATTAGTTATGGTTGATGCCTTAAAGCGGGCCTCTGCTAGTGAAATTACAGCAGTTGTTCCTTATTATGGATATGCGAGACAGGATCGTAAAGCTAAACCAAGAGATCCAGTGACGGCTAAATTAATTGCTAACTTATTGACCCAAGCTGGAGCAGATAGGATGTTAGCAATAGATCTTCATGCAGGCCAAATCCAAGGTTTTTTTGATATACCGGTTGATAATTTATTCGGAGCACCAATTTTAGCTGATTACTTTTTAGAAAAGAATTTAGATGATATTATTGTTGTGGCTCCAGATATTGGTGGTGTTAAGCGGGCTCGTGATTTTGCTGAAAAGTTAAATACATCAATTGCTATTATTGATAAACGACGACCTGAGGCTAATGTATCAGAAGTAATGAATATTATAGGTGATGTTCAAGATAAAAATGTAATTTTAGTAGATGATATGATCGATACAGCTGGAACAATTACGAATGCAGCCGCGGCTTTAAAAGAACATGGAGCTAAGGATATCTTTGCTACATGTACACATCCTTTATTTTCAGGGCCAGCAATAGATAGGTTGAAAGATTCTGTTATTAGTGAGTTGGTTGTAACTGATACAATTCCTTTAGATAAAGAGAAAGTTTTTGATAAAATAACTACTTTATCGGTAGCACCACTGTTGGCCAAAGGGATTGAGAGAATTTATAATGATCAATCAGTAAGTGTTTTATTTTAATTACTGTTAGTTGAACTTATAGTATGGTATAATGTAATTTATGAGAAAATATTAAAAAGGAGAGGGTATTTATGGAACGTTTAGAACTTAACGCTGAGGTGAGGGAAGAAACTGGAAAAGGTACTGCTCGTCGCCTAAGAAGAGAAGGGTTGATTCCTGGGGTTCTTTATGGACGGGACCGACAGCCAGTTAATTTAAAACTAAATGCGAAAAAGGTTGATAAAGCAATTGGTGGGAATGTTATTCTTGATTTGGAGTTAGATGACGATACTACTCAACCGGTAATGGTTAAAGAAGTACAACGGGATGTAATTAAAGGTGATTTATTACATATAGATCTATATGTAATAAACTTAGATGAGACTGTTGAAATTGAAGTTCCTGTTGAATTAGTTGGCCCTGCTGCTGGAGAGAGAGAAGGCGGAGTTTTAGAGCAGATTTTAAGAAAGCTTGAGGTTGAATGTTTACCAACAGATATTCCAGATACAATTGAAGTTGATGTTGCAGAATTAGAAGTTGGACAATCATTAAGTGTTGGTGAATTAGAAGTCAGTGATGAGATTGAAATTTTAACTGATAATGATGAGACAATAGCTACAGTGGTTGTACCTACTGAGTTAGATCTAGAGCCAGCTGAACCAGAAGAAGAATTAGAAGAGCCAGAAGTTATTGGTGAGGAAGTTGAAGAAGATGGAGAGGCAGAAGCTGAAGAAGAGTAATCATAAATAAAAGCTAAGGTGCAATCATTTTGATTGCACCTTAGCTTTTATTTGCTTAGGTTTAAATTTAATTACGAGTGTTACATACTTGTCGGTTAACTATTTTTATTATAATTTAATCTTTAAAGTCCAGAGGTGATTTAGTTGAAACTGATTGTTGGTTTAGGTAATCCAGGATACAAATATCAATTTACTCGTCATAATGTAGGGTTTATGGCTGTTGATTTATTAGCAAACGAGTATAACCTTAATTTAAAGCGGAAGGAAAAAAAAGCTATCGTAGGCAAGTTGAGAGTAGGTTCAGAAAAAGTAATTTTAGCTAAACCCCAAACTTTTATGAATAATAGTGGACAAGCAGTTAGGTTATTAGCCGATTATTATAATATTGAAATTGAAGATATTTTAATCATCTATGATGACCTTGATTTAGAGTTGGGGCGATTTAAGATTAAACCTAAGGGTGGTCATGGGGGTCACAATGGGATTAAATCGATTTTCAAGCAATTACAGACTAAAGAATTCTCTAGGGTTAAGATTGGAATTGGTCGACCTGAACATGGCTCTGTTGTTGATTATGTTTTAGGAAAATTTAGCAAGAAAGAAGAAAAAGAATTAGAAGCTGTATTAGCTACTATTTGTGATGCCACCAAACTCTTTTTAACAGAAGGTTTACAGCAAACTATGAATCAATACAATTAATTCTTAAATTAAGTCTGAGATTTTTCTCAGGCTTTTTTGTATATTATGGGCTAGTTCAGGTGAGAATATTTAAAAGAAAATAGTTAGGAGAAAACAATGAACTCTCTATTAATAGCTATGTTAGTAGCATTATTAGCTTTTATCATTAATCGACAACTTGTAATTAAACTTGGTAATCAGACAATATTATATTTAATCCCACTGGTAGAAGAAGTATTGAAGAGTGGAGGTTTTTATTTGCTGGGTGGTAACCTAATATTGATTCATTTAGGATTTGGAATAATTGAAGGGCTTTTTGATTACTTGGATAGTACTTTAGCAGCGATATTAGCTATTGTAAGCCATTTATTATTTGGATATTTGACTCTATTTATATTTGAACAGACAGGACAGTTGTTACTAGCTATTGTAATTGTAGGAATAGTTCATAGTTATTGGAATTATAAAATAGGGGGGATAGTAGAATGGAGCTAATCTATAAATGCCCTGAATGCCAAAAAATAATAGATTATTTAGAGGTTACTTCTTTAAGTGAAGTTGAGCTAGGTTTTAATATCTTGACGGAACGCGAGAAAGAGGATATAATTAAAAGAGAAACTGATAGCATTTATGTTAATGTAACTTGTGATGAATGTGAAAAAGAATATGATTGGGATGAGTTAATTTACCTGCAACAGCTGCATTAAAAGAAAGTCAGTTAAAGGTCTTAGGTTAACCTAAGACCTTTTTGGTATTGGTAAAGGAGTAGATAGCTATGAAGGAAACTTTATTGACAGCTTTAAATCAATCCTCTAAATTTAAAGAGTTGATTAGAAATTATCAAGCAGGAGAAGAAGGTCAAATAATAGGAATAGATGAAAGTAGTCAAAACTTTTTGTTAACTAATTTAAAATCAAATCTAACAGATGATCTATTGATTATTACTTCAAATTTTAAAAAAGCAGACCTGGTTTATGAAGATTTAGTAAGACTGCTTTCTGAAGAAGAGGTATTATTATTTCCTCATTATCAAATCTTTCCTCATGAGTCGTTAGAGGTTGAACAAAACATCAAACGAGAAAGATTACAGGTTTTAAAGAGTCTAGTTAGTGATAAAGAAGTGATAATTATTGCTCCAATTCAAGCTTTATTAGAAAGGATAATTGCTCCTCAGGTTTATCAAAGATACAGAGTTGATTTGAAGCTTGGGGCTGAGATAGAGTTTGATCAACTAAAGAATAAATTGGTGCAAATGGGTTATCAAAGTGTAGGAAAGGTAGAACAACAAGGTGATTTCAGTGTTAGAGGAGGAATCTTAGATATTTATCCTCTAACCTATAAAAATCCAATCAGGGTTGATCTTTTTGGTCAGCAGATTGAATCAATCCGTCAATTTGATTTGGTAAGCCAGTCTTCCGAGCAAGAATTAAATGAGGTTGAGATTGGCCCGGCAACTGAATTCATTTTGCCACAAAAAGAGTTAGATTTAGGTTGTGAGAAGATAAAAAGTGATTTAAAAATCACTTTGAAAAAATTAGATTCAAAAGCTAGTGCTGAAATAAAAGAAAAAGTAACTAATGATCTAGAGCGAATAAATGAAGGTATTAAATTTCCGGAAGTTAGACAATATTTAAGTTGTTTTTATCAACAAGCTTCTTTGTTAGATTATTTTACAGGAGTAGTTACTTTACTTAATCCTCTTCAGATCAAAGAAGCAGGGATTGATTTTTTAAAGGAAGTTAATCAAACCTATATTACTATGTTTGAGCAAGGCAGTTTGTTGTTGAGTTATCAAAATTTATTTATTGATTTCAACCAATTTGTTTATGAGATTAAGCAGCAGAAACTTTATTTTTCTCCAACAAAAAAGAATATTGATTATGTTGAAACTGATTTTGAGTTAGAGATCAGTTCACGACGGATACAGTCTTTTCAAGGAAAACTTGAGCTTTTAATTAGTCAGTTGGCTAAGCAGTTAAAGGATGGTTATAAAATTGTAATTGGGTTGGCTAACTTAAAGAAGGCTAAGCGATTAAAGCAACGTTTAATAGAGGATGACTTACCAGCTATTGTAGTAGAAGAGGTTAATGAAGAACTCAAATTAGGTAATATAATCTTAACAACCTGTAATTTAAAGCATGGTTTTTTGTTTTCAGAAGCAAAGTTTGCTTTATATACTGAGAATGAACTCTTTAAAGAACAGAAGCGCAAGAGAAAGAGGGCCAAGGCTTTCAACCAAGGAGTTGAGATTTCTTCCTTTACAGAATTAAACCAGGGTGATTATGTAGTTCATGAAAATCATGGGGTCGGTCGTTACTTAGGGATTAAGATTCTCGAAGTTCAAGGGAAGAATAAAGATTATTTGTTATTGTCTTATGCAGGAGATGATAGGTTATATGTTCCAACTGACCAAGTTGATTTAATTCAAAAATATATTGGAATGGATGATAAAGAACCTAAATTACATAAATTAGATGGTGATAACTGGAAAAAGGCTAAGGCACGTGTTAAAAAATCGGTAGCTGAGATGGCAGAAGAATTGTTAGAATTATATGCTCAACGGGAGTTGAAGCAGGGTTATGCTTTTAGTGAAGATACAGTTTGGCAGCAAGAGTTTGAGGCTAAATTTCCTTATCAAGAAACCCCAGATCAACTTACAGCAATTGAAAAAGTTAAGCAAGATATGGAATCAAATCAACCAATGGATAGATTATTATGTGGAGATGTTGGCTATGGAAAGACTGAAGTTGCTATTAGAGCTATATTTAAAGCAGTTATAGATGGCAAACAAGCTGGTTTTTTGGTTCCAACGACTATTTTGGCCCAGCAACATTGGAACAATCTGCAAGAAAGATTTGAGGATTATCCAATTGAAGTAGCAATGTTGAGTAGGTTCAGGACTGCTAAAGAACAGCAAAAAATTATTGAAGGTTTAAAAGTTGGTACAATTGATGTAGTGATTGGAACTCATAGGTTATTATCAAATGATGTTAAATTTAAAGATTTAGGATTGGTAGTTGTAGATGAGGAACAAAGGTTTGGAGTCAGCCAAAAAGAAAGGTTAAAACAGTTAAAAAAGAGTATAGATGTCTTAACTATGACAGCTACTCCTATTCCTAGAACATTACATATGTCTTTAGTAGGAGTTAGAGATATCAGTCTAATTGAAACTCCTCCGGAAAATAGATATCCAATTAGGACTTATGTACGAGAGTATGATCAAAATTTAATTAAGACTGCACTTGATAGAGAGTTAAACAGAGGTGGACAAGTATATTTTGTTCATAATAGAATCAAAGATATCAAAAAAATGGCTGTTAAAATTAAGGGTTTGGTACCTGAGGCTGAAGTAGTAGTAGCCCATGGACAAATGAGTGAGATGAAGTTAGAAAGATTAATGATTGATTTTTTAGAAAGTAAATTTGATGTTTTGGTCTGTACAACAATCATAGAAACTGGGCTAGATATTTCTAATGTTAATACAATTATTATTAATCGAGCAGATAAGATGGGTTTATCTCAACTTTATCAATTGCGAGGAAGAGTAGGAAGGAGCAATCAGCTAGCTTATGCTTATTTATTATATGAACAGGATCAAATCCTATCAGAAATAGCTGAAAAAAGATTAAAAGCAATTAAAGATTTTACTAAATTAGGTTCAGGATTTAAAATTGCGATGCGTGATTTAGAGATTAGAGGTGCTGGTAATATTTTAGGGCCAGAACAACATGGCCATATTGAAGCAATTGGTTTTTCATTATATTGTAAATTATTAGATACTGCTATTACAGAATTACAGACTGAGGGAGAAGAGAAAGAGGAAGAAAAAGAGATTGAATTAGAACTTAAGGTAGACGCTTATCTTCCTGAAGATTATATTCCTGGTTCCAATCAAAAAATTGAAATTTACAAAAAGATTGATGCCTTAGAAACCTACAAGGAATACAATAAATTAACAGCAGAGTTAG
This sequence comes from Natroniella sp. ANB-PHB2, assembly GCF_046097105.1. GTDB lineage: Bacteria > Bacillota > Halanaerobiia > Halobacteroidales > Halobacteroidaceae > Natroniella. Next base: position 2,189,060 of record NZ_CP175562.1, on the reverse strand, counting down.
AAGATAGGTTTGGGCAATTAGCACAGGAAGTAATAATTTTATTAGAATTAGCTAAAATTAAAATTATAGGTAATAAGCTAATGGTGACTGAAATTAAAGAGAGAGCACAACTAGTTACTTTTAAATTTTTCGAACATCATCCATTAAAGGGTAGAGAGTTGCTTGAACTAAGCCAAGAATTTGCTGGTTTAAAATTTATTAATGGAAAACAACCTAAGATAGAAGTTAAGGTGGTAGGCTTGACTGATCAACAGAAGGTAGAATTAATAATTAACATCTTAGAGTTCTTACTTGTAGAAGGCTAGTTTTGGCCACTCCTTTAACATTAGTTGGTATAATAAGAATAAAATTTTTGATCTAATTATATACTAATAGTGAAAGGGGTAGGAAATAAAATTTAAAGGAGGTGTCAATTGGTTAGTATTCAATTTTAAGTCAGACTGAGATACTAATCATTAAAAATGAAAGCTACAGGTATAGTACGTCGTATAGATGATTTAGGGCGGGTTGTGATTCCTAAAGAGATTAGAAGAACGATGAGAATTAGAGAAGGTGAACCATTAGAGATCTTTGTTGATCGTGATGGTGAAGTTATCTTAAAAAAATACTCTCCCATTGGTGAATTAGGTGAATTTGCTCAAGAGTATGTAGACTCTCTTGCTGAAGTAACAGGTCACATTGCTTGTGTATTAGATAGAGATGCAATTGTGGCAGTATCAGGGGCCAAAAAAAATAAGTTTATTGATAAACCGACCAGTCAATTAACAGAAGGAGTAATGGAGTCTGGGGAAACTAAAATAATTAATGAAGCAAATGAGGTAGATGAAGAGATATTCTGTGAAGGGATTTATGATGAAGAAAGATTTACTGCTCAAGTTTTAACTCCGATTATGTCTCAAGGTGAAGCGATTGGAGCTGTTGTTTTAGCATCTCAGCAAGGAGGAGCTGAGATGGGTGATTTAGAAGTTAAGTTAGCTACCACAGCAGCAGGTTTTTTAGCTAAACAGATGGAGGAGTAATTTTAGGTGAGCTAGTAATAGCTCACCTTTCATTTTCTGGATTTATTTCCTACTGAAGTCTGTTATAATGTTAGGATGTTTTATTTTTTCAATTATAAGGAATAAAAAAGTGTAGCATATTTATTATAATTTTGATATTATAATTAAAGGTTGTCCATGTTAATTTAAGCTTGGGTGGTCTGTGGTTTGAAAGTGAAGTGTTATTAAAAAATAGCTTGAGTTTAAGGCTGAGTTTAAGGTTAAGCAAACTATTAAAAACATAAGGGCTTAGATTTTACTTGAACTTAAACTTGAACTTAAATTAAATATTATTGATGTATCTGAACTAAAGGTATTAGCTTGGGGAAGGAAGATGGTAGTGAGTAATAAAAAAAATACTTTATTGAAGGGAACAGCTATTTTAGCTGGTGCTTCATTTGTTAGTAAGTTTCTAGGATTTATTTATAAAGCAGTTTTATCAAGGTTAATTGGGGCAGAAGGGCTTGGGATTTATGAAAAGGCTTATCCAATTTATACTATGATTTTGACAATTTCGATTGTGGGAATTCCTGTAGCTATTTCTAAGCTAGTAGCAGAAAAGAGGGCTGAGGGTAAGGAAGATATAGCAGATTTTATCTTTCAGATAGCTTTGAAGGTTAGTTTTGTAATTGGGTTATTAGCTGCAATTATAGTTGGGGTTCTAGCTAGACCGATGGCTCGTTATTTATTAGATGATATTAATGTTTATTATTCAATCTTAGCAATTGCTCCAGCAATATTTTTAGTTTCAATTATGGCTACATATCGTGGTTATTTTCAAGGTTGGCAGCAGATGAAGCCGACAGCAGTTTCTCAGATGATTGAACAGTTATTTAGGATAATTATTATGATTATTTTAGCCTACCTGTTGATACCTTATGGAGTTGAATTTGGAGCAGCAGGAGCAGCAGCAGGAGCCTTTTTTGGGGCAATTGCAGGATTAGCTATTTTATTGGTTATTTATTATCGTTTTCAGGCTAATCGAGATCTTATACCAGAATCTAAATCAATTGAGAAGCCGACTATTAAAGAAGTATTAAATCAGATCTTTTCATTAGCAATACCTGTTACATTGGGAGGTCTGATCTTACCGCTGATGAGGTTAATCGATGCTTCAATGATTACTAGAAGATTAGAAGTAGCAGGTTATTCCTTGCAAGCTGCAACTGGATTATATGGTCAGTTTAATGGAATGGCTATGACCTTAGTTAGATTTCCTACTGTGATTGCTGCTTCGTTGGCGGTTAGTTTAGTCCCAGCTATTTCAGAAGCATATGCTCTTGATGCGGACAAGCTAGCTAAAAGAAGGATTGCTAAGGCTTTTAAATTAACTTTGTATGTAGCTATCCCTGCTTCTTTAGGGTTGTTTATTTTGGCAGAACCTTTAACTGAGATGATCTTTGCTAATGCCGAGGCAGCAATTCCTCTTCGCTATTTATCAATAGGGGTGGTTGCTATTGGATTACAGCAGGTTACATCGAGCATTTTACAAGGGTTTGATCGACCGAAGTTACCAGCACGCAATCTATTTTTAGGGGCTTTGTTAAATGTAGCTTTAAATTATACTTTGACAGCAATGCCTCACTTAGGAATTAGAGGAGCTGCGGTTGGAACGGCAGCAGGGTTTAGTTTAGCTGCGGGATTAAATATTTGGGGTGTTTTTAAGATAGCTAGACCAAGTTTTGATTATCAGACACTGATTTTGAAGCCATTAATCAGTGGGGGAGTTATGTCTGTTTTCGTTTTTGTAGTCTATGAGGGATTATTAAAAGTTGGTCAATATAAGATATTGAGTACATTATTTAGTATTTTAGTGGGAATTTTAAGTTATGGTTTGGTCTTATTATTAACAGCAGCAATTACTAGAGAGGATTTAGAGGTCTTACCTAGAGTTGGAATTAAATTAATCAATTTTTTAGATAAGTTTGGATTAGTGAGGGGATAATAATGGTAAAGATAGTTGGTCTAGGAGCTGGTGATTTAAAGTTATTGACTTTAGAAGCCTATCAAATTTTAAAGCAGGCAGAGTTAGTTTACTTGAGAACGGAAAAACATCCTGCTGCTCAAGATTTGAAGCAAGAAGGAATTGAGTTTAATACATTTGATTATCTCTATCAGCAGCAGGATAACTTTAAGGAGATTTATCAGCAGATAGCTATGAAGATTATTGAATTAGTTCGAGGGGACAAGCAGATTGTATATGCTGTACCTGGTCATCCACTAGTTGCTGAAGAGTCGGTACAACAAATTATTAATAGTCTAACTGAGCAAGAGTATCAAATAATAGCCGGGCCAAGCTTTTTAGAGCTCAGTTTTGCTGTTTTAGATCTTGACCCGATTAATGGATTAAAAGTTCTAGATGGACTTGATTTTAGTGTTAGAGAGTTAGATCCTAGTGTTGAGACAATTATCTGTCAAGTTTATAATCGTAGTATTGCCTCTGAAATAAAGTTGAAATTAATGGAAGTCTACTCTGCTCAATTTAGGGTTAAGTTATTACACCGGGTAGGGTTGCCAAAAGAGAAGGTTGAAGAAATTCCTCTTTATCAGCTTGATAGATTAGACTGGATTGATCATTTGACCAGTTTATATCTACCAGTTGATCGGAGTAATCCAACTCAGTTTAATCAACTATTAGAGATAATGGAGAGTTTGAGAGGGGAAGATGGTTGTCCGTGGGATCAAAAACAGAACCATCAGACTTTGAAAAAACATTTGATTGAGGAGAGTTATGAAGTAATTGAAAGAATTGAACAAGAAGACTATTTTGGTTTAGCAGAGGAGTTAGGGGATTTATTATTACAGGTTGTCTTCCATGCTCAAATAGCTAAAGAAGAAGGAACCTTTACAATTTATCATGTTATCACAGAGGTTATTGAAAAGTTGATTAGGCGCCACCCTCATGTTTTTGGAGAACTTGAATTAGAGAATGAGAATGAGGTAATTAGCAACTGGGAAGAGATTAAAGAACAAGAGCGTGAAGATAAAGAGAAAAGTCCTTTATTAGAGCAGGTTCCTAATCAACTGCCAGCATTGATGTTGGCCCAGAAGGTTCAAAAGCAAGCAGCTAAGGTTGGTTTTGATTGGAAGAAAGTAAAAGCAGTATTAGCTAAAGTTGATGAGGAATTATTGGAATTAAAGGAGGCTCTTAAAAATAATCAAGCTGAAGAGATAATTGAAGAATTAGGTGATTTGATCTTTGCTTTAGTCAATCTAGGAAGGTTTTTAGAAATCGATACAGAATTATGTTTGCGCCAAGCAGTTAACAAGTTTAAGAAAAGATTTAATCATATGGAGCGACAGGCTGATAACAATAGACAGAAATTAGAGCAATTAACTGTTAAAGAGCTAGAGGAGTTATGGCAACAGGCAAAAGAGGAACTATAATTGAAGGGGGAAGAATTATGTTGAGTTTTAAAAAGGGAGTTAGTAGTTTATTAATCATTCTATTTTTAGCTTTGGTTCCAGCTGCGTATGCTAGTGAACCTGATATAGATGTTAAATCTGCAATTTTGGTAGAAGCTGAAACAGGACAAGTATTATATAATTTTAATGAAGATTTAGAGTTGCCCCCAGCTAGTATAACTAAGACAATGGCTTTATTATTGGTGATGGAAGCATTGGAGGCAGGAGAGATTTCTTTAGAAGAAAAAGTAGAGGCGACTCGACTAGCTCAATCTAAAGGAGGCTCACAGATTTGGCTACAAGCAGGGGAGAAAAGGACAGTTGATGAATTATTAAAAGCAGTAATTATCCCTTCAGCTAATGATGCTACGGTTGCTTTAGCTGAACATGTAGGTGGTTCTAAAGATAACTTTGTACGGCAGATGAATCGCAGGGCAGAGGAGCTAGGATTAGAGAATACTTATTTTGGTAATGCAACCGGTCTTCCGGTTAAAGATGGTCAGGATAGCTATTCGACTGCTGAAGATATTGCAGTGATGTCTAGAGAGTTGATTAAATATGATTTAGTTATGGATTATTCTGCAAGCAGGACTGCGAGAATTAGAAATGGAGAGTATCCGATTTATACCACAAATAATTTCATTGGGTACTTTGAAGGGGCAGATGGATTAAAGACTGGTTGGACAACACAAGCAGGATATAATTTAGTAGGAACGGCTGAACGGAATGGAGTTAGATTTATTTCAGTTGTATTGGGAACAGATAGTGATCAAGCTCGAGTAGATGAGACTGCTCGATTATTAGATTATGCTTTTAGGGCATTTAATGAAACCAAGCTAATTAATTCTGGAGTAAAGGTAGAGCAAGTAGAGGTAGAACAAGGGGAAGAGCTAGAAGTTGCAGCCATTACAGCTACTCAATTTTCTGCTTTTATTGAGCGAGGAACAAAGGACAAAATTGAGCAAGAAGTGAGAATTGAAAAAGAGCTACAAGCTCCAGTGCAAGAGGGGGCAAGAGTAGGAGAGTTAGTATTTACTCAAGAAGATCAAGAGTTGGGTAGGGTTGAATTAATAACAGCTGAAGCCGTAGAAAGAGCAGGAATTTTGACATTGCTTTTTAGGTGGATTAAAAATTTCATATTAGGATTCTTTAATTAATAAAAAAGCCTTCTTAGCAAGAAGGCTTTTTAGGTCTTTAAATTTGTGAATAAAAGATGAATCTAGAAGCAATACTAGTAAAAAAAGGAGGAGTTGTGGTGAAGATAAAAAGAATCTGTATAAGTCTGATTATCTTAGGATTATTGGTATTGCTTGTAGGTTGTGATCCCGCTGGGGATGATAAGATCCAGGATGCTGGTGAAGGAGATGCACCATTGATTACTGTTGAATTTGAAGATGGAACGACTGAACAGTTGAATATTGAAGAATATGTTGCTGGAGTTGTAGGGGCTGAAATGAAACCGGATTGGCCAGTTAATGCTTATGCAGCTCAGGCGATTAAGGCTAGAACTTTTACTTTAAGATTTATGGAGGAAGAAGAAGAGAATAAAATTAGTGCAGAACATGAAAAAGCTCAAGCTTATGATCCAGATCAAATAACTCCAGAGATTAGTGAAGCAGTTGAACAGACAAGAGGACTGGTAGCTACTTATAATGGAGAGTATATTAGAGCCTGGTTCCATTCAAGTGCAGCAGGACAGACGACAAGTGCACAGGTAGGATTAGCTTATGATGATGCTGAACCACCTTATGTAGTCAGTGTGGAATCACCTGATCACCAAGCACCTGATGATATTCAAAATTGGCAAGTTATGATCAGTCAAGAAGAGGTATTACAAGCTTTAGAGGAGGCTGGAGAAGAGGCAAGCCAAGTCTCTGATATAAATATTCTTGATCGAGATGAGACTGGTCGGATTGTTGAGCTTGATATAGCTCATGATCAAGGTACAAAGCGCTTAAAAGGAGCTGAGTTTAGAACGCTTGTTGGCCCGGATAATCTAAAATCTACGGTAGTTGAAGAGATAAGGCAAGAAGATGATGGGTTTTTATTCATTGGAAGTGGATGGGGGCATGGTGTAGGTATGAGTCAATGGGGGGCCTATCATATGGGCCAAGAAGGTAGTTCAGCAGAAGAGATAATTAAATATTATTTTCAGGATGTTGAAATAGAGAAGAAGTGGGATTAAGCCTTTAATTTTTGATTAAGGGCTGTCCTCAATTATTACTAATCAAATATTACTGATCAAAATGTAATATATTGCCAGGGATTATTGGCTTGATCTAGAATAGATCATGATAGGGTACTAAAAAGGTTAAGGAGGTTTTTTATGGATTACCGAGTGAAATATAATCAGTGGTTAGAGAGTGATTACTTTGATCAACAAATCAAAGAAGAGTTAGAAGCAATATCTGGTGATGAAGAGGAGATAGAAGAGAGGTTCTATAAAGATTTAGATTTTGGAACCGGTGGCATGAGAGGGATTATTGGAGCTGGTACTAATAGAGTTAATATCTACACTATTAGAAAGGCAACACAAGGGTTAGCCAACTATATTGCTAAAGAAGGAGATAAGTCTAAAGGGGTCGTTATTTCTCATGATCCAAGATATAAGTCACGAGAGTTTGCTGTAGAAGCTGCTCTTGTATTGGCTGCTAATGGAATTAAGGCTTATCTGTTTGATGGTCTACGCCCTACACCACAGCTTTCTTTTACAGTTAGGCAGTTAAAGGCAACAGCTGGAATTATGGTTACAGCTAGTCATAACCCTCCTGAGTATAATGGATACAAAGTCTACTGGGAAGATGGAGCTCAGGTTGTATCGCCTCATGACACAGGAATCATTGGTGAAGTTAATGCAATAGAAAGCTTTGGGCAGGTTAAAAGTATTTCTAAAGAAGAGGCTCAAGCAGAAGGATTATTTGAAATTATTCCTCAAAAATTAGATGATAATTATATTCAGACCTTAGAAGGTTTAGCTTTGAAACCAGAGTTGGTTGCAGAAGCAGGCTCTGATTTTGATATTGTCTTTACTCCATTGCATGGAACAGGAAACATTCCAGTACAGAAGAGAAATTTTTGAGGAACTTGGCTTTGAAAATCTACATATTGTATCTGAACAGGAAGAACCAGATCCTGAATTTTCTACTGTAGATTATCCTAATCCAGAGGAACCAGCAGTCTTTGAGTTGGCAATTGAGTTGGCCCGACAAAAAGATGCTGATTTGATTATGGCTCATGATCCTGATGCAGATCGAGTAGGGATAGCAGTTAAAGATGACCAAGATGAATGGGCTTTTTTAAATGGCAATCAAGTTGGAATTTTGTTGACAGATTACATACTCAATTCATTAAATCAGATTCCTGATAATGGAGTAATCATTAAAACAATTGTAACCACAGAGATGATTAAATATCGGAGAAAAGATCAAAGAGTTTGAAGACGGAAAATATGATTATGAATTTATTTTTGGTTTTGAAGAAAGTTATGGTTATTTATATGGAACTCATGCTCGTGATAAAGATGCAGTAGTAGCAACTATGCTAATTGCAGAGATGGCCCTTTATTATCAACAGCAAGGTAGTTCTATTTATCAAGAGATGGCAAGGTTATATGAAGAGTATGGGTATTATAAAGAGGATTTAGAAGCATTAAAGATGCCTGGAAAAGAAGGTGAAGAGCAAATAGAACTGATTTTAAAAAGATTAAGGGAAGAATAGTTATGGTTATTTATATGGAACTCATGCTCGTGATAAAGATGCAGTAGTAGCAACTATGCTAATTGCAGAGATGGCCCTTTATTATCAACAGCAAGGTAGTTCTATTTATCAAGAGATGGCAAGGTTATATGAAGAGTATGGGTATTATAAAGAGGATTTAGAAGCATTAAAGATGCCTGGAAAAGAAGGTGAAGAGCAAATAGAACTGATTTTAAAAAGATTAAGGGAAGATAGTCCACGAGAAATAAGTAATCAACAAGTAGTAATCAAAAAGGATTATTTAGTAGGGAAAAGCTATGAGTTAGAAACTGAGCAAGAGTCTGAATTAGATTTGCCAGAGTCAAATGTATTACAATTTAAATTAGCAGATGATAGTTTAGTAACGGTTAGACCTTCAGGAACAGAGCCTAAGATAAAATTCTACTTTTCAGTTGTAGGAGAGACAGAAAAGATGGCAGGAGAGAAGTTATCAAGATTAAAAAATGATATGATGGAATTAGTAAGGTAATATTTTTAGTTGTTTTTAATAAATAAATGCTTATTCAACTTTAGTTTGATATAAGTTCAAGATGAAGCTTGACTATTTTTGATTTTATGGAGATTGACAAAGTAAATAAAAGGTAATATAATAGATATAAAGTTAATTTGATAATTGAAAGTAAAAAAGTGGATATGACTTTATAAGGTTGTTGTTTATAAACTCCCACTTTATCTAAGAGCTTAAATTCTTAGTTAAGGGTGGGAGTTTGTTTAAATAAATGATTCACGGTTCTGATATTCATTGTAAATTGAGTATTAATTGTGATCAATAAGGAGAGGTCATAGGTGGAATTTAACCCAGTTCAAGACAAAAAGGTTTATCAACAGATTATTGAGCAAATTAAACAGATGGTCTATCAAGGTCAATTAAAAAAAGGTGATAAGTTACCCTCTGAACGAAAGTTAACTGCGGAGTTAAATGTTAGTCGTTCATCGTTACGAGAGGCTTTTAGTGCATTAGAGATGGTTGGATTGATTGAAAGTAGACATGGAGAAGGAACTTTTATTAAGGAGAGTGTAGATGATAACTTCTTAAAACCACTATCGCTATTATTTATGGTTGAAGAGAATGTTAATCAAGATTTAATTGAATTAAGAAAAGTGATAGAAACTAGCAGTGCTGATTTAGCAGCAAGGCGATCTGAACAAAGAGCTTTAAAGGAGATGAAAGAATATTTAGACTTAATGAAAAAGAGTAGAGGAGATGCAATTAATAGCCGAAGAGCTGACCGAGGCTTTCATTGTGCTTTAGCTAAAACAACAGGTAATAAGTTGATTTATAGACTCTTAGATTCTATTTCTGATGTTATCAATCTTTATCTTGCTAATGTGATAGAAAAAATGGTAAATGATAAAGATAAGAATGAAACTTTTATCAGACAGCACAGCAGAATTTATCAAGCTATTAAAGATGGAGATAGATTGAAGGCTAAAGAAAATATGGTTGAACACTTAATTTGGTCAGAGAAGTTAATTAAAAGTTAATATAATTTAACTTGGGGTTACTGGTCAGACCATATGATAAGTAATCTAATTTAAAAAAGTTGGGGGAGAAGTAAATTATGATCTTACTTAGACAAATATTAATAATTATTACGATTTCTTCGCTAGGAGAGTTTATCAGTGATTTTTTTAGTCTTTCAGTGCCCGGTAATGTAGTAGGAATGATTATTCTTTTAATCTCTTTAATGAGTGGAATTCTTAAGCTAGAGATGATAGATAAAGTAAGTGATTTTTTATTAACTCATTTAGCTTTCTTTTTCATTCCAGCAGGAGTTAATTTAATTAGTAGTCTTGATGTTATGCAAGGACAATTCATTCCTATCTTAGCAGTATTCAGTATATCAACAACTTTAGTAATAGCATCTACCGGGACAACAATTCAAGCATTACGTCGATTTTCTAATAGAAAAATTAAAAATCATTCTTTTGATATATTATCCAATGATGAAACTGAAGCTAATCAAGGGAGGCAAGATTTATGATTCAATTTCTAAATACACCTTATTTTGGAATTATTATTTCAATTTTATTTTTTGAACTAGGTCTTTTTCTTAAACAAAAGACTAAAATTACACTCTTTAATCCATTGCTGGTCAGTGTAGTGGCAATAATTGGAGTATTATTGTTTTTTGATATTGATGTTAAGTATTATAATCAAGGAGGAGAGATTATTGATTTTCTTTTAGGGCCAGCTACAGTAATTTTAGCAGTTCCTTTGTATAAAAAGTTAGAGCTATTAAAGACGAATTTAGTTTCGATTTTAATTGGTGTAACGGTAGGTTGTACAGTTGCAATTACTAGTGGTTGGTTTTTAGCAAAGTTATTTGGGCTTTCAGATTTGGTTGCTCTTTCGGTAGTTCCTAAATCAGTTACTACCCCAATTGCAATGGAAGTTTCGGAGCAAATAGGTGGGATACCTGCTATTACAGTAGCAATTGTATTGATGACTGGAGTTTTAGGAGCAGTTATAGGGCCAACGGTCTGTAAAATCTTTAAAATTAAAGATAAAGTAGCTGTTGGGGTTGCTATGGGAAGTGCTTCTCATGCTGTTGGAACTGCTAAAGCAATGGAGTTGGGTGAAACACAAGGAGCAATGAGCAGTTTAGCGATTGGTGTGGCTGGTTTGATTACTGTATTTATTGCTCCTTTATTTATGTTGCTTATTTAAAACTTCAAAATTTTTACTTGAAATAAAGTTACCGAAAGGTAACTTTATTTTTTTGAATAGAACCATTATTAGCAACATAAATATTGAGTGAGAGAGGAGGGAGAAGATGACAGAAAGCAGTAGTAATGATCAAAAACTAGAGTTGGTTGATCGTAGGTTATTAAAATTAACTGGAGTAGTGGACGTTATTAATTTTAATGAAACTAAGATATTATTAGAAACTAATTTAGGAAGTCTAGTAATTATTGGAGAAGAGTTACATATCAATCAACTTGATCTAGATAGTTCAAAATTAAGTGTAGATGGTTATATCATAGAGTTAAAGTATGACCAAGAGTTGAATAAAGGAGGGGTTATTAAACGATTATTTAAATAGTTCAATCTTAGGAGGAAAAGATTATGGTTTCGTTGAGATTACAAGTGTTTACTTTTGTAAATATGATGATAGTAGGGTTGATCATTGGGTTTTTTTTTGATTTTTATCGTGTCATTAGAGGAAATTTTCAATTAGGTAGAATTACTACTGACTTATTTGACCTATTATTTTCCCTGGCAGTTACATTATTTGTATTTTTAGGTTTGATTTATAGTAATCAAGGGCAGGTTAGACTATATATATTTATAGGGGTAATTAGTGGAGAAGTAATTTATTATTTAACGATCAGTAAGTATATTATTAGTTTTTTACAGCGAGTAGTTAGAACTATTAAGATAATTTATTATCAAATAAAAAGAATAATGTTATTAGTTTATGATAGATTGAATTTAATCCTGATAGGAATTAAAGAAAAGTTAAAGAAGGTATTTAAAAGATAGTTTGCAGGATAAAATATTTTTAATCTAGAATATAAATAAAAGTATTAATTAAAGGATTAGATAGAGAGGTGAAGTAATGAAAGCCATTAAAGCTAGATTATTTAAAGTGATAGTTTTAATTGGAGGGTTATTTTTTTTAGTTGGAAGCATCTTTAATTTCTATCAAGGTAGTTTAGAGCAAAAGAGGTTAAAAGAAAAGATTGTAAACATTGAAGAAGAAATTGAGGAAGTTAATCTTAATAAAAGAGAACTTGAGAAACAGATTGAGCACGTTAATTCAAGAGAGTTTATAAAACAGGTAGCTAGAAATGAATTAGGATTGGTAGAAGAAGGGGAAATATTATATATTATTATAGATGATTGAGAAGCTAGGAGGGAAATAAGTGAAATTCAATTTAGAAAAACAATTGGCTGTAGAATTAAATTTGGAAATTGGACAAGTTAAACGGACTATTAAGTTGTTAGAGAAAGGAAATACTATTCCTTTTATAGCTCGTTATAGAAAAGAAGCAACTGGCAAGTTAGATGAAATAACTTTGAGGAAGTTGAAATCAAGGTGGGAATATTTAGAAAGGCTGCAGAAGAGAAAAAAAGAGATTGCTAACTCAATTGCTAATCAAGATAAATTAACTACTGAGTTAGAGGCTCAAATTAATCAAGCTACTAAGTTACAGGAGTTAGATGATATCTATCGCCCTTATCGTCCTAAAAGAAGAACAAGGGCTACGATAGCTAAGGAAAAAGGTTTAGAGCCATTAGCTAAAGATTTTTTAGCACAAGAGATAAAGTCTGGTTCTAGTGAAGAAGTTTGTCTTGAGTATTTAAACTCTGAGCAAGATTTAAATACTTTAGAGGATGTTTTAGCAGGAGTACGTGATATTGTAGCAGAATATGTTGCTGATCAAGCTAGTAGTAGGAGGTTGGCCCGGCAAATAACTTTGCATGAGGGGCAATTAATGTCTAAAAATAAGGGGGAGGAAGAAGAAAGTGACTATGAAATCTATTATGATTATCAAGAGCAGGTTCAAAAGGTACCTCCCTATCGAGTATTAGCTCTTAACCGAGGAGAGAAGGAAGATATCTTACAGGTTAAAGTGATTTCACAAGATGAGAAGATCATTAATAAGTTAGAGAATGAGTTTATAATTGGAGATTCGATTTTTGAAGAAGAGTTGAAATTAGCTATTGAGGATTCTTATTATCGCTTGATTGGCCCAGCAATTGAAAGAGAGATTAGAAATTATTTGACAGATCAAGCTGAAGAACATGCAATTAATGTATTTAGTGAAAACTTAAGAAATTTGTTATTACAGCCTCCGTTAAAAAATAAAAAAGTATTGGCACTTGATCCGGCATTTAGAACTGGTTGTAAGGTAGCAGTACTTGATCGATTTGGTGAACTGTTAATAACAGAGACTATTTATCCTCATGCACCACAAAATAATAAGAAAAAAGCAAAAGAGATATTGATTGATTTAATCAATCAATATCAAATAAATATAATCGCTATTGGGAATGGAACTGCTTGTCGAGAAACGGAGAAGTTAGTAACAGAATTAATTCAAGAATTAAAGATAGATTTGAAATATATTATTGTTAATGAAGCAGGAGCCTCTGTCTACTCTGCCTCTAAATTAGCAGGAGTTGAATTTCCAGAGTTGGATGTTGCAATGCGTGGTGCTATTTCAATTGGGAGGAGGTTACAAGATCCCTTAGCCGAACTAGTAAAAATTAATCCTAAGCATATTGGAGTTGGAATGTATCAGCATGATATTAGCCAGTCTCGTTTAGAAGGAGCATTAGAGACAGTTATAGAGTCGGTTGTTAATTATGTAGGGGTTGACTTAAACTCTGCTTCTAGTGCATTATTAGCGTATGTAGCAGGTATTAATTCTGGAGTAGCTGAGAATATTATTGAATATAGAGAGGAAAATGAAGGGTTTAAAAATAGAGAGGAGTTAAAAGAAGTCTATCGGTTAGGACCAAAGACCTTTACTCAAGCAGCAGGTTTTTTGAGAATTAAGGATGGAACAAATCATTTAGATGGAACTGCTATTCATCCTGAGTCTTATCAAATAGCAGAAGAATTATTGCAAAAATTCAACTTTGAACTTCAAGATCTAAGTGATAAATCAGCTTCAAAAGAATTAAAGCAGTCTTTAAAAGATTCCACCCTTATTGATATAAGTGAAGAGTTGGAAGTTGGTTTACCCACATTAATAGATATAAAAGAATCTTTATTAAAACCGGGACGTGATCCTAGAGATAAGTTGCCTAAACCAATTTTTAGGGAAGAAGTTTTAGCGATAGAAGACTTAAAATCAGATATGATACTATCTGGTACTGTGCGAAATGTAGTTGATTTTGGAGCTTTTGTGGATATAGGAGTTAAAGAAGATGGTTTAGTACATATTTCTGAACTTAGTGATCAGTATGTAACTGATCCACTAGAGATTGTTACAATAGGAGATAATGTTCAGGTTAAAATCTTAGAGATAGATTCTTCTAGAGGCCGAATATCATTAACCATGGATTTTTAATTATTTGACACAACTTAAAATATAGTGTATAATATGAAATATTAATGTGAGGGTTCACATATAAAATTTTATGAGGAGGAATTTTTTAAGTATGTCAATTGAGGTTGGATCTACTGTAGAAGGGGTAGTAACAGGTATTACAAACTTTGGGGCATTTATTGAATTAGATGGAGGTGAAACTGGTCTAGTTCATATCTCTGAAGTAGCTGATACTTATGTTAAAGATGTTAGCAATTACTTAAAAATGAAAGAAAAGATCAAAGTTAAGGTTATTTCTATTGATGATGATGGAAAGATTGGTTTATCCATTAAGCAATTAGACAATAAAAAGAAGAAGTTTAAAACAGTTCCTAAGAAGTCTTTTGAAGATAGGCTATCTGATTTTATGAAAGAAAGTGAACAACGACAACAAGACCTGAGACGTAGTTTGGAAAAAAGAAGCGGTCAAAGTCGTTAATATAAATTATAAATTAGGCTAAGTGTTAATATATACACCCTCAAATTTATTTGAGGGTGTTTCTTTATATTTGAAAGGAGTCAAAGAAGATGAAATTAACTCAAAAGCAATTAAAAATTTTAACTAAACAACTAGGAAGAGAGCCAAGGAATGTTGCTGAGATTGCTAAGCAATGTGCAGCTGGTTGCCCTCAAGTTATTATTACAAAACCTATTTTGGTCAAAGGTGATAGTTTTGGAATCTTTCCTACAACATTTTGGCTAACATGTTCTGAATTAAATTATAGAATTGGTAGGTTAGAGGGCGAGGGAATGGTTCAGAAGGTTCAAAAAAAGATTAAATCAGATCAAAAGTTAGCAGATAAATTAAAACAAGCCCATCAAAATTATGCAAAGCAGAGGGTAGAATTAGCTGATCAACAACTATTAGCTAGATTAAAAGAAGAAAATGAAGGTCAATTTAATGTTTTAAAGAGATCTGGAGTAGGAGGGATTATGGATTTTGGAGGAATTAAATGTTTACACACGCACTATGCCCATTATCTAGTTGATTCGATCAATCCAGTAGGTCAAATAGTAGATGATTTATTACAAGATAGATTTGGCACTTTAGATTCAAAAGATTGTTCTTCGAAGTGTATAGGAGAGGAGGAATAAAATTGTCAATAGCAGCAATTGATATCGGGACTAACTCTGTAAGGTTATTAATTGCAGAAGAAAAGAGTCAGCAATTAAAGAGATTAGCTAGTAGGTTAGAAACCCCTCGTTTAGGAGCAGGTAGTTATCAAAATAGTTATCTTAACCATGATGCGATTGAGCGAACTATTGGAGTGCTTAAAAGTTATCAAAAGGTTATTAAGCAATTTAATGCAGCCTCTTATGTAGTAGCTACAAGTGCGGTTAGGGATGCTATTAACCAACAAGAATTTTTGCAACGAGTTAAGGAAGAAGTTGGTTTTGAGATCAAAGTTGTTAGTGGGAAGGAAGAAGCTAGATTATCTTACTTAGGGATTACTTCTTCAATTTCTAAATTAGAGGAGCAAGTTTTAGCAGTTGATATTGGAGGAGGGAGTACTGAATTCATTTATGGAGCGAAGAATAAATTAGAAGAATATATAAGTATAAATTTAGGGGCAGTACGCTTGACAGAAAGATATGATGATGATTTTACCAAAATGAATTTGTTAGCAGAAAGAATGATAAAAGAAAATATTGATAAGAGAAAAAATTCGCAATTATTGGGAGTAGGTGGTACAATAACTACCTTAGTGGCAATTGAGTTGGAACTAGATTCTTATAATCGAAAGAAGGTAGATGGTTATTTTTTAACTAGGAATTCCATAAAAAGAATATTTAATAAGTTAGCCAGTTTATCTCTAATAGAGAGAAAAAAAGTACCGGGGTTACAACCCAAACGGGCTGATATAATATTACCAGGAATAATTATTCTTTTGAAAATAATGGAGGAGACTGATTCAGAGCAAATTCAAGTTAGTGAAGCAGGGGTTTTAGAGGGAATCATCAAAAAACATATTTAATCGAACATTAGGTTTTAAAGGAGTATACAGAAGTAAAGACGTGTTAAACAAATGTAATCAGCTATAATGGGTGATTTAATCAATTGACTGAAGGGCCATGATATACTATAATACTAATTGTCGCTTAGGAAATATACAATTTAAACATGCCGGGGTGGCGGAATTGGCAGACGCATCGGACTTAAAATCCGATGGGACTTTCGTGCCCGTGTCGGTTCGAGTCCGACCCCCGGCACCATCTTTAAAACAGAAGATAAATAATATTGAATATTTAATAATTGAAAATCAAGATTATTTAAATTTTTTAGGTTTTCATTATTTAATATTAGATATAAAATATTAAATGAACTTTTGTCGCGGGGTAGAGCAGCTGGTAGCTCGTCGGGCTCATAACCCGGAGGTCGTTGGTTCGAATCCATCCCCCGCAACCAAAATAGTTTATAATTGTGGTGCTTGCAGAAGTGCAACCAAAATATTTTATGATGGTAGTGCTTGCAGAAGTGCAACCAAGTTAAAAGCAATGAATATTTAATATTGAATAACTAATAGTTAAGTTCAAGATCTTAAAAATTACTCAATATTAAATGTAAAATATTAAATAAATTTCTATGGCGGTGTAGCTCAGTTGGCTAGAGCATGCGGTTCATACCCGCAGAGTCGGGGGTTCAAGTCCCTCCGCCGCTACCAACTAAGAAATTAATAAATCGATATAAATAAAGAGAGAGTACTTCCCTCGAGGGAAGTACTCTCTCTTTATTTATTAGGAAACAATTTTTGAAGAGTTGTTGAGAAATTTATTTTTAATCACTTAATTTACCATAAATTATTGTTGAATTCGATTTTGTTTTTTTGTATATGTTTGTCAATATTTTTAGAAGGATTAGTTTGGCTATTCGACAAATTATTCTTAAGAATAGGTGTATAATATATCTAGACCTTACAAAAAATGTAAATTGGACAAGGGGGATTATTGTGAAAGGTTTAGACTTACCTATTTATCAGCGACAGGATAGCTTACAAGATAAGAAAAAAGGCAACTTTATTTTAAAGGATAAAACACCAATTATTAACTTTACATTAGCTTTAATTGGTTTTTTGTTAGGGAGAGCAATTATTTTAAATGATTTAATGCCTTTTGGAGTCAGTTACTTAGCGATCTTTTTTTATCAATGGCAGAAAGGAGAATTAGCTTTAAAGAAGTTAACCTTTATTCTATTTGGAGTCAGCCTTGGTTATACAAGTCAATTAGGTTGGGGTGGATTGAAATATATATCCAGTATTTTATTATTATTATTTAGCAACCGATATTTTTCAAAGAAAAGTGAAAGAGGAGTCTTGTTTTTTACTTTTTTAGTTGGGGTTAGTTCTGTAATAGTTAGAATGCCTGATTTAATATTTGATTTTTCCTTACCTATAATTGTCAATTTCTTTTCTGAAGTCTTACTAATATCTTTAATTACATTGCTAGTATTAAGATTAACTCCTAACTTATTAACTTTAATAGAAAGAGAGAATAAATTAGTAGTAAAAAGCTTACTAGCAGTAGGCTTAACTTTTGGGCTACTTATGAGTGATCTATCTATTCAACAGATTGGAAATATAAATTTAGCTAGAATAATTGCTTCTTATTCTATTATGTTAACTGCTTTAATTGCTGGATTTAAATTAGCAACTGTTATAGGTGTTTTAATTGGTTTTATTTATAGTATTTCTTATTTAGAATTGGCCCCGTTGGTAGGAAACTATGCTTTAGCTGGTTTAATTGCTGGTAATTTTCAAAAGCAAAATAAATTAGGAGTGATCAGTGGTTTTTTATTAAGTAGTATAATTTATACATTATTTATTACTGAAGTTGGATATATTATAGCTTTGACTCAAGAAGGGTTGATTGCTGGTTTTATTTTATTAGTAACCCCAAAGTCAATTATTGTTTCTTTTGAAGAGTTAATTAATAAACAAAAACGTGCTAAAAAATTAAAAAATAAAAAATCAGAAACTTTCTTCAAAGAAAGAATTAATGATTTTTCTAATATTTTTACTGAATTAGCTCAAATGTTTTCATCAATTGAGACTGGTCAAAATAAATTAGAACAAAATAGTATAGGTAATTTGGGTGTTTTTTTAGATATAATTACAGATAAGGTCTGTAAACAATGTGGATTGTATAAGTCTTGTTGGCAGGATTCTTTTTATAAGACTTATAATTCATTATTTGATATATTGATCCTTGGTGAAGATAAAGGTGAATTGTTAGTGGATGATTTAAAAGAACAGATGAAGACAGATTGTGTAAGAAAGATTAAGTTGGTTACTGAAATTAATCAGTTTATCAAAATGAATGAATTAAATAGTTATTGGAAAGATAGAATAAAGAGCAGGGAAGAGCTTTTGCTGAAACAGTTAACGGGGATGTCTAATGTTGTTGATCAATTAACGAAGAATTTAACAATTAAGGTAGAAGAAGATGAAGAGTTAGAAAACGATATCTTTTCTTTATTAAAGGATAATGGAATTTTGGTTAACGAAGTTTTAACTACTAATTATAATGATGAAGAACTAGAAATTACTATTACAAAACAAAGCTGTAATGGAAGTCAAGAATGTACAAAGCAGATGATTCCTCTATTAAATAGTAGACTAGATCATAATTTAAGTTTAGGATGGAGTGAGTGTGGATATCAAATTGATAAGTCTAATTGTACTTGTCAATTTATGCCTGATAGCAAATATGATTTTCAAGGTGGAGTAGCTACTTTAAGTCAGCAAGGTGATGTCTCGGGAGATAATTACACCTTTTTTAGGCGAAAAGATGGTAATTTTTTTGCTATTTTGAGTGATGGTATGGGTATTGGTTCAAAAGCTTATCAACAAAGTCGGAGTGCCATAAGTTTGTTAGATAAGATGTTAACAGCTGGCTTAAGCTATGAGGTAGTGTTAGAAAGTGTTAATTCAATCTTAGAAGTTAGAACACAACAAGATACCTTTGCTACAATAGATTTGTTAAATATTGATCAGGTAACTGGAGCAGCTAAATTTATCAAAGTGGGTTCAGCATCTAGCTTTATTAAACGTGATTCTGATATTAGTATGGTAAAATCAACTTCTTTACCTGTTGGAATCTTGAATCAGGTTGAGGTAGAGCCAACCTCTTTGCAACTGCAAGGTGGGGACTTAATAATTATGTTAACGGATGGGGTTTTAGATGCTAAGAGAAATTTAACAATTAAAGAAGAGTGGATTTTAAAGGTTCTTAAAAATAATTTGATTGATGATCCACAGTCATTGGCACAATATATTTTGGATAAAGCTAAGGTTGAAAATGAAGAGATAAAGGATGATATGACTGTACTTGTAATTAAGGTAAATCGGTGTTAAGGTGAAAAAATTGAACAAAAAGAAGGATTAGATTGATTTTTATCGAAAATTCGGTAGTAAGGTGATTTTATTTTGTTATCTAAGGAGGGAGTTAATTCATACCATTACAATTTAAATATTATATAAGCTATCATGATTTAAGTTAAAATAATGTATGAAATTTAAATTTTGGTATGGATTTACATAAGATGACTTTATTGACTAAAGTTAAGGAGACAATTATTAAATACGATTTATTATCTACTGGTGATAAGATTTTAGTTGCTGTTTCTGGTGGGCCTGATTCATTGGTTTTATTACATATCTTAAAGAGATTAAGAGAAGATTATGATTTACAGCTACATGTTTTTCATTTAGATCATATGCTACGTGGAGAAGAGTCGATTGTAGATGCTGAGTTTGTAAAACAGATAGCTCATAAATGGGAAGTGCCGATTACAGTTGAAAGGTATGATGTTAAATCTTATCAGCAACGAATGGAGCTTTCATTAGAGGAGGCTGCTCGAGAGGTAAGATATGATTTTCTCTTTAAATATCTGAAAAAATTTAATCTAACTAAGATTGCGGTGGGTCATCATGCTAATGATCAAGCTGAGACAATCTTAATGAATTTATTACGAGGGGCAGGGTTAAAAGGTTTAGCTGGAATATTCCCGAAAAGAGATCAAGTTGTTAGGCCTTTATTTGAGTTGACCAAGCAAGAAATAAATAATTATTGTCAGCGATATAATCTCGAATCGAGATTAGATAAAACTAATTTAGACACTATTTATTATAGAAATAAAATTAGGTTAGAACTATTACCATCATTAATAAAAGAATATAATAGCAACTTAATCAATACATTACAAAGAAATGCTGAAATTTTACAAGGAGAAGAGAAGTTTTTAGTACAATCAACAATAGAAGTAATGAATCGATTATTATTAAAGGAGACTCCTCACCAGTTGGTTATTTTAAAGAATAAGTTTTCTGAGTTACATCTTGCTTTACAGCGTAGAGTTGTTAAGAGAACTTTAAAGTTATTAAGTGGGCAAGAACAAGGCTTTTATTATCATCACATAGAATCTATTATAGATTTTATATTAACTGGAGAAACTGGAACTCAAATTGATCTTCCACAACAAATGGTTGTTGCATTAAATTATGAGCAGGTTATCTTTAAAATTGGTGGAAGGGCAGATAAAAAAACCAATTACTTTGAGCATAAATTATCAGTAGGGGAGATTAAAGTTTTAGATTTAGGATTAGAAGTAAAGACTAAAGTGGTAAAGAATACTTATCCATGGAAAAAAGAACTTAACAACCCTAATAAAGCTCATTTAGATCTTTCTAAAGTAGGTTTTGAGTTTTATCTTCGGCAAAGAAAAGAGGGGGATCGATTTTATCCTTTGGGAATGAAGGGGAGTAAAAAAATAAAGGATTTTTTAATTGATGAGAAAGTGCCATTAGCACGGAGAGATAAGGTTCCTATCTTTACTACTTTGGAAGGAGAAATTTTTTGGGTAGCTAAATTAAGAATTGATGAGAGATTTAAGGTTGTTGAAGAAACAAAAAAAATTCTAATAATTGAAATTGTTAATTTAAGGAGGAGTTAAAATGCTAGAAAATGAAGTAGAAAAAATCTTAATTGATCAAGAAAAGTTAAAAGCAAGAATCAAGGAATTAGGGGCAGAAATTACTGATTATTATGATGAAGAAGATGATGAGATTGTTATGGTTTGTATTTTAAGAGGTGGCTTTGTTTTTATGGCAGATTTGGCCCGTTATGTAGAATTGCCTGTTGTATTTGATTTTATGGATGTTACTAGTTATGAAGGGACAACTTCTACTGGGAATGTCAGAATTATTAAGGATTTGGAGGAAAGTATTGAAGATAAAGATGTTTTAATAATAGAAGATATTATTGATACAGGAAAGACTTTAAAACATGTAATTAGTATTTTGGAGACACGTAATCCTAATAGTATTAGGGTTTGTACCTTGTTAGATAAACCTGAGCGTAGAACTGAAAAGGAATTAGAGTCTGATTGGAATGGATTTGAGATTCCTGATGAATTTGTTGTTGGCTATGGATTAGATTATGATGAAAGATATCGCAACTTACCTTATATCTGTATTCTTAAATCAGAGGTGTATCAAACGTAGAGTCAAAAAGAAGAAAATCTAATTTAACTTTATATTTATCTTTTAATATGTTATAATTTTAAAAAATTAGAGTTAGGCCTTAAGTTAAAATTGTATTTTCAAAAATATTAGGGCTGAGTGTAAATCAACTTTACAAAACTAGAAACTTATAGTATAATAAAATGGGCTAGTGTAGATTAATCCATATAGATGTTTATTTTCCATATATGTATAATTGCCGGTGAACTGTATAAACTAAAGACGACTAGTCTGATTATTTAATTTTGCTGTACATAAAATGAATTTTATTCTTTGGACTAAAAAAGTTTATAAATTAGGAGAGTTATGATGAAGGATCAATTAGGTATTTTACAGGCATTATCATTATTATCTCAAATAGGAATTGTTATTCTGATACCGATAGCAATTGGGATTTGGATAGGTAACAGATTGGATAATTGGTTAGGAACAGGAGCTTTATTTCTGGCTGTCTTTGTTGTACTAGGGGTTATAGTTGGGTTTAGGAATGCTTATAGATTACTTATGTCCGAGTAAGGTTAGGAAGTGATTATATGAATGCAGTACAAAAGACAAAGCTATTTGTATTAAAGTGGACAGCCTTATTTGATTTTTGTATATTATTATTGTTATTTGTTTTATTTAGTTATAAAAGTGCTTTTGGCTTTTTGGTTGGTTCTGTAATGAGTTTGATTAATTTTCAGTTATTATCGGTTTCGCTACAAAAATCGGTTAAATTCACTCCGGTTAAAGCTGGAATGTATGTTTTTATTCAATATATAATCAGGTATGTATTATGGTTTGCTGTTTTTTATATAGCTTTACAACGTAGCGATGTCAACTTATTAACTACAGTAATTGGAATGCTAACGGTAAAATTATTCGTTTTAGTAACTAATGCTTTAAATTATTGGCCCGACAGCCAAAAATACTCTGAAATTAAAAGAAAGGAGGGAAATTAAATGGAATTTGCCCCAGTTGAAATGTTTTATTTACCGAATAATGCTTTAACTAGATTATTTAATATTGCTGGTGCTCCAGTAAAATCTACTGTAACTACTACTTGGGTTATTATGGCAGCTTTAGTTTTGATTTCTTGGCTAGCTACTAAAAATTTAAGAAAAGAACCTGAGCCGGGTAGTTTACAAAATATAATGGGGGCTTATGTAGAAGGGATTGCTAATTTAGTGGAAACTACAATGAACACTAAAAAAAGGGCTTTTGTTTCTTATATTGGAACATTAACCATTTATTTAATAATTGCCAATTTAGTTGGAATTATTCCTGGAAGAGATCTCTTCAATCTTTATACTCCGACAGCGGATTTAAATACTACCTTAGCTTTAGCAGTTATTACTGCTGTTAATGTGCACTTTCTGGGAGTTAAAAAGAAGGGGATTGGTAATTATCTAAAAGGTTATTTTGAGCCAATGCCACTACTCTTTCCCATAAATGTTATTGGAGCATTTGCTGATCCTATGTCATTAGCCTTTCGTTTATTTGGTAACATGATGGGGAGTGTAGTAATTATGGCTTTGTTATTTGGAGTAGTTCCATTAGTGGTTCCGGGAATAGCTACTATTTACTTTGATGTCTTTGCAGGAGTTTTACAAGCTTTCATCTTTTCCATGTTAACTATGACTTATATTGCTATGGAGGTAGAGTAGCTTTTTTGGTTAAGTGGAGAAAGGGGGGGATTGGATAGATGGATGAAATCTCCAATTTAATAATTTTCTTATTGGACTGGTTAGATCAGTTTAGCCCGACTGCCTTAGTCTTAGCAGCAACAGCTTTAGCAGCTGGTTTAGCAATGATTGCAGGGATTGGCCCAGGAATTGGTCAAGGTTTTGCTGCCGGGAAGGGTGCTGAAGCAGTAGCAGATAATACTGAAAACAGCAATAATATTACTTTTGTAATGTTGTTAGGATCAGCGGTTGCTGAAACCTCTGGTATCTTTTCTTTGGTAGTAGCTTTGATTTTACTATTTGGGAATCCAATGATTGGAGTTGAAGGCACAGCAATAGTGATTGCTTCTTCTGTATTAGGATCTGGTTTAGCAATGATTGCAGGGATTGGCCCAGGAATTGGTCAAGGTTATGCTGCTGGAAAAGGAACTGAAAGTGCAGGTCGTCGGCCTGAATACCAGGGCTTAATTGTTAAGGTTATGTTGTTAGGACAGGCAGTAGGACAGACAACAGGTATTTATGCTTTGGTAATTGCTTTAATTTTGTTATTTGCTAACCCATTGTTAGCTTTATTATAATCTATTTAGAACTATTAAAATTTTGAAGGGGGAAATAAATAATGAGTGATCAAGCATTAGTGTTAGCTGCATCTGCAATTGGAGCAGGTTTGGCAATGATAGCTGGTATTGGAGCAGGAATTGGTCAGGGGTTTGCTGCTGGTAAAGGTGCTGAAGCAGTAGGTAAACAACCAGAGGCACAAGGGGTTATTACTAGAACTATGTTATTAGGAGCTGCAGTTGCTGAGACAACAGGAATTTATGGCTTGGTAATAGCTTTGATTTTATTATTCGCGAATCCTCTAATTGGCTTATTAGGGTAATTAAATTTGATTGGTCTGTTAGAGGACAATTGAAGATGAGTAATGCTTGTTTCATTATTCATCTTCTTTAATATTTATTATATTGTTGATAGTTTTGAAAGGAGGGAATCATAGGTGATCAGTATAGATGTAACATTCTTTTTTCAACTATTTAATTTTGTAGTGTTGTTTTTGTTGTTACGCCATTTTTTATTTGAACCAATAAGTGCATTTATGGAAAAGAGATCTCAAAGTATTTCTAATAAAATTGATGATGCTAAGCAAAGGGAAAAGGAAGCTAAAGAGTTAAAAGAGGAATATCAACAAAAGCTTAAGGAAGCTAGATTAGAAGCACAGAGCATAGTCGAAGATAGTCAGCGTCGAGCAAAGCGTGTAAAAGAAGATATAATTATTGAGGCGAAAGAAGAAGCTAATCGCAAAGTTCAGAAGGCTGAAGAAGAGATTAAGCGAGCTAAACAGCAAGCAGTTGAAGGTTTAAAAGATGAAGTTACTACTATCTCTGTTCAGATAGCTAAAGAGTTACTTGAGCAGTCTATTGATAGTGATATTCAGGAACAGACAATTAGTAATTACATTGAACGATTAGATGAGGAGAAATTAGGTGACGTACAATGCTAAAGAATGAGGTTGCTGAAAAATATGCTCAAGCCTTATTTGAAGTAGCAGTTGGGGAGAATGCTTTAGAAGAAACCTTACAGCAATTAACAGAAGTAATAGAAGTAATTGCTGAGAGCAAAGAACTAAAGAAGGTATTAGAGCATCCTAAGTTAACTGTTAAGCAAAAAAAAGAAATTTATACAGAGGTTTTTAGTGAAGAAGTATCTGAGAGGGTATTGAACTTTTTAAAGTTGTTGTTTGATAAAAATAGGGAAGATTATTTGATTGATATTCAGCAGCAGTTTAAAAAGTTAGCTAATCAATACCAAGGAAAATTAGAGGTTGTTGTTAAAGCACCAATAGAATTATCGGCAGAGCATAAGAAGAATCTTAAGGATAAATTAGAAAAATTAACAGAAAAAGAGATTCAGCTAAATGTTAGTATTAAGTCTGAATTACTAGGTGGATTAGTCTTAGAGATTGGTGATAAGGTAATTGATGGTAGTTTGTTGAATCAATTAAAAAGGTTAAAAACTAATTTAAATAATTTAGAAGTAAGTAAGTTAGGGGTGAAATAGAATGAATCTGAGAGCAGAAGAGATCAGTTCTATTATTAAAGAGCAGATAAAAAATTATGATGTTGAATTAGAAACTAAAGGTGTAGGGACTGTTCTTAGCGTTGGTGATGGAATTTCTAGAATTCATGGATTAGAAGGCGCTATGGCAGGTGAATTATTAGAGTTTGATAGTGGTGTTTATGGAATGGTATTGAACCTAGAAGAGGACAGTATTGGTTGTGTAATTTTAGGTGATGAGTCAAAAATTGAGGAAGGGGATGCTGTACATAGAACTGAAAGAATTGTAGAGGTTCCTATCGGTGAAGAGATGAAGGGGCGAGTTGTGAATGCTTTAGGCCAGCCTATTGACGGGAAAGGGCCAATCAATACTGAACAAGCTCGAGCAGTTGAATCTGATGCACCTGGAATTGTTGATCGTCAGCCAGTAGAAGAGCCATTACAGACTGGAATCAAATCTATTGACTCTATGGTACCAATTGGAAAAGGACAGCGTGAGCTGATTATTGGTGATAGACAGACTGGAAAGACAGCTATTGGAATTGATACAATAGTTAATCAAAAAGGTAAAGATGTAATGTGTATTTATGTAGCTGTTGGTCAAAAGTCATCTACTGTTGCTCAAATAGTAGATAAGTTAGAGGAGACTGGAGCAATGGAGTATACAACTGTTGTTTCTGCTGCCGCTAGTGAACCGGCTCCTTTACAATATTTAGCACCTTATACAGGGTGTACTATTGGAGAAGGTTTTATGTATGATGGGAAAGATGTATTGGTAGTTTATGATGATTTGTCTAAACATGCTGTTGCTTATCGTGAGATGTCTTTATTATTAAGAAGACCACCTGGGCGAGAAGCTTATCCTGGTGATGTATTTTATTTACATTCTCGCTTGCTGGAGCGAGCTGCTAAATTAAATGATGACTTAGGGGGAGGTTCTTTAACAGCTTTACCAATTATTGAGACGCAAGCTGGTGATATTTCAGCTTACATTCCAACAAATGTAATTTCAATTACTGATGGTCAGATTTTCCTAGAGAGTGAATTATTCTATTCAGGTGTTAGACCAGCAGTTAATGTTGGACTATCTGTATCACGAGTTGGTGGAAATGCTCAAATTAAAGCAATGAAAGATGTTGCAGGGACATTAAAGCTTGATATGTCTCAATATCGTGAATTAGAAGCTTTTGCTCAATTTGGATCTGATTTAGATGAGGCCACTCAACAAAAGCTTGCTCGTGGAGAAAGAATTGTTGAGGTTTTAAAGCAGGAGGAAACGAGTCCATACGATGTAGAGGATCAAGTAATTATTATTTACACCGTAACTAATGGCCATTTGGATGATATTCCTGTCGAAGACATTACTGAATTTGAAGAGCAGTTTATTAATTTCATAAAAAATAGTAATCCAGAAATCAGGCAAGCAATTGCTGATACTGGAAAATTAGAAGAAGAAACAGAGGAAAAGTTAGAAGTTGTTATTGAGAAGTTTAAAGGAGATTTTGTAACTAGTGAACAAAAAGAAACAGCCTAGTTTATAGTTAAATGTCTGGGTAAGAAAGTGGGGTGAGTTAGATGAAAAGTATGCGAGATATTAAGCGGCAGATAGCTAGTGTTAAAAACACTAAAAAGATTACTAAAGCTATGAAGCTAGTTGCTGCCGCTAAATTAAGAAGGTTACAGGAAAGAGCTGAAAATGCTAAGCCCTTTTTTGAAAAGACACGTAAGACCTTAGTGAATGTTACTTCTAAGATAGATAATAGGTTACATCCTTTGTTAGAAGAGCGTGATGTCAAAAAAGTTTGTTACTTTTTGATTACTGGTGATCGTGGATTAGCTGGCCCGTATAATAATCGAGTTATTAAAAAAGTTGAAACTAGTATTCAAGCTGATAACCAAGAAAATAATTTGGTTACTATCGGGAAAAAGGGGAGAGACTACTTTAGAAGGCAAGATGTTGAAATTATTTCTGAATATCTTGAGTTAGATGATAGTCCTACTTTTCATAATGCGGCTAATTTTGCTCAGGAGATAATTGATTTATATAGGCAGGAAGTTTTTGATGAGATATATTTAGTTTATACCGATTTTAAAAGTGTAATTAGCCAAGAAGTAAAAAAGATTAAGTTATTACCTGTTGACCCAGATGATATAGAACCAGAAGATGCTGGTACTAGGTACTTATATGAACCTTCAGCTGGAGAAGTCTTATCAGTTGTGTTGCCACAATATATTAAAAACATTCTATTTAGTGCATTATTGCAGTCTAAAGCTAGTGAGTTTGCTTCACGGATGACAGCTATGGATTCTGCAACTGAAAATGCTGAAGAGATGATAGAGGACTTGACTTTATCTTATAATAGAGCACGCCAGGCTGCAATTACACAGGAACTTTCTGAAATTGTTGGTGGCGCTGAAGCATTAGAATAGGAGTTAGAGGGGGTATTATGATGAGTCAAAATACTGCTACAGACCAAAATGTTGGACAAGTTGTCCAGGTTATTGGTCCAGTAGTTGAAGTTGAATTTGATAGTGGTGAATTACCAGAAATTAATGGTGCAGTAAAAATTATAGATAAAAGAAACGAACGTGATGTTATAATTGAAATTATGCAACAAGTAGGTGACAATCGAGTTAAGGGTGTAGCTATGTCATCTACTGATGGTTTAGTTAGAGGGATGGATGCTTTGGATTTAGATGGGCCAATATCCGTTCCGACTGGTGAAGAATGTTTAGGGAGAATATTCAATGTATTAGGTGAGCCGGTTGATGAACAAGGAGATGTAGAAGCTGACGCCTATGCTCCAATTCATAGAGATGCACCTGCTTATGAAGAACAGGATACATCTACTGAGATATTTGAAACAGGAATTAAGGTGGTTGATTTATTAGCTCCTTATGCTCGAGGTGGTAAAGTAGGTCTATTTGGAGGTGCAGGTGTAGGTAAGACAGTTTTGATTATGGAATTAATAAATAATATAGCGACTGAGCATGGTGGTTATTCAGTATTTTCTGGTGTAGGTGAACGTACTAGAGAGGGTAATGACTTATGGTTAGAAATGAAAGAATCAGGAGTATTAGATAAAGTTGCTTTAGTTTATGGGCAAATGAATGAACCACCTGGAGCTAGAATGAGGGTTGGTTTGACAGGGTTGACGATGGCTGAATATTTCCGTGATCAAGCCGGACAGGATGTACTGTTATTTATTGATAATATCTTCCGATTTATTCAAGCAGGTTCTGAGGTTTCGGCTTTATTAGGAAGAATGCCATCAGCAGTAGGTTATCAGCCAACTTTGGCAACAGATGTAGGAGATTTACAGGAGAGAATTACTTCAACTAAGGATGGTTCAATTACATCTGTACAGGCAGTTTATGTACCAGCAGATGACTTGACAGATCCTGCTCCAGCAACGACTTTTGCTCACTTAGATGCAACAACTGTATTATCAAGACCGATTGCGGAGAAGGGTATCTATCCTGCAGTAGATCCATTAGATTCTACTTCACGAATCTTGGATCCAAATATTGTAGGGGATGAGCATTATCAAGTAGCACGTCAAGTACAGGAGATTTTACAGAGATATAAAGACTTACAAGATATTATTGCAATTTTAGGTATGGATGAACTGTCAGAAGATGATAAGTTAGCCGTGGAACGAGCAAGAAAGATTGAACGTTTCCTATCTCAACCGTTTTTTGTAGCAGAGCAGTTTACAGGGATGCCTGGTACTTATGTATCTGTTGATGAAACAGTTCGTGGTTTTAAAGAGATTTTAGAAGGAAAGCATGATGATTTACCTGAAGAAGCATTCTTGTATGTAGGAACAATTGATGAAGCAGTAGAGAAAGCAGAAAATTCAAAAGGGCGTGATTAATCATGCCAAAAATGAGATTAAATATCGTTACTCCAGAAAAAGTGGTTTATGACAATGAGATAGAAAGAGTTACTGTAAGAACTATCGATGGAGATAGAGGGATTATGCCTGAGCATATTCCTTTAATTACAGGGTTGGATATTGGAGCTATTAGAATTAAAGAAGATAATGAAGAGCAGATATTGGCTGCAACTAAAGGTTATATGGAAGTTAGACCAGAAGAGACGATTATTTTAGTTGATTCAGCTGAATTTGCTGATAAAATTGATGTAGAGCGAGCAGAAGCTGCTAAGAAACGTGCAGAAGATAGGCTTGGGTCCAAGACAGAGAATATTAATGAAAAAAGGGCTGAATTGGCTCTACAAAGGGCATTAAATAGATTAAAAGTTACTAAAGGCAATAATTTTGAGTAAGAGATCATATCTCTTGCTCTTTTTTTATGGACATAAAAAATGGTAATATATTATTGCAATTTAGGTTATATTACAAAATAGCTTTAATATTCTTGACAAATCTACCCTTGAAATAATATAATGTTTTGTTCTGGTCAATACTAACTTAGAGGTGATAAAATATGAGTAAAGATAAAGATTTGCAACAAGAAGCATTTAAAAGTCAACAAGGAAAGAGTGAACTAGAAAGAAAAGTAGGAGTAGAAGCTCATGGTGGGCTTGAATTAAAGAAGGGAGAGCGAAATCAATATTTAGGTGAATTTAAAGAAAGAGTGTTAAAGGCATTGACTATCACTCAGGTGGAGGAAGAAGGGGTTTATCCTGAAATTATAACCAGTACCAAGGATTCAGCAGCTAAAAAATTAATTATTGATAGTAAAGTTTCCTCTTCAGCAGCTAAAGAATACATAAAAGTTGCAAGGGAAAATAATCTATCTTTTAAAAAAGTTAGTTCTCCAGATTTTAAAGGAGAGATAGGCTTAGTGGTAGTTAGCGATCATGCTGTTAATAGAGAAGATATCTTTGTAGAACAACGTAAGGAAAGGCTAAAGCAAAAGGGGCTTCCTGAAGAACTAATTAATGCTAGAGGTAAAAAGATCTGTTCTAAATGTTATAGCCTATTAGAAGAGCGTGCTCCTGAAGAATTAAAAAATTATCACAAGATAACTTGGCTTGATAAGATGTTTGGAAAAAATTGTCCTGGTGATCACTAATTTAATTTGTGCTAGGAGGCAGGAATTTATAGTTTGATCAAGAATAGTTTCAGTGGGCTTTTGATTATAAGGATAGGAGGAAATAATAATATGGAACATCTAGTAATAAATGGTGGCAATAAATTAGAAGGAGAAGTATGCATTAGTGGAGCAAAGAATGCTGCTTTGCCAATTGTAACTGCAAGCTTAATGGGAGTTGGAAAGAGTGTATTATATGGGATACCTAATTTAAGGGATATTAATAACTTAATTAAGATACTGGTGTCTTTAGGAGCAGAAGTTGATCTTGATTATGATCAAAATAAATTAATGATTAATACTGATATTGTTAATCGTTTAGAAGTTCCTTATTCTCTAGCCCGTAAGATGAGAGCATCTTATTATGCTTTGGGTGCTTTGTTGGCCCGGTATGGTGAGGCTGCAACTACCTTGCCTGGTGGTTGTGAAATTGGTAATCGACCAATTGATCTGCATTTGAAAGGATTTAGAGCTTTAGGAGCTGAAGTAGAAATTGAACATGGTGTAGTAGAAATAAAAGCTAATAAACTAACAGGTACTAAAATTTACTTAGATTATCCTAGCGTAGGAGCTACAATGAATATAATTATGGCGGCAACTACAGCTGAAGGAAAAACAATTATTGAAAATGCAGCACGAGAGCCAGAGATTATTGATTTAGCAAATTATTTAAATGTAATGGGGGCCAAGATCAAAGGAGCTGGAACTGATATAATTCGGATTACAGGGGTTGAACAGCTAAATGGTAGTGAATATACAATCATTCCAGATCGAATTGAGTCAGGTACCTATATGATGGCAGCTGCAATTACAGGAAGTGAATTATATATTAATAATGTTTTGGTAGAACACATTAAGCCTTTAATTGCTAAACTGAAGGAAATGGGGGTTAAGATAGAAGAAGATGTCAGTGGAGTTAAAGTAATTGGTAACGGACAGCTAAAATCTGCAGATATCAAAACATTACCTTATCCTGGATTTCCTACTGATATGCAGTCTCAATTTATGGCCTTATTGACTCAAGCTGAAGGAAATAGTATAGTTGTTGAAACAGTATTCGAAAATCGGTTTGGTCATGCTGATGAATTAAGAAGAATGGGAGCAGATATTAGAATAGATGGTAGGAGTGCGATAGTTAAAAAATCTAATTTGAGTGGAGCTAAAGTAAAGGCTACCGATTTACGAGCTGGTGCAGCTTTGATTTTAGCTGCTTTAGCAGCAGAAGGAAAAACAAAGATAACAGATATCTATCATATTGAACGTGGATATGAAAGTGTAACAGAAAAATTAAAAGGAATCGGTGTTGATATCAAGCGAGTAAGTACCTCTGAATAAGGGGTACTTTTTTCTTTTTAAGGGCACTACAGGTTTATAGATAATTTTTTAGTTTTAAGGTGATTAAATGGTTATTAGCTTACTTTATTTTTATTTGGAATATCTAAATTTAAACAGCATAAAAATTAACAAAACAGAGTTATTGGGGGGGAGAAGAGTTAATAATAAATTATTACTTTGTTTGATTATATCTTTGTTATTGTTAATGATTGTAATTCCTATCGTGATAATAAACTTATCTAATTATTTTGCTAGTCCATCAATTGAGATTGAGGTTTATGACAATGTTACAGATGAGATATTATTTTTAGATTTAGAAGAGTATTTAAAGGGGGTTGTAGCGGCAGAAATGCCAGCTGTTTTTGAATTTGAAGCTTTAAAAGCTCAAGCAGTAGCTGCTAGAACCTATGCCCTTAGAAACTTAGAACAGGGGCAACCATTAACGACTGATAGCACAATAGATCAAGCATGGACTTCTAAAGCAGAGTTGTTAGATAGGTGGGGAGGCTTAAATTATTTATTTTATTGGCCACGAATTTCAGCAGCAGTAGAAGAAACTGCCGGGATTATAATAAAATATCAAGATGAACTAATTAATGCTGTTTATCATTCTACTAGTGGAGATTATACAGCAGCAGCAGTTGAAGTTTGGGGGAATGATCTACCATATTTAAGATCAGTAGCTAGCATATACGAAAAAGACTCCCCATATTATCAAGATCAAGAAATCTTTTCAGTCCGAGAATTTAACCATAAGCTAGGAATAAGTAGTAATCTACTTCAAGAGATTAAGATACTTAATAGAAGTTTAAGTGATCGGGTTTTAAAAGTAAGAGTGGGTAATCATCTCTTCTCTGGACGAGAGTTCAGACAAAAATTAGGGATTAGATCAACAAACTTTCTGATCAAAACGAACGAAGAAGAAGTTAAGATTATTACTTCTGGTTATGGTCATGGGGTAGGAATGAGTCAATATGGAGCAAATGGAATGGCAGGAGATGGGTATAATTATCAAGAAATTTTAAAACACTATTATCCTGAAACAGAACTAAGCTATTATTAGAAGAATAAGTGACCAGGCTATAAGAAATTAATGGAAAATGAATGTATAAAATATTCATTTCTGGAAATCATAATTCTGGAGGTGGATTAAGTGAGCAAAAAAGATGATCAAGATAAGAAACTACCATTTTCTGTTAGCTGGGCTAAGAAGAAGAATTTTATAAAGGAGCAAATAGGAAAATTAAAGAGAATGCAGTGGGGTAAGTATATGTTAGTACTTTTAATTTCTTTTGTTTTAGGAATTTCCGTAGCAATTTATTATTTTATAACTGATCAAGATCTAAGCCAAGAAAGTGCTGAAGTAGAGATTATTGAACTAGAAGAAGAGAATGAATATCAGTTTGAGATTGATGAACAAGTATCTGTACCACTGATGGGGAATGAACCATCATCTCTAGAAACCGAAGAAGATCGGGAAATAACTGATGACCAATCAACATCAGACATAGAAAAAGAAGGTGAACTAGAAAAGAAAGAGGAGTTGAAAGAAGAAGTTGAGAAAACTGAAGAAACTGTATCTTCTCAGCAGATGATAAATTTAATTAAGCCTATTTCTGGAGAAATAAAGAATGCTTGGGATTGGTATCATGATGAAGTGTTGGAAGCTTGGAAATTTAATGCAGGAGCAGATATTCATGCTCAGCAAGGAACAGAAGTTAAAGCTGCTCAAGCAGGTCAGGTTAAAGAGATTATTGAAAATGAGTTATATGGTACAGAG
The DNA here is from genome assembly GCF_046097105.1 of Natroniella sp. ANB-PHB2. GTDB lineage: Bacteria > Bacillota > Halanaerobiia > Halobacteroidales > Halobacteroidaceae > Natroniella. The sequence goes on along the minus strand of NZ_CP175562.1, from coordinate 2,155,408 downwards.
GTTGTGATTAAGCATAATCGATCATTTAAAACAATTTATTCTAATTTAAATGAAAGAGTAACTTTAGGAGAGCAGATTACTCAAGGACAAGTTATTGGTAAATTGTCAGAAAGTTCTTTCCAGCCTGAGAGTAGGCTTAGATTTAAGGTGATTAGAGATGGAGAAGAAGTATCTCCATTAGAATATATTGATTAATTTAATTAGTGATCCCTTTGATTAATTTTAATTTTTTGTAATATTTATCCTTGTTCTACATATATATATATTGGAGTTAATTAAGGGGGACAAGTTGATGAAAGATTATATTTATCAAAGGGTATTAGAGGTGAGTCACTATATATATGAGACTAAAGCAACTGTCAGACAGGCGGCTAAAGTATTTGGAGTTAGTAAAAGCACAATACATAAGGATGTAACGGAGCGGCTAGAGAAGATAAATGGACAATTAGCTAAAAAAGTCAAAAAAGTATTAGAATATAATAAGGCAGAACGTCATTTCAGGGGTGGTGAAGCTACTAAAAGAAAATATATGGAGAAAAATTCTTCTGATGCAAGAGAGGGTTAGTAGTGCTACTAATTCTCTTTTTTTTTATGTTATATTGATATAATGGGTCTGTGACTGTGGTCTGTCAAAATCAAACTCTTTGACCCCTGCCAACATAAAGGTTTTTAAATTGAAATGTAGGGTCAGACCCATGTGGATATGGTTTTCTATGGGTTTCACGAAGAGTCTTACTTTTTTGTAATATCAAAAGTGTCACATAATTGTAATTCGGCTTTGAAAATTTAAAATTTAAGGTTATAATTTAAATAAGGGATACAAACTTAAATTTATTTTTGGATAGTTAGCAGGATTTTTATAATCTAGTGTTTAATTAATAAATAAGGTTAAATTTAGAGAAAGGGGGATTTTAATGATTAGAGGCTTATATACATCTGCTTCAGGTATGACTTCTAACGTTGAGCAGAATGACACTATTTCTAATAATTTATCAAATTTAAATACAAGTGGATATAAAAAACAAGTGGCGACTAAGCATGAGTTTCCGAGTTATTTATTACATAGAATTGATCATCAAGTAACTCCAACTGGTAAGATAGGAAGTGGAGTAATGGTTGATGAAATAAAGACAGATCACAGTAATGGTAGTTTTGAAAAGACAGGTAACACTTTTGATTGGGCTGTACAAGGAGAGGGTTTTTTTGCTGTTCAGACACCGCAGGGAGAGCGGTATACCCGTAATGGAGAATTTACTTTAAATAACCAAGGACAAGTAGTAACTCAGGATGGCCATCCTGTTTTAGGAGAGAATGGAATTTTACAAATTCCTTTCGAAGGGGAAGTTAGTGTAGATAATAATAACAATTTACTTGTTGATGAAGTAATAGTTGATCATATAAGAATAACTGGTTTTGAGAATAAGAATGGTCTAAGTAGAGAAGGTAGTAACCTCTTTGCTGCTGGGCCAGAAGTTGATAATATCTTCCCTGCTACCGGTAATGTAACACAAGGTTATTTAGAAGGATCTAATGTTAATCCAATTGAGGAAATGGTAAGAATGATCAATAATACGCGTAATTATGAAGCTAATCAAAAAGGGATTCAAGCACATGATGATACTATGGGAAAGGCTGTCAATGAAGTAGGAAGAACTTAAAAAAGTAATTAAGGAGTGAAGTGAAGAATGATTAGATCATTATCAAGTTCAGCATCTGGAATGAAGGCACAACAACTAAATATGGATACAATTTCTAATAATTTAGCTAATGTCAATACTACTGGTTTTAAAAAGTCAAGAGTAGGTTTTCAGGATTTAATGTATCAGACTATGAGGTCTGCTGGAACGCCCAATAATCAAGGCTCTGAAATACCAACCGGGATTCAAGTGGGGCATGGTGTTCGACCTGGAGCGACACAGAAGTTGTTCAGTGAAGGTAGTTTAAAAGGAACAGAGAATCCATTAGATCTAGCAATAGAAGGAAGTGGATTTTTTGAAGTGATGATGCCGGATGGAACAAGTGGTTATACAAGAGATGGTTCTTTTAAAGTCGATAGTAATGGACAGGTAGTTACTTCAGATGGTTATTTATTACAACCGCCGATTAATATTCCTGCTGAAGCAACTGATATTTCAATTAATGATGAAGGGGTAGTCACTTTTTTAGAGCCTGGTGATGAAGCACCACAAGAAGCAGGACAGATTGAGTTGGTTAACTTTTCTAATCCAGCAGGTTTAGAAAGTGTAGGGCAGAATCTTTTTCAGCAGACAGCTGCTTCAGGGCAACCAATGTTTGGTTTGGCAGGGCAAGATGGCTTTGGTAGAATAGCGCAAGGTTTTTTAGAGGAATCCAATGTACAAGTAGTAGAAGAGATGGTTGATATGATTTCAGCACAAAGAGCTTATGAAACTAACTCTAAGGCAATTCAGGCTTCTGATGAGATGTTACAACAGGCTAATAATTTAAGAAGATAGTAAAAGATAGGAGTTAGGATGTAATGAAAAAAAAACTGTTAGCTCTCAAGATTGGATTACTGATCTTATTATTTAGTAATAGTGTTTTAGCAGCGGAAAATATGATTGAAGTGACCGGTCAAGTTGAAGTTACAGGAAGAAATGTTGAGTTGGGTGAAATAGCTTACATAAGAGGTGATGCGGAGTTTAAAAATAGTTTAAATGGTATCACTCTAGGTCAAACTCCAATCCCTGGATATCAACGAATTATTTATCGTGAGGAAGTAATCAATGCTTTAAGAAGGGAGCAGATTGATCTAGAGCAAGTTAAGATTAATATTCCCTACCATTTTTCTGTAACTACTGATTATGACAAGTTGACTGCTGATAGGTTAATTCAATTAGGAAAAGATTATATTTATCAAGAGTTGGCCCAAGATCCTGAACAAATTGAAATTGAAGTTAGAAATTCTCTTCAAGACCTAAAATACCCTAGTGGTCAACTTGATTTAAAAATTGGCAATCTACACCGCAGGAATTTATTAGGACGGGTTATGTTACCTATTGAGGTCAAAGTTGATGGTGTTTTGTATCAAAGAGTTCATATTCAATATCAGGTTAGTTTATGGCAAGAGGTTTTGGTTGCTAAAGAAGATATAGAGCGAAGAACTGAGCTGAATCGAGATTTATTCTTGCTTGAAGATAGATTAGTGACTGCTCAAAATACTAATTTTATAACTGCTGATTACTCTTTAGATAGAATGCAATTAAGAAATTCATTACGAGCTGGTCAACCTCTTGAAGAAAGAATGATTGATCGTCCTCCCCTAGTTGGTAGATGGGAAGATGTTAAGTTGGTTGCTCAAATTGAAGGGGTAATCATAACTGCTAATGGTAGATCACGAGAAGCAGGACATTATGGAGATATAATTAAGGTTGAGAATAAAGCCAGTAGAAAGATTGTAGAAGCTAGGATAATTGGAGAGAATGAAGTACAAGTTATTACTGATTAAAGGAGTGATCTTAAGTGAGAAAGAGCTTTTTAATAATATTACCCCTTTGTTTAATTGTAATTTTTACTGTGTCGGTTACTGATGCTACTTCTTTATGGAATGGTAATAACGCATTAGTTAGGGATAATAAAGCTAATCAGGTCGGAGATATCTTGACTGTGATTATTACTGAAGATGCTACTGCTAGCCAAGAAGCTTCGACTGATGCTAGTCAGGATAATCAAGCAGATGTAGGAGCTGGAACTGGAATTTTTGATTTTATTAGATCGTTTGGTTTTAATCAAAGTGACAGTAGTAATGCAACTGGCTCAACAAGTAGGAGTGGTAGTCTTTCTGCTGAAATAACGGTTCAGATTGAAGAAAGATTAGATAATGGTAATCTTAAGATTAGTGGTACTAGACGTGTAAAGATTAATGATGAAACGCAAGATATTAAATTAACAGGAATAGTTAGACCAGAAGATATTTCACCAGAGAACACTATTGAATCAAGCTATATTGCAAATGCTGAAATAGATTATGAAGGTACAGGAGTTATTGGAGATAGACAAAGACAAGGGGTTATTAGTAGGATAATTAGTTGGCTCTTCTAGAAAGGGAGGGTAATATGAAAAAGGATTGTAAGGTTTTTTCTGTAATTATAATTTTGTTAGTGTTGATAAGTTTTAACAATGATTTAACCTTAGCTTTAGCTCCTAATCAACCAGGGGCAGATGATCCATTAGTCAGGATTAAGGATATCACAAGAATTAGAGGGGTTAGAAGTAATCAATTGATTGGTTATGGAATTGTGGTTGGTTTGGATGGAAGTGGAGATGGTCAAAGTAGTCAGTTGACAGTTCAATCCATAGGGAATATGTTACAGAATTTTGGAGTGGATATTGCTCAAGATCAATTAGGGGCCAACAATGCTGCCGCTGTTATGGTTACAGCAGAATTACCCCCATTTGTCCACCCAGGTAGTGAGATTGATGTAACATTATCTTCTATTGGAGATGCTGACAGTTTACAAGGTGGAACCTTATTAATGACTCCTTTAACAGGGCCTGCTGGTGATGAAGTATATGCTGTAGCGCAAGGAGCTGTATCAGTTGGTGGATTTACAGCTGGACAGGGTGGAGCTCAGGTTTCTCAGAATCATACTACTGTTGGTAGAGTGCCTAATGGAGCAATAGTTGAAGAGGAAGTACCAATGGATTTTAATAATGATAATGAACTTACCTTGGCATTATCAAATCCTAATTTTGCCACTGCTCAAAGAATAGCTGATGTAATTAACCAGGAGTTTGGTTATACTCAAGATGGTGGTTATTATGCCCAGGCTAAGGATGCAGGACAGGTTGAGGTTCAAGTACCTAGTTACTTTAGGGATAGAGTTGTAAACTTTATATCTAGAGTTGAAGAACTGGAAGTTAGACCTGATACAGAGGCTAAAGTGGTGATTAATGAACGGACAGGAACGGTTGTAATGGGTCATAATGTTCGATTGTCGAGAGTCTCTGTTTCACATGGAGATTTGACAGTTACTATTGCTACCACAGAAGAAGCGGTTGATGTTGGTGAAGATGAGGCTGAGATTATAGAAGGAGAAGAGGTTGATGTAGCAGAAGAAGAAGCTAGCTTAGTAGTCTTACCTAAGGGAGCAGACATTTCAGATGTAGTAACTGGCTTAAATGCGGTAGGGGCTACTCCTAGAGATGTGATCTCAATTATTCAGGCTATTAAAGAAGCAGGAGCATTGCATGCTGATTTGGAAATTATGTAAATTAGGTAGGTGAGAAGATGAAGATAAATTCAAATTTGAACTTAAAGCAATCACAGGTTAATAATACTAATTTAAATGAGGCAGAAAATAAATTCAAAGATCTGTTGGAACAAGAAGCAAGTACTAAAACAGATCAAAAAGATGAACAGCTAAAAGCAGTTAGCCAAGAATTTGAGTCGATTTTTTTGAGTATGATGTTTAAACAAATGCGGGATGCTACCTTAAAATCTGATTTATTAGATAGTGGTTTAAGTAGAGAAGTATTTGAAGATATGTATTATGACCAAATTGCTGAAGACGCTGCTAGTAGAGAGCAATTAGGAATTGCAGAGGCTGTATATCAGCAATTAAGTAATAATTCTTGATCTTGGTTATAATTAGTCAATCAAAATTATAAACTAAATAGTAGCTGTTGTAATATTTAAGAGAGGAAGGGATTTACTTGCGATTAATTTCAAGAATAATTATATTAGGACTTCTTTGTTTCTTGCTAACAAGTACGGTTTTGGCTGTTGAAGAAGAGATTATGGAATTAGAAGAGATTGAATCAGGGATGGAAGGTGTAGGAAAGACGGTTTTGCGAGGGACAGAGATAGAGGAATTTGATGTAGAGATTATTAGTATGTTGGATTCTTCTGATTTGAATCAGGACTTAATCTTGGTTAAGACCAGTGGTGATGTAATAGAAAGAACAGGTGGTATTGCTGCTGGAATGAGTGGTAGCCCAATTTATATTGAGGATGAATTAGTTGGAGCTATTGGTTATGGCTGGCAGATGGCAGATCATAAGATTGGATTAGTAACGCCCATTGAGAGTATGTTGAAATTATTGGAATTAGGAATAGATGATCAGCTAAATATAAAAGAAGAAAAAGAGATTACACTCTCCACGCCTTTAGAAATAGATGGTCAGAAGTATGAACAAGTATTCTTTACTAAAGATGAAGAGCAGAAAAATAAGACTAACGCATTAGTAGCTACTCCCGTTAATACTCCATTATTGGTCAGTGGTTTAACAGGTAGAGCCAAAGATAGGTTGGCAGAAGGATTAGATGATTATGATTTAATACCTGTGGCTGGTGGTAGTCTAATGGAGCATGAAGAGGAGTTATCTTTTGAGCCAGGAAGTGCAATGGCTGTTCAATTAGTAAGAGGCGATATAAATGTTTCAGCAATCGGAACGCTGACTTATCGGGATCAAGATAAAGTTTTAGGTTTAGGACATTCGTTTTTGGGCCAAGGTAATGCGAATTATTTACTTTCTTCTGCTTATATTCATCAAATGATTACAAGTATTGAGATGCCTTTTAAGATTGGCTCACCGGCTGATTTAAAAGGAGTTATTACTCAAGATCGAACAGCAGGAGTAGCTGGTAAGGTAGACCATTATCCTAATATTGTACCTGTTAAAATAAACCTCGCTGATCAAAATTTAAAGAAAGAAGCTACATATGATCTACAGATTGTTCAAGATGAAAATTTAATTGATCAACTAGCAGCAACGGCACTTTTACAAGCAATAGATAGCACTATTGATCGTCAAGGAGCAGGGACTGCTAAGGTAAGTTGGGAATTAGTAGGGGCTAAATTACCAGATGGTATATTAAAAAGTACTAATCTTTATTATAGTGATAATGATATAGCAGTGAATACTTTGGCTGATTTTATTCAAGGAATATCATTGATTGCAAATAATCCTTTTGAAGAGGTTAATTTTGCTAGTATTGAAGTTGATGTTGAAGTACAAGAAGAGCCTAAATTTGCTCTATTAGAGGAGATTAGTTTAAAGCAAGAAGAAGTAAGAGCTGGGGAGAAGATAGATTTAGAATTAAAGCTAAGACCTTATCGACAAGAGTTAATTAAAAAAGAGATTGAATTAAAGGTTCCTGAAGATATTACAGAGGAAAAATTATTAATTAATGTTTTGAGTGGGCAAGAGGCTAATTTTAATCTCTTTTATAACGAGTATGAGGAGACGGAAGGGTCTAAAGCTAATAATATCAAGAGTTTAGAAGAGTTGATTGAGATTTATCAGTTGCAAAATAAGAATAATAGTTTAGTAATTGAATTGCAACCACTGGCAAGTTATCCTTCAGTTTCCGATGAAGAGTTTGATTCTAGTGTAGAAGAGAAGAATGATGTTAAAGAGGTTGATAGTGCTGAACAGGCAGTTGATCAAGGAACTAAAGTTAATTATGATTTGGTTGAAGAGGTAATAGAAACAGATTATGTTCTGACTGGTAGTTTAGCTAAAGAGATTGAAATTATTATAGAAGATGATTAACAAAAAGCCCCTCGTCAGAGGGGCTTTTTGTTAGCATTTAGAAACTAAAGATTAATTACAATATTATGGCACTTTTGATTTGGCGGGTAGAAATGATATTTGTAGGGGGCAGGTCTCTGTGCCTGCCCATGTTAAATCACGGGCGACCACGGAGAGTCGCCCCTACAAAAACACATTCTTTTACGAACGAAAAGTGCCACTGTATATCAATTAATCAAGAAGTTTTTTTGTGAATTTTTCTTTAAACTTGATTAGCTTGACATTTAATTGCGAATAGTGGTAATATATTATAGTTTTCTTAATAAATAACTAGTGATTGCTATTGCAACTGTTAATAAAATATAATATTATTAAAGTAGTCTGGAGATTAGATTTGGGGGCAAAGTAATGAAACTAGAAAGGATAAATTCTAGATCAATTATAATAGTTGGTTTGCTCTTGTTGTTTCTGATGATGGCTTTATATTCAAATATTAATTACTTGTTGTTACAGGCAAGGGAAAAAGCAATCAATCTTTTAGAACAAGAGTTAACAACGGAAATTGTAGTGGATGATATAAAGGTTGAAGGAATTAATAAAATTAATATAGCTGGATTGACTATTAAGGATCAAGAGGCTAGGAAGTTATTGAAACTTAGGGAAGTTATTATTAATTATAGTTTAGCTGATTTAATTTTGAGTAGATTTACTCTTTTAGATAGTATTAATGGTATTAGGTTAATAGAACCTGAGTTAAACTTAATAGAGGAGGAGGAGTGGAATTATCAATTTTTGATTGATAATTTTGAAGAAGTTGAAGAAGTTGATTATTCTTTTCCAATTGAGATAAAGCAAGGGAGATTGGGTTATTTTGATTCTCAGTTTGAAAAGGAGTTAGGGAATATAAATGGTGAGATTAAAGCTGGACAACAATTAAGCTTTGATCTACATAGTAGTTCAGGGTCTAAGCTGATTAAGCAGCTTAGTATGGAAGGGATTTTTGAAGCCGGAACTTACCATTTAGAGTTGGATTTTTCTGATCTAAATTTAACCAGTTTAACAGAGGATTATGATTTGCTTGCGTGGGATGGAGTTGAAGTTAGTGGTCAAGTGGAAGGAAGTTTTAGACTAAGAGGTAATATTGAAGGTTTATCTAGTTATTATGGGAGCTTAGAAGTTGTTGATTCTGTTGTTAGTAATGAACAATTAACAGTAGATGGAATAGCTGGGGAGCTCAGTTTTAACAAATATGGATTGCGGTTTGATCGATTAAGTGGCAGTTATCAAGCGATGCCTTTTGAGTTGACAGGTGAGATCTTTAGCTGGGAGCAACCACAGTTAAATCTGGAATATAATTTTAATAAGATAGATCTAGGACAAGTTAGCAAGGTGGTTGAATTAGATCAATTTGAAATAGAAGGGTTGGCCCGGGCTACTGGAAAGATAAATGGAAATTTGAATAATCCAAGTGTTACTAGTAATTTAAAAATGGAAGAAGGACAAATTAAAGGGGTTAATTTAGGTGGGTTTGAAGGGCAAATTTATTATAAGGATCGGGTGTTGAATTTTGAGGAGCTAGAATTTGCTATGGGCTCAGGTAGAGTGATCGGTGAAGGTAGGGTAGACTTTACGAAAGATGTTGACTATATCTTTACTACCAAGCTAGCTGATATAAGTTTAGCTAAATTAGAGGAAGAATTTGAAATTGAAATTTCTAGTGAAGGTTTACTTAATGGGGAGACTATTATTTCTGGCTCTGGAATAGAAACAGAAGAGCTGAATATGTTAGGCTCAATAATAATAGGAGAAGGCTCAATTCAAGGTTATGATTTCAATCAGTTTGAAACAAGCTTTTGGCTTAATGAAGGGAACTTTTTTTTGAATCAAGCAGAATTAATAGCAGATCATAGTAACTATGATCTGCTTGGTTCAGTGACTTTGGCTGGCGATTTAAATCTAAACTTGACGGCTAATGATGTAAAGTTAGATGAACTGGTTGGTTTTCACAAGCAAAAAGAATTAGCAGGTACGGTTGATTTAACTGGTAAAATCAGTGGTAGCCTATCTGAACCTAAATTTACAGGTCAGTTTAGAGGGATAGAGTTGGAGTATGACTTTTTAGAATTGGGAGTTATGGAAGGTGAACTAGCTTTAGTGCCAGAAGAGATTCAATTTGAGAGGGTAGATTTACCTGAAATTTCTAGTTCATTGACTGGGGCGATAGAATTTGAGACTGGCAAATCAGATCTAGTATTAAAGACTGAAGAGGTTGAACTTGATAAATTGTTAGCAATTACAGATAATCAATTACCACTTTCAGGTGTAGTAACTGGTGAGGTAGAGATCAATTCTTTATTCTCTCCTCTTAGTTTAACAGGAGAGGTTATAGTTGAAGAAGGGATTGCTTATGGACAAGCTCTTGATCGAGCAGAGATTGATTTTAATTATGAGGGCCAAGAAATTATAATCAATCAGTCGATAGTTAATTACCAAGATAGCAGTTTAGAGATCATGGGTACTATTGAAGAAAAAGAGTTAGATTTGAAAGTGAAAACTGATGATTTAAGTTTATCCAGTATTGATTATTTACCACAGGATCTTGAACTTACTGGTCAAGCTGTTGTAGATAGTAGAGTTTATGGTTCGATCTTTGCGCCTCAGATAGCTGGAATTGTGCAAGGGGAAAACATTAAATTTGCTGGCCAACAACTAGGAGAAATAGAGGGTAGGGTTGATTATCGAGAACCTAATCTATACCTAAAAGATATAGTGATTAATAATGACGAGCAACGCTATCAGATAGATGGAGTTATAGATCTCTATCGCCAAGAATTTAATGATTTGATCTTTACAATTAAAGAAGGGGATTTAGATTACTTTACTCAATTTCTTGATGAAGAGTTTAACTTGTCATATCCAGTTGAAGGGCGAGTTATTGCCAATGGTCCTTTAGTTGAGCCTGAAGTAGGACTTGATCTATTAGTTAAAGATAAAAACGGGGTTGGCTATATACAAGCTGAAGGAGATTATTGGTTACAACGAGATTTAGATTTGAATTTAATTGTTAAGCAATTTGATTTAGGGGGGCTAAATGAATTAGAGCTGGTTGATTATCAATTAGCAGGAAACCTTAATTTAACAGGAAGGTTAACTGGGGATTTTGATAACTTGAGCTTAGACTCTCAGATAAGGGTTACTGATGGGCAACTCAATAACTTAGAATATCAAAGGTTGGCTGGTAGGCTTAAGTTGATAGATGGTCAAAAGTTGATCTTAAACCAACAATTACAGCTTAAAGAAGATAATATCTTACAAGCAAGAGGGAAGTTGCCTTTAGTTGAAGATGAAGAGTTTGACCTTGACTTAAGGCTAGAGGAAGGTAATTTAAGTATTCTTTCTTTTTGGCTAGAAAATGTTGAATCAGCTAAAGGGCGTGGTAGGGCTATTTTAAGTATTACAGGAAGTTGGCAAGAGCCTAAGTTAAATGGAAGTGCTGAGATTATTTCTGGTAGCTTTAATCATTTGGATTTGGACCGAGAGTTTAATAATTTAAATGGTAAGATTAAGTTTGCTGATAAAGAGGTTACTGTTGAACAATTAACTGGTTATTATGGCTCGGGAGATTTTGAGTTAGATGGTAATATTTTAATTAATGGCTTTATGCCTCAAAAGTATGACTTGAGGTTGACAGGAGAAGATATCTTTTTTGCACATGGTTCTTGGGAAGGTTTAAACAGATTAGATTTGCAATTAGCTGGAGATTTCAAACGACCGCTACTTAAAGGAGAGATAATAGCTTACAATACCTTCTTTAGTCTGCCGGTTGATTGGCCAGTAATGGAAGGAGAGGGCCAATCTAATATAGAACCACAATTTGATTTGACTATTAAGCCAGGCAGGGATGTAAGAGTAGGCAATAATAATATTGATATTCTGGTTCAATCAGGAGAATTAGTGCTAGAAAGTGCTTCTCAAGGAATAGAATTGACGGGCCAATTAGAGTCTACTACGGGAAGATTTACTTATTATAATACTGAATTTGAAGTTGAAGAGGCCAGAGCTAATTTTGGTAGATATACTTTTATTCCTGATTTACACCTGGAATCAAATGCTAGAATAGGTGGCGAGGAGATTGAATTAAATTTATATGGGCCAGCAGATCAGCTTGATTTTAATCTATTGACTCAAGATGAGCTGACAGAAAAAGAGGTTATTAGTTTATTAGCACGTCAAGGAGGGATGGCAAGCTTACTAGAGAGAGATTTTGAGGAAGCAATCAGAAGTGAGATGTTTAGAATCATTGATGAAGGAATTAAGACTGAATTGATCTATCGAGTCGAAAGATCTTTTGAAAGGACATTGGATTTAGATCAAGTTAGAATCAGATCATTGTTGAGTGATGAACTGGAGATAAAGTTAGGTAAATTTATCTTTGATGGTTTTATGTTAAAGTATAATCATACCTTTGGAATTGAGGAGAAACAAGCAGTAGGTTTTGAGTATCAATTTTCGCGAGACTTAGAGAATTTAAGTCTTGATGGAAATTATAATAATTATGGTGATTACCAGATGGGTTTAGAAATGAATATACCGTTTTAGTAATTGGTAGAAAACAAAAGCATAGATACTTATCAGAAAGGGAGGAATAAAATTATGTTTAAAAAGGCAGGTTTAACAGTATTGGTTTTAGTATTTTTATTAGCAAGCAATAGTTTGATTGTTGCTGCTGAAGAGGCAGTTCCAACAGATAATACTGTGACTGGAGTTGAAGTGACAGGTAATAAGTTAGTAGCTGATGAAGAAATTTTAAAAGAAGTTACAACTGAGGTTGGTGATGATGTTTCTAATGAAAAGTTACAGCAGGATATGCAGCAAGTTTTTGAATTAGGTTATTTCTTTGATTTGCAAATTTTATTTAGAAACTATCAAGATGGAGTTAAATTAATTATAGAGGTAATTGAAAATCCTGAATTATCAGCGATTAAAATTGAAGGAAATCAAGAAGTGGCGACAGAAGAATTAGAAGGCTTATTATCATTACAGCCAGGTGAAATTTTGAATGTTAATTATTTAGATCAAGGTGTAGAAAGAATCAATGAATATTATCAAGAGCAAGGTTATATGTTGGCCCAGGTTGTCGATGTTACAATAAAGGAGCAAGATCAATTAAAGATAACCATCGATGAAGGTCGCTTAAATAGTTTAATTATTACAGGAAATGAAGAGACTGAAGACTTTGTAATTGAAAGAGAGCTGAGTCTGAAAGAGGGACAAGTCTTTAATATTGAGCAGATGTGGAATGATTTTAGGAAGTTATATAACTTAGGATACTTTAAAGATATTAGACCGGATTTCAAACCTGTTCCAGGTGATTCGCAGGCAGTTGATTTAGTTGTTGAAATAGAAGAACAAAAGACAGGTACTTTCAGTATTGGTGGGGGTTACTCTTCTGCTGCTGGGTGGACAGGTATGGTTGATGTAGAAAAGGATAATCTCTTTGGTCGTGGACAGAGAGTAAACTTAAGTTGGGAGTTTGGAGATACAACAAATTATGAATTAGGGTTTTATGAACCTTGGGCTTTTGGAACAGAGACGAGCTTAAACTTTAATCTTTACCGTACTGAATATGATGATGCAGTAGATAATGTTGCAAGAAGGCAAGGTGGAGATATTACTTTTGGCCATCCATTAGCTGATGATATTACAGGTTATCTAAAACTGGACTATCATAATACGAGATATGAAGAAGAGTTAGAACGTGATGATGAAAATACTAGAAGTGTTACCTTAAAAACAATTAGGGATACGCGAGATAATATCTTTAGTCCTCGTTCAGGGAGTAGACAGGAATTATCAGTTGAGAGAGCAGGCTTTGGTGGTGATACTGAGTTTACTAAGTATGAAACTGATTTAAGAAATTATTTACCAGCGAGGGAAACTGATACCTGGGCTTTTAGGTTGAAGACTGGCCTAAGTGATGGGGATCTTCCAACAGGAGAGCGTTATGCATTAACTGGTCTGAATGAAGTAAGAGGTTACAGTAGCGATTATTATGATAGGGATAATGGAGCTGCTGTAAATGGTTTTGTTGATGGAGATGCTATGTTAGTTTCTAACTTAGAATATAGATTTGGGATTGTAGATAATGTGACAGGTGTTGCTTTTGCTGATGCAGGTAGAACCTTTGCAAGTAATAGTGATATCAGTTTGAACGATTTGAATTATTCAGTCGGTTTAGGAGCAAGATTTAATACTCCAATTGGGCAGTTAGGATTGGATTATGGTTATGCCCCAGAAGGTGAATTAGAAGATAAGACTAACTTAAGTATTAGAATCGGTAATACATTCTAAAGGGAGTGGAATAATGAAGAAACTATTAGTAAGTGGAGTCTTAATTACTCTGGTTATAGTGGGAGCTTTAGTAGTTGTTAATCCTGTTCAGGCTGAGCAAGCTGAACAGGAAGAGGTTGATATTCCCCAAATTGCTTATGTTGATATGGAGAGATTATTTTTAAAGCATCCTCATAAAGAGAATGCAGAAGAGGAGTTGGATCAAAAAGGCCAACAATTACAGCAACAACTTGAAGTTGAGGCAGCTAATTTAACTAAAGAAGAACGACAGGAGTTATTAAAAGGCTATCAACAAAAGCTTAACCAACTAGAAAGGGATTTGATTCAGAGCCTGATAGATGACATCAATCATAAGATCAGAGAAGTAGCTCAAAGAGAGGGAATAACTATTGTTGTTGATCAACCAGTAGTTATCTATGGTGGTTATGATTTAACATTAGAAGTTTTGGCTGAGCTTGATTCTGAAGAAGTGATAGAGCTAGAAGAAGATGGTTTAGAAGGAGAACAAGTTATTGAGTTAGATGATGAAGAGTTGCTAGAAGATGAGTTATTTGAAGGCAATAAAGAGTTGAATTAAATTATTTTAAACTTAGAAAGCAGGTGTTTTCTGTGAAAATAATCAAAAGTAGCTTAATTGGGCTGCTATTGGTTATGGTTTTGGGCTTGGTTGGCTGTCGTAATCAAGAATTAACGACAGATAACGTTAAAAATGAGGTTGAACCTCAAATTGGAATTGTTAATTTAGCGAAAGTCAGAGAGGTACATCCTCTGACAGAACAGATTGTTCAAATTGAAGAACGGATTGTCAACCTCAATCTTTCTTTACGGGAAGAAAAGAAGAGTTTAAATAGGATTGAAGAAGATACAGGGAGTTATTTAGCTGATTTTAATCAGCATGTAAAGAGGAGATTGGAAGTTATTGAAGCTGATTATGCTAAAAAAATTGAACAGGAGGAAGTAAAGTTATCTTCTAAACTTGAAGATTATTATCAACAAGTGATGGCTGAGCTCAAACTTGAAGTAGAAAAAAAAGAAACTAGTTTATATCAGGAGTTAAAAGAGAATGTTTTATCATTAGAGAAGAAATATGATGCAGCTTTAGAAGAGTATAAAACTGATATAGCTGAAGATTATAATTCGGAGCTTATTAATTTAAGGTTACAGTTGAGAGTTGGTAATTTAGATGAGGCCAAACAAAAAGAGTTACAGAATAAGCTAGAAGAGTTGACAGCAGAAAGAGGAGCCAAGATTGAAAGCCAAAAGCAAGATTATAGTCAAAAACTACAGTCTTCAATCCAACAAGAAGAAGAGCGGTTACAGCAGAAATTACAAGATTATCAACAAAAATTATTATCTCAAACTAAAGCAGATTATACAGCTAAAAAGCAAGAGCTAGAGGTAGAGTTTTATAATTATTTAATCTCTTTGGAAGATGAAATGGCGACCGATTTATTCAAGCAAGAAGAAGAGTTAACAGATAATATTGAAGATGAGCTATTAGCTGCTCAACAAAAAATGATGGCTAGAGTAGAAACTAAGATTGAAGATTTAACTGATGAAATTATTCAACTCCAGGAAAAACGTGATAAATTAAGGTCGGAAAGAAAAAAAGAGCTGGATCTAATGTTAGAAGAAGTAGCTGAAGATAAAGAATTAGCTTTGATTTTAACTGATTATAATCAAAATTTAGCAGCGATTGATTTAACTGAAGAAATTTTAACTGAGATTACGCTAGGGGGGTGAAGGAGTGAAAAAACTAATTCTAGTAACTATTACGATTCTAATGACAACAATTTTTCTACTAGGATGTACAGCAGAGCCTGAGACTGAAGTGAGAACGGAAGTAGAAGAAGTTAAAATTGAGGTAGGAGTTATGAATCAAGATCGAGTATGGAATGAAAGTAAGCAAGCAGCTAATTACCAGAAACAATTAAATAATAAAATTGAAGCTATTCAGGAAGAATATAATCAAATAGCAGAAGGATTAGAAGAAGAAGAACAATTAGAGCAACACCAGCAAGCTTATGAAGAAATAAATCAATTACAAGATGATTTAAGAGGACAATTTGTAGCTGAAATTGAAGAAGCAGTCAAAGAGATTGCCGAAGAAGAAGGCTTAGATATGATCTTAGATCAACAGGATGTTAGATATGGTGGGATTGACATTACTGATCAAGTAATTGAAAAGTTGCAATAATTTGTTTAATTGACTAATAATATCAGCCTGTTAATAGGCTGATATTATTGTACATAAGGAGGTTTGATGATGGGAAGAAAAGTAAAAGAGTTAGCTCAGTTAGTAGCAGGAAGGGTTGTAGGGGATCAAGGTTTTGAAGTTAAGGGGGTTGGTGGAGCAGATAATGCCGATTGTAATCAAATAACCTTTGCCCTTAATCAAAAATTCTTTCGACAAGCAAAGCAGAGAGCAGGGGCAATTATTGTAACTGAGGATCTTATTGAGGAGGATGTTGTACAGCCACTGATTGTGGTCGATAATCCTCGCTTAGCTTTTGCTAAGATTGCTAAGATCTTTTTGCCTCAGCCGTATGCTCAACCTGGAATTAGTAAAGAAGCGGCAGTCAGTGCTGAAGCTGAAGTGGGTGATGAGGTATCTATTCATCCAGGAGTAGTAGTTGAAGCAGGGGCCAAAATCGGTGATCGAGTAATCTTGGCTCCAGGAGTATATATTGGACATGATGTTGAAATTGGTCAAGATAGTATAATTCATCCGAATTCAGTAATAGAATATGAGTGTAAGTTAGGTAATGAAGTTGAAGTTAATGCTGGAGCAGTGATTGGTTGTCAAGGTTATGGATTTGAAACCAGTGCAGATGGTCACGAGAAGGTACCTCAATTTGGTAATGTAGTTATTGAAGATAAGGTAGAGGTAGGGGCCAATGTTACGATTGATCGAGCTGCTACTGGCTCAACAGTTATTGGTCAGGGAACAAAGATTGATAATTTGGTACATATTGCTCATAATGTTGAAGTAGGAGCTGACTCATTATTGATTGCCCAAGTTGGGATTGCTGGTAGTACTAAATTAGGAAAGCGTGTTACATTAGCTGGTAAGAGTGGGGTTGTAGGTCATTTAGAAGTAGGAGATGATGTAACAGTAGGTGCCTATAGTGCAGTGACTAATGATGTTACAGATAATTCTTTTGTTTCGGGGTATCCTGCTCATGAACATCGTCAAGAAAGAAGGATTAAGGCAGCTCGTAAAAAATTGCCACAAATGATAAAAAAGATGCGAAGATTAGAAAAGAAGGTTGCACAATTAGAAGAAAAATTAGATCAGGAGGGCTAACGATGAAAAAAAGATTGAGAGTAGGGGTTATACTGGCTTTGTTGATTACTTTTTCTTTGCCAACTTATGCTGGTCAATTTGGAGCTACTGGTTTAGTAACTATTCCTACGGCAGATATTTTGGCTCCAACAGAATTGAACTTAGCCTATCAACGCCTTGATGCAAGTGGAGATTTATTAGGGGTTGATTATGGAATTAAAGAAGGAGTTCAATTAGGAGTTGGAGTTGAGTGGCCTGAAGGGATTACAGAGGAGGTTGAGGTTTTTCCTAAATTAAGGGTTAAACTGGTAGAAGAGACTAAGAATATTCCAGCTGTAGCAGCAGGGTTTATTGATCGAGATCGCTATTTAGTTGCTAGTAAGTCTACTCCTTATTATGGGTTGAGAGCACATTTAGGAGTGGGTGATAAAGGGCAGTTTGAGGATAACTTCTTTGTAGGTGTCACTAGAATTTTAAACCCTGTCTCTGTATCGAGTGGAGATAGTAGTTTTGAATTACCATTGACGACTATGTTGGCTGAATATAATGGAGGGCTAAACTTAGGGTTTAAATTTGAGTTTCTTCCTGAAATTAATGCTAATTTAGGGGTTAAAGATTTAACTGATCAACAGGATTTTACTTTTGGAGTTAATTTTAAAAATGAGTTTTAATCAATAACCTTGTCCTTCAGGGCAAGGTTTTATTTTATAGTTATTCTAGTTTGGAGTGGGATTAGGTGGTATAATTTTTTGATATCCTCTGCCTCCATTCTAATGCAACCTGCTGACTTTTGTTCTGTAACAGGAGTTGCATTATTGGTGCCATGGATTCCATAGCTGCCCCCTAAAGTCCAGAGATCAATGCCAATCCAATAGTTACCAAAATCCTCCCTCCCTTCTCCTGTGATAGGAAATTTATTTTTAACTGTGAAATTACCAATGGGAGTAGGGCTTTCTTGAGCACCAATCCCGATGGAATAGCTTGCTATTATCCTTGGCCCCTGTTTAAGGTGAAGTTGTTGTTCATCTGTACTGATCAGTAAGCGATAAGGCTTAAATGGCTGATCATAATTTTCAGTTGGTTTAAGGTTAGGTTTAAAGCTTGCTTCAATTAAAGTTGTTAAGTCAGTTGTTTTTTTAGTCTGTTGAGGATTATAATACCAACCTCCTTGTTGATCTAATTCAGTACTGATTCGCTTGCTATTAGAAACAGGTTCATTAGGTAAAGTCAGTAAGTAATCTCCTAGTAAATGATTTAGTTCAGTAGGTAAGCGGTAATTGTCTTGTAAATAGAGCATTAAAGCTGTTCTAACCTTAGTTAGTTGTTGCTTGGGAGTTATTAAAGTTTCTTTTTCTGTAAGTTGTCGAGCTCTTAGTTGTTGAAGATAACTTTCTATTTCATTGAATTGGTCATAATTTAAATTAAAAGATGTTCTGTTATTATGTTCAGTTAGCTGAGAATTAATTAAAATTAGAAATAGGATTAGAAATATAATGCCAAAAATGATTAATATTTTTTTTAAGTTAGTGGTTGAAATAAATGATCTATTCATCTTCAGCCTCCCATGTAGATCTTTGTTACTATTATTACTAAGTTAGAGTTGTAGCAATCTGTTAAGTTTTGTCATTTTATTTTGACAATTGTTGTATAGGTTAGATATAATATAAATAATTAAGGAGTAATCAATAGTTTATTTAATGATTTTTAGCATTATTTGTAGAAGTAATATAGATAAGATTGATTATTTGGCTTTTTAAAGAAAAGCTATGTTTTTATCTGTGCTTAAATTATGTACATAGTGACAATTTGATAGATTATATTTAGGAGGAGCCTAAATGGTAAATAGACAAAAGATAATAATCTTATTTTTAGTAATTATAATGGCAAGACCAGTTTATGCTCAACAAGGTGATTTTGAATTAGGAGGAGGGCTTAGTTATAATACTGTCGGTTTAGATAAGTTGAATCATCATCTATGGCAGAGAAATCAGTATTTAAATTATGATCTGTTCAGTAATTATACTTATCAACCATTAGAAAATATTGAGTCAGAAGTAGGTTATTTTCTAACAGGTAGATACTGGCTGACAGATAATCTAGCTTTAGGGGGAGAAATTGAGCAGACTTATCTTTTCTCTTATTATCATAACTTTCGATATTTAGAAAGTTATGAGCTAGAATTAACAGGGTTTTTAGGGGTTCTTAATTACCGGATTGATATGGAAAGGTCAGATTTAGATTTAAAGTTAGCTGTTGGCCCTTATTCTAGCCTTTTTGATTGGAATAAGCATATTAAGACTGATATGAAGGATGTTACAAGTGAAAGGTATGAAGGGAATACTTTAGGTGCTAAAATAGGAGCTGATTTTTTCTTTCCCATGACTACTCAAGTTGAGGGAAGAATAGGGGTTAACTATCGTTATGCTTTCTTCTCTAAGTTAGAGGATGAAGAGGGCCAACCTTTTTATAGTGTTTATGGAGACGATATGGCTGGAGATCAATTTGATTTTAGTGGTTTGGAGATGAGAAGTAGCTTAGAGATTAAGTTTTGAAAAGGGGTAGCGAAATGAAAAAACTAATAGTTATAATTCTTATGATGTTAACTATAACTGGTTGTAGTAATACTTCTTCCCATGATGGCAACTTAGGTTATTTAACCATTGTAAATACTGAGGTTGACGAGCAAAATTTTGATCTATCCTTTAATACAAGTAGTTTAGAGTTTGAAACTGATGAGAGTGAAGGTTATCTGACACCGGAGTTATTGGTAAAATTTAAAAAAGAAGAGATGAAAGAAGAAATATTAAAAGAGTATGGGTTAAAGCTGAAAAATGAGTTAACAGGTATAGGGGTTAGCTTATTAACTGGGGTAGAAGCTGAAGAATCACAGGATTTAGTTAAAGAGTTAAATCAAAGAAAAGGAGTAGAGTTTGCTGAACTGAATCGACAGGTGAAGAGATTGGAGATAGCAAACCATCCTGATGATAAGCAGTATGAAAAACAATGGCATTATTCAGCGATCAGTTTACCACAGGCCTGGCAGGAGACTACCGGAAGTGAGGAGGTAACAGTAGCTGTAATTGATAGTGGAATTGATAAAGGGCATATTGATCTAGAGGAGCAAAAAATCAAGTTATTAGATGAGGAGAAGTATGAGGATAAGGGACTACCTAGTTCTCTTGTTGATGAAGATGAAGGTGGACATGGGACTCATGTAACAGGAACTATTGGAGCATTAGCAAGTAATCAAGATGGAGAAGTTGTAGGAACAAATTGGAATGTGACATTATTTCCAATTAGAGTTTTTGGGGAAGATTTAAACTCTAGTGGTTCTTATGGACTTGTGGCAGGAGCAATTGAATTGGCTGTTGATAATGGAGCAGATATTATTAATTTAAGCTTGGGTGGTAATTTTCCATCAAAAGCACTTAAAGAAGCAATAGATTATGCTTATCAAAATGATGTGACTGTGATTGCAGCAGGGGGCAATGAAGGTAATCCTGACCTCTTCTATCCTGCCCAGTTTGAAACTGTAATTTCTGTGGGAGCAGTTGACCATAATTTAGAACTGACTCTGTTCTCTAATTATGGTAAAAGTCTTGATTTTGTAGCTCCAGGCCAAAATATCTACTCTACGATACCTGATAATCAATATGGATATTCACATGGAACATCGATGGCAGCTCCTCATGTAGCAGGGGTAGCAGCATTGCTGTTAGCTGAAGAGCCAGACTTAACGCCAGACCAAATCAAAGAACGGCTAAAAACAACAGCTCAGGATTTAGGTGCTGAAGATGTGGGACGAGGTTGGGACTTTAAATATGGTTATGGTCTGATCAATGCTCATGCAGCAGTTACTAATGCTCAAATCGGACAAGCTGTTGTTTTTGCTGGCAAAGAGGATGGCAATCAGATTAAGTTGAAGAGTCAATTGGCAGAGGTGAGTGATGATGGTTTCTATCATTTAGAAGGGGTTGAAGAAGGAGAGTGGCATCTGTATGCTTGGATTGATCTGACAGACAGTTATAGTGATAGTAAGATAGAACAAGGTGATTACTTTGGTAAGACGGCTTATCCAGTAGGAGCAGGTTTGAATGTTGATTTTCAATTAGAATTATTGACTGAGAATGTTGAGTGGGAAATTAAAAAGCAGTGAACAATAAAAAGCATTGAATAATGAATAATTACAATAATGTGGCACTTTTGATTTGGCGGGTAGAAATGATATTTGTAGGGGCAGGTCTCTGTGCCTGCCCATGTTAAATTACGGGCGACCACGGAGAGTCGCCCCTACAAAAAGATATTCTTTTAAAAGTTACACTTTATATCAATTAAGGTATAAATTTCTTATTTAAGCTATCCCTGATTAGGAAAAGTTAATATAAAAGGAGGGGTAGATTATGGATGATGAATTACTAAATAAGATGGATCAGTTAGTAGAGGGTTTAAAACAGATGGATAATAGGTTAAACTCAGTAGAAGAGCGGCAAGAGCAGTTACAGCAGGTGATGCAAGAAGAGCAGCAAGAGGAAGAATCAAATAGGATTAGAGAGAGATTTTATCAAAATTAAATTATTAATTAAGCAGGGTCAATATTTTATGTTGGCTCTGTCTTTTTTTATTGTTAAAATTATTAGTAAGGCTTAATTAATAGTGTGGCACTTTTGATTTGGTGGGTAGAAATGATATTTGTAGGGGCAGGTCTCTGTGCCTGCCCATGTTAAATCACGGGCGACCACGGATAGTCGCCCCTACAAAAACACATTCTTTTACGAACGAAAAGTGCCACTGTATATCAATACAGCTCTATTATTTTGGAATCAATCAATAGAGGTAAATTGATGATCGATGTCTAATATAATAATTAAGAGCAAAATTCTAGGAAGAAAGGGTGAAAGTGATGAAGATGCGACTTAATTATAGAGTACTGATGATTGTTTCTTTAGTATTAATTTTAGGATTATTAGTAGGTTGTAGAGGAGAAGGTGAGTTAGAAGCTGGAGAGGTTTATTTAGAAGTAATCAACCCGGAGAATGTTATTGCTGAACTAATTCAAGATGGAGAAGTAGTTCACTCAAAGACAGGAGATCTATTACATTTTACTGAGTTAGAAGTAGGAGAGTATAGTTTAGAAGTTAGTAAAGAAGGTTATCAGAAATTTGAGACTGAGATTATAATTGCTGATGAACCGATAGTTTTGACGGAGGTAACTTTAGAAGAAAAAGAGGTAGAAAGTGAAGAAATTGAACCTAAGCCAACTGATCTCAAGTTGAATATTAAGGATAGTAATAATAATTATATAGATGCTAAGGTAGTTTTATTAGAGGAGGGTCGTGTAGTTCATTCTCAACAAGGTGGACAGGTTGAGTTTTTAGAGGTGCCACCGGGAAATTACATACTTAATGTTAGCCAAGATACTTATCAACCTATTGAACAAAAGCTAGAGCTGACAGGTGGAGAGATTATTAAAACTCTTACTTTAGAAGGGGGTAAGGTTGACCAAGAAATCCTTAGATCAACTGATGAGAAAATAATTGATATTAAGGGCTTAACAAGTGATGAAGAGTTAATAGTAGCTCTAACTCCTTTGGATATTAAATCAACTACTGGAGATAAATATAACTTTGACCTTGATCTAGTTTATTATAATTATTTTGGTGAGCGAGAAAGAATTGCAACTGATAACTCTAGTTCGAAGTTTAATTCCCAGTCGGAAGGAGGGATTGAAGATCAGATTAGGGCTAAGGAGATGGAATTGATTGAGGATAATGATTATCAGCAATTAGAGCAAAGGACTACAACAAAAGAATATAGTTTTTATGAGACGAAAGATTTCTATGTGCCTAATCTAATCAACCCGACTGATGAAGAAGAGCCAATTGTGACTGCTAAAATGGTAGGTGCAGGAGAGCATATTTATGTCTTTGTTGATAAGCGAGCTGATCTTAAGTTGAATGTAGTTGATCGTTTAGTTGAGGAGTTTGATACAAATATTTATCCGATCTTGACTGAAAAGTTTGGTCAACCATCTGATGTAGATAATAATGAAAAGATTATGATCTTATTGACTAAGTTCAATAATCCTAATACATCAGGTTTCTTTTATCCAGATGATTTGCGTCGGGATGTTGAGCAGACAAACTTTAATGATTTGCTCTATCTTAATCTAGAAAAGGGGACGGGTAGAAACTTATATCCAACGTTGGCCCATCAGTTCCAACATCTGATCTTTTATAACCAAAAGTTAGCTGCTAATCGGCAAGTAGATGATATCTGGATCAATGAAGGTTTGGCTAAATTGGCTGAAAAAGTGACAGGTTATATTGATTACGGACAAGAAGGTTGGTCCTGGGATGGAGGAAATGATTGGGTATATAGCCAATCAACAGCTCATCCTGGTTACTTCATGTTGACTGATGAGATTGCTGTGATTGGTGAAGAGTTGAGCATTCCTTATCTGGGTGGAGTAGGTTTATTTACTGTGTATTTGTATGAAGAGTATGGCGTTGAATTATTAACTACAATTATGACTGCACAGGAGAGTCCACAGCAGGTTATCATTGAAGAGACTGGTTTAGAGCTAGAGCAGATATTTTTAAATTGGATAACAACTAATATTACAGATCGAGTTGCTAGAGTTGATAGTTCTGTTTATAATTATCAATCTTTTGATCTGGTTAGAAAGCCTGAGATGTTAGAGCTTGATGATGATTATAATGGACAACTCTCAATTAGACAGAATGGAGTTCAATATCTTAGGTTATATGGTCAAAATTCTGATTTGCAACTTTCACTTACAGCTCCAGAGGAGTTAGATTTGGGAGTAGTTATTATTAGAAAGGAAAGAAATTAAGATAAAGAGGTGTTGGAGTGTTGAAATTAAAACCTCGTATAATTGACTGGTATCTATTAGCGGAATTTTTGAAACCCTTTTTGCTTTCGATCTCTATATTGACTGTGATTTTAATTAGTAACTATCTATTTGAGTTGACTGATTTAATTATTGTCAAGAGAGTTCCTATTTTAAGAATTTTAGAGTTGTTATTATATAAAATACCAAATATTTTGGTAGAGAGCTTAGCTATTTCTGTCTTATTTGCTACCTTACTTGCAATGAGCCAACTGGTTAAGAATAATGAATTAACTGCTTTAAGAATGGGAGGGGCTAGTTTAAAGAGGTTGTTGGCCCCTTTATTTATACTGGCTATGATGATCTGTTTGGTTAATTATTTAATCAGCCAACAGGTTGTACCTTGGGCCAACCATCAAGCTCAAAATATTGTTAGACAGACCATCTTAGAAGATGGCCCTCCTAATTTACAACAAGGCTCATTTTTTGAGGGGGGAGATGATAGGTATTTTTATATTCAACAGATTGATAATCGGCAGGGAAGATTAGAACAAATTATAGCTTATGAGATAGAAAAAGGAGGATTTCCTCGCTTAATAAGAGCAAAAAGAGGTTATTTTGCAGGTGAAATCTGGCGTTTAGAAGAGGGTATGATTCATAAGTTAAATGATATGGGAGAGGTGATTTATCAATCTAATTTTGATGAGATGGAGATAAATCTGAATCGAGAAATTAGAGAGTTTTATGGGCAACAACGGACGACTGCTGAAATGAGTCGGGATGAATTAAGAAGGGAGATCGATCTCTTTCAAGCGAGTGGCTTAAATGTCAGTTCATTATTGGTTGATTATCATTTGAAATTGGCTGAGGTCTTTATATCTTTAATCTTTGTTCTGCTTGCGGTGCCATTGAGTTTGAAATCAAAGCAGGGTAAGGCTTTTGGAGTGATAAGTAGTATTGTGATTATGTTTTTGTACTATTTGTTAGTCTCCGTTTTTCGCTCATTAGGCAGGAATCAAATTATAACACCATTATTAGCAGCTTGGCTACCTAATTTAATTTTTGTAGGAGTAGCAATTTATTTAATCTTTACAGAAGAATACTTTCCAGTAAAAAAGCATTGAATAATAAAGTAGTGAATATTTAATAATGAAAAAGAGAGTAGTAAATGAAGTTTAAGCGTTTTATGGTTTAGAGTATTCAATATTAAATGTTAAATATTAAATGCAATAACTTGGAGTGGGGATGGTTATGAAAGGATTAAAAATAGCTGATCGATATCTGATCTTAGAGTTCTTAAAGCCTTGTCTTTATTCTTTAGCTGCATTAGTGATAGTAATGTTGAGTGGATATTTGTTTCAACTGACTGATTTTATTATTATTCGGGAAGTTCCGATTTCAATTGTAGCTAGATTATTATTATACCGTTTACCTCCTATTATAGTACAGAGTATTGCAATAGCAACTTTGTTAGCTACTATTTTATCCTTAGGTCGGCTGGTTAAGGATAATGAGCTCACTGCTTTACAGATGGGAGGAATTAGCTTTGTTCGCTTAGTTTATCCATTATTAGCTCTAGCAATAGTGGCTAGCTCCATAATTTATACTTTGAATGAAGAGATTGTGCCTCAAGCCAATACTAATTACCAACGGATAGTACAAGAAGAGGTCCATCAAGATAAGGAGCCGGGGGTTTATACTGATCTTCTTTTTAGAGGAGGATCAGATCGCTACTTTTATGCTGAAAAAGTTGATGACCAAAAGCAACAATTAAAGCAAGTTATGATCTATCAGCAAGGAGAAGAGGAGCGAATAATTACTGCTAGAGAAGGAAGTTTTACAGAAGATAGCTGGTTGCTAGAAGAAGGAGTAATCAGTAAATTAGATACTGATGGTTATTTAATCAAAAGGGATAGTTTTATAGATTTAGAAGTAGAAGTTGGGCGTGATTTCAGACAGTTTTATCAATATAATAGCAGACAACCAAGTGAAATGAATCGTAAGCAATTACGAGAACAGATAGCTTTATTTACAAAAGCTGGGATTGAGACTAATCGCTTGTTGGTAGAGTACCATTTTAAATTAGCAGAGGCTATTTTACCATTGATCTTTGTCTTGATTGGTGCTCCATTGAGTATCGGTTCTGAAAAAGGTAGACTTTTTGGGATTATAGTCAGTATTATTATTATCTTTATTTATTTTGCTGTGATCTCTATCTTTCGTTCGTTAGGTGGAAATGGAGTTGTTGATCCTTTTTTAGCAGTTTGGATTCCTAACTTTTTGGTCAGTGGGGTAGGAGTTTATCTATTGGTCAAGAAAAATTACTTTACTTAAGTTATATATTGCTTTAATCAGTCACCAATTACTAGTTACTATATAGAAAGGAGGAGTAGCAATCAAAGCTATTAGTTACAGATTTTATCTAATATTAATTATAGTTTTACTTTCCTCATCAGTGGCCTTAGCAACAGAAGAAAAAGTCAATCTTGAGGCTGATCAGGTGCTTTATTTTCGAGAGGAGCAGTTGATTAAAGCTATTGGATCTGCTTATTTGGTGACTGGTGAGATGAAGATTGAAGCTGATGAAATGGAGATAGATTTAGCCCAAAACAAATTAATAGCTACCGGTGAGGTCAAGATTAAAGAAGGAGATGGCCAATATAATGCTGAATCTTTAGAGCATGATTTAGAAGCTAAACAGGGGATCTTGGTTGAAGGGGAAGGGATAGTTATTGCTTCTAATATTGAGGAACCGATTTATTTGGAGAGTCCCGAGGTTAACTATAACCCAGAAGAGATTGAAACGAGAGATACTTACTTTACAACGTGTGATCGTGAAAAATCCCATTATTACTTCAAGGCTAACAATTTAGTTATTTACCCTGGTGATAGAATTATAGCTAAGCATGTTGTCTTTTGGGAAATGAGTGGTAAGTTACCATTGTTTTATTTACCAATAGTAGTCTACTCATTACGGGATCACGAGCCTGGCTTTTATCCTCAGGCTGGTTATAGTAGGCAGAGAGGTTGGTTTATTAAGACTACATATAATTATTATTTAGGTTCTGATTATGAGAATTGGCCCGCTTCAGCATTAGAAGGGGATTTTGGCCAATTATATCTCGATTATTTTAGCAAAATGGGTTTTGCTGGAGGATTTAAGCATTATTATCGCTCTCACGAAGATGAGCAAGCTTACCTTTATCTTTATTTAGAAGATGACAAACGTGAGCAAGATTATGGACCTTGGGTTAGTACAGAGCTTGATCGGAAGATAAAGTTAGATAATGGTGAGCGAAACTTTAATTTAGCTTATCAAAATCATTATTTTAATTACTTAACCAATCCTCAACATGGTACTTGGTTTGATCTTGATTTTGATCAATCTCTTGAATTTGATAATTGGGCCAACCAAGTTACGATAGGTTACAGGCAGGATCAAAGTTATCAACATCGCTTTGATTTAGGATTGAGTTTTGATAAGTTGAGAGATAATTTTTATGATGATCGTTTAGCAATCGGTCTTGATTATGGTTATACTGAAAGAGAGGAGATCCTTAATTCATATGGGTTAGAAGCTGATTATCGGACTTATTTTACAAATGATCTCTATCTTGATTATGAATTAGATCTTGATTATGAGACTGCTATGCAACATGAGTATGGAGAGTATGATACTGCTATTGGCTTAACTGAGAAGCAAAGGGCCTATGACTGGAGTATTGAGGCTGATATACAAGGTGATACTAAAGAGGTTAAAAGTTATTATTTGCCTAAATTTGAGTTGGAGTTGGCCCCTGCTCGGTTATTGGGGGTGGATTATTTGACTAATTTGGAAGTGGGTTTAGGAGGTAGTAATCGTTATCAACTAAACTGGAAAGATACAAAGAAACATGGTTATTTTGAAGGTAGCTATCAGGATAATTTAAATTTAACTTCTGCCCATCGCCTTAATTATCAGCAATCTATTCGACAGGATATCTATGATCAAGATTATGCTCATTGGTCTTATGATAGTGACTTGAACCTATTCAGTGATCTAGGAGAAAATTGGACTAATCGACTTAGTTATCGGTATCAGACAGTCCAGGGAATGGCTCCAGATAGTTTCTCGACAGTTAATGACCGCCACAAGCTAGATGAGAGATTATTATGGCGTCAAGGTAGAAGTAGATTCCAAGTGACAACAGGATATGATTTTTTGACCGAAAGGTATGATGATTTAGAACAGAGCTTAAACTATCAATTTAGTAAAGAGTATCAACTAGAGAATATACTTTCTTATGACTTAAACAAAGGAAAATTTAAACAATTTGCTACTACCTTCAAAATGGAAAAAGATAATCTCGATTACCAAACAGGGCTTCGCTTAGATCTGAATGATTTAGAAATGATCAGATGGGATAATAGTTTAGATTGGACAACAGGGCAGTGGAATATTAAGTTAAATAGTAGTTATGATCAACCTAATGGTCGGTTTATAACTGCTAATCTGGCAGTGGAAAAGGATCTTCATTGCCGAAAGTTGACTCTATCTTATGATCATCTTGACCAAGAAGTCTGGTTACAGTACCAGATAACAGCTTTTCCTGAACAAGAGCTAAAATTTGGTAGTAGTGAAGGAGAAGGAATGTTATTTGATACAGATTTAGGGGGGCTACTTGATGAAACGGACTAGCTTGTATTTATTAGTAATTATAGTTATGTTAGGTTTCAGTTTAGTAGTATTTTTAGAGGGTGAGGAGGAAGAAGGAGAGCAAGTTGATTATCAACATAAAATTAAAGAAGCAAGAGTTGTCAGTTATCTAGATCGAGATCGGAGATGGGATTTACTCTTAGAGGAGGTTATAGAACCACTAGCTACTGATGAAGAGCAGTTAGAAAGAATAGTTGCTCATCAAGTTAAAGAGGGAAAGTTTTTTGAAGGGGAGCAAGTTAGGTATAATTTAGCTGTAGAACGTTTGATTTATGATCAGCAGAGTGAGAACTTAGAATTAAGAGGGAATGTCCAATTAAAAGAGAGTATGGGCCAAGAAATTAAGACTGAAAGGTTAGATTGGCTAGCAGAGGATCAAAAGTTTAGAACGGATAGTTCAGTAATTTATCTGTTTAATGATGGTCAATTGTCTGCTGGAGGAATGATAGTTGATTTGACAGAAGAGATAATTGACTTTAAAGCTGGAGTAGAGATGACTTTTAATTTTGAAGGGGCTGACAATGATGAAGAATAAATCGATAATCATCTTATTATTGTTGCTACTATTTACATCTGTTGTTGATGCAGAAGAAGGGACATTAAAGTCTGAGCAACTCCGTTATTTAAAAGAAGAAGAGATCTATTTAGCTAGAGGGGATATATATTTTTCTTATCAAGAAGATGAAATTACCGCTGAGCATTTAGAGATGAACCGTAATACAGAAGAGCTTGTCTTTAGTGACGATGTTTACCTTGAGCAGATAGATGGCGATCAGATCTGGGGCCAACAGTTAATCTTAAAATTACAGGAAGATCTATTGATTGTTGAGGATGAGGTACGGCTTAAAACAGAAAAAGAAGGAAAGTTATTAGACTTAAGAGCTGATTATCTAGAAATTTTGACGGCTAGTGATGATCTGTTAGCTAGGGGTGATTTATTTATAATCTATGATGGACAGGAAATTAAAGGTGAGAAACTGGATTATCAAGCTACTAAAAATGAGATTATTATTACAGATAATGTTGTAGTTAGAGAAGATGGTCAATGGTTACAGGCCAAAAAGCTTGTAATAGATTTAGAAACAGGTGATTTTGATGCTACAGAAAATGTTAAATTAGAATTTGAGCTTTAAAGTTAGGAGTTAGAGAGTTTAAATTGTGCTCTCTAACTTTTTTTGTTATAATATCCTAGAAGGTAATACTTAATTATTATAAAACTAAGTAATTAATTCATTTCAATCCATTAATTACAGGAAGGATTTTGTTTACTCCTCCTTTCTTTGAATGTTATAATAGGGGAGGATAGGAGTGAAAAAAATGCTTCTTCTAAGATCTAATTTTGGGAAGGATATCATTCTTTTATTTGTAGTAACGATTATTGTTAGCACATTACTTTCGTTAGTTGTAGGGAATTTAGCCGATTTTTATTTTGGAGATACAGTCAATGAACTACTTGGAGATTATGGAGAGTATGATTTGGCACTGATTGTTGATAAAGATTTAAAAAAAGAGGCTAAAAGACAAGCACAAGAGGTAATTGATACTAAATTAGATGGTTCTGAATTAGTTACAGGGATTGAGTTAGCAGGAAAAACCAATTTTTTCATCAAATTGGCTGATCAATATCAAAACCAAGAGACTTATACTCGGGTAAATGATTATTTTGAAGGTTTACCTGGATATAACAATTTATCACTGATGACTGAACCACGGATTACAGTCCAAGGTTTACAAGCAGATAGTGGTCAATTTTTACAGCAAAAAGTTAAAGCCTTATCAGGAGTTGAGTTTTCATTTATTGATGGTGATAAATTAGAGGTTATCGTGACAGATGCTGAGTTATTACCATCTGTGCAAGAAAAAGTAGAGGATTTAATGGCACAATATCAAGTCTTGACAGTTCGGTTTCCAATTGATCAACAAGCAGAAAATTTGTTGGCTTTAGGTGATCAACTGGCAGGAGCAGTTAATGAAGAATATCAAATTGAGGCTGAAAATATTACAAAGACGGACTTTAGTGATTTAGATTCTTTAGTCAAGACGATGAGTGAGATGAAAAACTTCTTAGATAGTTATGCTACTGTAGTTGAGATTGAGTTAGAAGATGAAGCTGATTTAAATCTAGGATCTCAACTTGCTATTCCTGCTCAAGATCAAGAGCAGGTTATCTTACGGGTAACTGAACTGGATGGTCAGTTGGCCCGAGCAGTCATAACTGCTGGAGATAGTACTGAGGTTTTAGGGGAGAGCGCTTATCAATTAGCAGATGGTAAGTTAAGATCCAAAGCAGGTAGTTTACAAATTAATAACCCCCGTCAAGAGCTAGCCTATGCTGTGGAGCAAATGTCTAAACTGGTTCCACAACTAGATGCTGTTTTTGCTAGAACTGATAATTTATTGACTGAGTTGATGGAGGTTATTGCTGCTTTTGAAGAGTTAACGAAAACAGTAGAAGAGATTAATTATTTAACTACTAGATTAGATGGGTTTGGGCAAGGAGAGTTTGAGATTGAACAATTACAGAGTACTTTGCAGAGTTTAGAAGATAATTTAGCTAACTTAGTTACTTTAATTAATAGATTAAATTATGCCCAAAGCTTAATTATCGAATTCCAAGATTTTTTAGCAACAACGCAAACTGAATTGAGAATGCAAAGTAATAACTTAGAACCGACCAGCCCTTATCGACAGCAATTAGAAGAGTTAATAGTTAATCTAGCTGAATTAGAAAGAAGGGTCGATAATAATACAGCTGAAATTATAGAAGTCATTGATCAGTACAATCCATTATTGACTGAAGTGACTTCTTGGCAAGAGGATATTATAACAGTTAATCAGGTATTAGCTAATTTAGAAGCTGGAGATGAAGAGCGAGCTGAAGCGTTAGTAGCTGATTTGACAACTGGTGATTTATTTACAGAATTAAATGAGGTTCAGCAGCAATCTTTAGCACTTGACTTAGCTGAATTAGAAAAAGAGGTAGCAAGTTTACAGAGGTTGGATTTTGAAGCAATTGTTGAAGAGTTGGAATATATTCAGCAAGCTTTGCCAAAACTAAGAGATGAAGAGATTACTGGCAGTATTGATTTAATAGATCAGCATTTATCAGGAAGTGTTATTCCCGGTGCAGAAATTTCCTTATTAGTACCTGTTGAAGCTGACTTAAAAGGTGCTGAACTTATAGTTGAGCAGGAGTTAGGAACTGGGTTATCATCTTATACCTCACAAGTAGGGATTATCAATCCTGATCTGAGAGGGCAGATCTATCAGATTTTAAGCGAGGTTAAGACATTATTAATGGCTTTAACTGCGATAATTTCTATTTTATTCTCTTTGTTATTTGATCAAACTCTACTGATTAATGCTATTAGATTGATTGAAAGTGCTCAGAATAAAAAGCAATGGGTTGACTTAGGTAGTTGTTATGGATTCTTAATAGGAGCCAGTTCATTAGGAGTTACCTTTTATTTAACTGGAGCTGAAATACCATATATTCCTTTCTATATTAGCTTTTTAGTAGGTGGGGTATTAGGGATTATAGCAGCTAAAAAAGCTAAGGCAATGAATGAAATTTCACAAAATGAATTTAGAGCAGGTCAAGCTTTTGGCTTTAATTATGCTCAAATTATGCAAGAAATTATAATTCCTACTAGTAAGCCTGGATTATTAAAACTATTAAATAAGAGGAAGGTCTATTTTTAATGGAGGAAACAATGTTACAAGTCAATAACCTAACTAAAAGTTATGGGCCAACTCAAGTTTTAACTGGAGTCGATTTTAAGGTGAATAAAGGAGAGACTGTTGCGATTATGGGGCCAAGTGGCTGTGGTAAATCGACAACAATTCGCTGTATTAATCGCTTGACTGAGCCTGATGGTGGAGAGATTATCTTTAAAGGAACTCCAGTCTTAGAGTTGCCTGAACAACAATTACTCTCGCTAAGAAAAGAGATTGGTTTTGTATTTCAGAACTTTAATTTAATCAATCGACTGACAGTGTTAGAAAATATTATTTTGCCTATGATTAAGACTGAAGCTAAGGCTTGTAAGCAAGAGTTAGAGCAGAAGGCATTACAGGTTTTAGAAAAGGTTAAGTTAGCAGATAAGGCTAATAGTTCTATTGAGCAGTTGAGCGGGGGTCAAAAGCAGCGTGTAGGAATTGCCCGGGCGTTAATGATCGACCCGAGTTTATTGTTATTAGATGAACCGACTGCTTCTTTAGATCCAATCTTGGTTAGAGAGGTACTAGAGGTTATTGAAGAGTTAACTGACTTGCAGGATACAGCAATTATTATTGTAACTCATGAGGTATCCTTTGCTTTACAGGTTGCTGATTTGATCTTGTTGATGGATCAAGGTAAGATTGTAGAGCAAGGGAGTCCTGCTGAGATCTTTGCTGCTCCCCAGTCTGAAGTCGGTCAAAAGTATAAAAGATTAATGGAGTATTATTAAACTCAAGTCAATAAGCAGGAAAATAACAAGCTTTATTGAATTAGTAAAGAGTTCAAAAGGAGGAAGTAGGTTGGTGAGGAAACAGCAGACAATCAAGAAAAAATTTAGTTATACAGGAGTTGGTCTTCATACTGGTGAAGATGTAACAATTACTTGTAAGCCTTTAGCAGTTAATCAAGGGATTAAATTTAAAAGAGTTGATCTACCAGAGCAGCCTGAGTTAGAGGTAACTGTAGAAAATGTATATTCAACCATAAGATGTACTACATTGGGAACTGATAAGTGGCAAATTAATACTGTAGAGCATTTTTTAGCAGCAATAAGTGCTTTTCAAATAGATAATCTATTAATTGAAATAGATGCTAATGAGCCTCCAGTTACTGATGGGAGTGCTAAAGTCTTTTGCCAATTCTTACAAGAGGCTGGGGTTGAAGAGCAAGAAGAGGAAGTAACAATTTATCAGATTGATCAGCCGCTATATGTGAGAAAAGGTGGTCAGTATTTGACTATATTACCAAGTGATCAATTTAAGATTAGTTATACTTTTGTAAGTAACCATCAAGGATTGACCGATCAATTTGCTGAATATGTTATTTCTAAAGAAGTATTTAATGAAGAGATCAGTTCAGCACGAACTTTTGGTTTTGCACATGAGGTAGAGAAATTGCAGAAGGCAGGTCTAGCTTTGGGAGGCAGTCTTGATAATGCTATCTTGATTGCTGATGATGGCCCTATTAATAAACTACGCTTCAGTAATGAGATTGTAAGGCATAAAATTTTAGATATTGTAGGAGATATGAAGTTAATACCAGAGTTTAGAGGGCATATTATTGCTGTTCGTTCTGGACATGAGTTAAATTTTGAATTAGCTAAAAGAATAAAAGGATTAATTACTAAGGAGGAGTTATCATGTTAGATATTACTGAGATTAAGAATGTTTTACCACATAGATATCCATTTTTATTAGTTGATCGAATTTTGGAGGTTATAGAAGGAGAAAAAGTAGTCGGGTTGAAGAATGTAACAACAAATGAAGAGTTCTTCAATGGTCATTTTCCTGGACATCCAATCATGCCTGGTGTTCTAATTTTAGAGGCAATGGCTCAAGTGGCTGGTGTTGGTTTATTAAAATCAGTAGATAAGCCTGAAGATAAGGTTCCTTATTTTGGTAGAATCGATAATGTTAGGTTTAGAAAGCCTGTTCAACCTGGGGATCAATTAATTATTGAAGTTGAGATCGTTAAATTAAGGGGTAAGGTTGGTAAAGTAGAAGCTAAAGCATTTGTTGATGATGAGGTAGTAACTGAAGCAACATTAACCTGTGCAATCCAAGATAAATAATTAGATAGGGGGGAGAAATGATGAATAATAATGTTTTACAGCTTAATAACATTCATGAGACAGCTGTAATTGAATCTGGAGCAGAGATTGCTAAAGATGTTAAAATTGGCCCGTATGCTGTCATTGGAGAGAATGTAAAGATCGATTCAGGAACTGAAATTGGAGCACATGCTGTAATTAAAGGCTGGACTAAAATAGGGAAAAATAATAAAATCTTTAATGGAGCGTCAATCGGTCAAGAGCCACAGGATTTGAAATTTAAAGGGGAAGAGAGCTATTTAGAAATTGGTAATGGGAATACCATTCGAGAATTTGCTACAGTTCATCGTGGAACTGAAACAGGTGGTGGAATAACTAAGGTCGGTGATGATAATTTAATTATGGCTTACTGCCATGTAGCTCATGATTGTCAATTAGGTAATAATATTATTATGTCAAATGCTGCTAATTTGGCAGGACATGTAATCGTTGAAGATTCAGCAGTAATTGCTGGCTTAACTGGAGTTCATCAATTTGTGAGAATTGGTAAGATGGCTATGGTAGGGGCTGGCTCTAAGGTAGTTAAAGATGTACCACCTTATGTTTTGGTTGATGGACATCCAGCCAGTGTCAGTGGTATCAATGTTGTTGGATTAAGAAGAAATGAAGTTGAACCTGGATTAAGGCGCAAGATTAAACGAGCTTATAAAATTCTTTATCGTTCTAATTTAAATATGTCACAAGCAATCGAAAAGATGGATCAAGAATTGGATAGTAGTCCTATGGTCGAGCATTTCTTAAGATTTTTACGTAATGCTCAACGTGGCATCTGTCGGTAAGATATTGAATATTGAATAATGAATAGTTTGAAACCACTTAAAAGGAATTATATACTTTAGGGTTTTGAATTTCAACTATTAAGTGTTAAATATTAGATATTAATTGTTTCACCGAGGGGGTTAGGTATGGCTAAATTAGGTTTGATAGCAGGTGATGGTAATTTGCCCGTTCTATTTGCTCAAGCAGCTACTGCTCAAGGAATAGATTTAGTAGTAATTACTGTTACTCCAGAAGCAGCAAGTGATGAGTTGAACAAAATTGTAGATAAATCACATCAGATTAATGTAGGCCAATTAAAAGAAATTATTACTACCTTACAGAATGAAGAGGTAGATCAAGTTGTAATGTTAGGCAAGGTAACCAAGGAGTTACTTTTTCAGGGTCTTAAATTGGATCAAGAGTTTAAAAATCTGTTAAGCCAACTGGATGAGAAGAATGATGATGCGATTATGTTGGCGATTGTAGATAGGTTGGCTAAAGCAGGAATTAAAGTTAGTGACCAGACTAAGTTCATTGCTGAGTTATTTCCTCAGCCGGGAGTCCTAACTGAAATTAAACCCCAAGCAGAGGTTTTAGATGATATGAAATTAGGTTTTAGGCAGGCAAAAGAGATTGGTCGATTAGATATAGGACAGACAGTAGTCGTCAAAGATGGAGCAGTGATGGCTGTGGAAGCAATAGAAGGGACTGATCAAGCTATCTTGCGTGGAGGTCAGTTGGGTCGAGGTAAAGTAGTTGTAGCTAAGGTTAGTAAACCTGAGCAGGATCAGCGATTTGATATTCCAACAGTAGGTTTAGAAACATTAGAGAATTTGATTGAGGTAGATGCAGCAGGATTGATAATTGAAGCTCGAGAGACTTTTATTGTTGACCAGGAGGAGTTTATCAAACGAGCGGAAGAGGCAGGGATTTCAATAGTAGCAATGACAGAAGAATCGGCAGAGAAGTTAGAAATAAATTGATAGTTAGAACTAAAAAAAGAAGGACAAAAGATTTAGGAGTTATATTTTAATAATTTAATTTAGAGGTTTTTAACTGTCAATTTTAAATTGTATACTGAACTTAGAAGTTGGTGATTTAATGGAAAAGGTAATGGTGGTAGCAGGAGAAGCTTCTGGTGATATGCATGCTGCTAGAGTCGTTAAAGAATTAAAGGAGTTAAACCATGATTTAGAGTTTGTTGGTATGGGGGGCCAACAAATGGCTGAAGCTGGAGTGGAGTTATTATATGACCCTACTAAATTGAGCACGATTGGATTTGTAGAAGCAGCTAAGCATTTGAAGTTGATGTATCAAATACTTCATAAATTGGAGCTGGCAATGAAGCGGGAAGAACCAGCAGTGATTTTATTAGTTGATTATTCAGGATTCAATATGAAGGTGGCCAAAGTAGCCCAAAAGTGTGGTATTCCTACTGTTAATTACTTTGCTCCTTCAGCTTGGGTCTGGGGCCAATGGCGGGCCAAGAAGATGGCTAAGCGTGATGTTACGATTGCTTCTGTCTTTCCGATGGAGGAGAAGGTCTATCGTCAGGCAGGAGCTGAGGTAGAGTTTGTTGGACATCCGATCTTAGATATTGTTGATCCTGACTTGGATATTACATCATTTCGTAAAAATTACAAATTATCCTCTGAACAGACAATAGTTGGCATTTTACCTGGTAGTAGGCAACAGGAGATTGATCAACTATTACAACCAATGTTAAAAGCAGCTTGCCAACTAGAAGAAGATTACCAAGGAGAGCTTAAATTTTTATTACCAGTAGCAGATACAGTCTCTAATTCTGATTTAGAAGCAAAAATCAAGCAGTATGATTTGGAGGTTGAGTTGATTACTGGTCAATCTTATCAGGTGATGAAAGTGGCTGATCTCTTATTAACTGCATCAGGAACTGCTACTTTAGAAGCGACTTGCTTTAAGACACCGATGGTAATTATCTACAAGACATCACTGACCACTTATCTATTAGGTAAATTATTAGTCAAGATACCTTATGTTGGGTTGCCTAATATTATTGCTGAAGCGGAGATTGTACCTGAGTTGTTACAAGGTGATGTAACAGGAGCTAAGATAGCGGATGAGGCTCTAAAGATTCTAAATTCAAAATCTAAACAAGAGAAGATCAATGAAGAATTAGCTCAAGTGATTAAACGACTAGGAGATGAAGGAGCAATTAAGCGAGTAGCTAATTTGGTTTTAGCTACGGGGGGTATCAGGAATGGAACTAGCTAAAAGAGTTTTAAAGTACCTTAAACCATATAAAGGACGGTTAGTATTAGGGATTATCTGTATGTTATTGAATGCGGCAGTTTCGATCTTCTTTTTTGAGCAGTTTGGTAGATTTATGGATTCAATTATTAGTAGTCTTTACGAGCATGAAGCTGGAATGGCAGATCTTAATCTATTGATTGTAGTTATGTTCTTTATCTTCTTCTCGCGAGCTATCTTTTATTATGGGCAGAAGTATTTAACTGCTTATGTCTCACAGAATGTAGTCAAGGATTTAAGAAATGATCTCTATTATAATTTACAGAACTTATCATTGGATTTTTATGCTGAGCATAAGACAGGAAGAATTATGTCTCGAGTGACCAATGATGTTGGTATTTTAGAGGGAGCTATTGTTTCAGGAGCAATCGGTATTTTCAGTTATATCTTTCAAGTGGTTGGTGGAGTAGGTAAGTTATTTTATGATAATTGGCGGTTGAGTGCTTTTGCGTTTATTCTCTTTCCTTTGATTGCTTATATTATTGATTATTTTAATCGGCGGATTAGAAAGGTCAGTAAGAGAGCTCAAGTTAAGATTGCTGATGTATCTGATATCTTACAGGAGACGATTAGTGGGGTGCGAGTTGTTAAATCATTCCAGCGTGAAGATTATGAATATCAACGCTTTGAGGAGTTAAATTATAGTAATTTCAGGGCCAACATGAAACATTCACAATTGAAGGCTGTATTATCCCCAGTTACTGAATTTTTAGCTGAGATTTCATTTGTTGTTGTTTTATGGTATGGAGGACGTCAGGTGATGATTGGACATATGAGCCCTGGTGAGTTGACAGGATTTTTTACCTTATTATTATATTTGACGACTCCATTACGAAAATTAACCAAATTATCAGGGACTATTCAGCGGGCTTTAGCTGCTGCAGAACGAATCTTTGAATTTATGGATTTTGAGCCTACTATTAAAGAGCATAAAGATGCTCAAAAGATAGAGCAGATAGAAGGGACTATTGAATTTGA
Source organism: Natroniella sp. ANB-PHB2 (assembly GCF_046097105.1). Taxonomy (GTDB): domain Bacteria; phylum Bacillota; class Halanaerobiia; order Halobacteroidales; family Halobacteroidaceae; genus Natroniella. The sequence goes on along the minus strand of NZ_CP175562.1, from coordinate 2,116,874 downwards.
AGATATCAATTTCAGTTATGATGGTGATGAATTGGCTTTAGAGGGTATCAATTTAAAGGTTGAGCCAGGTCAGATGGTAGCTTTGGTTGGCCCTAGTGGAGCTGGAAAATCTACCTTAGTTAATTTAGTACCTCGTTTTTATGATCCTGAAGCAGGACAGATCAAATTAGATGGAATCGATATCAAAAATCTTAAGTTAGATTCATTACGGGATAAGATAGGAATTGTTCCTCAAGAGACGGTCTTATTTGGTGGAACGATTAAGGAGAATATTCTATATGGTGATTTAGAAGCTAGTGAGCAGGAAGTTATTAAGGCTGCTCAAGCTGCTAATGCTCATAAATTTATTTTGGAGTTGGCTGAAGGTTATGAAACTGAAATTGGTGAGCGTGGTAGTGGCTTATCAGGGGGCCAAAAGCAACGGATTGCTATTGCTCGAGCTATCTTAAAAGATCCACAGATCTTAATTTTAGATGAGGCAACTTCTGCTTTAGATACAGAGTCAGAAGCCTTAGTTCAAGAGGCTCTAGATCGATTGATGCAAGAGCGGACAACCTTTGTGATTGCCCATCGTTTATCGACTATCTTAGATGCTGATCAGATTGTAGTAATGGAAGAAGGTCGGATAGTTGAAGTTGGTACTCATCAACAGCTATTAGAAGAAGATGGAGTCTATCGTAATCTATATGAGGTGCAGTTTAATAAATAGCTATAACGGACAATGTATAATTTACAATTTACAGTTAAAGACCGACTTTTTAAAATCAAAGGCATTTACAGGCTCTTAATGTACATTTTGTTAATTGCACATTAAGATAAAGGCAGGTGATAATATGAAGGAGCAGCTAAAGTTAAAATTAATTCCTAACTTGGCATTGTTACTGGCTAGAATGATCAATTCAAGCCTCAGATTAGAGGTTCGAGGAGAAGAGAGAGTAAATAAGTTACTAGCTGGTGATAAGTCAATTATTTTTGCTCTTTGGCACGGACAGTTATGGCTACCTAGTTATCATTTTCGTGATCAAGGTTATGTTGCTTTGGCCAGTCAAAGCCGCGATGGAGAGTATATTTCCCGGTTGTTACAGAAGTTAGGTTGGGAGGTAGTTCGAGGTTCAACATCTCGTGGTGGAGCTCGTTCACTACTAAGATTGGTTAAAAAGCTACGCCAAGGAAAGCATATAGCCATTACTCCTGATGGGCCAAGAGGGCCAATTCATCAAGTTAAGCCGGGGGTTGTTTATTTGGCCCAGAAAACGGATAGTATAATAATACCTATCGGAGTTTCCTATACTAAAAAGAAGATCTTTAGTAGTTGGGATCATTTCTGGTTACCTGCTCCTTTCAGTAAAGCAGCTTTAGTATATGGAGCAGGATTAGAGATTAAAGAAGATAAATTATCGAATGTAGAAATTGAAGACTATCAAAGGTTATTAGGACAAAAAATTAATCAAGCAGGTCAAGCTGCTGAAAAGGTATTAGGTGATCAATAAATGGGAGTAGAAGATTATTTGCTTGAAGTAGTCCAAGGTAATAAGACTGGGATTGTTGCTCATATTTTGTTGATTATATTAAAGCTGCTTTCTAAAATTTATGGTGTAGGTATTTTTATTAGAAAGAAGTTATATCAATGGGGTTTTAAAAAAGAAAAAGTCTTAGCTGCTAAAGTGATCAGTGTCGGTAACATTACAGTTGGGGGTACAGGTAAGACCCCATTAGTTAAATTATTAGCCTTGACTTTATTAGAAGCAGACTATCAGGTTGTGATCTTGAATCGAGGTTATAAAGCTGATTTTTCTGGGGATATTGGAGTAGTATCGGATGGCAAATCGATCTTAATGGATGCTAAACAAGCAGGAGATGAAGCGTTTATGTTAGCTAAGGAGTTACCCCAGGTGCCAGTTATTATTGGCCCGGCTCGTAAGCAGACAGGAACTTATGCTTCGCAGAGATTTAAGCCTGACTTTATTATTTTAGATGATGGGTTTCAACATTGGCAAGTGGCAAGGGATTATGATTTAGTAGTCATCGATGCTACTAATCCGTTTGATAATGGAGAGTTGTTACCACGAGGGTTATTAAGAGAACCAGTAAGCAGTTTAGATAGAGCTCATGCTTTCTTATTGACTAAATCTGATCAAATTAAGCAGTCCCAATTGACTGAGATTAAACATAGATTGATTGAGATTAATCCAGCAGCTACAATTATTACAACTAAACATCAGCCGACTTATTTGCGCAAATTAGTTAGTGATAGAAAGCAGGAAGTTGATTTGACAGATCAGAAGACACTAGCAGTATCTGGAATTGGCAACCCTGAATCCTTTGAGCAGACCCTTGTAGATTTAGGAGCAGAGGTAGTAGATCAGATTAGATTTAGAGATCATCATCAATATTCTAAAGATGAAATTGTTGAAATTTTTAGCTTGGCTAGTGAAGTTAATGTTGATCGAATTATCACAACAGAAAAGGATGCAGTTAGCATTAAACCACAGTTAGTAGCTGAGATTGGGCAAGAGAGGATAGATTTTGATGTATTAGGAATTGAAATGAAGATTATTAATTCACAGAATAAATTTTCTGATTTAGTCTCTAAAATGGAGGTGGCAAGATGCAAGTGACAGGAATCATACCAGCCCGCTATGCTTCGACTAGGTTACCGGGCAAACCGTTAAAAGAAATTGCTGGACAACCTATGATTGAGCATGTATATCGACAAGCTATAGCAGCTGATAGCTTAGATCAAGTGATTGTAGCAACAGATGATCAACGGATCTATCAAGCAGTTGAAGATTTTGGTGGTCAGGTAGAAATGACTTCTAAGCAACATCAGACAGGAACTGATCGCTTAGCTGAGGTTGCTCAAAATTTAGATACAGGGATAATTGTAAATGTTCAAGGGGATGAACCATTATTAAATCCTAAGATGATCGATCAAGCAGTTGAACCTTTATTAGATGATTCTACAATTCAGATGGGTACTTTAAAACATAAAATTACTGAGCAAGAAGAGATTGAAAGTCCACATATTGTTAAGGTAATAACTGATCAGGATGGTTTTGCACTTTATTTTTCTCGAGCAGCGATCCCTTATCCTCGCCAAGCAACTGGACTGAATTATTATAAGCATATTGGGCTTTATGTCTATCGTCGTGATTTTTTACTTAACTATACGGAAATGAAACAGACACCATTAGAAAAAGAAGAGTCATTAGAACAGCTAAGAGTATTAGAGAATGGTTATCGGATCAAAGTAGTTGAGACTGAATATCAAGCAATTGGGGTTGATACACCGGAAGACTTGGAAAGAGTTAGAAGGGCAATTAATAATTAATATTTAATAATTTAAGATTAAAAGATCAAAAACTTGGACTACGAATTCACATAAACTTACACTAATAATAAATAGTTTAAAAATAAAAGCAAGCAAAGATAGAATGCTAACTAGTAACTAATCACTAAGAATGAGGGGGATTATGATGGTCAAGGAGATTATTTTAAATGAAGAAGTTAGATTTGGTAATGGAGGACCTTTTGTCTTGTTGGCAGGGCCGTGTGCTTTAGAGAGTGAAGAAGGAGCTTTAAGGATTGGGGAGCAGGTTAAAGAGATTACTACTCGCTTAGGAATTCCTTATGTCTTCAAGGCATCTTATGATAAGGCTAACCGCTCTGCAATTGACTCTTATCGCGGGCCAGGTTTAGAGAAAGGGTTGAAGATTTTAGAGCGGATTAAGCAGGAGTTAGAAGTGCCAGTTATCTCTGATGTTCATTCAGTTGAGGAAGCTAGAGTAGCTGGAGAAGTCTTGGATATTCTTCAGATTCCAGCCTTCTTATCCCGTCAGACAGATTTAGTAACAGCAGCAGGTGAGGCAGGTAAATTAGTTAATGTTAAGAAGGGCCAATTCTTGGCTCCGTGGGATATCGATCAAGTAGTAAGAAAGATTGAAAGTACAGGCAATGAGAAGATATTATTAACTGAACGGGGTGTTAGCTTTGGTTACAATAATTTGGTAGTTGATATGAGATCATTGCCACGGATGAGAAAGACCGGTTATCCAGTCGTCTTTGATGCTACTCACAGTGTTCAACTACCAGGGGGAGCAGGAGATTCTTCAGCAGGTGAAAGAGAATATGTTCCTTACTTGACTCGTGCAGCAATAGGAGCAGGAATTGATGCCTTATTTATGGAGGTTCATGATCAACCTGAAAAAGCTTTATGTGATGGAGCGAATATGGTACAAATTGATGATTTAGAAGAAATCTTAATCCAAGCTCAAGCAATCGATCAAGTAGTTAAAGGAGGATAATAAATAGATGATTCCTAAGGAGCTAGCTGACATAGAAGCAATTGAGATCAAACGTCAAGCACAAAAAGCATTAGAGATTGAAGCAGAAGCAATTAAAGAATTGAGCGATTCAATTAATGGGGATTTTGTAGAGGTAGTTAAGCTTATCTTAGCCTGTTCAGGAAGAGTTATCTTGACTGGAATGGGTAAGTCAGGTCTGATAGCTAAGAAACTAGCAGCTACTTTGGCCAGTACAGGAACTCCTTCTTTCTTCCTTCACCCGGCGGAAGCGATTCATGGTGATTTGGGAATGGTTACTAAAGAAGATATTATAATTGCTCTATCTAATAGTGGAGAGACAAAAGAGGTAATCAATATCTTGCCTGTAATTAAACGGATTGGTGCTCAGATTATTGCTTTGACTGGAGGAGTGGCTTCTACATTAGCAGAGAATGCTGATTATTTTTTAAATACAAGTGTAGAAGAGGAGGCTTGTCCGCTAAATTTGGCCCCTACAGCTAGCACGACAGCTACTTTGGCTTTAGGTGATGCATTAGCAGTCTCTTTATTACATGTGAGGGACTTTAAACCGGAAGATTTTGCTTTGTATCATCCAGGGGGTAGCTTAGGTAAGAAATTATTATTGACCGTTGAAGATGTACTTAATATCCGAGAAGAGAATCCAATAGTAGATCAGAAGACGAGTTTAAAACAGACTTTATTTACGATGACTTCTACTAGAATGGGAGCAGCTAATATTGTCGATCAAGATGGTAGATTAGTTGGAATTATTACTGATGGAGATATCAGACGTCAGTTAGAAGATTCTTCTGACTTGTTAAACTTATCTGCTAAAGAGATTATGACTGCAAATCCAACAGTGATTACTGTTGATAAGTTAGCAGCCGAAGCATTAAAGATTATGCAAGAACAAGAGATCAGTGCTCTACCGGTCACCAATGAGCAAGGCCAGCCGTTAGGATTGATTAACTTTCAGGACTTACTTAAAGCAGGCGTTCTTTAAGAGTATTGAATATTGAATACTTTAAGAGCATTGAATAATGAATAATGAATAAGATTAAAGATTAAAGATTAAAGATTAAAGTCAGTTGCTTTTTTGATTTCAATTGTTCAATATTAGATATTAAATATTAAATAAATAACGATAGGGTGATCAAAAGGATGAATAGTAATTTAAAGGAGAAAGTAGAAGAGATTAAGATGTTCATTACCGATGTTGATGGAGTTTTGACTGATGGTCGGATTATTTTAGGTAGTGAGGGCCAAGAGTTTAAATGCTTTCATGTCCATGATGGATTGGGTATTAAGTTGGCCCAGGAAGCAGGAATTGAAGTAGCAATTATTACTGGTCGTAAGTCAGAAGCTGTTACCCGACGGGCTGCTGAGTTAGGATTAGAGGAGGTTCATCAAGGGGTTAAAGATAAATTAGAGGTGTTGAAGCAGTTATTAGAGCGGTATAATTTAACTGTAGAGCAAGTGGCTTATATCGGTGATGATCTAAATGATTTGGTGATTTTAAAAGAGATCGGCTTGGCGATGACGGTTGCTAATGGAGTTGATGAGGTTAAGGAAGTAGCAGATTATGTGACAAATAAAGCAGGTGGACAAGGGGCAGTTAGGGAAGCGATCGAAGTAGTGATTGGTGACTGAAGATGAATTAAATTACAATTATGTGTAACTTTTGCTTAGAACCATAAGGGAGATTTCTCGTTCTGAAAGATTTTTTCTGAGCTTCTAAGATTCGTCTGCGAATAAATAAGAGCTAGCTAATTTAAAAGTAGGGAAATTAGCTAATTCATACTCTTATTTATTTCTCGACTTATCAAGAAGCTAGACGAAAAAATCTAGATGTCACTGTAAAACATCCCTCATGATTTATAATTAGTTAGGTTTTAGGAAAATTTTGTTTGAGCTGAGCATAGATTCTGTAATTAAATTCCTTAACAGCAATTGTATTTAAAATAAATAATGAATTTAATTTGAAATAGGTAGTTAGCTTGGGTTGCGAGTTTAATTTTCCTTTGTTTTTAGGTTTTTTTCCTAAATTTTTTTGCAGTAAAAAAATTTAGTCGAGGAAGGGCTGGTTTTTAGCCCTCTCGAAACTGATTTTGAAGTTTATTGGTTGAGGATTTTAATTTTAAAAGTGAAACTATATATCAATGAAATTTTAATTTCACACGAGAAGTCAATGATCAAAGTTAAGAGTTAGGAGGCAGAAAAGGTGAAATGTAAATTGCTTTACTTAATATTTATAGTTATAAAAAAAATTGCTAATTTATTACCTCCTAAAATATGTTATGATATCTTTAAAGGGATAGGTTCACTAGCTAATTATCTTGTTGGTAGTAAAAAAGAAAGGGCAGTTAATAATTTAAAGAGAGCTTTAGCAATCTCTGAAGAGAAAGCAGAAGGGATAGCTAAAGGTGTTTTTCAAGATGCTGGTCTTAAGTTAGGTGAGGTTTTATGTCTGGAAGCTTGGCAGGAAGAAGACTTTAAAAATAGAGTTACTGTCGAAGGTTTTCATTATTTTAAAGAGGCTTATCAGCAGGAGAATGGAGTTGTTTTATTTACAGGACACCTAGGCAACTGGGAGATTTTAGGGAATTACTTTGCAGCTTTAGGATATCCTCTCAATGCTTTGGCCAAAAACCAAAAGAATAATATTCTTAATCGAGAGTTATTAAAAATTAGAAGCAGTAGAGGGGCCAACGTCTTTGATATTGGGACTAAAGGTGTTGCTAGAGCCTATAAATCCTTACTAAAAGGAGAATTACTTTTAATCTTAGGTGATCAGGATGCACGGGAGGCAGGGTTATTTGTTGACTTTTTTGGACAACCTGCATCGACACCTAAAGGGCCAGTTGTGTTGGCCCAAAAAGCAGGCAGTCCAATCTTACCGATTTATTTAGTAAGAGAAGGATTAAATCAATATCGAATGGTGATTAAAGAACCTATATATGTCAGTCAAGAGTCAGATGAGCAAGAACTGAAGGATAAATTACAACAGTTGACCTCTTCATTAGAAGGGATGATTTGCGAGTATCCTAAGCAATGGGGCTGGTTTTATAAACGGTGGAGGACGAAAGAGCATTGAATATTGAATAATGAATATTTAATATTTAATAATAAAAAATTAAATGTTCAAAAGCATTTAATATTAAAGCGATCTTAAGTTTTTTTGTTTTGATTTATTAATTATTCAAATGTTAGATATTAAATATTAAATAAATTTCAGTTGTTTTTTGGTTTAAATTATTCAGTGTTCAATATTAAATATTAAATAAATTTCAGTTGTTTTTTTTGGTTTAAATTATTCAATGTTAGATATTAAATATTAAATGAACTTCTAGTTAGGGGTGTGTTTTGTGGGAGATTGGATCGGGTATTTATCATTTAAATCATTTAAAAGAGTTGTTAATTTGCTACCTAATCGAGTCAGTTGTTGGCTAGCTAAATTAGTTGGTAGTTTAGCTTTTCATCTGGCTAAAAGGCGTAGGGAGTTAGCAGTTAAAAATATTAAGTTGGCTTTTGATTATTCTACTAAAGAAGCAGAAGAGTTGACTAAAGATGTCTTTCAAGATTTGACGGTAAAGTTTGTTGAAATTTTAGGCTTGGAGAGTTGGACAGAAAATGATTTTGAGCAAAAGATAGAGGTTGAAGGAATGGAATATCTCAAAGAAGCTTATCAACAGCAGCAAGGAGTCATCTTATTTACAGGCCATTTTGGTAATTGGGAGCTATTGGGGATTTATTTAACTATATTGGGGTATCCTATGAATGCAATTGCTCGGATGTATCAAAATCCTAAGATTAACCAGGAGATCTTACAGATTAGAGAAGAACGTGGGGCCAATGTTTATGATAAGAAGGGGCGGGGGGTTAAGAAGGCCTTTCGCTCTTTATTAAAGAAGGAGTGTTTATTGATCCTTGGTGATCAGGATGCTCATAGTAAAGGGGAGTTTGTTGAATTTTTCTCTCGATTGGCATCGACACCTAAAGGGCCAGTTGTGTTGGCCCAAAAGACTGGTGCTTTAGTTTTACCTGTTTATCTCGTTCGAGAGGGGTTAAATCAGTATCGATTGATGATTGAGCCACCACTTAAAGTTGCTAAAGATGCAACTGCTCAGGAACAAAAGGCTAAGCTACAACAGTTGACCTCTTCTTTAGAAAGAAAGGTTAGAGAGTATCCTAAGCAGTGGTTATGGTTACATCGAAGATGGAAGACTAGGCCTGAGGAGGCTGATTAATGAATAAAAAAGTGATTCTGCTAGTGGTAATTGCGATAGCAATTGGAGCAGCAGTCTTATTAATCGATAATTCAGCTGAAGAAGAGACCAGAATTACACCAGAGCCTGTGCGAGATGATGGAAGAGAAGAGAGAGTGGCTGAAGTAGAATTAGAGGATGCTATGATCACATTATATAGTGATGATGAAGCTACTAAATGGGAGTTAGGGGCCAAAGCGATTAAACAATTTATAGAGCCAGAGCAGGTTGTCTTAGAAGAGGTTGAGGCTAAAATTTCAGAAGATGGGGTTAAGCAGACCAGATTAAGGGCAGCTAAAGGAGATTTTGATCCTAAAACAGGCCATCTCTCTTTTACTGGGCCAATTACGATTGAGAATGAGGATAAGTTATTACAAGCTGATAGCTTAAATTGGAATCAGGTACGGAATGAATTGATTGGACAAGGAAATGTATTACTTAAACAATCAGGTATGGAGATTACTGGAGAGCAGTTTGTCAGTCAAATAGATCTGAGAAGATTAAGGCTCAGTGGTGAGGTAGAGGCAATTACTCAAAAAGTAGGTGAAATGAATGAATAAGTATTTAATTGGGGTAATCAGTACAATTATACTCTGTTTAATGGTTACAGCGGTATTAGCAGGAGAACAGCCAGAGATAGAATTGAGAGCAGATGAATTAATTATCGATGATTTAGAAGGAGAAGTAACTGCTAAAGGCAATGTCAGTTTTAGAGAAGGGGAAGTTAGCTTAACGACACAAAAGCTAATGGCTAATCAAGAGTTAGAGCAGTTAGAAGCTGAAGGAGAGGTAGTCTTTAAGCAGCAACAACAGCGGATGGCTGGTGACTATTTAATCTATGATAACCACTCTCAACAAGGAAGGTTAGAAGGAGATCCTAGGGTTGAAGCTGATGGATTATTGATTACAGCAGGACAATTTGAATTTGATCTAGCTGCTGAGCAATTTACAGCTATCGATCAGGTCTATCTTGAAGATCAAAAGGATGATTTTGTAGCTTATGCAGAGCGACTCGAATTTTACCACCAACGTGAGCAGGTAGTTCTAACTGGTAATGTTAAAGCTGAGCGGGGCGAGCAGAAGATGAATGCTCAAGAGATTGTATTTGATCTAACAACCAGAAAGATGGAGGCTAGAGGAGAGACGAAATTAATTCTTCCTGGTAGGCAGAGGGGTGATAATTAATGCCGATTAGAGCAGTTGATCTGATTAAAACTTATGATGGCAAGAATGTAGTAGATGGGGTCAACTTTAAGGTTGATCAAGGTGAGATTGTAGGAATTCTAGGGCCAAATGGAGCAGGAAAGACGACTACCTTTTATATGGTGGTTGGATTAGTAAGCCCTAATTCTGGTAAGATTGAGTTAAATGGTAATAACATTACTAAATTACCGATGCATAAGCGGGCCAGAAAGGGAATTGGTTATTTGGCCCAAGAGGCTTCTGTCTTCAGAAAGTTGACAGTAGAAGAGAATATAATGGCTATTTTGGAGATGATCGATCGTCCAGAGGATAATCAAGAGATTATGGAGCAGTTGTTGGCTGAGTTTGATATTGAGTATGTCAGAGACCAAAAAGGTTATATGCTGTCGGGAGGAGAACGGCGTCGGGTAGAGATAGCCCGTTCTTTGGCTGCCGATCCAGACTATATCTTATTGGATGAACCTTTTGCAGGGGTTGATCCGATAGCTGTTAGTGATATTCAAGAGATTATTTCTCATTTAAAAGAGCGAGGCTTAGGTGTTCTGATTACAGATCATAGTGTCCGAGAAACTTTAGCTATTACTGATCGGGCTTATATTATGCACCAAGGTGAGATACTATTATCAGGCACTTCTGACGAAATAGCTAATAGTGAGTTAGCTAAGAAATTCTATTTAGGCGAGAAATTTAAAATGTAATGTGAGGTGCGCAATTAGATGAAGATTATATATCGCTATATATTGAGCGAATTGATTCAGCCTTTTCTCTTTGGTGTATTTGCTTTTACTAGTATTTTTATCGGTTCAGATGTCTTAAGGAGATTGGCGGGGCTGATGATGGATTATGGTGCTTCTTTGTGGACTGTAACCCAGTTGTTCTTTTTAAGTCTGCCCCAAATTATCATTTTTACCTTTCCGATGTCTATGTTATTAGCTACTCTGTTAGCTTTTGGTCGTTTATCTGGTGATAGTGAGATTACAGCCTTAAAAGCAGGTGGGATCAGCTTTACCAAATTGATTATTCCAGTTTTGATTGTAGCTTTTTTAGTCAGTGGTGTGACTGTTTGGTTAAGTGATGGCTTAGTTCCACTCAGTATTCAAGTCTATGAGGATCTAGTCTGGGAGATCAGACGGGGAGAGCAGCGCCCAACTACTCAAAGGAATCTACGGATAGCACCGGTTGACTCTAGTACTGGCAGGCTGGATTTTGTCCTGGTAGCCGATAAATTTGATGGAGCAACTCAGACCTTAGAGGGGGTCAGCTGGCAGGATTTTGAGGATGGAGAGCTAGTTACGATTATTCAAGCTAAAGAGGCTGTTTGGCTAGAGGAGCAGTGGCAGTTTATTGATGGTAAGATTTATCGAATTGAAAATGATGGTCGAGTTCCTCAGACTGAGTTTGAACGGTTGAATATGCAAGATAAAATAAGTAGAGATCCTGGTGATGTCTCACGTAGTGGTACCGACCCTGATGAGATGACTTTAGGTGAGCTACGGACACATATTGATCAAATGGAGGAAGAAGGACGGGATGTCAGTGAACTCTTAATTATCTATCATCAACGCTATGCAGTTCCTTTTGCTTCTTTTATCTTTGCTATTGTAGGGGCACCTTTAGGCTTAAAACCTAATCGCTCTGGTTCATCAATCGGACTGGGTTTGAGTATTATTGTTGTTTTTATTTATTATGTATTGATGACAGTGGGTTCAGCTTTAGGGCAAGCAGGGACGGTTGCTCCGTGGCTAGGGGCTTGGTTGCAGAATATTGTTTTTGCGGGAGTTGGAGCTTGGCTTTTAGCTAAGAAGCATTGATATCTGTTTTTTTCGGTATGACATGAGGGAGCTTTTTCATTCTGAAAGATTTTTTCTAAACTTCTAAGACTCATCTGCGAATAAATAAAAGCAAGCTAATTTTAAAATGGAAAATTAGCTAAACCAAGCTTTTATTTATTTCTTAATTCGTCAAGAAGTTAAACGAAAAAATCTAAATGTCACTGCAAAACCTCTCTCATGATAAGATATTAGGCTTTTAAGACTTTGATTTTAAGATTTTAACTGTACACTATACACTATACACTATAAACTATACACTGAAGCTAAGGGGGGCCAATATGTATGGAATCAGATTAGTCATAGTTCTAGTAATCATGGGTGGAGCAATAGCTTATATTGGCGATAAGATTGGGATGAAGGTTGGAAAGAAGCGATTATCCCTGTTAGGTTTAAGACCTAAGCATACGTCAATTATTATTACCGTCTTAACTGGAGTACTGATCACAGTCAGTTCTCTACTCCTACTATTGGTTGCCTCAGAAAATGTACGGTTAGCTTTATTTGATATGCAGCAGTTAGTGGAACGAATCGACTTACTTGATCATCAGGTAGCTACTAAGGATGATGAATTGGGAAAATTACAAGCTGAAATTGGGGTTAAGATCGATGATCTGTTGACTTTAGAAGAGGACAAAGCACTCTTAGAAGAGGATAAGTTAGAGCTAGAAGAGCAGTTGAGCTCAACTAAAAAGGAGTACCAACAGGTTAAAGCAAGTAAAGAAGAGTTAGAGACTAAGGTGGATAAGCTTGCTGTACAGCGAGAGGATCTAACCCAGCAGGTCGATAATTTGGCCCATAACTTGAGCCTCTTTGGTAGAAAATACCTTCATTCTTTGACAGGGGATATTGCTTATCAGAAGGGTGAAGTTATTTTTGATAGTTCATTACAGGTTGATCGAGAGCAAGCAGCGATTGAAGAAGATTTACTTACAACTCTTGAAACTGCTAAGGGCTCACTGGAAGAAGGCTCTAATTTAGAAGATGTTAAATATAAACAGCAGGATTTTGAGGAGTTAGTTGAGTTACTAGCTGAACGGGAAGGTCGCAGTGTTGTCCGTCTGGTAGCAGCTCAAAATACTTTTAAAGATGAGGATCTATTACTTGACTTTGAATTATATCAGGATTATCAGGTTTACCAAGCCGATCAGCTTATCTTTGAGTATCAGTTGGCCCGGGTTGATAATTTAGCTGACTTGGAAGTTGAGTTGAATCAATTCTTATTTAAGTTGAATCAAAAAGTAGTTCGCGATGGAGTTTTACCTGATGATAAAGGTGAGATTGGAAGCTTGAGCTTAATTCACCTCTATCCAGTATTAGAAGAATTGTTGACAGAAGATGTAGAAAGAATTAAGTTGACTGCTACTGAAGATATTTGGCGTAGTGATCAACTGATCGACAACATAGAATTAAAGGTTAAAAGGTGATCAAAATGATAATAGCTATTGATCCAGGTCGTTATAAATGTGGGGTTGCGGTAGTCGATTCTGAATTGAGTGTTGAATATCAAGGTGTAATCTCTACTGTAGATATTGGCAAGCAGATTAGAAAATTAAAAGATGATTATCAAATAGAGCAGGTCGTTTTAGGAGATGGAACAGCAAGCGAGGTAGTTCAAAAAGAGATCGATGGTCTAATTGAGTATAGTTTGGTTGATGAAACAAATTCTACGTTAGAAGCACGTGACTTATATTGGGCCAAAAACCCTCCATTAGGTTGGAGAAAATTTCTTCCTCTTTCCTTACAGACCCCTCCTGAGCCGGTAGATGGCTATGTAGCGATTATCTTGGCTACTAGGTACTTTAAGAAGTAAGTTTCTCCCCTGCACTAAATCACCCCACTCAAAAACTCTTGTTATAATAAAAAAACATATCTTTGTGAAATAAAGACTAAATCATCATTATACCTATAAAAGTCAGAATAATCGAATAAATTAATTGCTAACATAAGTTGTCCAAAGTGGTTGATTATGTTATAATTAGTAAAGAGCATTGAAGAGTAAAGGCATTGAATATTGAATAATGAATAATGGATAATGGATAATGGATAATGAAGAACATTGAATAAACAAAGCATTGAGTAATCAAAAATACCGATTAATGAATCTTATAAATAATAGTTGATTATTCTTATTGATGAATTGATCTGGTTATTAAGTATCAAATGAATTCTAGCTGTTTGTGGTTTCAACTATCCACTATTAGGTGTTAAATATTAAGTATTAAATATTAAATAATCCATATAAGTCTGGGGGGATCTTATGGCTGTTACGAAACAGATGGTTATTTTTGAGTTGAATCAAGAAGAGTTTGGAATAGATATCAATAATGTCAAGGAGATCATTCGACCGGAAGAGATTAGACCGGTGCCACAGAGTTCAGAGTTTATTGCAGGAATCATTAATCTGCGGGGAGAGATTATAACGATAGTCGATTTGCGAAAAAAGTTTGGTCTAGAATCTGAAGTTGACTCTGATACAAGGATTATAGTAGTAGAGTTGGCTAAAGCTAAGGTAGGATTTATTGTTGATACTGCTTCTGAGGTCTTACGGGTTGAAGGAGATGAGATTGCTCCTCCTCCTAAGAGGATTGAAGGAATTCAGGCTGATTTATTGCAAGGAGTCGTCAAGCGAGATCAACGTTTGATTATCCTATTAGACTTTTTAGGGTTGTTGAGCCATGAGGAGGTAGAGGAGATTCAGCAGGTGGGAGAAGAAGTAGGTTAAGCAATAGCTATCAACTGTCAGTTATCAGCTGTCAGCTTAAAAGCAAAATCTTTAAACCAAGAAGGCTGAATTTGAACTTTATTGATTTATATAGTAATCTTAGCAAGAGAGCATATATTTACATAATTCAGAATTTTCATTATCAAAAGTAATATTATATATAGATTAACATAATAATCTAATAAAGTTATAATCATTATTTACAGAGTCTTAGGAAATGACCAATCTTTAAGTTCCAAACTCAGTTGATAAGATTAGTTGTCAAGCTTTATAATTATTACCAATCAACTTAAATTTGTTATAATAGATATTAAATTTTCTAATTAATATTTTATTTAGATTTTTTTAAAAAATTTAAATTTTAAGCAGGAAAATGGACATTAGTATAGAAACTAGTTACTGTAGATGAAAGATATCTTTTAACAAGCGGTGGGAAGGAGGTGAGACCCCGTAAACCGGTAAGCTTGATATATAAGCTTATTCAGTTTAATTTTATAAAAAATTAAATACAATTTTATAAGGATAAAATTGTTAAGGGGGATTATAATGAAAAAGATTTCAATTTTACTAACACTTGCGTTAGTTATAGGGTTAGCTGTTCCAGCTTTAGCTGTAGAGGGAGAAGTAACTTCAAAGGTTGATTTTGATGGTGATAATGTATCTTTCACTTATGCTGACGGAGAGGCTACTTTAGTTGATGAAGACGCTCTTAGTCTTGGGTTAACTTTCTTAGCAAATGATGCTGCTGATAATACATTTAAGTTGGGTTCAACTTTAGAATATACTGAAGTTGCTAATTTAACTGCTGGATTTGAAGGTGCTTTAGAAGATGACTATATGTTTGCTAAGCTAGGAACAGAAGATGATACTAGAGTAGGACTTGAACTTTTCGCTAATTATGAAGATGAGTTAGAAGCAGTTACATTTGGCGCTAACAATGATTTAAATGTAAAGAATGTAGAAGAGAATGATGACGATGATGAAGTATTAAGAGAAGGTGCTGAATTTGTAAGTGTTTTAACTATTAATCCATTCGTTAACTACGAAGAGGTAGTTGCACCAGGATTTACTGTAGGTGTAAATAATGATGTAGCAACTACGGTTACTGACTTTGATTTTGATACATTAGCAAACAAGTTAACTGTTAATCCTTATGCTAACTATGAGGTAGTAGTTGCTGAAGGTGTTACTGCTGGTGTAAACAATGAATTTACTTTTGAAACTTTAGATGATAATGAGAAACAAGAGTTAGTAGTTAAGCCTTTTGCTAATTTTGACTTTTCTGAAGAAGAGCTAACTTTAACTGTAGATAACCATATTGAAACTACGAGAGACTTTGCATCTGCTGAAGAAGAAGAATTTGAAACTGTATTGGTTATCGCTCCTAAGGTAGAGTATACTGCAATTGATAACCTTACTTTAGGTGTTGCTGGTGATTTAGATGATGATAATGAAATGATTATTATTAATGATTTAGTTGGTTTTGACAATATAGATATAGCAGCTAAGTCATATGCTAATTATAATGTAGAAATTGCACCAGGACTTACTGCAGGAGTAGATAATAGCATTGTAACTGAAAGAGAAGATGCTGAAGAATTTACAAATACAGTAACAGTTAAGCCAAATGCTGAGTATGAAGAAGAATTAACTTCAGACTTAGATTTATTTGCTAATACTAGTTATGAGTTAAGTAGTGAGTTAGATGAGTTAGGAGATCTATTTGATGAGGGAGACTTTGAAGTTACTGTAGGAGTTACTTACAACTTCTAATTATAGTTTAATTAGTATAATAAAACCTCTAGGGCCAACGCCCTGGGGGTTTTTTGTATTAATGCCAGGAATTTATTAGTGGTTAATGATGAAGGATAGAATTAGCTAATATGTAAATATTGGTTTACTTGATAACTTATACATATCTTGATATAATATTCATAATAATTTCATATAAAAGACTAATAGGAGGTTGGGGTATGAAAAAATTATCGATTGTTTTAATAGTTTTATTATTAAGTCTGATGTTAATTGGTGGGACAGTTTTGGCAGAGGAAGAAGGAACAGCAATAGAGATTACTGATGGAGAGATTGAGTTTGTGATCACTCCTTTTGCTCGCAGTAGTGTAGAGGAGGATGATTGGGATGGAACTCAAGTAACAAATAGGTTTTTAAATATTGGTGAGGGATATGTTGACTTAGAAGCTAAATTTACTGGACAAGCATTTAATGGTGTAGAATGGAAGGTAGAATTTGATAATATAGGTTGGAGTAGATTAGCTATTGCTAAGGAAGTAGGTAATGTTGGAGTGGGTATAGGTACTCCAAGTGGTTCTTATGATGGAGATACATATATAAAGTATAATTTTACTGATGAATTTGCTTTGAATTTTAAGCCTTTCGAAGCTGATTTTACAGTTGGTGATGAGTTTGAAGTTGGTCGTGGAGAACCAGGAATTGAGTTAGATTATCAGATGTCTGAGGAAATGGCTTTAAGTGGATCTTTCTGGACAACAGGTTATTCTACATCAGATATGAATGGAGTAGGTGGTGCTGATGATTCAAAAAGAGAGATTCAGTTTAAAGGGGAAGTTGACTATGAGGAAGATGATATCTCCTTGACAGTGGGAATGTTATTAGATATTTATCGGGAAGAGGAAAGAAGTGGTGAAAGAGAGCTTATATCGGTATATGGCACAGACTATTTTATAGCAGAAGAAAGCCTTATATTAAATGCTCTAGGTGAGTTTGAAGTGGCTGATGATTTAATCTTAGAAGGAGAAGCAAAGTTTGGTCGTGGAGGCTATGAAAATGAAAGTACTGGTACAGAAAAAAGTAGAACTGATTTAGGCTTACATGCTAAACTGACTAGAACCCTTGAGAATGAAGTTAAGGTTTATGGAGCCTATACTTTCGAAAGAACAGCTAGTGAAGTAGAAAAGAATTATGAAGAAGAGATTACTAAACTGGTTAATACATTTGCAGCAGGAGTTGAAAAGCCACTAGAAGATGGGCTGATTTTAATTAGCGATATTTCTTTGACTCCTTCAAGTATAGAAAGAGAGAGAAATGGAGTAGAAGAAGAAAGTTATAGTCTCTTTGATATGGCGATTACTACTGGTTTAAGATATCAATTTTAATTAGCCAGCTATAGGGCCAACCTTTAAAGGTTGGCTTTTTCAGATGTCTTAGTTGGATTATATTGATTTTATAGCAATAATATACTATAATTAGATATATTATTAAATTTTAAAAATGGAGGGGTTTTTAATGAGAAGTAACAAGTTTATCACAGTCAGTTTGATCTTAGTATTAACAATAGTTCTTTCTTCTGCAGCTGTCTTTGCTGAAGAAGTTGAAGAAATTACTTATTCAAGTGTAGTTACTGCTAATCCATTGGGAGTTCTTTTTGGTCTGTTTAATGCAAGTTATGAACAGCCATTACATTTCAGTACTTCTTATCAAGTAGGAGGTAGTTTTTATTCCTATGAGATTGGAGATTTAAAATGGAGTGGATTTGGTGTTGATGGTAGTTATCGAATGTATGCTGATCAAGCATTAAATGGATTGTATTATGGGCCAGTTGCTGGTTTATCATCTTCTAGTATAGAAGATTCTTTCGAGAAAGAAAGTGGCTTATCTTTTAGAGTTGGTGGAGTAGCAGGGCGACAGTGGATTATGGGAGATGGCTTTGCTATTGACTTGAATTTGGGAGCTGTCTATTCTATTAGTAATGTAGAGTTAGATGGTGAAACAGTAAGCGGTTTTAGTCCAACGTTGCGGCTTAATATTGGATATGCTTGGTAAAGTATAATATTTGAATTTTGGGATAGGCAGCTATGCTTATCCCTTTTTATATAGTGAGAATGTTAAATTATCAATATATAAAAGCTAAAAATTAAAATCATGAAATTCTTTACTCACTAATTCCCCAATAACTACCAAGAGGAATTAAGCATTTAATACTTAATGATTAATATTGAACATTGAACATTGAAAAACAATTGATAGTTAAAAGTAATTTACAATTAAAGAGCCAAAAATAAAATCAATGATTAAGTTAGAATCAATAGTTTACTAATAATTTAGTTAAGATTTACCAGAAGGAAACAGAGGAAAAACATATAATACTTAATAATGAACAGTTCGTAATTAAAACTCACTAATAATTACTAAAAGGAAATCGAAAGAAAAGGGCCAATAGATATAGTAATAAATAATTGAATAAAGCGTTACATATATTTGCCAAAAGGAATAATAGATTGAATGGTGAATGTTTAATACTGAAGAGTGAAAAACAATTTACAATGTACAAATTAAGATCAAAAGATACAATAATTAATCTAGAATCAATAGCCTAACAACAAATCTCTAATATTCACCAAGAGGACTTTAGAAAGAAACGTTAAATAACAGAGTAAGAGCAAAAACTTGAAAAAAAGTTGTGGGTTGGTTTTACTAGTCGCTAATCACAAATCACTAGTTACCACTAACTACCAACAGGATTTTAAAAGGATACGTTTAATACTTATGTTAGAGTGTAAGAAAATTGAGTTTGAGTTTAAGTTTAAGTCTGAATTTGAGTCTTTAAAAGTTCGAAGCCAGTCTTGAGCTTAGACAAGATAAGGCTACATATATTTTTTTGCCTGTAATGTCGAATTTTGTCGAAAGGAAATGACCCTAGGTCATTTTAGGTTAAGTCTGAGTTTAAGTTTAAGTAAAATCTACCCCTTTATGTTTTTGATGATTGATTTAACCTTAACCTCAAACTTAGCCCAAACTTAAATTAGTTAATTACTGAAATTAATATAGATAAATTATTTGTTTGAATGGTTAGCTGAGGCTGACAGCTGATAGCTAACTGCTAGTTGTTAAAGCAGTGTTCAAGTATCTTGATCCCAGCTTTGATCTTGGTCGAGAAAGGAGGTGTCCCCCACAGACTGTGAAGCAGGATTGACAGATACTTAGAACAGGTATTTTAGCTGGACAAGGCATAGTTACAAGGAGTAGGAAAGATTGAGGAAACAAGGCAACTCAAACTGGAAGCTCCTCTAGATTATGTACGTTATAGCTAAAATACCTAGATAAATCAAATCAATTAAACTTAAAAATCTAGGGGGAAATAAGAAATGAAAAAAACAATAACAGCATTATTGACATTAGCAATGCTAGTAACATTGACTGTACCAGCACTTGCTAATCCGTTCGCAGACGTACAAGGACATCACTGGGCATATGACGCATTGAATCAAGTAGCAGAAGCAGGAATTCTTGAAGGATATGAAGATGGAACTTATCGAGGTGAAGAAGAATTAACTCGATACCAAGTTGCAGTTTTAACAGCTAGAATGTTAGATGAAGTTGAAGCTGATAGCAATGAGTTAGAAGCAGAAGTTGTAGAGGCAATAAATCAATTAGCTACTGAGTTTGACCAAGAGTTAGCTGCAATTGATAGTCGATTAGCTGATGTAGAAGTAGTAACTATCTCTGGTGAGACTGGAGTAGAATATACAAATGTTAAGGTAAATAGTGACTTAGTAGATGAAGATGGAGAAGAGTATGCATATGAAAATCCATTTAGCGAAGATGATGACTTTACAGCTGAGGACTTCTTTAGACAGTATGCTGACTTTAATGTAAATGTTGATAAAGATGGTGTAAGTGCTGACCTTGATTTAGGAGTAGTTGGAAATTATTTTGGTCAATCTGATGAGGATATTTCTAACTTCGAATTAGATACTATCTCTGGTCAAGTTGTGACTGAAGATTTCTTAGCAACTATTGGTGAAGATCAAGATTTAGACTGGAAAGATTATTTATATGATGATGAAGACAATATCCACGGTATTATCTTCAAAGCAAATAATTCTACAGTTGCAGTAGGACAAGATGAAGATGAAAGAAATATTGCTTTAAGACAAGATAATTTATTCGATTTACCATTGAACGTATTTGCAGGTATTGAAGACGCAGAAGAAAGAACTACAGTTGCAGGGTTAGATACTGCATTTAACTTAGTAGGTGTTGACTTCACTGGTGAGCTTGCTACTAATGATTCTAAGTTAGATAGTAAGTTAGCTAGATTAGGAGCTGAACAAGAACTAGGAATGTTCAGAGTTGAAGGTAACTACAAGCATACTAATGATTTTGTAGCTATTCAAGCTGATGATGACTTTGTAGCAAATGAACAAGGATATGACTTAGGATTGTTTACTGACTTAGATAAGTTTGAGTTAGGAGCTAGATATGAAGATTACGATGTAGCAGGTCAAGATACTATTGTAATGGCAGAAGTTACTGAAGAGAACCCATATGCTTTCTTTAATGTAGATGTATTTGGTAACTATGAGTATGGATTAGACTCTCAAGATGAAGTAAGATATGTTGAAGCTAACAAAGATTTAAATGACATCTCTGTTGTTGCATTCTATGACTTCGATAATACTGGAGATGAAGATGTAGCTGATAAAGTGATGAGTGTAGCTTATGCACCAGAGTTTAAATTCTCTGGCGTTGACTTTGCACCATATGCTGGAGTAGCTGCTATCTATGATATCGATAACAACCAAGCTCTTAATACTGAAGCTGGTGTAGATGCAACTTATGAAGCAAATGATAGAGTAACTTTAACTGGAAGTTATGCTTGGGCTGACAAAGAAGCTCGAGTTGACTTAGCAGGTACAAAAGTAGCTTCTCAATTAGGAGCAGAATATAAAGTAAGTAATGATGCTACTGCATCAATCAATTACGAAACTATTGACTTCACAGGTGCTGAAGCTGATACTAGCTTTGACGCACAGAGTATTACTGGTGGAGTAAGCGTTAACTTTTAATTGAAACTTGATAGACAGATTAAAGTCCTTGGATTCTTTCCAAGGACTTTTTTTCTTACTATAATAGTCATCCAACTTTAAACTGGAAGATATATTAACGATAAGTTGGATGACAGTGACTAGTAAAAAACTCAAATTTTATTCTAGAGTTGCATAGCTATAAATAATTGTTGGATTTTAAGATGAAGTTTAATTACAATTCTGTGTACCTTAAGTAATCATTCTTCTAAAACAAGGGTAACCCTACGAGTCCTTTCGGACTCTTTGTAAAACTCACAGAGGGCGAACACATGGGTTCGCCCCTATAAGGTATATTATTTTACAAATTAAAATTTTCACCAAAAATCAAATCAGCTTCAATTTAGAGTTAGATATTTATATTGATTATATAAAAGTAGGGGTCGACCCATGTGTCGACCCCAGTATAAAGAAGTTTAAAAAGCATAATCTAAACTCTTAATGGAAGGATAAGGTTTAGGGGGTTAGATTATGAACGAAATAAATAATTTTCAAAGAAAAAGATTGAGGTTAGAGGAATATGATTACTCTCAAAATGGATATTATTTTGTAACGATATGTACAAGAAATAAAGAAGCATTATTTGGGAAAATAATTAATAATGAATCTAGCTTGAATGAAGCAGGGCAAATGCTTGAAAAATGGTGGGTTAAATTAGAGGAAAAATTTAATCTAAGGTAATGCAGTGGTTTAAAACAATGACAACAAATGAATATATTCGTAAAGTGCGAGAAGATAACTGGCAACCGTTTAACAAGAAATTATGGCAACGTTCATTTTATGATCGAGTTATTAGAAATGAAGATGAGCTGAATCAAACGCGAAAATATATTATTAAAAATCCAAGAAAGTGGGAGTTAAAGTAGGAGATGATTGTGGAAATGTAGAAATTTCTAACTAGGAGGTTGATGAGTTTGAAAAAAATAACAATAACATTTTTAATAGTTATGCTCTTAATGTTGCAGATGCCAATGGCTTTAGCAGGAACTGATACATTAGAAGTAGCTGAGTCTGAGCTGATCCAATTAGCCGGCCAACAGAAATTTGAGACGTTAACTGAGATTATGGAAGAGTTGGTCTATCTCAATCTAGCAGAAGAGATTGAAGAAGAGGAAGTTAAAGTAATTGATTTTGGTTATACTGAAGATGATCAGTTGAAGATCTATTATCAATTGAATTAAGGTCTGCTTTAAAGCACTGTCAATCTGTTGGTTGGCAGTGCTTTTTTATTTACATTGAATTGCGTTGAATATTGAATAATAGAGTTCAAACCCATAAATTTTAGGTAACGATAATAGCTGGAGACAAAGACAAAAATATATTTTGTTGAAAGTTGTTAGTTGAATAAAGGAATCAGGAGTTGATTCTAGAATATATTAAATAAGTTGGGAAATAGGAACGAAGTATAATAAATAAAATTATGCAAATTTTTGTAGCCAGTAAGAGCAAAGAAAGATATCATTTATAATGAGGAAGGAAAATAAAATTTAGTTTTGTTGGTAACAAATCCAACTTAGACTAAAAATCATTTGTAAGGCGGTGAGATGTATGAATAACTATAAAAATAGATGGTTGCTTTATTTTATGCTTATTATTGGAGTTGTTTTTAGTTTTAGTCCATTCGTTTTAGGAGCAGAAACAGATAATGAAATAATAAGTGAAATTGAAGAATTGGTTGGTAAGGTTAGTTATCACGATGAAATTGATGATGATATTGGAATTAAATTAGGGGATAACTTAACTGAGTATAGTGATAGTGATAATGCCTATAATTGGCGAATGGGAGAAGAACAAAGAATGGGCTTAGCTTTTGAGTTAGAAGATGGAATTGATGTATCTGATGCTGATAAAAATGAAGCAAGAGAATGGTTAAAAGAGGAATTTAATATTGAAGGTACAACGTTAAGTGAGAAAGAAGTTAACTTTATTTCTAATGGAGAAGGTGAGTTAATAAGAGTAGAAGTTGAATTTGTAATAGATGGAGATTTGTTTGGTAATGCAGTTCATACGATAACTTTTGAAGAAGATAATTTTTTCAACTTTATTATTGAAGCTCTTTATACTAACCCAGTAATTCAATCTGAATTAATAAGGCCAGTTGAAAGTGATGAAGATGAAATTTTAAATCTTGTTTCTGGACAAGTTTATTACCTTAATAGAGATCCAGAAGGCGAGGCTCCATGGGAGATTAATACAGAAATTAGATCAGGTGGTGGGATTGCAACTGGATTAGTCAGGGTTAATAATTTACCTTTTGATGATGAAAATATAGATGATGGCTTCTTTACCACTCCTTCAACAAGTGAATCTCTGACTATTTCAATTATTGCAGGTCTTACTGGTGAGTTTGACCCTTCAAGTGATATTGATGGTTTTACAGGTTATGAAGATTATCATGATAGCTTAGATCCAGTAGATAGTGAAGGTGCTGAAGTGGGTACAACAGGTGAAGAGTTTGGAGCTATGAATGATATGAGTAGAGCATTTGTGGGGGTTGTTGCAGATGGGTTTGGTACAAACTTAGATGAACATACTAGTGCAAGGTATTATTTTGTCTTTGATACGAATGATCCAACAGTTATACCATTAGATGATGAGGGAAGAGAAGAAGACGAATTTGATGGTAGTGCATTTCGTTATGAAAGCCGGAATCCTGAGATTAGAATTAAGATAGATGATGAAGAAGGTTCTGGAATTGCCAGTGATACTCCAATGGATTATTATGAAAATACTAATATAAGATATATCAGAAAAGATCAGTTGAATAATGATGATTTAGAGGTTATTAAAGGAAATGATTTTGATGAAACTGATAACATCTTCAGTCGTGCTGATGCAGGTTATATGCAAACAATAGATTTAGATGATCGAATTGAAGATGGTGTAAGAAATGACCAACAGGAGGCAGTCTTTACTCCTTGGGGAAAGAGTTTGGATGAGGGAAATTATTTTGTCTTTGTAGAAGTGGAGGATATGGCTGGAAATACTGGTCGTAAAGTTTTTGAAATTGAGATAGATCAATCAAAGCCGCGAATTCATACTCCGCGATTGAATGATGAAGTAATAGGCGAGGGGACTATTGTAGGTGCTGATGAGCTGAATTTATACTTTGAAGTTTCTGGTGCTAAAGATGTAATTTATGGAATTAAATATACAGGTGAAGACGACAATGAAAATAATGACTGGCTGATCTTTGGTGAATTTGATCTAGATTATAGTAGAAATGAGATTGAGAATAATCTTCTAGAAACTGATAACTTTCCAGCTGAATGGAAGGATGGAGATGAAGCTAAGGCAGGAGATTATCAAATCTTTATCTTAGCTGATGAAGAAAGGATAAAGTATTTAAATGGTGATGGTGAAGAAGAATGGGAAGAGATTAAAGAAGAATTAGAACAGCTGGAAGATGGAGAAATCCACTCAATAGATGAGAATTGGAATATAGAAGGTACAGTAATTAATATTGATCCTAGTCCTAGAGAAGATGAAGAGAAGAGAGCTTGGGAGGAGTGGATAGAGGATAGTATTGAGGTTGATGCAACTATTCCTGTGTATCAGACTGGTAGTATCAAATATGTACCACTTGATCAATTTGGTAGAGAAAATGCTGACTATCGTGAGTTAGAAAAAGATGGTGGTACTAGAAAGAATACAGCGGGGGATGAACCTAGCGGTATAGATGATTTATATCAAGTCCGGACTCCAGATCCTATATTCAAGCTGCAAGTTAGAAATAGTTCTAATATAGATACCAGTGACGTTAATATTTATTTCCTTCAGCGAATTTCTCGTTCAGAGGAGGATGATGAGGTTGGAGTTAGAGTAAGGGCTGGAATAATTGACCATACAGTTGATGATAACAGTATACATACCATCTATTTTAGTCCTAGTTTATCATTAGGAGAAGGACGAGCAGGTGCGTATGATATCCAATTATCTATCAGAGATGAGTTTGGCAATCAGTTAGGTGGGATTGAAGAGGTTGATCGGATAAGTGATTCTAATGAATTTACTACTGAGGCTGATATGGAAGAGATGAATGGTAGAATTCCTAATCTCTTTAGGATAGATACGGTTGAAGCAGATATAGACTTTAGCATTAGAAGTGGTCAGACGCTGAACACTAATGAATCTTCGGCTATGGAGATTAACTTAGATCCTGATAGCAACTTTGAACCTGGGAATTCACTACGGATTTATATTAATGACGCTTTGATTGTTGGCCCGCAAGAGGGAGAAGAAGAAGTCAAAATTTGGGATAGAGAAGGTAAGATTTATAGAGCAATAGATGACCACCAATATTATGAAGGTCCTTATGCAGATGGTGATATAGATCCTAATGGTTTTGATGTAATGACCTTTAATGATACGCATAGAATTATTCTTTTCTCTAGAAGGCCTTTTGCTACCGGTCGAAATGAAATTAGAGTAGCAGTTAGAACGGAAGAAGGAGAGATTGCTGAAAGAAGCATAAGCTTTGTAGCTGAAAATTATCGGGACGGCTTTGGTTTTGGAAGGCTATTAATTAGACCTACTGAAGATAATGATTAAATCAGGGGAGGGGGATACAGATGATTGCTAAATGGTATAAAATAATAACTCCAATATTGATGATAACCTTTCTTTCGGGTTGTCTGGTATTTGATAATACTGACTTGCACATGGATGAAGATGATGTAATCGCTGCTAAAGGGGATGGGGTGCGAATAGCAAGCCAATTTTTCGCCCTCAATACATATGAATACGATGAGGATTCTGAGTATAATTTTGATGATTTAATTAACCTTCTAGACCCAGAGCAAGATGGTACAATATTAATAATTGATCCGATTATGGGAGCTAGATATAGTAAAGATTATATGAGGTTAGAGGAGGAGCTTGAAAATCATATTTTTACAGAAGAAGATGGTTTAAAATATAGAGATAGTTATAAACTTGAATTTGAATTCGGTGATTTTAGATTTCAAGAGGATAATATTAGAAATACTGTAATCCCCTTCAGAGTTGAATTTAAGGTAAAAGAGACTATTGAAGATGTTTATGATGACTCTTCGACCCCTGAGCTATTAACGGATAATGGAACTATATTTTTTGAGTTGAGGCGCCATTCATCAAGGTGGTGGATTAATCAAATAACTATAAACTTTAGGGAGCTTGGTGCTGTCAGTATTGATAAGGATATTGATCATTATATTGATAAATACAGCCTTGATATGGACTACCCCGATGATTTTAGATGATAATTAATAAAGGTGGTTTAAGATGGAGCTTAATATTAAAAAGCTTTCTATAATTTTAGTTATAGTTTTTCTGGTGTTAGCTTTTAATTTGAATGTAGAAGCAATTGAAATAGAAAATAATAGTAGTTATAGTTTGCGAGGAAGTCTAGGTAGTAACATGAGTAATTTCAATCATTTATTTCGTCTTAACTATACAATTGAGACAGATGATTTTTCTTTACAGACTAGGGCCAACTTTTTAAAGGAGTTTCAAGCCAACTATGGCAAGTATCGTAAAGAAGATGGTTTGATAATAGTCAATCCAGATACTTGGAGTATAACTCCAAACTGGTATTTTAACCTTGATGAAGAGGATTTAAGAACCTTAAATTATAACTTGAAACTAACGTATAGTAATAAGATAATTGAGTATGGTGATATTTCTATTCCCAGTGGATCCCTTATGCCAGGAGGCTCTATGTTAGGAGGTTACTTAGAGTCTGGCAACCTTAAGGTTTGGTATGGAGATACTGAAGGTAGTGATAACCCTTTAGTTGGTGACCGAGCAGGGGTTAAATATCAAAGTGGTGATCGGGAAAGTTCATATCAATATCGTCAAAATAATGATGTTGGTGATAGCCATTATTTCAGTTATGCTGATATTCAAAAAGTAAATACCGGTGAGTTGAATTATTCACTTGGCTTGAGAGGGAATCCTGAAGAGTCAATTTATGGTTCGGCTATTAGAACTCGTTATGCTGATCAGTTTAGAGATGTTAATTACAATATAACAGGCTTTTATAGAGATTCTAACTTTGAGAAAGTAAGTGGTGGTTCTAGCTCTGAGATGAAACATACTTCATTCAGAATGTACAAGCAGTTATCTGATAGATTATTATTAGATTATGGTAACTCTTATAGAAGTACAGATCGGCGGAGATCAATTAATAATAATGTTAGATTTAACTATTATGGAGATACTCTCTATCGCTTTGATTTGAGGCAGAGATTATCGTTACGTTATGATGATAATGAGTGGGCCAGAAATAGAGAAAACTATATCTTTGAGATTAATAATGAACGTTCCAGTGTTGATTATCAGACTGGGTTAGAAGTTACCAAAAATAAGTTGCAAGATAAAAATGACGAGTACAATCTATACTTAGGACTCAGTAATTTAGAAGTTGCTTCTGTTGATCTGCGTAGTCGATATGATTTCCAAATGGATGATACTGATTTAAAATACCATACTTTGAGCTTTAATGCTAAATATGAGCGGGAGTTATTTGATAGAATAGATTATAATTTAGGTTATGATCTTTCTGTCAGTAATCAAGATAGCACTAACCATGAAATAAACCAAAGATTTCGGTTAGACCGAGCTATTAGTAAAAATCAAAATCTAGTTACTGTATTTAACTCTACTTATTATCCAACAAGAAGCTATTTTAGTAATGATTTAAACTTTAATTATAATTATAGATTTTAAGAGTTAGTTAGTATTTTTTATAAGCAGCCTTAATCTGGCTGTTTTTTTATTAATCATAGTTTTAAGGAAATTATGGAATAATATGACTACTCTAGAGCAGGAGCATATTGTAATTATATGCGTTAATTTAAGCAATTCTTTGAGAGGTTTGAAGTGAAGATTTATTACAATAATGTGGCACTTTTGATTTGGCGGGTAGAAATGATATTTGTAGGGGCAGGTCTCTGTGCCTGCCCATGTTAAATTACGGGCGAATACGGAGAGTCGCCCCTACAAAAACACATTCTTTTACGAACGAAAAGTTACACATTATATCAATAAAATTACTAATTATAAGCTATAAATTTTAAATTGGCCTGTTTAACCAGGAATTACTTAAAGGAGTTAAGGCTTGAATCAAGAATTGATTAAGTTGAGATGGACTGATTTTGCTCAGTTAGGAAGAGGTGGAAGTTAATGAAGAGGACAATAATATTAATAATAGTGGCATTATTTACAATTATACAGCCAAGCTATGCAGCAGAGGATGCTCCTTTTACAATTCAAGCAGATAATCATATTATTTTTGATGAAGAAAAAGGGATTATCAAAGCAGCAGGGAATGTAATTATCGAAATGGAGCCCGATTCAATTAGAGCAGATCAGATCCAGATTGATTTGAATACAGAGATAATTAAGGCTAAAGGTAATATTATACTTAAGAATGAGGAACGAGAGATGACAGGGGTTGCTTTAGAGTATGACTATCGCAAGGAAGAGGGGGAGATTTTTGAGAGTGAGACCCAAGAGGGGAAGGTTACTTTCTTTGGAGAGACAGTCAACTTTAGACAAGATGATATTATTTTAGAAGAGACCTCTTTAACTCCTTGTGAAAATACTGATGAACCACATTACAGATTATCAGCAGAGAAGATTACAGTTTATCCTGAGGATAAGCTGATTGCTGAGGGGGTTTATTTGTGGATTAATGAACGTCGGATAATGCCATTACCGAGGTATAAGCAGAGTTTAAAAGAGGGTGAAGAAGACAAGCATGCCATTCCTCAGCCACAGGTTGGTTATAGTGAAGCAGATGGTCTCTATGTTGGGGTTGATTATTATCATTTTATCACTCAGGGATTTGGTGGTGATATCTCAGCGACTGCTACTACCAATGAAACCAGTCGGATTGATTTAGATTATCTGTATCAACCTAGTGATAGCTTAAAGATCGATCCACGACTTTATTATCATCAGGATTATGGTTTAGAGGCTTATCTTAATTTAGAGAATAAATTTGGAGAAAGTACAGCTAGTGACTTTGAGGGAAGGTATTATATAGAACGTGATGATGATGAAAGTGATTATCGAGAGCGAAAGTGGTTAGGTCGTTGGAATTTACAGACTGAGCTGTTAGGTAATCAATTAAATTTAAATCTAAAACAAGCTCATGATGATGAGGCTATGGAGGAGGCGATTACTTATGGTAATAGCTGGGATGATTACTACTGGCAGCTAGAAGCTAATCGTAATCTGGATGTTAATCGTCGCCCTGAACTTTCTTTAGGAATTAATAATCGTGATCTAGGAGATGGTAACTTACTATCTGCTGGAGTTAAAGTAGGAGAGATTGAAGAAGGTGAGGTTGAAGCAAGACGTGAGCAGCTTAGCTTAGAGTTTGAAAATCGTGGTAAGAAGATTAGTGATTCAACAGAGCTTTATTGGGCTGGTCGAGTAGAGGATAGTTATTATAGCAATGAAGATAATTACCGTAATTATGCTTTTAACCTAGGGGCCAACCAGAGATTAGGGCCAACGGACTTAAATATTGATTATCGTTATTATGATGAGATAGGAGAGAGTCCATTTGAATTTGATCGGTTGACTGATGAACATATTGGTCGCAGAGATTATCTGAGTGGAAGTTGGAGAGGTCAACATCAGGTGACTGATAGTCTCGACTTTGATTGGCAAGTACAGGGAGCACGGAGAACTTATGAAGGAGATGAAGAGAAAGGTCGAGAAGAGAAAGAATATAATAGCTATGGCTATCGCACCGGTGTTGGTTATGAAATCAATGACTACCATCAGTTGAACTTGGGTTATCGTTATCAGGAGTATTCAGGGAGTACGCCATTATCTGGTGATGAGGTGGATTATACAAGTCATGTAGAAGGAAGTTATCGTTTCCAGACTAATGAGCGGGTTTATCCTTACTCTGATGTAGAGATAGATGCTGGTTATGATCTGAAAGAAGGAGAACTGTCTAGATTGCAGTATTCTTTAATTAGGGAGTTTGACTGTTTTAGTGCCCAAGTAGGGGTCGATCAGGTCAAGCGTGAGGTTAATTTTGGGTTAGAGCTGAAGTATTAACATTTAATATTTAATACTGAATATTGAATAATTAAAGGTCAAGATTGCAAAATCTGGAACCACGAATAGGCACAAATGAACACTAATAAAATATTTGCTAATTAATAGTTAGGTTCAAAAGCTTAAACCATAAATTAAAAGATTGAATAAAGAGTAATTAAAAAAATTGAATCAATAAAAGATTAAAATAATTAATAAACACGAATTAAAAAAAGAGAAAATAAATAAAGTAGGGGTGAACATTTTGTTCACCCTGAAATAGTAAAAAGCATTGAATAATTAATAGTTAAAGGGCAAATTCAAAAAATAGAAGATAATAAATAACTAGTGATTGATAGTAGATTGGTTGATTGAATAGATTAGATAGGGTAAAATAGAGGTAAGAGGAGGTAGTTATAATGGGGTTAGAGGATTTAGAGTTATTGGGTAATCAGCGGAAGGCTTTGTCTGAGTTGAAGCAAAATTTATATAGTAGTTATCCAGTGATAGAAACAATAATATTTGGTTCGGTTGCTCGGGGTGAAGCAGAAGTTGGTTCTGATTTGGATGTTTTAGTTTTGACTAAAAAAAGGCTAAGCCATAGAAAAAAGCATGAGATATATTCTATTGTTACTGATATAAATCTTCAATATGATACTAACCTAAGTGTATTAATAATTGATAAGACTGGTTGGGAAAGTGGTCGTTACTCTATACTACCAATAAAAGGGGAAATTGCAGATGATGGAGTCGAATTTTGATGGACTATAATAGAGAAGAATTAGCTAAATATTGGTTAGAAAAATCAAGAAGAAGTTTAAAAACGGCCCACTATGAATTCAAACTTGAAAATTATGATTTTTGTACTAATAGATTATATTATGCTGCTTTTTATGCTGTTAGTGCTGTATTGATTTTGCAAGGAGACTCTTATAAAAAACATAGTGCTGTGAGAGTAGCACTTCATAGGGATTTTGTAAAAGAAGGTTTAATTCCTGTAGAATATGGGGTAGGTTATACGATGCATTATTACAGGATAGAGAAGAAGCTGATTATGTAGCTTTTGTTGAATTTGATCCAGAAGTGCTTAAGGAAGAGTTGGATAAAACAGAAAAATTTATCGAAAAGTTTGAGGAACTTTTTCAATATTTTCTAAAAGAAGAATAGAGTTAACTAAGTGGATAAATAAGAAAGTTAAATTTAATTACAATATTGTGGCACTTTCAAAAAAACAGGGAACCACGAATGAACGCAAATTAACACTAATTTAAAATAATAATTAGTTAAAAATATAGATATTACTGCAAAATGTCCTTAATGATTAAATTTTAGATTGCAGGGTTTTGATTTTATTTGAAGGATTATGCGACTGCGATAAGGGCAGATAATTTTACAGATTGATCTTAATGTTTTAAGTAAGAGAGATTTGATTTTAATAGTTGAACAAATTCAAATTCTTCTTGATTTTTTGGCTACTTTTTTATCAAGAAAAAAGGTAGCACGGAAGAAAGTTTGATTTTTAATTTTTTCGTAAACATGGGTTTGAGTGTGATTTTTATAAAGGAAAAGTTACACATTATATCAATAAGTTTTGACTTTTACTAATCACTAGTCACTAAATAAAGGATGATTAATCATGAAGCTAACTTACATAATTTACGATATATTATTCCTGGTGTTATTCATACTTTACCTGCCGGTCTTATTATATAAGATGATTGTCAAGGGTAAGTATCGGGAAGGAATCTTGGAGCGATTTGGTTTTTTAGCTGCGGAGAAGGTAGAGCACTTTCGAGAGCAGCCGACGATCTGGGTGCATGCAGTTTCAGTTGGAGAGACGGTGGCAGCAAGTGCTGTGGTGACTGAGATTAGAAAACGTTATCCTGAATATAAGATCTTATTTTCGACGGTGACCGATACGGGCCAAGGGATGGCACGTCAGATAGTTGCGGAAGCAGATGAGACGATCTATTTTCCACTCGATTTTTCTTGGGTTGTTAGTAGAGTTTTAAAGCAGGTTGATCCTGAGGTTGTGATCTTGACTGAGACTGAACTATGGCCAAATTTTATTAGATTGGCTAAAGATAATGGAGCTAAGATTATGCTGGCCAATGGTCGAATTAGCGATAGTAGTTTTGCTGGTTATAAATATTTAGGGCCAATTCTTAAAGATATGCTGACTAAGGTTGATCTATTCAGTATGCAGTCTCAACAGGATCTGGAGTATATCCAAGGTTTAGGTGCTGAACAGGCCAAGGTTTATAACAATGGCAATACGAAATTTGATCAAGACTATGCCCAGCCTGATTCTAGTAAAGAGGATGAGCTTTATCAAGAGTTTAAGTTAAATAAAGAAGAACCAATCTTGGTAGTTGGTAGTACTCATCCAAATGAAGAGGAACAGCTACTTCCTCTATATCAGAAGTTAAAAGAGGAATTTGCAGACTTAGTGATGATCTTGGCCCCACGCCATATCAAGCGAGCAGAAGAGATAAAGAGGCTATATCAAAAAGAAGGGATTAAGACGGTCTTACGGACTGCGATTGAGGTGAGAAACCCTAATCAAGATAGCGTAATCATTCTCGATACGATCGGGGAGTTGGCCCAGGTTTATGGAATAGCTGATCTGGTCTTTGTCGGGGGGAGTTTGATTGAGAAGGGTGGACATAACATTTTAGAGCCAGCAGTCCATGGTAAGTTGGTATTTTTTGGCCCGTATATGTTTAATTTTAAAGCTAATACACGCTTGGTTCTTGATTATGGGGTTGGGATTCAGGTGGATGGTGTAGTTGAATTGACAGAAGAGATGCTCTATTATCTTAGAAATGAGAGTGAATTAAAGAAAAAAGGTAGACAAGCTGTTCAGATGATTGAGGATAATAAAGGGGCAGCTGAGAGGAATGCGGAGTTGGTAAAGAAACTGCTGTAGTATAGATTGGAGGAAGTTTAATGGAGAGCCTGCGGAAAATTGATTATGGAGCTGAAGTTAATCTTTATTTAAATCAAAACTTTGATTTAAGGTTAGATGAAATCAAAGAAAAAATAGAGAGTTATTTAAATATATCCAAGCAATGTGATTTTTTTTATTTAAAAAGAAACCGCAAAGTTATTAAGTCAGATTTACAGGGGAGAAATATTTATGCTAAAAGCTATTCACCCTTGAATGCTAAAAAGTGGTATGATAAATTAAGAGATCTAACCTTGTTTAAAAGTGTTGCTCGCAAAGAAATGGAAGCATTATTAATTTTAAAAAGGGCAAACTTACCAGTAATTGAACCAGTGTTAGTAATTGAAAGGAAGTTATCTGTTTGGGTAACTGAAAGTATCATTGTTACTTGTGAGTTTGAAGGGGTAGGGGCTGAAGAAATTATATTTTCTGCTCAATATAACTATCAGCTAAAGAAAGCTATTATGGAAGAAGTAGCAAAAAATTTAATCAAAATACATCAAGCAGATATTGTTCATTGTGATTATAGGTTCAGGAATATATTGGTTAATTTGTCCAAAAACAAAGGTTTTGAATTGGCTGTGATTGATTTAGAAAGAGCTAGAGTTAATTATAAATGGAAGTATAGAAGAGTTAAAGATTGGGCTAAGTTAATTGCAGATTGGCTTAAAGCATTGAGTGCTCTCTCTATAAATAAACAGGAAAAGATAGATTTAATTGAATCTCAGCGCCAAGAATATAAAGAAAAGGTTAAGTTAGAGTATCAACTTAATAATTTAGAGATGAAGTTATTAGATAAATGGATTAATAAAATTTTAAAATAAACCCAATTATTAAATTTATAATAATTCATTTGGAGGAGAGTTTAATGAGAGCTAAGATATTATTTATATCATATTATAGCCATCAAGCTAAATATTTTGAAGTTTTAAAAGATAGATTAAAAGAGAAACACAAAATATATCACCTAGATGCTACTAAATCATTTTTTAAAGGGGTCTTTAATAGACAAAGTGATTTACCACTAAACCAAGATGAGAAAGAAGAGTTAATCAATTATACTTATTTACAATTTAAAAAGAGTAGGAAGAAAGATGAAGATGATTTTATTAATAGGGTTTATAAAAAGCTTTTAAATAAATCGGCAAAAATACTATACCATTATTTTTTGAATTTTATCCAAGAAAAAGAGATCGATCTAGTTATAGTCTGGAATGGTTATCGTGTTCAAACTACAACTGTTTTAAAAGCAGCTGAAAAGCTAGGTGTTAATAAGCTATATATGGAAAATGGTTTCTTTCCCAAAACATTAGTAATGGATCCAAAAGGAGTGAATGCTGCCAACTCTTTAAGTAATAAGGGTAAATCATTTTATCAACAAGTAGAAGTAGATGAGAGAAGAGTTAATAAATTAAAGAAAAGTCAATTAGAGCAAAGAGAATTGAGAGAGGAAGGATTAAGTAAGTTAAGGAAGAAATTATTAAATGAAGAAAATGTGCAGTTACCTGAAAAGTTCATCTTTCTACCTTTTCAGGTTTTGACTGATACTCAAATCATCATTAATTCTCCTCAAATTGATAATATGCAGCAGTTAGTTGATTCAGTTTATTCAGCTTTAAAGAAATTTAATCAAAAGCATGATGAAAATTATTGGATTGTTGCTAAAGAGCATCCTTCTGACTTTGGCAAAAGGGATTATAGTGATCTAAAGGAAAAATATAATGATGAGCAAGTAATGTTTTTGACTAAAATGTCAGCAGAAGATCTAATTGAGTTAAGTCAGGCAGTGGTGACAATTAATTCAACAGTAGGAATTGAAGGGCTATTAAAAGATAAGCCAGTAATTACTTTAGGAGATGCCTTTTATAATGTTGAAGATATAGTTTATCATGCGGATGATTTATCTGCTCTTGATCAAGTAATAGCTGAAGCAGTTTTTGAAGATTTAGATCATAAGTTAATAGATAAGTTTTTATATTATCTAAGATATGAATATTTAGTAGAAGCAGATAAAAAGAATGCTAATCAAGATAATGTAGGAGCTGTAATTGATAGAATAGAAGCAGTATTAAATAAAAAGTAGGTGATAAAATGAAAGTTGAAAGTGCTACAAGTCAAAAAATTGGGCAAAAAAACAAATATGATTCAGTATTAGCTAAGTTGATATTATTATTATTACTTTTAGCTCCAGTAACTAGAGCTGGTGTTAATGTCTTAAGTTTTTTAATCTTTTTAGTGTGGGTGGCAAAAAAAGTTTTTTATCAGGATGAAGATGTAAAATTTTCTGATTTAAAAAAATGGCTTTTAATATATGGAGTTATGATATCTTTATCTTTAATTAATGCTGTTGATCTTCAGTATGGAATTAGAACTTTTGTCAGCAAATACCTTAAGTATGTCATAGTGTTTTTAGCAACTGTAGAAGTAGTTAAAACTGAAGAACAAATCAAAAAAATGTGGAAAACATTACCTTTTTCAGCTTTAATAGCGTTTGGATATGCAATTTATGAGTATTTTGTATTAGATATTTCTCGAATAACTGGCACTTATAATAATGCTAACCCAGCAGGAACAGGTTTAATGATGATCACTTTACTTTGTATTTCTTTTACCTTATTTAGTAAAAAGAAGTTTTATAAGATTCTTGGTGGGATATATAGTTTATTAGGTTTAATTTCTTTAATGGCAACTTATTCTCGTGGAGCTTGGTTAGGTTTTATCTTAGGAATTATAATAATTTTAGGGTGTTTATTAAAAGAACATGAATTATTAAACATGAGAACAGTGGTTATTAGTTTGATAGTTTTAATAATAATAGGGACATTTTTTGTTCCTGAGAATATTACAAGTAGATTTCAAACTATTACTGATCTAAGTAGTTCTTCTAATAGTCATAGGTTGAAACAATATAATATAGCAATAGAGATGTTTAAAAATCATCCATTAGTGGGAATTGGGATTGGACAATTTAGACCTATTTTTCCTGATTATTTAGAATTATTTAATTATAATATTCATGAAGTTAGTAAAATACATAATGTTTATTTAAATACTTTAGCTGAAAATGGTTTATTAGGAATTATAGGATTGATAGTCTTATTCTATAAGTTTTTTAGAGTAATAATACTAAAATGGAAAAAAAATAATATCTGGTTCCAATATGGAATGATAGGTATTTTTGTTGCTGTTGCTACACATTCAATGTTTGATCACACTTTTTTTCAAACACAGGTAGGGGTTTATTTGCTTATACTAACGGGAATTTGGTCAAATAACATTTTTTTAAAAGAAGATTAAGAAGTGATTACTAGAAAGGTGATATTAATAATAGTAGTTTAAAAAGAGAAAAAATATTTAATCAAAACCTTCTGTTTTAGAAACAGAAGGTTTTTTTATGTGATAGTTTACTGGAATTTGTTTAACATTGGATTAAAAGATGATATAATAATGATGGTTATATTTGATATATTATCTAATTTGACATAATAATATCTATGGTATGATAATAGATGAATTATTTGTATATTTTAATATAAATGGAAAGGATTAATAAAATGAAAAGATTAAGAAGTTCTGAATTGATGTTAGTAGTAGGATTTATTTTTATGATGATGGTCAGTAGTTCACCAATAGTTCAGGCTAATAGCTTTGATGAGTCTATTAGAGATAAGGTACAAAGTACAAATCAAGGATTTATTGGTGAATCAATGAGTGTAATTACTAACCTAGGTGAAGGTACTGCTGCTTTGGCTATGGCTGGAGCTTTGCCAGATGATGAAGCCAGGTACGACTCATATAAGTCTTTATTTGTCGGAGGGGTTTCTGTGACAGTTTTAAAGTATGCGATTGGAAAGAGTAGACCACCTGAGCCAATTGAATATAAACCTTGGTTTTCTACATCAAGTGCTAGTTATCGTGCGTTTCCTTCAGGGCATACGACGACAGCTTTTGCTTTAGCAACTACGATAGCCAATCATTATCCAGATTATAAATGGTATGCTTATGGTATGGCAACATTGGTGGGGGTTAGTCGGTTATACACAGATGCACATTGGGCTTCTGACGTAGCAGCAGGAGCAGGTCTTGGCTATGCTAGTGCCAAGTTTGTCGAGTATAAATGGTAATAATAAAAAAGGAGAGGTTTGATGTTTAAAGAATATATATTAGTCTTGATTTTACTTTTTACTTTTACTCTTCCAGCTTCAGCAGGAATGACAATTGAAGGAGAGATTAGAACCATCTTTGATAAGGCCTACTATGGAGATGATGAAGAGGCGATAGCTAATATCTGGGCCAACGAAGAAATTTTAGATTTGAATCTGTATAATTATTACGGTGAAACTAGAATTACTTTAGAAGATGTTTGGAATCTTCCAATGAATGAAGAGTTTAAACAGGAGTATGAAGTTCAGATGAGTGGTCAATTAGCAGCAGAGACAGATTTTTTATTTACAGTGGTTACTCAGAATAATTTTGTTGAAACTAAGAGGAAGGGTGGAGGTCAAGACCACCCTGACCCACCACGGCAGCTACATCTTGATCGTGCCTCTTTAAATCTAAGTGCTGAAAATTATGATGTACAGCTTGGCCATATAGAGAGTTTGGTAGCTGATGATTATTTTTTGAGTGGTAAAGGTTTAGAAGGGATGGATTTAGAAAGGAAGCTCTTTGGCTTAGATTTTAGATTCTTTGGGGGCGGATATAATCCTGACCGCTTATATAACGTTGTGGATGAAGAAAATGAAAATGAAGATGAAAAAGAAATATATCAAAGAGACCCCCATTATGATCGAGATTTTATCGGTTTGACGTTGGGCAAAGAGCTAGCTGATACATACATAGAAGGTAAGTATTATTTTATTAATAGCAATGAATTGGTTAATATGGTACTTGCTTTGCAGCAAGAGTTTAGCCCGTCTTTGAGTGGAGAGTTTGAGGTTGTACATAATAGTACCAACGAGCTTTATAATAGTCGAATCGAAGAGCTGTCAGGAGAGCGAAGTGATCTGCTGGTTAGAGCTGACCTTGACTTAGAAGTTGGGAAAGCTGATGTAAATGCTCAAATTAAGAGTATAGGTCAAGATTTTCAATTAGTTTATGATGATGGACTTACTCCAGGGCGGGATGAGTTGAGTTTAAAAATTAATTATCCAATTAGAGCGATACCTACTACAAGCAGTTTTACAGTTGGTCAATTTGAAGGAGAGCAGGATCATGCTGTTGGGATAGGAGTCTTGTATCAATTCAATCAATGGACAACCCTAAAAGGGAAGTATGAGCTGCGAGAAAGAAGTGATCAATTCGATTCTAATGCTTTAGTTGTCGGGGAGTTTATATATCCTCTGTATGATAATTTAAAATTGAATTCTCATGTTGTCAACTCTTTTGATACAGCAGAAGAAAGTTTTTTCTTTGCTGAAGGAGGTTTGCTTTATCAGGTAACAGAGGATATTGACTTTAAGTTTAAGTTGAGTTATATAAGCAGGGATGGTTTGGCAATGGATGGCAACAGGGGATATATAGAACATGTGATTAGGTTTTAAATGTTGTTACAATTATGTGTAACTTTTGCTTAGAACCATGAGGGAAATTTCTCGTTCTGAAAGATGTCACTGCGAAACATCCCTCATGATTTATAATTAGTTAGGTTTTAGGAAAATTTTGTTTGAGCTGAGCATAGATTCTGTAATTAAATTTCTTAACAGCAATTGTATTTAAAATAAATAATGAATTTAATTTGAAATAGGTAGTTAGCTTGGGTTGCGAGTTTAATTTTCCTTTGTTTTTAGGTTTTTTTCCTAAGTTTTTTTGCAGTAAAAAAATTTAGTCGAGGAAGGGCTGGTTTTTAGCCCTCTCGAAACTGATTTTGAAGTTTATTGGTTGAAGATTTTAATTTTAAAAGTGAAACTATATATAAATATAGATTTAGGAGTGATTAATGATGAGAAAGCATTTAGGGAATTTAAAGATTTTATTACTTGTATTAATTTTAACTTTATTATTAGTACAAGGTGAAGTTTATGCAGAAGAATACTTTACATTTGAAATGGGGACAGTTACAGCGACTAGTATTAGTGATATGCACCGGGCTGGTTTTAATCCACTTGAAGTTTCTCAGATAGGGTATAAGCGCCACAAAGATAATACCTATTTACATATCTTTTGGGGTTCATTAGATGGGGTACACGATCACCGAACCTCGTATATCTTTGGTGAACTGGGTTATCAAGATAACTTCGGTGATTCTCCATACTTTTGGGCTTTATCGATAGGCATTGGCGCAGTATCACATACTGATGATAGATATTTTACTTCTCATAATATGTATACAGAAGCTATTCGGTTGGGCTATGAGAATTATTATATCTCACTACGCCATATGTCTAATGGTTATGAACCGATGGGCAACCCCGGCCCTAATATGGGTAAGAATACAATAACTTTGGGAGTAGAATTCTAAGCAAGTTAAACTTAAAGTTGTTTATGGAGGATAATCTCTCTTTTTCTCGAAATTTTAACTTAGTTCTAGTAAATTATAATGGAGAGTGATAGTGATGTCCCTTAATTTTGAACAGCAGAGAAAAATCTTATTGATCAATCTTGGCTCAGCTAGTGAGGTCTTATTGACAACCCCTGTACTTAGAATCTTAAGACAGGTTGCTGGTGATAGTCATTTTGTCTTTGTAGCTGATAGTGAAGCTCAAGAGATCATTGGGACTAACTCTGATCTAGATGAAGTGCTGATTAAAGATCAAGAAGAGATTTTGGAAGTACATAAGCAAGGTAAGACTACGATTGTCAATTCCTTTAAAGGGTTACTTAAAGAGTTAAAGGCGAGGAAATTTGATTTGGTGATTGACTTTACGGGAAGTTTAGCTACTGGATTAGCAGCTGTTGTGGCAGGGGGAAAGAGAGTTGGTCTAGCTAGTGGTCTAACTGGCCTTTGTTATAATAAAAAGTTGACTGTTGAGCCTAATCTATTCTTGGTGGAGCAATATTTACAGTTGTTGACTAAGTTAGGGATTGAACCAGCTAAGTATCAGACAGAATTTAAAGTGGCGATTACTGATAAGGAAGAAGATTATGTTAAGCGATTATTGGAGCGATATCGGATCGGAGAAGAAGAGAGTTTGGTGGCGATTAATTTAGCTGATCAAGAGGGCCAACTAACGACATTACAAGCAGTCCAATTAGGGGATTGGTTAGCTGAGAGGTATGATCGGGTCTTGTTGTTAGGGGGGAAGGAAGAAAGATATCAAGTGACTCAGATTGTAAATAAGATGAAAGGACAAGCTCTTAATTTGGTTGGTAATTTGACTAGATTGGAGCTAGGGGCATTGCTAAAAGAGATTGATCTTGTGATTACTCCTAATGGAATATTAAGCCATTTGGCTGTGGTACAAGAGAGTGCTGTTATTTCTTTATTTGGCTCGGGGGAGCCTGGTAGAGTTGGCCCGTATCGGGGGAATAATCTGGTGATTAAAAGCTCTAGTGATGATTTAGAGGAGATTGAAGTAGAGACAATTACTGAGTTTGTAGAGATGAACCTCGTGGAAAAGCATTGAATACTGAATATTTAATATTGAATAATTAAAGATCAAAGACTTAAAGAGTAAAATACTTAAAATCAAAAGCAGGGAACCACGAATGCTCACGAATCTCCACTAATGGGAAAAGCATTGAATAATGAAAAGCGGCCAACAGGGAATAATAAAAGCAATGAATAATTAATAGTGAATAGTTAAAAATCAAAAACTTAGAAACAAAGATCAAAAAAGGCTGGCTAACTAGAGGTGAACCCGTGTGTTCACCTTGAGGTGATTAATTTATTATCTAGAAAGAAAATGGGTGTTAAGTATGTTTGAAGAGGATTTAGAAGAGATGGTAGATAAAATAAAATCGTATTTGATGGAGAATTATGATGTTAAGTTGATCTATTTATTTGGATCTATCTTGACTTCTAATTTCACTGATGAGAGTGATATAGACATTGCGATTTTTGTAGAAGAGCTTGCCTTTGAGCAAAGGATGGATATGATGTCTGATTTGGAGGGGCTTGTAGATAGGAAGGTTGATCTGGTTAATCTAACAGAGGTAGATGTCAATTTTGCAACAGAGATCATAGTAAATGGTGAAAGTATCTATGCTGTAAAGCAGGGTTTTAAAGAGGAGTATGAGATGAAGGTTTTAGCTAAGTACCTGACTTTAGAGGAAGATAGAAGGATTGTAATCGAAGAAATTTATAAAAGGGGTTCTGTTTATGGAAAGAGTAATTCTGAACAAAATTGAGTCGATTGAGAGATGTATCAGCAGAATAGAAGAGGTTTATGAGCAGGGAAGTTTGGATGATTATCTGTACCAAGATGCAATTGTTTTGAATCTACAACGGGCTTGTCAGCAGGCGATAGATCTAGGGATGTATCTGGTATCGAAGTTAGGGTTGGGAGTTCCGAAGAAAAGTAGAGAGGCCTTTGAATTATTAGAAGAGGAAGGGATAATTTCTGAAGAAGTTGCTGATAGATTACAGAGGATGGTTGGCTTTAGAAATATAGCTATCCATGAGTATCAGGAGCTTAATTTGGATATTTTACGGAGTATTATTGAGAATAATCTAGCTGACTTCTTGGCTTATAATAAAGAGGTTATGGAGTTTTTGAAAAAGCAATGAATAAATAATATTCAATAATTAAATGACAAAAGGTTAAGAGGGAAAACTTAAGATTTTAAAGGTAAAAATAATAAAATAATCATTGTAGCGGCCAATCTTCTGTTGGTCGTTTTTTTAGGGTTTATAGATTT
Organism: Natroniella sp. ANB-PHB2; assembly: GCF_046097105.1. Lineage (GTDB taxonomy): Bacteria > Bacillota > Halanaerobiia > Halobacteroidales > Halobacteroidaceae > Natroniella. Next base: position 2,074,918 of record NZ_CP175562.1, on the reverse strand, counting down.
ATTTACCATATCAGGAAATGTCGAAAATAGTGTTTTTAGGCAGGGTTGAGGCTTTCTTTGTCGAAAAGATGAATAGAGATATAAACTAAGGGTTTTGGAGGGGGAAGAATGGATAGAGAAGTAGAGAATGTAGATGAGATGATAGAAATTGATCTGCGGGAGTATTTAAAGATTCTAATAGAAAGAAAAGGTACTATTATTGGAGTGACTCTGCTTGCTGTCTTAATCAGTGGGGTAATTAGTTTCTTTGTATTGGATCCTGTCTATGAAGCAGAGGCAACGATGGGGTTAAGCAATCGGGCAGGCAGATACTCAGAGGTTACTACTGCTAAGCAGATGCTAAGAAGTTTAAGTTATTTTAATCAATTAAATAATGAGTTAGATTTAGGGCTAGATCAAAATCAGCTTAGGAAATTACGAAACAACTTGGAGATAGATGAAGTTAATGATAGGATTTTAGAGCTCAGTTTTCAAAGTAAGGATCCAAAGCAGGCAAAGTTAATCTTAGGTAATTTGATTGATTTATTTAAGGCTGATAGTAGCCAGTATTTTGAACGAAATCAAGCTAGGTTAGAAGGTGAGTTAGAAGAAGTTGAAACAGAAATAACTATGTTAGAAGGAAGGTTATCTGAAAGAGAAGATAACATAGAAGAGTTATTATCAACTGATAGATTATCTACAGCAGATAAGGTGATTTTGAGTAATGAATTTGGAAATAAGATTAATGACTTGGAAAAGTTGAGATATTCTTTGGTAGATGAGAAATATAAACTGAAGGAAAGGGTTGATGATTTAGAAGGTCTGTTGGTAATCAATGCACCAATTACACCTGAAAGTCCAGTAGCTCCAAATAAGAAGTTGAATTTAGCTATTGCAGCAGTTTTAGGGTTGATGTTGGGTCTTTTTATGGCTTTTATGGCAGAGTTTTTGTCTGATTGGGATAGGAGAGATTGGAAAGGTTAATTGAGAGACTAGGAGTTTATTTTTAGAGTGGTGAAGGGATTTTCTGATAATTAAATAGATGAAATCTTAAAATTGAAGATGAAAGTAAATTATAGCGGCGAACCTTATGTGTTGGTCGTTTTTTTATTCCCTAATAAAATTTATTCTTGATTCAACTTGAAATTAGTGGTAGTTATGTTATAATTATTGATGGCTATTGGTTTTATTTTGCAAAAGATACAAATGACGTAAAATAATACAATGTATAGAAATATTGATTTTTTTGTCGAAAAAATAAAAGGTAGTGAAAATTATAGTCTTGGAGGAGGAAAAATGAATAAAGAAGTAGAGAATGTAGATGAGATGATAGAGATTGATCTGCGGGAGTATTTAAAGATTCTAATAGAGAGAAAAGGAATTATTATTGGAGTGACTCTGCTTGCTGTCTTAATCAGTGGAGTAGTTAGTTTTTTAGTATTAGATCCTGTCTATGAAGCAGAGGCTGATTTGATGATAGTTGAGCCTGATTTTACGACTGATTATAATGCAGGTATTTTTAACAGCAATGAATATCGTCAGTTGCTTATGAGTCAAGATTTGGCCAGTCAGGTCTTAGAAGAGTTAGAGCTTGATGGGGAGTATAGGCCAGGGTCGTTAGTCAATAGCTTATCTTGGCAGATTGAAGATGATTCTAGTTTGGTTAATTTGACCTATCAGACTACTGACCTTAAGCGAGGTGAAGAGATACTTGCTACTTGGGTTGATCTGTTTGAAGAGCGGAGTTTAGAATTATTGTTAAATAGAGTCAGAGGTAATAAAGAACAAATAACTGAGCAATACGAAAGTTATCAAGTTAGGTTGGATAAAGTAGATGCTGAATATGATCAGTTTCAGAAAGAGAATAGAATTGAGTTGATTAGAAATAGAATCAGAACGAGAGAGAGAAGTCTGGTTGATCTTGAAGCAAGGTTAACTGAAGTAGAGAATGAAATCAGGTTAAAGGAAGTAATGGTAGATAGTTTAACTGAGATTTTAGCTGGAGAAGAGCAGATTCATGAGTTACGAAAGGCGATCTTTGAAGATGAGGCTTTAAGCCAGTTGAATCAACTCTTAGAGGGGAATCAGATTACTAGTGAAGAGCTTAATCCGCTATATATTGAATTTAGAAGAAGACTAAGGAATGAAGAAGCTAGCCTAGAGCAATTAAGGGTGGAAAAGGAGAATTTGACTGCTGATTTGAAGAAGGTTGATAGTGAGTTAGTAGAGTTTAAATCTGAGCTGGTAGTCCAAGAGCGAAGATTAGAGAAGTTAGAAGAAGAACTTTCCTTAGTTAAGAGTAGATATGATGATCTGATTCAACGACGAGAAGATGTTACTTTAGCAGAAGAGATTCAGACTAATGGTTTGGAAGTGGTTAATCAAGCAGTTATTTCTGATATTCCAGTAGCACCAAATAAGAAGTTGAATTTAGCTATTGCAGCAGTTTTAGGGTTGATGTTGGGTCTTTTTATGGCTTTTATGGCAGAGTTTTTATCTGACTGGGATAAGACTGGCTGGGATCAATCGACTGATGTGAAGGTTAATTGAAGTTATTGGAGTTTATTTTTAAGTTTTCTAAAGTTTTCTAGTGGCTATTAGATCATAATAAGAAGGAATTAAGGTGTTTATCTTGAAAATAAGAGTATAAGTTGTAGAATATTATTTATTAAGATAAAGTAAGTATAATTAATTTGTTAGAATTGATACTGGGCAGTCATTCTATAATTAAGTGGGGTGAAGCTAGGTGAATAAGATTAGTGAGAAGGCTGAGTTGGGCCAAGGTGTAACTGTTGGTCAGTTTACTATAATTGAAGATGGTGTAGAGACTGGGGATAATGTGATTATCGGTAATAATGTAGTGATTTATGAGGATACTAAGATTGGTAATAATGTCAGGATTGATGATAATACGGTCATCGGGAAACCAGCGATGAAGATGCAACCTGCAAGGGGAGCTGATGTTGAGGTTGGTAATAATATAATGATAGGTTCTAATGTAGTGATCTATGAAGGAGCCAAGATTGGCAATAATCTTAGGATCGATGATAATACAGTAATCGGTAAGGAGCCGATGGAGAATCTCTTGTCTAGAGCAGATGAGAAAACTACTTGTACTGTGGGTGATGGCTGTTTGATCGGGGCCAACGTAGTAATCTATGCTGGCTGTCAGGTAGCTAGACAGTGTCTGGTAGCAGATCAAGCTTCAATTAGAGAGGATGTAGAGGTTGGAGAAAGAACATCTATCGGGCGGGGAACAGCGATAGAGGACTCTTGTAAGATAGGCTCTAGATGTGAGTTAGAGACCAATGTCTACATTACTGCTTATTCGGAGATTGAGGATTCTTGTTTTATAGCTCCAGGGGTCAATACATCTTATGATAAACTTGAAGGAAGAAAAGATCCAAGGTATGATAATTTCAAAGGTGTGACAATTAAAGAAGGTGGTATAGTTGGTACAGGAGCAACTATTTTACCTGGTAGGATAATAAAAGAAGATGGTTTTGTGGCGGCAGGAAGTGTAGTAACCAAGAATGTAGAATCTAAAAAGATAGTAGCAGGTACACCTGCGAAGGAATTTGGGGACGTGGAGGATAGATAATGACTCAATTAGTAACGATTACTCTAGCAGCAGGAAAAGGAACTCGGATGAAGTCTAACTTACCTAAGGTACTACATCAGGTAGCAGGCAAGAGTATGGTACAGCATGTGGTTGATACAGCCTCTGATTTGGAGCCTGTTAATAATATAGCAATAGTTGGTTATAAGTCTGAATTGGTAAAGGAAGAGACAGAAGGTGAGATTGAATTTGTTAAGCAGGAAGAACAGTTGGGAACTGGACATGCAGTGATGCAAGCTCAAGATAAATTGGCTAGCTTTTCTGGAACTGTACTAGTCTTATATGGAGATACACCACTCTTGACTGTTGAGACATTGGAAGAGTTACTTGCTAAACGTCAAAGTAGCAACTCTGCAATGACAGTCTTAACAACCAAAGTCGTTGATCCGACAGGTTATGGTCGGATAGTTAGAGATGATAATGGTCAGATTGCAAGGATAGTTGAAGAGAAGGATACAAGCTCTCAAGAGGCTAAGATAGATGAGATCAATACTGGGATTTGTGCTTTTGATAGTCAGTTATTAGTTGAAAATCTGACTGAGCTTGAGGCTGATAATGCTCAAGGGGAGTATTATTTGACCGATTTGGTCGGTATCTTGGTTGAAAAGGGAGAGCGAGTCAGTGCTTTGTTGACTGCTAATCATCAAGAAACGATTGGGGTTAATAGTAGAAGGCATTTGGCTAAGGCAGAGAAGACTTTAAGAAAGAGAATCTGTAATCATCATCTGGATAGAGGGGTTACGATTATCGACCCTGCTAATACTTATATAGATGCTGAGGTCGAGATTGGACAAGATAGTATTATCTGTCCGTTTACTTTCCTGGAAGGAGAGACAAAGCTGGGCAGTGAAGTAGTTATTGGGTCACAGTCTAGAATTGTTGATTCTGAGCTTGGGGATGGGGTAGAGGTTAAGTCATCGACCATCGTTGAGAGTAAGGTGGGGGATGATAGTCTTGTTGGCCCGTATGCTTATCTACGACCAGGTAGTGAACTTGCCGAAAATGTTAAGGTTAGTGATTTTGTTGAGGTTAAGAAGTCACAGATTGGTTCTGGAAGTAAGGTGCCTCATCTAAGTTATATTGGTGATGCGAAGATTGGTCAGAATGTGAATGTTGGAGCAGGAACTATTACGGCTAATTATGATGGTCAAAATAAGCATCAGACTGTGATTGAGGATGATGTATTTGTTGGTAGTGATTCTACTTTGATTGCTCCAGTTAAGATTGGTCAAGGTGCTGTTACTGGAGCTGGGGCTGTTGTTAAGGATGATGTGGAAGATGGAGATACAATAGTAGGGGTTCCAGCGAAGTCTTTTAGATAAATTTTATACGCTTAGGAGGAGAAAAATGAGCACTCTAGAAAAAGTTGTTAAGGAATATCAGGTAATAAGTGAAGTATTACAGACTAAGATTGATAATAAAGAAGCAGTGATAGGAGTTGTTGGTTTAGGATATGTAGGATTGCCTTTAGCAGTAGAAAAGGCTAAAGAAGGTTATCAAGTGGTAGGGTTTGATATCCAACAGGAACGTGTAGATATGGTTAATGAAGGTAAAAATTATATCGGTGATGTAGTAGATGCAGATCTGGAAGGGATAGTTGAAGATGAAATGATAGTGGCTACTACTGATTATCAAAAGATAGAGGAAGTTGATATAGTAGCTATCTGTGTACCAACTCCTTTGGATCAATATCATCAACCTAATACGGAGTATGTTGAGACTTCAACTGAAGATATAGCAAAGTATTTACATAGAGGTATGTTAGTGATTTTGGAGAGTACAACCTATCCAGGAACTACTGAGGAGATTGTTATGCCTATTTTAGAAGAGACTGGATTAAAATGTGGAGAGGATTTCTTTTTAGCTTTTTCTCCCGAGCGAGTAGATCCGGGTAATAAGGTTTATAAGACTAAAAATACCCCTAAAGTAGTCGGTGGGATGACACCTAAATGTACGGAATTGGCTGCTGCATTATATGAGAATGTATTAGATTCTGATGTTCATACTGTGTCAAGCCCTGCAGTAGCAGAGATGGAAAAGATCTTAGAGAATACTTTTAGAAATATAAATATTGCTTTGGCTAATGAAATGGCAATCTTATGTGATAAGATGGGAATAGATGTATGGGAAGTAATTGAGGCTGCTAAGACTAAACCGTATGGATTTATGGCTTTTTATCCTGGGCCAGGCTTAGGAGGACACTGTATCCCAATTGATCCTTTTTATCTAACGTGGAAGGCTAGAGAGCATGATTATCATACTCGATTGATAGAGTTAGCTGGGGAGATTAATAACTCAATGCCTAATTTTGTTGTAGATAGATTGATGAAGTTATTAAATAAATCTAAGAAAGCATTAAATGGGGCCAAAGTTCTATTATTAGGAGTGGCTTATAAAAAGAATATTGATGATTTACGAATGTCACCATCTTTGAAATTGATTGATGAATTAGAAGAAGGAGGGGCAGAGTTGATCTATAATGACCCGTATATTCCTGAATTTGAACATCAAGGAGTTAATTATAATTCACAGGAAGTAACTTCTGAGTTGTTAGAAGATGTCGATGCTGTCTTAATTGCTACAGCTCATAGTGACTATGATTATCAAGAGATAGTAGATAAGGCTCAGATTGTCTTTGATACTCGTAATGGAACAGCAGGAATTAAAGCAGAAAATCTATATAGATTATAAGAGAGGAGTTTATCTAATGAATGATAAATTAGGATTTGCAATTATTGGTTGTGGTAGGATATCCCCTAAGCATGTTGAAGGAGTTATCAATAATTATGATCAAGCAAAGTTAGTAGCTGTCAGTGATATAGTTTCTGAAAAGATGGATAAAGCAATAAATTATTTTGTTGATTATATAGAAGAGAGTGATGAGTTAACAGGAAAGATTGATTCAAAGCAAGAAATCAAAAAATATCAAGATTATAAAGAGTTATTAGAAGATGATGAGATAGATATAGTGACTATAGCTACTGAAACAGGTTTCCATGCAGAGATTACGATTGATGCCTTAAATGCTGGTAAACATGTGATTGTAGAAAAAGCTATTGCTTTATCTACTGAGGATGCAGATAGAATGATTGAGACAGCAGATCAGCAAGGGTTGAAGTTAGCAGTCTGCCACCAAAATCGTTTTAATCCTACTGTGCAGAGGTTGAGAGAAGCTTTGGAGGAAGATCGTTTTGGACGATTAGTCCATGCTGTAGCTAGTATACGTTGGAATCGGAATGATGAATATTATAATATGGATGAGTGGCATGGTACTTTAGCATTAGATGGTGGAATCTTAATGAATCAATGTATTCATAATATAGATTTGTTATGTTGGATGATGGGCGATGTAGAGCGAGTAACAGCAGAAACGGATACTTTTTTACGGGATATAGAGACAGAAGATGCAGGAATGGCAGTAGTTAGATTTAAGAGTGGAGCTATTGGTTTAATTGAAGGAACGGTCTGTGTCTATCCACGTAACTTAGAAGAAACCTTTAATATCTTTGGTCAACAGGGAACGGTTAGATTGGCTGGGATTGCGATGAATGAAATTATGGATTGGAAGTTTGCTGATGGGGATGAAGAAGAAGCAGAAAAGATGAAGGAAGCTAATTATGAAACTGATACAGTTTATGGTTATGGTCATAATCTGTTATTTGGAGATATGATTGAAGCTGTTCGAGAAGATAGAAAGCCTTTGGTCGATGGTAGAGAAGGTAAGAAGGCAATGGAGTTGATTTTGGCTATCTATAAATCTGCCCGAACTGGACAACCAATTGAATTGCCTTTAGGTGATTACTCAACAACGACTGGAGTGGAGATAGATGAATAAGATCAGTCAAAAGGCTAAATTAGGTGAAAATGTAACTGTTGGTGATTTTACAGTAATTCAAGATGGTGTAGAGATTGGGGATAATGTAATCATCGGTAATAATGTAGTGATTCATCAGGGAAGTAAGATAGGAAGTAATATCAGAATTGATGATAATACAGTAATCGGAAAACAACCGATGAAGGCTGTTACCTCAGCAGTCAGTGATGATAAATTACAACCACCGTGTGAAATAAGTGATGGCTGTTTGATCGGAGCTAACACTGTAATCTATGCTGGTTGCAAGATTGGAGAGAAGTGTTTAGTAGCTGATCAAGCATCGATTAGAGAGAATGTAGAGATTGGAGATAAGACGATTATCGGTCGGGCAGTAGCAGTAGAGAATCACTGTAGTATTGGTTCTTATTGTAAGTTAGAGACTAATGTTTATATTACTGCTTACTCTGAAGTAGAAGATCATTGCTTTATAGCTCCAGGTGTAACTACATCTAATGATAACTTTGCAGGTAGAAGTGAAGAGAGATATGATCACTTCAAAGGAGTAACTGTCAAAGAAGGTGGTCGTATTGGTGCAGGAGCAACGATTTTACCAGGGAAAGTGATTGAAGAGGATGGATTTGTAGCAGCAGGGAGTGTAGTGACTAAGGATGTAGAATCTAAGAAGATAGTAGCAGGGACACCAGCGAAGGAGTTTGGGAATGTGCCTGAGGATCAATTGCTTGAAAATCAATAAATTAGTTCAATGTACAATTGTCAATTGTACATTGTAAACTGTACATTAAAGATGTTAGGAGGCAAATGATGAAAGTACCATTGTTAGATTTAAAGGGACAATATGAAGAGATTAAAGATGAGATTCAAGAAGCGATTAATGAAGTTTTAGATAGCACTAGATATATAATGGGAGAGAATGTAACAGGATTAGAAAAAGAAGTAGCTGATTATTGTGATGTTAAGTATGGGATTGGAGTTGCTTCGGGGACGGATGCTTTATTGTTATCGTTGAAGGCATTGGAGGTTGGCCCGGGTGATGAAGTGATCTTACCGACATTTACTTTCTTTGCGACAGCGGGGGTAGTATCTAGATTGGGAGCAATACCTGTCTTTGCAGATATAGATCCAGTGACTTATAATATTACACCAGAAGAGATTGAAAAGAGAATTACTGATAAGACTAAGGCGATTATTCCAGTTCATCTCTATGGACAACCTGCCGAGATGGACAAGATTATGGAGTTAGCTGAGGAGCATGATTTGAAGGTAGTTGAAGATGCTTGTCAAGCGATAGGAGCAGAATATAAAGGTGAGCAGGTAGGTAACTTTGGTGATGCTACAGCTTTAAGTTTCTTCCCGTCTAAGAATCTAGGTGCTTATGGAGATGCAGGAATGGTCTTGACTAATGATGAAGAATTAGCTGAACGGATTAAGAGCTTAAGAGTTCATGGTGCTAGTCCTAAGTACTATCATCAGGAAGTTGGCTATAATAGCCGATTGGATGCTATTCAGGCTGCTATTTTGAGAGTTAAGCTTAAGTATTTAGATCAATGGACTGAAGGAAGACAGCGAGTAGCGGAAAATTATGATCGATTGTTTAAGGAGTACGATTTAGAAGATAAAGTTGTAACGCCTAAGAAGAAGGTTGATGATTCTACGCATGTCTATCATCAGTATGTAGTTAGGGTTGAGAATCGAGACGAGTTACAAAAGAAGTTAAAGGAAAAGGGTATCTCTAGTGCAGTTTATTACCCTGTACCGTTGCATTTGCAGGAGTGTTATGAGGATTTAGGGTATCAGAAGGGTGATCTGCCAGTTGCAGAGAAGGCTTGTGGGGAAGTGTTGGCCCTGCCGATTGATCCTGAGTTGAGTGAAGAGCAGGTTGAGTATGTGGTTGATAGTATTAATAATTTTTATGAATAAGTTATTAGTTAATAATAGAACAGGGATGGTAAAATGGGATATGTAAAGAATATTTCTAGTAGTTTTATTACTAGGATAATTAAAATAATACTCGGTTTTGGAATAAGTATCATTGTAGCAAGGGCTTTAGGAGCGGAAGGTCAAGGGTATGTTGCTTATATTTTACTTATAGGTAGTCTTTTAGCTGGATATGGACATTTGGGTATAATTAATGCGACTACTTACTTTTTTAAAAGAAGGCCTGATTATTCTCAAGAAGAAGTTTATAGTGTGAGTTTAAGTTTTTCAATTCTTGTATGGATTGTGATTATGTTTTTCGTTTTATTTATGCGATATTTAGGTTTCATATTGCTAAATTACAATATTTTAATGGTTAGTGGATTGTTAATTTATGTTTTAATTGTTTACCTCGAGACTTTAAGTAGAAAATTTCATCGTAGTGAAAATAAAATTATAAAAATGAATAAATTTTTATTGGTTAATACAGTTGTTCAATTCATCCTTGTTGTTATTTTTTGGAAGTTAGATCATTTAACTCCAGTTACTTATTTTTCAATAATAATTACAGGATTAAGTTTAAGTACTTTTTTACTGGTTTGTAATATGGGCTTAAAATATAGTTTTAAGTTAAATAAAAAATTATTAAAAGATGAATTCAAATATGGAAGTATAGTTTATTTTGCTACTTTATTTATTTTTTTAAATTATAGAGCAGATCAGTTTTTGATTAGAAATATGATTGGAACTAGTGCTTTAGGTGTTTATAGTATAGGAGTTAAATTAGCAGAACTGGTTTTATTATTGCCTAGTAGTGTAGCGACAGCGTTAAGTGGGGAGTTATATAGCATAAGTAGTGAATCAAAAAAAAGAAAATTTATAACTGCTACTACTATAAAATATACTTTTTATTTTTGTTTGATTATAGCATTGATCGGTTTTTTCATGACTCCTTTAATACCTTTATTATATGGAAGAGAATTTATAGAATCTATTTCTGTATTTAGAATTTTATTAGTAGGTGTTTGTTTTGTTTCAATTGGTAAAGCATCTAATCCATATTTTTATACTCAAGGGACTCCGGAAAAATATTTAATTATTGTTTTAGTTACCTTTTTTATTAATATCGTATTGAACTTAATGTTAATACCACATATGGGGATTGATGGTGCAGCTTGGGCTTCTACTATAGCTTATTTGTTTTATGGTTTAATGCATATATTCTATTTTATAGTAAAAGAAAATATTTTATTTGAGAGATTATTTTTAATTAATAAGCTTGAGATAGAGAAAATAAAAGGTCTTTTATCTCAATTTAGTTTTTTTTAATAAAACTTGGGGTCTATTAAAATTCAAGAGAATATTAGTAATTAAATTTATTTCTAAATGTGCTTTATGGGCTCAGAAACATTATAAAAAAGTTTGTTATTAATGAGGAGTTAATTATGAAAAAGAAAATTAACAAAATAATGATTTTAAAAAACAGAGTAAAAGGATACATGAGAAAATTTACTAAAATAGATAAAAAAATAGGAAATGTTAATGTAAAGCGAATTGAAGAAATTTTTTCTAATTATAAGCAAGATGCTGTTTTTGTTCATGCAGGGCTTAGTGATATAAAAAAAGCTTTCAATTGTAATCCATATAAATTTTTAATGGAATTATTAGAAAAAAATTTTGATAGTATATATGTTCCAGGCTTTACTCCTTCTTTTAGAAAATCTGGTGTTTATCATAAAAGCTTTTCTAAACCTGAACATTCAATTTTTAATAGATTATTTTTAAGTGAGGCTAATTATAGAACTAATGATTGTATTCATAGTATTTTAGTTAAAGGTAATTCCTGTTTTAATGATTGTAATCATTTTGATACATTTAGCCTTGATGGTTGTTTTGGAAAAATGGATCAAGAAAATATTTTGTATTTAAATATTGGTACTAATTTTCTTAAAAGCACACAACTTCATTATATAGAGAGACTGTTGAAGGTACCTTATATGGATGTTACTGAAAAAAAAGGTATTATATATTATAATGAAACAGATTATGAAGTAGTATTACAAAAAAATTATAAATATAATACAAAAATTTCATGGAATAGATTAAAATTAGAAAAAGATATGAAAAAAGAAAAAATGATAGATACTTATGATTTAAACGGTTTAAAAGTAAGATTTTTTAAAGCAGGTGATTTAATGGTGTTTTTAGAAAATAAAATAAATAAAGATCCTTATTATTTAGTCAAATAAATTTTATTTTAGGAGAAGTTAAAATGATTTTGATATTATATGAAAATAATAAATTTAATAAAGAAATTGAATATGTTTTTAATTATATATGCAAATATATATATCGGTTAGATGATAATTTTTGCATTGATATCTATAAAGATGCTTCTTTAAATAATATAGATTTAATTATTTCGTATGGGAAAGAAAAATATAATAATAATTTTGATGTTCCGCAGATACATATTTTCGAATCTGATTTATTTGGAGAGGAATATCTAAAAAAAAGTTCTATGCCTCCTTTACCTTTAAAAAGATATACAGGTTCAGAAGTACAATCAGTAATTGATGAAAAAGATTTGCCAGCTATTTATTCTGGTAATGGGAATTTGAATAAATTAGTTGAAATTAAAGAAAATTTAATAGAAACTAATATAGATATTATTGCTTCTTCATTTTTTATGATAACTAGATATGAAGAAGTAGTTAATCCAGTTAAAGATGAGCATGATCGTTTTCCTGCTCAAGCTAGTTTAGCTTATAAAGAAGGGTTTTTAGATAGACCTATTGTAAATGAATATATAGAATTATTGTGGAATTGGATTAAAAAACTATATCCTATAGTAGAAAGATCAAGTATATGGGGAGAGAAAGATTTTGCCTTCTTTTTATCACATGATATAGATCACATTTATAAGTATGGTTCTGGATTGAAAAAAGCTTTAAATGGAATAAAAAAAATAGGTGGAGCTATTATTAAAAGGGGCGATCTTAAAGAAGCTATTCTCAATATAAAAGAATTAAGAAAAAAAGACCCTTATTTCATATTTGAAGATATGATGGAAATAGAAGAAAAGTATAATATAAAATCTAGTTGGTATTTTAAAGTTGATAACAATACACCAGGTGATGGAGATAAATATTTTTTAAATGAATTAGATTCTATAATAGAACAGCTAACAGACAAGGGTCATGAAATAGGAATTCATCCTTCATATAATTCATATAATAGTGAGCAGGCTATGAAAGAAGAAGTTAATAAGTTATGTAATAGATATGAATTAAAGAATAAAAGTTTTGGAGGAAGACAGCATTATTTAAGATTTAACGTTAAGAAAACTTGGTCTATTCAAGAAAAATGTGGGTTGTTATATGATTCTACTTTAGGTTATGCAGATGTTGTTGGATTTAGAGCAGGAATTTGTCATCCATATAAACCTTATGATTTTGAAAAAAGAAGAGCTTATGATTTGTGGGAAATTCCTTTAATAGTAATGGATGGCACATTAAAACAGTACATGGAGTTAACTCCTCAACAAGCTAATGAGGAGTTAACTAAACTAATCAAACAAGTTGAAAAATATCAAGGCATATTTAGTTTATTATGGCATAATACATCTTTAGACAGTCTTTGGAATGATTGGAATGATTTATATAAAGATATTTTAAGGACTATGAAAAAAAGAAATTTAGCGTTAAATAATGGTTTAAATTTGATTTTACAATTTGAAAATAAGAATATTTATTCTTCTATTTTTAGATGATATTGAAATTTTATAATAAGGTTGGATTATGATAAAATTTAATTAAATCATAAAGTGTAGAATTTATTGTAGCATATTTTTAAAGATAGGAGGGAGAATGATGTGCAAAAGATAACATCAGAACGTATTTTATTTATGTTAAATTGTTTATTGTTTAAAATTTTTTTAGATGTTAGTTATATTTATATAATATCACAAAACTATGCTTATTCAGGTTTAAGTTTAAATTTAAATATTTTTAAAGTAATTGAATCTTTTTTAGTTTTAATAATTTTTTCTAGGTTTTTACCTTGTAAGATAAAAAAAATCTCTGATTTCTTTTTTACATTTTTATATGCTCCGTTAGTGATACCTTTACTATCTATTTATGGTATGAAGGATAAAAGCAGAATATATATATATATGATTTTAATTTCAGCTTTATTAGTATATTTTATTATTAACATTCTTCCTAAGCTCAAGCTCCCAATTTTAATTCAAGGTAGATTTATAGCTGTTTATAGTGCAATATTTTTTTCGATATTTATATTTGTGTGGATAGGATATAGAGGAGGATTTTCATATTTGAATTTTAATTTGCTTAAAGTTTATGACTATAGAAGAATTGTTGGTACCCAAGTATTTCCTGGTATATTTAGTTATTTTATGACTTGGTATGGTAAAGTTATTAATATTTTTTTAATGACTTATTTTTTATGGAAAAAGAATAAATTAGGTGTTATAGTAACTATTATACTACAGATTCTCTTCTTTAGTATAACAGCACATAGGGCTATGCTTTTCTATCCTGTATTGATTTTCTTTATATATTATTTTGTTAAAAAGCATAATATTATTTCAATTCTAATGTTTTCTTTAACTTTAGTTGTATTAATAAGTTCTATTTTTTATTGGATTACCGATAATTCTATATTGATTTCACTTTTTGTTCGTAGGGTTTTTTTTATAACAGCAGATCACCATTATAATTATTTTGATTTTTTTAGTGAATATGGATATATTTACATGCCAAATAATGTGTTATCAAGTGTATTTAGATATCCTTTTGATGTACCAGTACAGATGGTTATTAGTCAATATTTATATGGCCATTTAGATACTTGGGTTAATACAGGATTTTTAGCAACTTCATATATGCATTTTGGTTTTATTGGAATGTTAATCTTTTCATCTATTATTGGGCTGATATTGAAATTAATGGATTCGATTATTGAAAATAGAATGCCTAAGTGGGTAGGAATTTCAATTATGATTATTCCTATGTTTAGTTTAAGAAGTGCAGACTTACCAACAATCTTATTAACCCATGGATTAGGTTTATCTTTAATATTTTTATGGTTATTAAGTTCCAGACCAGTAAACTTAGTAAATTGAATTTATATTGATAATTTTTTAAATTGCGAGGGATATAAATGAAAAACAAGACAGCTTGTGTACTTACATCAGTCCATTCTGTATTTGATACTCGAATTTTTCGGAAGCAAGCTAAAAGCTTGATTAATGCAGGATATGATGTGGCATTAATCGTGCAACATACAGAAAAAGAAGTAATAGATGGAATAACAATTATTCCTTTAAAGAAACCTAATAATCGCTTTAAGAGAATATTTAGTACAACTTGGCAAGTGTATAAAAAAGCACTAAAAGTTGATGCAGGTATTTATCATTTCCATGATCCTGAACTTATTCCAGTCGGATTATTGTTGAGAATGAAAGGAAAGAAAGTTATCTATGATGTTCATGAAGATGTACCTAAGCAAATTATGTCTAAAGAATGGATTTGGAAACCAATTAGAGGATTTGTTTCAAAGGTAACAAATGCTATTGAAAAGATAGCAGATAAATTTTTAACAGCAGTAGTTTCAGCTACTCCTAGTATTGGAGAAAAATTTAGTACTGACAATATCGTTGTACATAATTTTCCTTTGTTGGATGAGTTATTACTAGATGATACTATTGAAAATGAAAACAAAGATAATATAGTTACTTATGTAGGCGGGATTACTTCTATACGTGGAATTGAAGAAATGGTTGAAGCAATTGGAATTTTAGCAGAGGATTATCAAAGTAAATTTTTATTAGCTGGTAAGTTTTCATCTAAGTCTTTAAAAGAAAGAGTAAAAGAAATGGATGGCTGGAGTAAAGTGAAATTTCAAGGTTTTATTAATAGGGGTCAAGTAGCAGAAAATTTAGCGAAAGCAAAAGCTGGCTTAGTATTATTTCACCCTCTTCCTAATCATATAGATGCTTACCCTAATAAGATGTTTGAATATATGTCAGCAGGATTACCAGTTATAGCTTCTGATTTTCCACTCTGGAAAGAGATAATTGAGGGAAATGAATGTGGAATAACAGTAGATCCACAAAAACCTGAAGAAATAGCTGCTGCAATAAAATATATCTTTGATAATCCAGAAGAAGCTAGACAAATGGGCCAAAACGGTAGGAGAGCTGTAGAGGAAAAATATAATTGGTCTATAGAGGAGAAAAAATTATTAGAGCTATATAAAAGAATATTAGAAGAATAAATGGAGGGATAGAATGAAAGTAGTTACAATAGTTGGAGCTAGGCCACAATTTATAAAGGCAGCACCCGTTTCAAGAGAATTGAGTAAAGAAAATCAAGAAATTTTAGTTCATACAGGTCAACATTATGATCAAAATATGTCTGATATATTTTTTAAAGAATTAAATATTCCTAAACCTGATTATAATTTAGGAATTGGTTCTGACAGTCATGGAAAGCAGACAGGTAAGATGTTAGCAGAAATTGAAGAAGTTATTTTAGAAGAGAAGCCAGATGTTTTATTAGTTTATGGTGATACAAACTCTACAATTGCAGGAGCTTTAGCTGCGAGTAAATTACTTATTCCAGTTATTCATATAGAAGCAGGGTTAAGAAGTTATAATAAAGATATGCCAGAAGAACAGAATAGAATTTTAACTGATCATATCTCTAAATTATTATTTTGTCCTACAGAAACTGCTGTTAAGAATCTGAAAAAGGAAGGGATTACTCAAGGAGTAGAAAATGTAGGAGATGTTATGTATGATGCTGTTTTATATAATGTTGAATTATCAAAACAAAAATCGGATATTCTTGAAGAGTTAGGTGTTGAAGCTAAAGGATATATCTTAGCTACAGTTCATAGAGCTGAAAATACTAATTCTAAAGAAAGACTAAAAAATATTGTTCAAGCTTTTAATGACTCTAATGAACATATTGTTTTACCTTTACATCCACGTACTAAAAATTACTTAGAAAAATATGATTTACAATTTAATGACAATGTTCAAATAATTGAACCAGTAGGGTATTTAGATATGTTAATGTTGGAAAGTAATTCTAAGAAAATCTTAACTGATAGTGGCGGAGTACAAAAGGAAGCATATTTTTTGAAAGTTCCTTGTATTACTATGAGAGATGAAACTGAGTGGATAGAGACTGTAGATTATGGTTGGAATTTTTTAGTTAGTGCAAATTATGAGTTAATATTAGATAAAATTAAAAACTTTAACGGTGGAAATGAAATAATAAAATGTTTTGGTAATGGTGATGCAAGTCAGAAAATAGTTAATGCAATGGTAGAGACTATATAGTAGAGGTGAATATTAATGAAAGTTCTATTTTTAACACAATACTGTCCTCCAGAGACTGGTGCTCCTCAAAATCGAATATTTGAATTAGCACAGGGGTTAAAAAAGAAGGGGCATGAAGTGACAATTTTAACTGCTATGCCTAATTATCCTAAAGGTGAAATTTTTGAAGAATATAAAGATAAAATTCTTAGGGAAGAAGAGTATAAAGGGATTAGAATTATACGCACTTGGATATATGCTACTCCTTCTAAAAAGTTTATTCCTAAGCTATTAAACTATTTTTCTTTTACAATTAGCTCGATTTTATTAGGAGTATGGAAAGTAGGAAAGCAAGATGTAATCTTTACTGAATCCCCTCCATTATTTTTAGGTGGTTCAGGGTATATATTAAGTAAATTATTAGGAGCAAAATATATTTTTAATATATCAGATCTTTGGCCTGAATCTGCAGTTGAATTAGGAGTTTTAAATAATAAATTATTAATTAAACTTTCCACTTGGTTAGAAGAATTCTGTTATAAAAAGGCTGATCTTATTTCTGGACAAACTAAAGGTATAATTAATAATATAAAAGAAAGAGGATTTGATAAAAATAAATTATTTTTATTAACTAATGGGGTAGATGATAATCTATTTTCAAGAAATAAAAGGAGTAATCAAATTAGAAAGGAACTTAATATTAAAGATAAATTTACTATAGTTTATGCTGGTCTTCATGGGTTAGCACAAGGCTTAGAAGTTATTGTTGAAACAGCTAAAAGATTAAAAGAATATGATGATATAGAATTTGTCTTAATAGGAGATGGCCCTAAAAAAGAAAGCCTTATAAAATTAGCTGAAAGATATAATTTAAATAATATTAAGTTTGTACCTTTACAACCTAAAGAAAAAATACCAAAACTTATTGCTTCTATGGATGCTACAATTATTCCTTTAAAAAAATTAGATCTTTTTAAAGGAGCTGTACCTTCAAAAATGTATGAAGCTCTTGCAAGTGAATTACCAATTATTTTAGCAATAGATGGTGAAGCAAGAAAAATAGTAGAAGAGGCTGAAGCTGGAATATATGTGGAGCCAGAGAATGTTGAAGAGGTAACTAAAGCTGTATTGAAATTATATCAGAATAGAGATTTAGCTCGAGAAATGGGGTTAAATGGTAGGCGATATGTTGAGAAGTTTTATGCAAGAAGAACTATACTTAATAAATTTGAAAAAAGATTATCTGTTTTAATGGAAAAATAGATAATCTTTAATTTTATTTAATAGATAATAGAGCGTAATTAAATCTAATTTGTAGAGGAGGGCTTTATATGTCAGATGAATTTATTCCATTTTATAAACCTTATATTGATAAAAAAGAGATTAATTCTGTAGTTGAATCTATGGAGTCAGGTTGGTTGACTACTGGGCCAAAAGTAAAAGAGTTTCAAAATAAATTTGCTGATTATGTAGGTAGTAAACATGCTTTAGCAGTTAATTCATGCACTGCTGGATTACATTTATTATTAGTAGCTGCAGGAATTGGTGAAGGTGATGAAGTAATTACAACTTCAATGACATTTGCTGCTACGGCAAATGTTATAGTAGAAGTAGGAGCTAAACCAGTTTTAGTTGATATAGATCCAAAAACATTTAATATGGATATCCAAGATTTAGAAAGAAAGATAACTGATAAAACTAAAGCCATAATTCCAGTTCACATGGCAGGTCAACCTTGTGAAATGGATGAAATAATGAAGCTAGCTAAAGAAAGAGATATTTATGTCTTTGAAGATGCTGCTCATGCTATCTGGACTAAATATAAAGGTAAAATGGTAGGAAATATCAGTGATGGAACAGCATTTAGTTTTTATGCTACTAAGAATCTTTGTACTGGTGAAGGTGGAATGGTAACAACTAATAACGATGAACTAGCTGAAAATATAAGAATTAATACTTTACACGGTATTAGCAGGGATGCTTATGATCGCTATACAAATAAAGAAGCATCTTGGTATTATGAAATAGTAACTCCTGGTTACAAATATAATATGCCTGATATTAATGCAGCAATGGGAATAGAGCAGTTAAATAAGTTAGAGGAAATGCAAAAAAGAAGAAAAGAGATCGCAGATATTTATACAGAAGCTTTCAAAGAAGTTCCAGAAGTTAAAGTTCCATATGTTAAAGATGATATAAGACATGCTTGGCATTTATATATTATCTTATTAGAGGTTGAAATGTTAAAGATTGATAGAAATGAATTCATAAATAAATTAACAGAATTAAATCTTGGGACATCAGTTCACTTTATTCCAATTCATTTTCATCCTTATTATAAGGAGAATTATGGTTTTGAAGAAGGCGATTTTCCAAATTGTGAATATGTATTTGAAAGAAATATATCTTTACCTTTTTATCCTGCAATGACTGATGAGCAAGTTTATCAAGTAATTGATAGAGTTAAGCAGGTTATTGAGGAGGTTAGAAGATGACCAAAAGGTTATTTGATATATTCTTTTCTTTAGCAGGGTTGCTAGTGTTATCGCCCCTGCTAGTTTTAATTGCGATCTTAATAAAAACAAATTCAAAAGGAGACGTACTATTCAAACAAGAAAGAGTTGGTCAATATGGAAATACATTTACAATCTATAAATTCAGAACTATGGTAGAGAATGCTGAAAAAAAAGGAAAACAGATTACAGTTGGTGCTGATAAAAGAATTACTACAGTAGGAAAAATACTACGTAAGACTAAATTAGATGAACTAGCACAATTAATAAATGTTTTAAAAGGAGAAATGAGCTTTGTAGGCCCTAGACCAGAAGTGCCTAAATATGTAAAACATTATACTGAAGAGCAGAGAAAAATTTTGAATGCAAGACCTGGTATTACAGACTATGCTTCGATAGAGTTTTCAAATGAGAGTGAAATTTTAGGTATTGCTAATGATCCAGAAAAGACATATATAAATGAAATTATGCCTTATAAAATAAAGTTAAATAATAAATATTTAGAAAGTATTAGTGTTTTACATGATATTAAATTAATTTTTTTAACTTTTATGAAAATATTGGGCCTAATAGAAACTAAAACTGAAATCAATAAATTTTTGGATGATAAATCGAGTTTAGAATTATAATTAAATTGGTGCTAATTCGTGCTTATTCGTGGTAAAGAATTAAAAATCGGAGGTGATAACCAAATGAAAAATTTCCTTAGAACCTATAAAAAACCAATCCTAATCCTAACCGACTTATTCTTAATTAACTTAGCACTCATATCCAGTTTTATTTTACGCTTTGATAGCGATTGGACAACATATTTCGACTATACATACTTAGGACTTATATCAGCGATTGGGATTGCAGTGCTCTTTTTCTTAAAAGTTTACAACAAGATCTGGAGATATGTCAGTATCTCCGAGCTAAAATGTATCATCAAAGCTTCAGTACTGATCAATCTCTTCTTTGCCACAGCCATCTTCCTTAAAGGGATGCAGTTTTCTCGTAGTGTGATTATCATCAATGGCTTCTTACAGGTCGGTTTTCTAGGAGGGATTCGTTTCACCTTCCGAATCTTAAAGGACTACTATATAGACTATCTCAGTTCTGATCAGGACAATACCAACATCTTGCTTGTCGGGGCAGGTGATGCTGCCGAAGCATTGATCAGAGAGGTCGATAAATACCCAATCAATAAGGATATAATTGGCTTGATCGATGATGATCCACACAAACAAGGTCTAGAAATTCATGAGCGGAAGGTCTTAGGAGATCGCTATGTTATCCCAGAGGTTATCAAAGAGTATAATGTCAAAGAGGTCATCATTGCGATTCCATCTGTTCGGGGCGATACAATCAAAGAGATCTATGATTTGAGCAATCAAGAAGGGGTCAAGGTCAATATCCTGCCTGCTTTAGATGAGATCTTGACCGAAAATATATCTTTAAGCCAGATTCGTGAGGTCAGGGTTGAAGATCTATTGGGGCGAGATCAGGTCGATCTCAATCTTGACGAGATCTGTTCTTATGTAGAAGGTAAGACCGTTTTAGTCACCGGCGGAGGTGGCTCGATTGGTTCTGAGCTCTGCCGTCAGATAGCCCGTTTTGCTCCCGAGCAGTTATTAATTCTTGATATTTATGAGAATAATACTTATTTTTTAGAATTAGAACTAAAAGAGAGGTATGATGATCTAAATATTATTCCCTTGATTGCCAGTATCCGTGATCGAGATAAGTTACAGACAATCTTTGCTCGCTATCAACCAGATGTCGTCTTCCATGCAGCAGCCCATAAGCATGTACCATTGATGGAGGCTAACCCTGAAGAAGCGGTCAAGAATAATATCTTGGGAACTAAGAAGGTCGCTGAAGTAGCCGATCAATTCAATGTAGAACGCTTTGTCTTGATCTCAACTGATAAAGCAGTCAACCCGACCAATGTAATGGGAGCTACCAAAAGGACAGCAGAGATGGTAGTTCAAGCAATCAATGAAGAGAGTACTACTAAGTTTATGGCTGTTAGATTCGGGAATGTCTTAGGAAGTCATGGTAGTGTGATTCCACTCTTTAAAAAACAGATTAAAAATGGCGGGCCAATAACTGTCACCCACGAGAAGATAGAGCGTTATTTTATGACGATTCCCGAAGCAGCCCAGTTGGTTATTCAGGCTGGTGCCTTAGGAGATGGTGGTGAGGTCTTTATTCTTGATATGGAAGAGCCAGTTAAGATCATTGACTTAGCTAAGGATCTGATCGAACTTTCTGGTTTGACAATTGGAGAGGATATTGAGATCGAAATTACGGGTTTGCGACCTGGTGAGAAGATGTATGAGGAGTTATTGACCGAAAAAGAGGATAATTTAGCGACTGAACATGAAAGAATATATACTGCAAAGTTAGAAGCAATCGAGCGAGAGTTTTTGTACCGAAGCCTTGATAAGCTTAAGCGATTGATCAAGTTAAATAGTTCGCCAGCGATTATTAGGTGTTTAGTAGAGTTAGTAGGGACTTATAAGCCTAAGCGGGATAATGTTACGGAGATCTCTCAAGCGAAGGATGAGATAGCAGCGAACCACGAAACCACTAATGGACACTAATGGACACTAATAAAAAAGCAATAAAAACTAATAGAAAAGCAATAGAAGCAATAGAAAAACCAGAAATCATAGAATCTAAACTGAAATTTATAAAAAAATAAGAGTTTACAGAGTAATATGAATTAATTATTTATAAAAATGGTATATATTAGTAGTTATTGATGTTATGCTTTTAACTTTAACTATTCATTAATTTTAAGAATGAGAAGTTGGAATTTGAGAGGTTAGTGTTGTAACCACGAATGGGCACTAATAAAGAATTAGTGCCCATTCGTGGTTTAATTGTTTTAAATGCTTTAAAATTAAGGTATAATAGTAACGAAAGGGGTGAAAGAATGAAAGAGTTTAATGTAACGGGAACCTGTATTCCCAAAAAACATTATATGGTTGATATAAAGAATAAATTAAGTCAGATGAAGAAGTTGGTAGATAAAGGGGATTACTTTACTATTAATAAACCAAGACAATATGGCAAAACAACTGCACTATATCTATTATCTAATAAATTAAGCAAAGAAGATTATTTAGTGTTAAGGATTAGTTTTGAAGGTTTTGATAAGGAAATATATAAAGAACAGAAGGTATTTATAGAGGAATTTTTATTAACCTTAAAAGATAAATTAGAGCTTAAAAATGAAGAAAAACTAATTGATATTATAGAAAAAAATTTAGCTACAGCTACAAATATGAGAAAATTAGCAAGAGTAATAACTCAATTAACTAAAGAAGAGAAAAGAAGAATAGTATTAATGATAGATGAAGTAGATAAAAGTAGCAATAACCAATTGTTTTTGGATTTTCTAGGAATGTTAAGAAGTAAATATCTTGCTAGTATTGAAGGAGAAGATTATACTTTCCATAGTGTAATCTTAGCAGGAGTCCATGATGTTAAGAACCTTAAGGTAAAGTTAAGAGCAGATGATGAGAAAAAGTATAATAGTCCTTGGAATATAGCAGTAGATTTTGATATAGATTTAAGTTTTAATCCAAAAGAAATAGCTACAATGCTTAAGGATTATAGAAAAGATAAAAATATTAAATTAAATGTAGAGAAAATAGCTAAAAAGATTCATTACTATACATCTGGTCATCCTTATTTGGTTAGTAAATTAGCTAAGGTGATAGATGAAAAGATACTTCCTCAAAAAGAGAATAAAAGCTGGAATTTAAAAGATTTAGCAGAAGCAGTAAAGATAATCTTAAATAAGGATAGTGTCAATTTTGAAAGTTTGATTAAGAATTTAGAGAATAATCAAGATTTATATGGACTTGTTTATAAAATAATTATGGAAGGTAATAAGGTACGTTATAATTTATATAACCCAATTATTGATTTAGGAGAATTATATGGAATATTAAAAAATGATGATGGTATAGTAAGAGTTCATAATAGAATTTATGAACAAGCTATCTATGATTATATGAGTTCTAAGTTAGAAACTGATTTAGATATGAAAGGCTATAATTTTAGAGAAAATTTCATCAAAGCAGATGGCTATTTAGATTTTAAAAAGATTTTAAAGAAGTTTCAGCTATTTATTAAAGAACAATATAGCGATAAAGATCAAGAATTCCTAGAAAGAAATGGACGACTTATCTTTTTGGCTTTTATTAAACCGATTATTAATGGTAAGGGATTTGATTTTAAAGAGGTACAGACATCTCAAGAGAAGAGATTAGATGTAGTTATTACTTATCTTGATAGAAAGTATATTGTAGAACTTAAGATTTGGCGAGGAGATAAGTATCATCAAAAAGGATTAAAGCAGTTAGTAGATTATTTAGATAAGCAAAATGTGAAAAAGGGTTATCTAGTCAGTTTTAATTTTAATCAAAGTAAGGAGTACAAAGAAGAAGAGATAACAAAGAATGGTAAAGATATATTTGCAGTTTGGGTTTAAAGTTGATTAGCTATATAGATGATAGGTTGGTACTTAGAGCATAGAGACTGGGTAGGATAATTGTCAATTATCAATTGGATTTAAGCTCTTAATTGGAAGAAATCCTGTCTGAACGAAGCAAAAAAGCAGTGGAATTTTGATTATTACTTAAGACTTAACAATAAAGTAGTAATTTAGTAGTTAGCAGATATCTTATTGCTGAGTGAGTTTATTTCTTCTTGATTTTTTGGTTACTTTTTAATCAAGTAAAAAGTAACAGGGAAGAAGGCTGGTTGTTAGCCTTTCTGTAATCATGGTTTTGATCTAAAGTTTTAAATCCACTTGAATTTAACCTTAATTCGAAGCTAAAATTAGGGTATAATAACAAAAAGAGGGTATCAAAATCGAGTTGAAACAACCAACCGAAACCATAACTAAATATAATATAAAATTGCTAGTAGTCTTTGCTTCTTATGGAACCCGATTTATGACTAAAAAGAGTGACTTAGATTTAGGTTATTTGAGTCTGGATTAAGAAATAGACTTGTTCAAGAATATGAAGAAGTTAATGACAAGATAGTTTATCAAATTTTGGATAAGATGGTTGATTATTATGCTAGATATCTTAAAGAAGTAAATAATTATTTAGATTAAGCAGGGCCAACTCTTCTTCTAATTTTTTCTTTTAAGAAACCCTTAAATAAGATATAATGATCTTAATCAGCTTTAAAAGAGAGGGTGTATGTATGTCATTGTTAAAGCAGCTTAGAAGAAATATATCAGCTAAAATCTATAATAGGGGAAGAAAATATTATCAAGCGGGTAGAATCATCAATTATGACTATCAGATCATAAGTAAGCAACAGTTAAAAATAGACGCAGAGGTATCAGGCACTAAACTCTATCAAGTTAGCATAGAGATTAACTTAAAAAATAAGAAGATTTATCCTGAGGGCCAATGCAACTGTCCCTATGACTGGGGGCCAATCTGTAAACATGAAATAGCAGTCTTATATAAATTTTTAGAAGAAGATTATCCTAGACTTGATTTTAATCGTTTAACAGAAATTTATTATGATAGATTAGTAGGGTTGAGCCAGAAGATCACAAGTAAAGAGAAAGTAGCATTACAATTTGTAATCAAAGGCTTAATGACCAGCTCAATGGTTAATTTTAAGTTGGTTTTAGAGTCGGAAGAGTTAGAAATCGCTGAATTAGAAAGGATTATCTCTTATATTCAAGATCCTCATTATTCAACACTAGACCCATTAAAAGATAGATTAAAAGTCAAAGATTTAGCTCAGATTAACTATCTAGCTCAGGTTGAAACAAAAGCTAGTCAGACTGCGGGAGCACTTCTCTTCCCTAAAGATGAGGCTAACTTTAATTTCTTATTGGGCTTGATAGAAGAAAGCCAAGTCTATCTAGCAGAAAGTGATCAACTAGCCAAGGTGGGCCAACTATTATACCCTAAGTTGATTATGGCTGGGGATTTAGCTAAAGTAACACTTAAGATTAAAGATAGTAATTACTCCACTTATCAAGGAGATCAAATTACCTGGACTGTCCAAGATACTACAATACATCCAGTAGAGATGGAAACTATCAAGGAGGTACCTAATCAGATACCGATACCTGAGAAGAAACAAGGGGAATTTATCTTTGAGCTCTTACCTTCATTACAGCAGAATTTAAACTTAGAGATTGCGCAAAATTTAAAGGGTTATCAATTAATTGAGCAACAGCCTCAGATAAGCTTGAAGCTTGATTATCAAAATCAGGCCATCTTATGCTACTCAGAGGTCAAGATTGCTGAGCAGGTTTATCAAAATACTGAGATTATAGGTTTTGATTATGATGTTAAGCACTATCAGCAAGATCAGCAAGATCCTAAAGTATGGACGGCGTGGAATACAGAAGAGATCAAGCAGTTTTTGAACTTTTTAGAGGATTATGAGTTTCATCTTCAGTCTGATTGTTTTAGTATTAAGGATCAAAATAGACAACAAAAATTTATTACTGCTGGAGTAGCTGAGCTATCAGAAGATTGGAAGGTAGAGACTACCTCGGTCTTTGAAGAGTTAGAGGTGATCTCTTATCAGCTTGAACCAGAAATTGAATTTGTTGAAGAAGATGATGATGAGAATATTAATTGGTTTGAGTTTAATATTAGATATAATATCGGTGGCAAAAGTTATACTAAAGCAGAGTTAGAAGAGTTGTTAAAGTATAATCAACAAGGTGAGAGTTATCTACAACTTGATAATAAGTACTATATTCTAGAGGAGAGTAACCAACAACAGGTCGAGCAAATGATTGCTCAAGCTGATAAACAAGAAGATGGTAGTTATAGGAGTAATTATTATCAACTCTTATATTATCGTAATTTAGTTCAAGAGGCAGGGATTAGCTTTAAAGGTAATCAGGTTTATGATCAGTTGAATCGTGATATTACCCAGGATAATTTAGTTCAAGAAGTGGAAATTCCCGCCGAGGTTGAAGACATCTTAAGAGATTATCAAAAGCAGGGTTATTATTGGTTGAAATTCTTAGCCAAATATCATTTTGGTGGGATTTTGGCAGATGATATGGGCCTAGGTAAGAGCTTACAGACGCTTAGTTTGCTTAAGAGTATGGATTATAAGCAACCTGCTTTAATAGTCTGTCCTCGTACCCTAATTTATAATTGGGGGGTTGAGGTCGATAAGTTCTTTTCAGATTTTGATTACTTAGTCTATTATGGTACTCCTCAAGAGCGGGTAGAGATGCAAAAAGATTTTAGTAAGTATCAGTTAATAATTACCTCTTATTCGATCATCAGTCGAGATTATTTAGAGTTAGAGGACTTTAAATTTTCCCATCTTATCTTAGATGAGGCTCACCATATCAAAAATAGAACTACTAAGCGGGCCAAAGCTGTCAAAGAGATTAAAGCAGAGTATAGATTGGCTTTGACAGGAACTCCTTTAGAGAACTCTTTAGAAGAGCTATGGTCTATCTTTGATTTTATTATGCCGGGTTATTTGGATAATTATAGTAAATTCAGAAAGGATTATTTGAATCCAATTACTAAGGAGCAAGACCAACAACAGCTTGTAGAATTGAAAAGAAGGATTGCTCCTTTTATCTTAAGGAGGAGAAAAGAAGAGGTCTTAGCTGACTTGCCAGATAAGTTGATCAATATTCATCCAGTAGAGATGACTAAAGTACAAGAGGATAGCTATCGAATGATCTTAGAGCAAGTAAAGACTGATTTGACAGCTAAGGTTAAAGAACGTGGATTTAATAGATCGCAGATTAATATTTTGGCTGCCTTGACTAAGCTACGCCAGATCTGTAATCACCCGCGCTTGATTTTAGAAGAGAGTCAGCAGCAATTAAGCTCTGCTAAATTAGATGGATTATTAGAAATAGTCCAGACTGCCATTGCTGGGGGGCATAAGATAGTTGTCTTCAGTCAATTTGTTAAGATGTTGAAGATAATTAGAGAGGAGTTTGAAAGCAAGGAAATACCCTTTACTTATTTGGATGGTAGTACTAGAAATAGAATGGAGCGGGTTGAGAAATTTAACAAGCAAGATGATCTTAAAGTCTTTTTAATCAGTTTAAAGGCAGGCGGAACAGGTCTGAATTTAACCTCTGCTAATATTGTGATCCATGTTGATCCGTGGTGGAATCCGATGGTCGAAAGGCAGGCTACAGATCGAACCCATAGGATTGGTCAAAATAAGCAGGTAACTGTCTACAAACTAATTACGACTGGAACGGTCGAAGAGAAGATGTTAAAGCTACAGCAAAGAAAGCAGGATATCTTTGCGAGTGTAATTGAGAAGAATAGTAGTCCAGTTAAGAGTATTAGCTGGGAAGATATTCAAGAGTTGTTGGAGTATAATTAGAAGTAAGTTTGAGTCTAAGTCTAAGTAAGAGTAAGTCCTTATGTTTTTAATGGTAGCCTTAACCTCAGCCTTAAACTTAAGTTATATATCAATAATCTGTATTTTAATATATGACATAAGAGCAGGTTTCAATCCCTGCTCTTATTATATTTTAAGGTATAATAACTCCTCACGTGTTTATTGATTGAATTTTTTAAAATTATGTGAAGGAAATTTATTTTTAGTGTAGAATGACTAATACAAGGGTCTTTGATAATCAATAATTTTTAAGTTAAATATAATTATAAAGAAAGCTTGATATACTAAAATAGTACTCTTTGATTGTTTTGAATAATCTTAAAAATTCAATTCAAGATGAACCTCTTTCCATGGAAATAATAGTCTTAGATTTATATAAATCTAATATATTATTTCTGTTTTTTAATAAAGTTATCCATCATTAAAAATAGGGGTTAAATAAATTTCCTCTTAGTAGGCTAATTAAATGACTTTTAGTTTCTAGAGTAATTGAAAAAACAACTGAATCAGTATCCTTAATCAGTCTTAATCCAACTCTGGAAGTATAATGTAGAGGGAGGGATATTTTGAGCAACTTAATAGTTAAAACTAAATTTATACCCCCGAAATTTAATGGTGATTTTTGGAGGGGGAAAGAGCTATGGGAAAAATATAGTCAAATCGACAAGTATCCATTAACTATTGTCTGTGCTGGCCCGGGATATGGAAAAAGTACAACATTAACTCACTTCTTTGAAGAAAATTACTCATCTGAATTCTTCTGGTATAGTATTGATGAATTTGATTCAGATTTATTAGTGTTTTTTCTGAACTTAATCAATACATTCAACTTTCAAAATGGAAAGATTGGTAAAGAGATTATTGAACTCTTAATTGAAAATGATAAAAATCAAGTCGATTTACAATATGTCATTGATCAATTTATTAATAATTTATATGATGAATTAGAGCAGGAGACCTTTTTAATTCTTGATGATTATCATTTAGTAAATAATAACCAAAAGATCAATGATTTTTTCACTTATTTTATTGAATTAATGCCTCCTAAGCTTCATGTTATAATTAGTACAAGAGAGACGGTGAAATTTAAAGAATTACCTAAATGGCGTCTGAAAGATAAAGCACTATTAATCGGTGAAGAGAGTTTGAAGTTAAGCTCTAAAGAGATAGTAAACTTCTTTGATATCAAGTATGGCTTGAAATTGGAGGAAAAGAAGATAGAAAAGATCTATCGACAGACAGAAGGTTGGATTATAGCTTTAGATTTAATAGCAAAGAGGTTGATCAGTCTGGATAAAAAAGATGACTTCTTTTCTATTCCTGCTAGTTCATTGGAATTATTATTTGAATATTTAGCCTTTGAAATTTTAGAAAAACAGTCTGAATTTATTCAAAACTTCTTATTAAAGACTGCTGTATTAAGAAGATTAAGGGTTGAAATCTGTAATGAATTAATGGATATAAAAAATTCTAATGAAATAATTAAGCAACTTATTTCTAAGGGGTTATTTATATATGAGCTAGGAGGAGGACAATATAGATTTCATCATTTATTTCATAAGTTTTTACAAAAAAAGGGTAGTGAAAAGTTTGACTACCAAGCTTTACATAAAGAGGTTAGTGATAGATTTATCGAATTAGAGGAGAATGGTAGTGCTTTGTATCATAGTTTAGCAGCTAAGGATTATGATCAAGCAAGCCAATTGATTATTTCTTCTGCTGACAAATTATTAAAAGCAGATCGGTTAGAGACTTTAGAAAGTAGTTTAGAATCTTTACCTGAAGAGATGTTTGTTAAGTATCCGGTATTATTTATATATTATGGTGAGTTTTATCGTTTGACAAATCGGTTTGATAAGGCTTTACAATTTTATAAAAAAGGAATAGAACATTTTAAGCAAAATAATAACATATTAAATCTCAGTAAGGCCTTAGAAAAGATTGCAATGGTCTATTTGGATACTGTAAGGCCGGATAAAACCTTTGATTATTTAAGGAAGATTGCAAAAGTCAGAAAAGAAGAAGGGTTATCCCAAAAGGCTGATATTTTAAAGATGGTAGCAGAAAATTATCTTAATGCAGGGAATTTTAATGTGGCTAAAAAGTTACGAAATAAGGTAAAGGGCTTAGAGGATAATGAGATATCTAAAAATAATTTTGATGTTAGATTTAAGCTTAGAACAGGGCAGTTAGATGAAGCAGAGGATATATTAAAAGAGCAAATAAAGCAACAAACAGCAGGAAAGAGAATTCCTAATTCTCATCGTGAAAATATGTTAGTCTTGTCTTTAATATGTAGTTTTAAAGGGCAGGTTAAAGAAGCTAGAGATTATACTGAACAAGTAATTGAGCTAACTAATAAATTTAAGTTACCTTTTATTGAAGCAGTTTCTTATATGAGGTTGGCCCATGCTTATCAATTATTTGATGATGAGGAGAAAAGGGATGAAGCTTATGATTTATACTTTAAGGCAATGAAGATTATGGATGATTTGAATGTGTTAGGAGGAAAAGCAGAAGCTTTAATGGGGCTATCTCTTTTTGAAGCTTTTTATGGGAATAGAAGTTTGGGTAAGGAGTATGCTCAGCAAGGGATAGAAATTTTAAATAATATTGGGGATGAATGGTTAGCGGTCTTATTAAATATATCATATGGAATTAATTGTTATTTCCTTAAGGAGTTTAATGAAGCTGAAACTTATTTTAATAAGTCATATAATATGGCTATAAAAGTTGAAGATAAATTTTTAGTTGCAGTCTGTAGTATGTGGTTGGCTTTAATTGCATATTATCAAAATGATCAACAAAAGTTAGAAGAAAATTTAATCAACTTAATCAATTATATTTCGAAGTATGATTATGATTTCTTATATACTAAATCTAATTTTTTAGCAATTCGTGATCTAAATGCTTTTGCTCCTGTGCTAGTAGAAGGAAACAAAATTGGTATTCAAAATAGCTATTTTGTAAAGATGATAAAGGAGTTAAATCTAGATCACCTTGAAAATCACCCAGGCTATTTATTGAAGGTTAAGGCCTTTGGTAAGTTAGAGATCTGGAGAGGAAGAGAAAGAATAAGTGATCAAGATTGGACTAGAAAGAAAGCACAGGAGTTGTTAAAATTATTTATTGTTTATCGAGATGAGCTATTATTAAAAGAGAAGATTTATTCTTTTATCTGGCCAGAGGCTAGTGAGAAAAAGGCTGCTCGTAATTTTAAAGTTACCCTAAATGCATTAAATAAAGTATTAGAGCCAAAGCGTGAAGCTCGACAGACTCCTTTTTTCATTAAACGGATTGGTTCTTCTTATGGTCTTAATAAAGATTCAGTAGAGGAAATGGATATTGTGAAATTTGAACGTTTAATCAAGGGTGTGGCTAAAGAATCAAATCTTACTGATAAGATTAAGACTTATGAGCAGGCTTTAAAATTATATAAAGATGATTTTCTCAGTGATAGTCTTTATTCACCTTGGATTAGAGAAGAGAGGCAACGATTGAGAAATCTATTTTTAAATACGGCTGATGTTGTTGTAGTATATTATTATCGAGAGATGAATTTTATAAGATGTATTAAATTCTGTGATATGATTTTAGAGGTTGATGAATATTGGGAAAAAGCCCATTATTATAAGATTAAAGCTTATCACCAACTTAATAATAGATATATGGTCATTAGAAGCTATGAAAAATGTAAAGAGATATTAGAAGAAGGGTTAGATATTGCTCCATCTAATGAAATTAGGGAGTTATATGAAGGTGTAATTTGTTAGAAATGGATAAATTAGAATAGATTATCATAAAAGTAACCAAAATGAAACTACTTTGTAACTACAACGTAACAACAATGTTGTAATATGATATTGTAGTATGATAATTAAAACATCTTAGAGAAAGGAGGCAGGAGTAAACTGGCATTATAGTGTAGGGCTGAAGAATGGTTGGTTTTGTTTAAAGAGAAGACAAGTTGGAACTTAGTTATTATTTTTAACTTATGCAAGTGAATAGGGAGGGGAGGATAATTATGAATAGTGATAACTTAATTAAAGTTATGTTGATTGCTTCAATATTAATGGTAATTGCATTATTTATGGATGCTGCATACTTATTTGCTGTTTCGTTTCCGTTTTTAGTAATTGCTTGGATGGCTGCGGGTGCATTAAAAAATGAAAAGATTGGGAATGGCTATAAATGGTCATTGGTTTCGGTGTTAGCTATCTGGTTGGTTGGATTCCTAGCGATGCTTTCAATCGATACTACTGCTACACCTGATGTTTATATTGGTGGTTTTCCATTGGCTACTGCTATTATGGTTTATTTTGTCTGGGGGCTACCGTTCTTTACAGGAACTTATGCTTTCGGTCACTTCTTTGAAACTGACTGTATCAGCAAAGAAGAGTTAGAAGAGTTTGAAGAGTATGTAAAAAATCAAACAGATTTAGGATCTAGTAGTGAAGTTGCTGAAGAAGGAACTACTACTACTGCATAGATTATTAAATTAGAGAGGAGTTGTAACTAACGATGGGAACGATTATTACGATATCAATTTTGTATTTACTTGTAGTTTTTGGAATTGGACTTTGGGCTATGTATCAAACGAAAAATTCTGAAGACTTTTTCATAGCTGGAAAGAGTTTAGGACTATTTGTAATGGCAATGGCTACTTTTGCTACTGCTTTGAGTGGTTTTCTCTTTATAGGAGGTCCTGGACTTACTTATGATTTAGGGATGGGGGCGTTATGGTTTACTTTCCCAACATCTATTTCTTTTGCTATGGCTTGGATGATTTTAGGAAAGAAGATGAGATTATTAACAGAGGCGACTGGTGCTATGACAGTAGCCGATGCTATTTATTATCGTTATGATAGTAACTTAGCTAGAGGTATAGCTGGTATTGTTTGTTTAGTCGGAATTGTTCTTTTTATGTCTACACAGGTTTTAGCTTTAGGAACGATTATTTCATTTATCTTTGGTATTAGTAATGCAGCTGGAATAATAATTGGTATGGGTGTTGTAGCTTTTTATTCTTCAGCTGGAGGAATTTTAGCTGGTACTTATACGAGTGCTTTTCAGGGTACGACGATGGCTATTGGTTCAGTATTAGTATTTGGTCTTGCTATGGCAGCAGGTGGTGGCATGACAAATATCTCTCAAACGATTGCTACTACTACCTTTACTGGTATGGAGACAGCAATGCCAGAGTTTATTGGCCCGTGGGGCTTAGTAGGACCAATGGTTGCAATGAGTTGGTTCTTCTGTCTTGGAATTGGAATAGTAGGCCAGCCTCATGTAGTTAGTAGATTCTACATGATTGAGGATCTTAAGAAGTTGAAGTGGGGGCCAGTGGTAGCAGCAATTCCAGCTATTGTTGGTGGTATGTTATTCTTCGGAGCAGGTTTAGTTGTAAGATATTTAGTATTAGAAGGTGCGATAGAGCCATTAGCTAATTCAGATGATGCAATTATCTTCTTTGTTACGGAGTATGCTCATCCGATTTTAGCAGGTATAGTTCTTGCTGGAGTGTCTGCTGCAATTATGTCTACGTGTGATGCGTTCATAAATATTGCTTCTGCAGCAGCAGTAAGAGATATTCCGTTCTCTTTAGGAAAAGAGTTATCTGATGAGAAGCAGTTATCATATGGTAGAGTTGCTGTGGTAGTAATTTCTATCATCACTGTAATAACTGTTCTATCACTTGGAGATCGTGGTATTGCATTATTAGGTGCAGTTGGTTGGGGTACCTTTGCAGCTCCATTATCACCAGCTCTTGGTATAGGTTTGAACTGGAAAGGAGCTACTAAAGAAGGAGCTATTGCTTCAATGTTAGTAGGACTTGCTTTAAGTGTAGGTCTAGAGCTACTTAGTATGTTTGATATCTATCACTTGCCACACGGAATCTATATTGGTGCTCTTGCTATGGTAGTGGCGATAATCACATTTATTGTTGTTTCTTACATGACTGAAACTCGAGAATTGGGCGATGGAATGAATGCTGTTTTAGAGGTTTAAGTTTAACTAATCCTAAAAAAATAGGGGGGTTGAGGATCAGTTTACGCTGATCCTCTCTAAAATTATGACAAAGAATGCAGCTAAAGTGAGTACAAATGTGATTTATAAATTAGAGGAGTTTTTTACAAGTAATAGTGTATTATATCATTATTATGATCTTTATTTTACTGATCAAGAATTGTTATTGATTTATGTGGGTGAAAGCCATCGATCATTTTTAGTAAAAGATCCTTTCCCTGGAAAGTTAGGTAGGGAGAAGTTAGAGGGTCTATCTTTAGAAGAAATTGCTAAAAGTAATGATAAAAATATAATAATTCCTATTTCAAAAATTAAAAAGATTAAGATTACTGACCGAAGTTTTTTTAGGAATTTAACCTTTACTGTTGAGACTAATAAGAAGTCAATCGAATTGTATAATGAAAGAAAAGATATTGACTTAGAGCCATTTAAAGAGGAGTTGACTGTTGCTAATTATCCGCTTTAAGGGGATTTAGTTAGAAAGGTCAAGATTCAAATAAAAAGAAGGAAGAGGTAGCTACCTCTTCCTTCTTTTTATTTGAATGCTGATCAGTTATGATGTTATGAAGTCAGTGACAACAGTAATTACTTGTTCTAAATCATCAGTTAGTGGTGAATGGCCACAATCATCTAGGTAGACTAAATGAGTATTATCACCAATATCGTTGACTATATCTAAGGCCATCTGTTCAGGGACTACTTGATCATTTGTACCCCAGAGAACTAGAGTTGGAGCTATTATCTTTTCTGCTCTGCCATTTCCTTCTTTAACTCCGTTATATTCTGAACTGATATTAAAGTTTGCTAAAGCATAATCAACATCGACTAGATTTCTCTGTTTGAGTGTCGCTTCAAGGTATTCATCGTACTTTTCAGGAGCAGGTTTGTTATCTGTGTAGATTAGATTGTTCCAGATGATTTTGAGTCTTTCTTTATCTTGGTTTTTATAAGTCTTAAGGATTGGTACTACTTGGACTGGGTCTTTAGCGATTTCTTCTCTTGTGCTAAGTAATTCTCCAGGGATAGGTTCTCCCTTTTCATTCTTTTTGAAGATTGGGTAGCCTCTAGTGCTTACTGCTTCAAGCAGTACTAACTTTTCTACATCATCAGGATAACTGGCGGCAAATTCCATTATTACTCCTCCACCAGTCGACCAGCCCATTAAATGAAAGTTTCTTAAATTTAATTCATCGGTAAAGAGTTTTAAATCATTTGCAAAGTCAGCAAGAGAATTGATCTGTTGATGGTACGTAGAGTCCCCAAAGCCTCGTAAATCGACAGCATAAACTTTATATTTTTCATCTATCTCTTCCATAAAAATATCCCAGTGTTTAGAAGAGCTCATATTGCCATGAACAAGAATTAGTAATTGACTACCACCTTCTCTTTCTCGATAGGCCATAGTCTCTCCATTAGAAAGCTTGACGCTCTTTAGCTCGATATTCATATTGAGCACGCTCCTTTTTAAGAATTTGATATATTATATAGCAAAATTGTTACAAGAGAGTTACAAAGGGTTGTAGATATTATTTCTCTTACCATTCTAAAAAATTCACCATTATCTCTAACACTACAACATTGTACGATTAATTAGCTTGTAAGTTGGCATATAATGCAATATGAATGCAAAAAGGTTAACTTTTACGGTGTCATCATGCTGAATGATTGAAGTTATAACGCTGTAACTTCAATGTAACTTAATTGTAGTAAAATTTAAACGAGAGTGAAGAAATTAGTCAGAAGGAGGGATTAAGGAAATAAACCTAGTTATTCCTTATCAAATTAGTTCTAGTAAATATTAGAAGAGGGGGTTCACTGATGTTACAGATGATTTTAAGTGGAATTGCGACTGGTAGTTTATACGCTCTAGGAGCTTTTGGTTTAGTATTAATCTTTAAAACTACCCATGTAGTAAACTTTGCTCAGGGAGATATGGCTATGCTCAGTACTTTCGTTGCTTTTTCAGCAATGACGAGCTATGGTTTTTCATATTTCACTGCTTTTATTGTAGCTTTAATCTTTGCAGCTATATTGGGTGTTGTTGTCGAAAGAGTCTTTATGAGACCAGCTCAGGGTTCAGGTCATTTGACTTTACTGATCATTACTGTTGGTCTATTATTAATTATGGATGGAATTGCTGGATGGATTTGGGGTTATAGTCCTAATAGTTTTCCGCGTGCGTTTACTGGAGATTCAGTTAATATCTTAGGAGCAGGATTGGCTCCTCATAGTATATTCATAATTTGTTTGGTTTTAGTAATTATGGTAGGTATGTTTTTATTCTTTAAAAAGAGTATGGCTGGTATAGCAATGCGAGCTACTGCTGAAGATATAACTACTGCAAGATTGATGGGGATAAATGTGAATAAGGTGTTTTTGCTCACTTGGGGTGTTAGTAGTGTTCTAGGAGCAATAGCAGGAATCTTAATAGCTCCAGTTACTTATTTATTTATAGGATATATGATGGATATACAGATTAAAGCGTTCTCCGCTGCAGTATTAGGTGGTTTTACAAGTCTACCGGGAGCGGTTCTTGGTGGTATTTTATTAGGAGTTATGGAGAATTTTGTAGGGGTATACATATCGACAGGTTTGGGTAGTACAATTGCTTTCTTACTTATAATTATAATGCTTTGGTTTAAACCAACGGGATTATTAGGTAAAAAGACCAGGAAGAAGGTGTAATTATGAAACTGAAAAATACAGAAATAAAGAGATCGACGCTGTTTGTTATAATATTGGCTATTCTTATTCCGCCGGTTTTGCAAGTGCCAAATTATTTAATGTCTACAATTAATATGATTCTAATTTATTCTATGGTAGCAGTAGGGATGAATTTATTACTTGGTTTTGCAGGGCAGATTTCATTAGGACATGCTGCTTTTGTAGCGATAGGAGCTTACACTTCTGCTTTTGTTACGATGGATTTAGGTCTGCCATTTCTTGTTGGTTTATTGGCTGCGATTATTGTAACAGCATTTTTTGGCTTTCTTTTAGGAATACCTGCTTTGAAGTTGGAGGGGCATTATTTAGCAATTGCCACTCTAGGTTTTGGAGTTGCTGTTTATCAGATTTTGATTAACTGGAGTGGTTTTTCTGGTGGTTCTCGTGGAAGAACATTGCTCGGTGCTGAAATCTTTGGTTTTAATTTTAATACTCATATGAGGTCTTATTATTTAGCACTTGTATTATTATTAGTGATGATTTTTCTAGTTAAAAACTTACTTGATACTAAGTCAGGAAGAGCTTTGATTGCTCTTAGAGACAGTCCAATTGCAGCTCGAACAGTAGGGGTTGATACAGCTTATTATAAAACGGTTGCTTTTATTATCAGTGCAATCTTTGCTGGAGTAGCAGGTGTAGTATATGCTCATTCTATTGGCTATATTAGTCCTTATGAGTTTGAACTTTTAATGTCTATCGACTTTTTTGTGATGGTTATTATTGGAGGAATTGCTTCGATAAAGGGTTCAATTTATGGTGCTATATTTATGGTTATGATACCGGAGCTGTTTTCTAGAGTCAGAAATGTACCACTTATTATAATGGGGCTGGCAATTGTATTGATAGTTCACTTTGCTCCACGAGGTATTGTGGAACTAGAAGAGAAGTTGGCTAGTAAGATTAAAGGTATCACTAAAACTGAATCTGGTGGTGAGAGTGTATGAGTCTTTTAGAATTAAAAGGTGTAACTAAAAGATTTGGTGGTATTACTGCAGTAAATAAGCTGGATATGGAAATAGAAGCTGGGGAGATATATGGACTGATTGGCCCTAATGGTGCTGGAAAAAGTACGGCATTTAACTGTATCAGCAGATATTATGAAATTGATGAAGGGGATATTATCTTTGATGGAGAAAGCATCTTAGATAAAAAGTCACATCAGATTGTAAAATTAGGTATTAGTAGGACTTTTCAAAATGTAGAGTTGTTCGATAATATGAATGTATTAGAGAATTTTTTGGTGGGCCAACATAATAACTTCAAAACCAATATTTTTTCTTCGCTCTTGATGACAGATAAGGCTTTGGAAGAAGAAAAGAAGGCAGAAGAAAAGGCTATGGAGATGTTGGAGCTTTTAGGAATAGATCATCTGGCTGAAAGTAAAGTGGTTGATCAGCCTTATGGGATAAAAAAGACGATTGAGATAGGTAGAGCTTTAATGTGTGATCCTAAACTTTTGATGTTGGACGAACCGGTAGCAGGTATGAATGAGAGTGAAACTAATAAGCTAGCTAAGTTAATTAAGCGTATCAGTAAGGAAATGGATATTTCAATTTTATTGGTAGAACATGATATGTCTATGGTTATGGATATCTGTGAAGAAATTACTGTAATTAACTTTGGAAAGAAGATTGCTGAGGGAGATCCAGAAGAGATACAAAATCATCCTGATGTTATTAAGGCTTATTTAGGAGAGGAGGATGTAGATGCTTAAATTAAATAATGTTTGTGCTGGTTATGGTTCTATTGAAGTTTTGGATAATGTTTCTATAGAAGTGCCTGAAGGCAAAATAGTAAGTATTTTAGGGGCCAACGGTGCAGGAAAGACTACTACTTTGAAGACTATTTCTGGCATATTAGAACCTTCTAGTGGGCAGATAACTTTAGAAGGAGAAAGAATAGATCGACTTCCTGCTGAAAAGATTGTGGGGGAAGGAATTGTACAAGTTCCTGAAGGGAGACAGATATTTGGTGAATTGAGTGTCTATGAAAACCTTAAGGTTGGTGCTTATAGTAGAAAAAATAAGAAAAATATCGAAGCAGATATAAAAAGAATGTATGACTATTTCCCGATTTTAGAAGAGAGAAAAGAACAGACTGCTGGAACTTTAAGTGGTGGAGAACAACAAATGCTGGCCATTGCTAGAGGTTTAATGGCCGAACCTAAAGTTCTCTTGTTAGATGAACCTTCGTTAGGGTTGGCCCCTTTGATTGTAAAGGATATTTTTGAAATCATTGAGAAGATAAACAATGATGGAACAACTATCTTAATTGTAGAGCAAAATGCTAATCAAGCTTTATCAATTGCTGATTATGGATATATTTTAGAAACTGGAAAGATTAGTTTTTCTGGTAGTAGTGAAGCACTGAAAAATAATGATGAAGTAAGAAAGGCTTACCTAGGAGTAAGTTAACTATGATTTTATATAGAGGGTTCAATTTATTTTATATAAAGAGTTGAATCAATAAAAGTTTATAAGGGGGAAAAGTTAATGTTTAAAAAGAAGTTTTTGCTGTTATGTCTGTCTTTGTTCTTGGTCTTTGCTTTAGCAGCTTGTGGATCTGAGGCGATTGTTGGAGATGAGGATGTTCCAGGAGTAACTGAAGATGAGATCAAGATTGGAAGCTTTCAAGCTTTAACAGGACCTGCTGCTCCAATTGGCGTTCCTATGAAGAGGGGAATGAGTGCTTACTTTGATAAGTTGAATGAAGAAGGCGGAGTTAATGGTAGAGAGATAAATTTAATTGTTCATGATGATCAGTTCCAGCCTTCTCGTACTGTTTCTGGAGTTACTGAATTAGTAGAGAGGGATAATGTATTCAGTATAGTTGGTGGTTTAGGAGCTCCAACAAGTATGGCAGTAATGCCTTATTTAGAACAAAATAATATTCCTTTTGTTTATCCAGCTGGGGGAGCAAATAGTTTTGCCCGTCCACCAAAGGATAATGTATTTGTGGTTCAGCCTAACTATGCTGTGGAAGGAAATATAATGGCTCAATTTATTGTAGAAGATTTGGAAGAAGAAAAGGTTGGCTTAATTGGTGATGATACTGATATTGGAGAAGAAGGAAGAGAAGGTGTTACTAATAAATTAGCTGATTATGAAATTGAGCCAGTAGAATCAGTAAGCTTTGGTGCTGATACAACTGATTACACTTCTCACGTAACAAGATTACGTAATGCTGGAGCTGAAGTTGTAGTTATTCATACAACGGCACAGGAGGCAGCATCAATTGTTACTACTGCAAGAGATATGGATTATCACCCTAAATTTATAACTACATATTCTTTAGCTGATCCTATCATGTTTGACTTAGCTGGAGAAGCTTGGAATGATGTTTATGCAGCAGCTTGGTTAGATCCAATTGATTTCGATGATCCAAATCCTGGTGTTGAAAGGTTCCTTACTACATTAGAGGAGTACTATCCAAATGAGCGATCTTATTCTTATGCAGCAGCAGGTTGGGTTGCGGCTGAAGTCTTTACTGAAGCTGTAAGAAGAATGGGCGATGATATAACTAGAGAGAACTTGATTGAAACAATGGAAACTTTTGAAGGTTGGGATGGAGAGTTAGCTTATGATGTTGAATTTGGCCCAGGATTGCGTGAAGGTGTTAGATCAATGTACTTCATGCAAGGTGTAGATGGTGATTTTGAGATAGAGACTGACTGGATTGATTATGATAGTGATAATAACTAAGATTAAGCATTAATATAGGTTGCTGAAAGATATGGATAGATATTCAAGAAACTTATTATTCTTTACTATATTTACTCAAGAAGAAAAGTTAAAAGGGGAAAGAGTGTGAAGAAAATATCGATTATACTTGTTGTTATACTTAACTTTGCTCTACCAACTTTTGCTGCTGATTTTTCAGGAGAGGTGATAACAAGCGTCAGATATTTAAATGATGAGTATCATGACTGGGCGCTGTTTAGTAGTGGAGCGGATGATTTAATTGTTACTTTAGAAGGAGATTTTGATTTAAGTGTTGGAGCTCTAGATTCTAGCTTATGGTTATTAACTACTCTACAAGGAGAGCCGCAGTTTTGGACCTTTTATACTACAGGATCAAAGCCGACTCTGATTGAACCTACTGTCAACTATGCAGTGTTTGAAGGGTTTAACTTGGGAGTGGAAGGAACCTTAGGGGATAATAATGCATTGGATGCCCCACAACATATGTTGCGATTTGATAATAAAAGTTATGCTCCTAATGCTAATAATGATCCTATATTAGGAGCTAATTTCTATGCTGATTATAAGTATAACTCTCCTAT
This sequence comes from Natroniella sp. ANB-PHB2, assembly GCF_046097105.1. Taxonomy (GTDB): domain Bacteria; phylum Bacillota; class Halanaerobiia; order Halobacteroidales; family Halobacteroidaceae; genus Natroniella. The sequence goes on along the minus strand of NZ_CP175562.1, from coordinate 2,034,292 downwards.
GAAATCAGAAGTGATCTTTGGTATTAATAGTAGTTTTATTATGACTAACTATTTAGAGCAAAATTTAGGTATAGCTCAAAGGCCAAAAGGGGGCTGGCTTTTTCCTAAAACTGATGGTGCTAGGAGAGTTAAATGGACTAATGATGATTCTATAGTACCGCAGGAAGATTATAAACAAAACTTAACATTAACTCCTTTTGTAAATTACGAAACAGAGCTTTCTGACGGTATTGATACTGGAGTAGAGGCTCGATTGGCTGTCGAATTTGGTGGTGAAGAGTATGATACAGAGTTTAATTTTGATGAACGAACTGAAGAGATTAGTATAAAGGGTTATCTAGAATATTATTTAATACCAGATCAACTCAACTTTACCGGTTTTTTAATGGGTAGTGTTGCTTTGCAACATCAACAATTGCTTGATGAAAATGAGAATGCAGTGACTACTCTTAATTTAGAATCGGCCTTGACTTATAATGCAATTTCTGGGTGGGAATTTGGTATTAAAGGCCATAGTGGTGATGATTTTACTAGGTTGTTAAAGGTTGAAAGAGAATGGAATGATATAGATACTACCATTCTCTTTACTCCACGATTGTTTGGAACTTATAAAAGGGGATTAACAGATAAGTTAACTTTTAAGTTGCATAATGAGTTTCGCATTGAGACTTATTTAGCTGGAAAACTAGAAACAAATAATCCTTATGTAGTGGATGGAACTGAATACTTGGTAAAAGTTGAGCCTAAATTGGAGTATAGTAAAGTTCTAAATGATGGTATCAGACTCACCGCTGAAGCCTACTATAATATGTTAAAGTATTTTGGAGATGATCTTTCAGGCTTGAATATAGAAGATCAACATCCAGATTTATTTATTGGAGATTTTGTTAGAGAGGGAGCTTTATTACTGAAGGTAGCAGTTAGTTATCAATTTTAAATAAAATTAATAGTTAGTAAAAATATCATCCCCTTGCAGTAGGCTAGAGGTTACTGTAGTGGGGGTGATATTTATATGTATTATTTTCAGTTAAAGGAAGATGTTAAGGATGAAAGACTCAATTATTTTGAATTTGATTATTAATTAAATGGGGTGAGATTGTGCCACGAGTTAAAATAAATGGAGTAGATATCAATTATAAGCTGGATGGTAGTGGGAAAGAAACAATTCTCTTTTTGAATGGAATAATGATGAGTACTGCTAGTTGGGAAGAATTAGTACCAAGATTTACTGAACAAAATGATTATCAAGTCTTAAGAGTTGACTTTAGAGATCAAGGTGCTTCTAGTTTTTATGAGGAGGATTATCATATCGGTATTCATGTTGATGACATAAAGGCTTTGCTAGATTATCTTGAACTTGATAAAGTTCATTTAGCAGGGATTTCTTATGGTGGAATGGTAGCTATGTTATTTGCTCTTAAATACCCTAAGATGTTATCAAGTCTAAGTATAGCAAATTCAGTTGCTCAGACTTCAAAATACTTACAGGCTTTAAGTGATGGCTGGGAAGAAGCTGCTAGATTAAATAGTGGTAAGCAATTTTTCAAATTGGCAATACCACCGATTTATTCTGATGACTTTCATAATCGTGAGTGGAAGTGGTTAAAGGAGCGAGCAGATGGGTTTGACCAATTATTAACTCAGGAGTGGTTTGAAGGTTTTATCAGGTTATCAAAGAGTTCTAAAGAATTTGATTGCTTAGAAGAGTTAAATCAGATTGAACTTCCTACCTTATTAATTGCTAGTAGCCGTGATATTATTACACCAGTTTATGAAATGGAAAAAATTGAGAGACAAATAGCAGATACTCAGATGCTAATTATTAAAGATGCAGGTCATGCTGCTTTCTATGAGAAACCAGAAGAGTTTTCTTTAGCAATTCTAGGCTTTTTGGCTTTGCAGAACTAAATATAGCAGTTGATTATGGATTAACAACCAAAATTTAGTTTGTAACTTTTTTATAACTATTTAGTAATTATTCTGTAACTGTGATGAAATGATTTTATTATAAAATATATTCAAGATAAAGTTATTTAAGGAGGCTAATAAATTATGAAAGAAAAACCTAAGATTGGAATTGTAGGAACTGGAGTTTACTTACCTGAAGAGAGAATAACAGCTGAAGAGATTGCTGAAAAAACTGAGGGAGTTTGGGCAGCGGAAGCTATCGAGGAAAAGTTAGGAATCTCTGAAAAGGTAATACCTGGTTCAGATGATGGTACGCAAGAGATGGGGGTTAGAGCTGGTTTAGATGCTTTAGAGAATACTGGCGTTGATCCTAAGGATATAGATGTGATTTTATGTATTGGAGAAGAATGGAAAGAATACCCTTTAACTACATCAGGGATTTATATTCAGGAGCAGATAGGAGCAACAAATGCATGGGCAATAGATGTTCAACAAAGATGTTGTACTACAGTTAGTGCAATGAAGATAGCCCAGGATATGATGATTGCTGATGATGAAATAGAGACGGTGATGATAGTAGGAGGGTATAGAAATAGTGATTTTGTTGATTATAGCGATCCTGATTTATCGATGATGTATAATTTGGGTGCTGGTGGAGGAGCTATAATCTTACAGAAAAATTATGATCAGAATTTATTGCTTGGAACTCAAATAATAACTGATGGTAGTTTGGCCCGTGATGCTGGAGTTAAATATGGTGGGACTAAACATCCAATTACAGAAGAAAACTTAGATAAAGCATATAAGTTAAATATTTTTGATCCTGAGCATATGAAAAGTAGATTAAAAGAAGTTTCAATGAAAAATTGGTTTGAATGTATAGAAAAGGCTTTTGCTAAAGCAGATATTCCACAAGAAGAATTAGATTATTTAGCAGTCTTACATTTCAAACGTTCAATGCATGAGTATATGTTAGAAGAATTAGGGTTAGAAGATGAGGGATCAATTTATTTAAATGAATATGGCCATCTAGGACAGATAGATCAGATCTTATCTATTCATTTAGCTTTAGAGGAAGGTAAGATTGAAGATGGTACAGTAATCTCGATGATTGCTGCTGGTATAGGTTATGTTTGGGCTGCAAATGTAATTAGATGGGGAAAGTGTTAATTAATAATTAGGCAATAATTAAAAAATAACTTAATGGAGGGAAAATTATGAGATTAGAAGGAAAAGTTGCAATTGTTACTGGAGCTGCAAAAGGAATTGGAGAGGAGACTGCACTTACTTTTGCTCGAGAAGGAGCTAAGGTAGTTGTAGCAGATTATGATGCTGAAGCTGGTGAAGATACTGCAAAGCAGATTACTGAAGCTGGTGGAGAAGCTATCTTTATTGAAGTAGATGTCTCTGATGTTGAAGCTACTAAAGGGCTGATTGACCAGACAGTTGAAGAATTTGGAAAGTTAGATGTTCTTGTTAATAATGCAGGAATAACTGCTGATGGGTTCTTAATTAAGACGAGTGAAGAAGCTTGGGATAGAGTTATAGATATTAATTTAAAAGGTGTCTTTAACTGTACTAAGCCTGCAGCTAAGGTAATGATGGAGCAAAATTCTGGAGTAATTTTGAATGCTTCTTCCGTAGTAGGACTTTATGGTAACCTTGGACAGACTAACTATGCTGCTACTAAGTTTGGAGTAATCGGAATGACTAAGACTTGGGCTAAGGAGTTAGCTCCAAAGGGTATTAGAGTTAATGCTGTTGCACCTGGTTTTATTCAAACTCCAATGACTGATGAAGTACCAGATAAAGTATTAGGTGCTATGGAGAAGAAGACACCATTAAAGAAATTAGGAAAACCAGAAGATATCGCTAATGCTTACCTATATCTTGCTTCTGATGAAGCTTCTTATGTTAATGGTGAAATCTTAAGTGTTGATGGTGGATTAGTATTAGGTTAATTTAATTTTAAGAGGGAGGTAAATAATGAGTATTAAGCAATCATATAAAGAAAAAAGAATTACTACTGAAGAAGCATTAAGTAAGGTTGAAACGGGAGATCATATTGTTACAGGATTAGCTGCAGCTGAAGCTCAGAGTATTTTAAGTGAGCTTCATACAATTGCAGATGATGTAGAAGATGTTATTGTCTCTACATGTCTTCCATTGAGCAATAATGAATACTTTACAAATCCAGAGTATAAAGATAACTTTAGAATGGAAGCTTGGTTTTATAGCCCTGGTATTAGAAAAGCACATAAAGACAAGTTGGTTTCTTTTATACCAAACCATCTTCATTTAGCTGGTACAAAACGGTTAGCACATAGAGATGTTGATATCTTTTTCGGAACTGCTACTCCAGTAGATAAGCATGGTTATTTATCTTTATCTTTAAGTGCAACTTATGAGAAATTAATGGTACAAAACGCTGACATAGTGATTTTGGAGGTTAATCCTAATTTACCAAGAACTTTTGGTGACACAACAGTTCATATCGACGATGTAGATTTCTTTGTAGAGGCTGATTATGATATTCCAGAATTACCAATAGCAGAACCTTCTGAGAAAGATAGAATTATTGGTAAGAACATTGCTGAATTAGTTGAAGATGGTTCTACAATTCAGTTAGGTATTGGTGGAATTCCAAATGCGGTTGCTGCAGAGTTATTAGATAAAAAAGATCTAGGTATTCATACAGAGATGTTTACAGATGGAATGGTAGATCTATATAATGCTGGTGCAGTAAATAATAAGAAAAAGACACTTATGCCAGAAAAGATGGTAGCTACTTTTGCTTTAGGAAGTAAAAAGTTATATGATTTTATTGATGATAATCCTGCTGTTAGAATTATGGATGGAAACTGGGTAAATGATCCTCATGTTATTGGTCAAAACCATAAGATGGTTTCTATTAATACAACACTAGAGGTTGATTTAACTGGTCAATGTGCATCTGAATCAATTGGAACTAAGCAATTTAGTGGTACAGGAGGTCAAGCTGATACTGCAATTGGTGCACAAAATTCTCCAGAAGGAAAGTCAATTATCGCTCTTTACTCTACTGCTGATGTTAGGACTGGAGAAGGTGATGAGAGAAAGACTATATCTAAAATTGTACCTATGTTGACTCAAGGTGCTGCGGTATCATTATCTAGAAATGATGTTGATTATGTAGTGACAGAGTATGGTGTAGCAGAGTTAAGAGGAACTTCAATTAGAGAAAGAGTTGAAAGACTTACAAATATTGCACATCCAGACTTCAGGGAAGAGTTGAAAGAAAAAGCTAAAGAATTAATGATTTGGTAATTGATCAATATGATAAATCCAAAAGAGCTTCTCGCTTCAGCGAGAAGCTCTTTTTTTATTTGAGAATGAAAATTTTAGAGAAATATTAATGTGTATAGATAACTTTATTGGAATTAAGATGAAGAATAAGAAGGTATAACCTATATTGACATCTAATTATATATTATAGTTAATTTTCACATGAAGAAGTGAGATAAACTTAAATTATAAAGGAGGAAGTAAAATGGAATTTCAATCTGATGTAAAGGTAATCTTATGTGGCTGTGGTATGACAGGGGAATATTTTATTCGTTATTTACATCAAAGAGGAGCAGAAATTGTAGGAGCGATTGATAATAACTCTGATTTAGTCGGGAAGGATATTGGTTTTGTAGCTGGATTAGATAATCCTTTAGGGGTTACTATTAGTGATGATCCAATAGAGGTGTTTGATAGTTCAGAGGCTAACGTATGTATTATCTCTGTTGCTAGTTTTATGAAGGATGTATATCCTTTTTATAAACTTGCAGCTTCAGAAGGGATTAATGCTATTTCGATTAGTGAGGAAGCGGTTTATCCTTGGAATACTTCCCCTAAACTTTCCGAGGAGTTAGATCAATTAGCAAAAGAGAATGACTGTACCCTGACCACTTCTGGTTACCAAGATATGCTATGTTGTAATATGGTAACTTCTGCAGCTGGAGCAGCTTATGATATAGAAAAGATAACAGGAGTTGTTACAGGAAATTTAGGGAATTATGGTGTGGAGTTAGCCGATTTACATGGGCTAGGTCTTAGTGTAGAGAGTTTTAAAGAAAAGATTGTACCAATTTACACTTTTCCTTCGTTTATGTGGAATATAAATGAGTGGATCTGTGCTAAGTTAAATTGGACAGTAGAATCTATTGATCAAAGGGTTGAACCAATTGTATATCAAGAAGATATTTATCATAAAAAGATTGATAGGTTTATTCCATCTGGTAATGTAGTTGGTCTTTCTGCTATTGTGATAGTAATTACAACTGAAGGGCCTGTAGTTGAATCACAGTGTGATTTGAAGGTTTTTGTTGAAGGGGAGGTTGATGTAAGCAAATGGACTATTCATGGAGAGCCAGAAATAGATTTAGAGGTTTCAGCTATGGCTTTACCTGTTACTTGTGCCAGTACTATAAATAGGATACCTCAGATCTTAAAAGCACCTGCTGGGTTTTATACAACAGACAAATTGCCCATCGATCTTTTTAACATATAAAAAAAGGTAGTTGTAGAATTGATAGATATAGAAACTTTTTAAGTTTCTATATCTATCAATTAAATAAAAGATGATGTTTATAATTCTGATTCATCAGGTTGTACAAGTTCTAAGGCGATTCCATCTGGATCTGAAAAAAGAACCCATTTATGTCCATCAAAATCATTAACAGGACTATAAAATTCAATTCCTTTAGCTTCTAACTCTTTTTTTGCATCTTCAATATTTTCAACAAGGAAATTAATGCGAGATGCTCCAATTGAGTTAAAAGGAACAGCTTCATCAGTTTCAGGTTTAGGATTAATGAATTCATATAATTCTAATAAATCCTCTTCCCCAATTTTCAATAAAGCAAATTTAAAGCTGGCGTCAGGTATATTTATTCCTTCAGATAATTCAGGGTCATTGATTGGTTCTGTTGATTTTTCGATTAATTTTAACTCTAATTTTTCTGTATAAAACTCAATTGATCTTTCTAAATCTGACACAACCAATTGTGAACTAAAAATATCTTTTATCATATAGACCATCCTTTCATCTTTTAATTAAGCAAAAGTTTATGTTATCTTTAAAAAAACAAGTTATTCAGTAAGCTGTACAAGCTCTAAGCCAATTCCATCTGGATCTGACATAACTACCCATTTGCGTCCTTCAAATTCCTTGATAGAGCTAAAAAATTCTACCCCTTTGGCTTCTAATTCTTTTTTTGTGGCTTCAATATCTTCAACAACAAAATTGATGCGAGATGCTCCTATTGAATTAATAGATATAGGTTCATTAGTTTCAGGCTTGGGATTAATAACTTCATATAATTCTAAAAGGGCACTTTCTCCGACTTTAAAGAGAGCCATTCTTAAATTGACATCAGGAATTTTTAGTGCATTTGATAATTTAGAACCAGTAAGTGGTTCTGTTGGCCCTAATATCAAATCTAGGCCTAGGTTTTCTTTGTAGAATTTAATGGAGCGTTCTACATCTGATACGACTAGTTGCGAACTGAAAGTTCCTTTAAGCATTAACATCATCCTTTCATATTAAAGGGTTTTGCTGAATAAATTTCCAGCATACAGTTTAATTTTACCATAAACCTTGTTTTTTGTAAATAATATATTGAAATAATGATAAAAATATTATTATTTTATAAAAAATAACAATTAAAACACATTAATAATTAGGCTAAATATGTTTAAATAAAAGGAGTAGAGATAAGATTATGTTAGAAATTTATGCCTTAAAATTAGATGAAATAGAAAATTTTAGTTTGAATGACTTATTATCATATATTTCGAAAAGAAGAAAGAAGGAAGTTAAAAAGTTTTTAAAGAAGGAGGATTGCTATCGAAGCATAATGGGAGAGATTTTAATACGAAAAATAGCTTGTAAGAAATTAAAGATCAAAAATAGGCAAATTTTTTTTAGAAAAAATAGTTATGGAAAACCATTTTTAAAGGATCATAATGATTTTTATTTTAATCTATCTCATTCAGGGGAGTGGGTAGTTTGTGCTATAAATGAAAATGAAGTTGGTATAGATATTCAAAAAATTGAAGCTATTGATCTTAATCTGGTAAATAATTTTTTTTCAAAAAGAGAATATGAATCTTTAATAAAGCAAGAAGATAGACAGAGTTATTTTTATAAGTTATGGACTTTGAAAGAAAGTTATATAAAAGCCATAGGCAAAGGATTATCAAAACCTTTAGATGATTTCACAATACTTTTTGATGGAACTAATCATATTGCTTTAGAAGATAGATCTGAAAATAATTCATATAATTTTAGTCAGTATCAGCTTGATAGTAAAAATTATAAGATGTCTGTATGTGTTAGAGGAAGGTTAAAAGAAGATAAGTTAGTAATTTTATCGATTAGTGATCTGATTAATGGATTTTAAAAAATATATATTTTAAATGAAATAGACCATTCTTGTGGTTTTTTTATTTTGAATGAGTTAAAAAAGTAGATATGAATTATTAAAAAATAATAATTTTTTAATATAGAAGAAGGAATTTTGTTAGCTCCGACCAAATTATATATATATGACCAAAAAATTACATAAAATAAAATCAATTCATAATAATATATTATAATGAATTGATTGAATATTAAAAACTAACCAAAATTAAAAAATTTGTAAGATAAATTAATAATAAAACAAGGAGGAGTTTTTATGAAAGGTGATAGAGTAGTTGGTAGAGTTAGAGAAGAAGATTATCAATTAAATAAAGTTAAAGAAGGAGTTTCTCAAAGAAATAATTATAAAGGTTATAACAGACTATTCATGACAAATTTTTGGACTGAGAAATTAAATTTTAATTTTAATGAAAATATAGTAATAAAATTAAAGAGCTTAGCTAAAAGTAGCAATGTTACATTATCTGAAGTATTAGTAACAGCTTTTAATGTTTTATTATATAGGTATACGGGCCAAGAGAGTATAGTAATAGGAGTACCCGATATCATTAACTCAGACGATAAAGAATACAAATTATTACCAGTCAGAAGCTTTCCTAATTCATCTAAGAGTTTTAAAGCTTTTTTAGATGAGTTAAAAGAAGAGAAGTTACAAATATCTACAAGGAAAAAGAATCAATCTAAAGATATATTTTCGAAATCAACTGTTGAAGATGACGATACATTTGATCTGTTTTTTTGTTTAGATAATGAGGTTGAAAATGTAGTGGATAATATGGATAATATTAAATTTATTTTAACTGGAATAGTAACTGATAAAAAGATTGAACTAGATATAGGATATAGGAATACTTTATTTAGACAAGATGGAGTGAAAAGATTGATAAATCATTTTAAAAACATAATAGTAGAGGTAACAAAGAATCCAAAAATAAAGTTATCAGAAATAAATATGTTATCTAGCAAAGAGAAGGATAAGTTACTTTATGAATTTAATGATACAGCTATGGAATATCCAACAGATAAGACAATTTTCGAATTATTTGAAAGACAAGTAGAAAAGACTCCAGATAATATAGCAGTAGTATTTGAAGATGAGGAGTTAACTTATCAGGAGTTGAATCAAAAATCAAATCAATTAGCTAATCTATTAAGAAAGAAAGGTGTAGAGCCTAATGATGTAGTAGGAATTATGCTAGAGCCATCTATGGAGATGGTTGTAGGAGTATTAGCTATTTTAAAGGCTGGAGCTGCTTATTTACCGATTGATGCTAATTATCCAATGGAAAGAATCAATTATATGGTGGAGGATAGTAATCTTGATATTTTATTGGGCCAGAAGGAGTCAATAGTTGAGCTAGATCATGAAATAGAAACTATTAATCTAGAAGATGAAGCTTTATATCAAGGTACTAAGTCAGATCTAAAAGCAGTAAACCAAGTAGATGATTTGGCCTATATTATTTATACTTCAGGATCTACTGGAAAACCTAAAGGGGTAATGGTTGGTCATAGGTCATTGGTTAATTTGGCTACTTGGCATAATCATAAATATAAAGTAACTACAGCAGATAGAGCAAGTAAGTATGCAGGGTTTGGTTTTGATGCATCTGTATGGGAGATATTTCCTTATTTAATAAAAGGAGCTTCATTATATATTATTCCTGATCAGATAAGGCTGGATAGTTATAAGTTGAATAATTATTTTAAAGAAAATAAGATTACAATCAGCTTTTTACCGACTCAGCTTTGTGAACAGTTTATGAAACTTGATAATAACTCTTTAAGGCTTTTACTTACCGGAGGAGATAAACTGAAGTATTATCAAGAGCAGGGGTATAAATTAGTAAATAATTACGGGCCAACAGAAAATACTGTGGTTAGTACAAGCTTTGTTGTAGATGATGATTATGATAATATTCCAATAGGAAAACCAATTAATAATTGTAAAGCTTATGTTTTAGATCACAATGACAATTTACAACCAATAGGAGTACCTGGAGAGTTATGTTTAGCAGGAGATAGTTTAGCTAAAGGATATTTAAACCAACCTACCAAAACAGCAGAAAGCTTTGTAGATAATCCATTTGTTTTGGGGGAGAAGATGTATAGGACGGGAGATTTAGTAAGGTGGTTGCCTGATGGTAATTTAGAATTTTTAGGTAGGATAGATGATCAGGTACAGATTAGGGGTTTTAGGATAGAGTTAGGAGAGATAGAAAATCAACTATTGAATTATGAGGCTATTGATGAAGTTGTAGTAATAGCAAGGAAGGACAATAGAGATGATAAATATTTATGTGGATATTTTACAGCTCACAAAGAAGTTATAGTAGCTGAGTTAGAGGAGTATTTAGCTAAGAAATTACCTGATTATATGTTGCCAACTTTTTTGATTCAGCTAGAGGAGATACCGGTCAATCCAAATGGAAAGATAGATAGAAAAGAATTACCCAAACCTAATCAAAGAATAGATACTGATTATATAGCTCCTAAGACTGAATTAGAGAAAAAGCTAGTAGAGATTTATCAAGAGGTATTGGATTTGGAACGAGTTGGAATTATGGATGATTTCTTTGCTTTAGGTGGCGATTCATTGAAGCTGATGAGTCTAGTAAATAATATTCGTCAAAAACTGAATGTAGAAATAGCTTTAAAAGAAGCTTTAAGTAGAACAACGATTAAAAAGTTGGCAGAGTATATTAATAAGATTGATAATAATGTTGAGTTGATGGTGGGGAAAGTAGAACAGAGAAATTATTATCCATTATCTTCAGCTCAAGAGCGTGTAATGATTGAGTATCAGTTGGATCAAGGTAGTACTAATTATAACGAACCTTTTGTATTAGCTATTGAAGGTGAGGTTGAGAAAGATAAATTCCAACAAATTTTTGCTCAATTAATTCAAAGGCATGAGGCTTTAAGAACAGGATTTGAAGTTGTAGATGGAAGATATGTTCAAAAAATTTATCAAGAAGTTAATTTTGAGTTAGTATATATGGAGCAAAATAAAGATAATATTGAAGAAGTTTTAAATCAGCTAGGGACTCCTTTTAACTTAAATAGACCTCCTTTAATTAGAGCTGCTTTAATTAAGGTTGCAGATAGAAAGTATTTTCTTGCTCTTGTATTTCATCATATTATAATTGATGGTAAGTCGATGGAGATTTTGTTAGAGGAGATTAGGAAATTATATAAAGGTGAACAGCTTATTGATTTGAAAAAAAGATATAGAGATTATGCTGTTTGGCAGAAAGAAGAGTTTGTTAATAGCCAATTGGAAAACAAACAAAAAAATTATTGGTTAAAGCAATTTGAAGGTGAGCTACCTGTTCTTGAATTGCCTACTGATTATACAAGGCCGGCGCAAAGAAGTTATGAAGGAGATACAATAACTTTTCTATTGCCTGAGAAGATTACTAGTAAAGTAAAGAGGTTGGCCCAAAAAAGTAATACTACCTTATATATGGTCTTGTTTGCAGCATATAATATTTTATTATATAGATATACAGAGCAAGAAGATATTATAGTAGGTTCTCCAATTGCTGGAAGGGTAGATGCTGATTTAGAGAGTGTAGTTGGAATGTTTGTTAATACTCTTGCGATGAGAAATTATCCTCAGGGAGATAAGAGTTTTTTAGAATTTTTACAGGAGGTTAAAACTAATTCAATAGGAGCTTATGAAAATTCAGATTATCAATTGGATAAAATTGTTGATGATTTGAAACTTGAAAAAGATAAGGGGAGAAATCCACTCTTTGACACGGTATTTGCTTTACAGAATATAAATTTAAAAGAGGTTAAAATTGGTGATTTGCAGGTTGCAAATTATAATTTCAAGTATGATATAGCTAAATTCGATCTCTTTTTAGAAGGTATAGAACAAAAGGATGGAATACAGTTTAATTTACAGTATTCTACTAGATTATTTAAAAGAGAAACAATGCAAAGATTCGTAGAGCATTTTAAAAATATATTACAAGAAGTAGTAAAAGAGCCAAAGTTGAAATTAGCAGAGATTGATATTCTATCTTTAAAAGAAAGAAAGAAATTACTTTATGAGTTTAATGATACAAAGACAAAATATCCTAGGGATAAGGCAATTCACGAGCTGTTTGAGAAGCAAGTGGAGGAAAATCCAAGTAATATAGCGGTCGTTTGTGATAAAAAAAGGTTAACATATTTAGAATTAAATCAAAAGGCTAACCAATTAGCACGATTATTGAGAAAAAAGGGTGTTCAATCAGATGTAATAGTAGGAATAATGGTGGAGCGAACAGTTGAAATGGCAGTAGGTGTAATGGCAATTTTAAAGGCAGGAGGAGCCTATCTACCAATTGACCCTAAATACCCTGCCGAAAGAGTAAAATATATGGTGGAAGATAGTAAACCGAATCTTTTGTTGGCCCAAGAGAAATTTATAGATCAGATAGAGCTTGACCTGGAAGTTATTAATTTGAATAATGAATCATTGTATTGTGGTGATAATACTAATCTGATTCAAGTTAGTAGACCTGAAGATCTAGCTTATATAATGTATACTTCTGGTTCAACCGGAAGGCCTAAAGGCGTAATGGTTCAACATAGAAATGTAATTAGATTGGTTAAGAATACAAATTATGTTGAATTTTCTAAAGGTGATAGGATACTTCAAACAGGAGCAATTGTCTTTGATGCTACAACCTTTGAGTTATGGGGGGCTCTTTTGAATGGTTTGAGATTATATTTAGTTGATGAGATGACAATTTTAAATGCTGGAAGTTTAGGTGAAGCTTTGACTGAGTGGAAGATAACCACTTTATGGCTAACATCTCCTCTATTTAGTCAGTTAGCTGATGAAGATCCAACAATTTTTTCTGGTTTAAAGTACTTATTAGTTGGAGGAGATGTATTAAATCCTCAATACATTAATAAGGTACGTAAGGAATGTCAAGGGATTAAGATTATTAATGGCTATGGGCCAACAGAAAATACAACCTTTTCTACGACTTATCACATTGATAGAGAATATGAAAACAATATACCTATTGGAAAACCAATCAGTAACTCAACTGCTTATATAATAGATGAAAATAATAATTTACAACCTATTGGAGTAGTAGGAGAGTTATGTGTGAGTGGAGACGGAGTATCAAGAGGATACTTAAATAAACCAAATAAGACAGCAAATGCTTTTATTGATAATCCATTTGCTGACGGAAAGATAATGTATAAGACAGGGGATTTAGCAAGATGGTTACCAGATGGGAATATAGAATTTTTGGGTAGAAAAGATCACCAAGTTAAAATAAGAGGATTTAGAATAGAACTAGGAGCCATCGAGAAGCAATTATTAAAACATGAAGCTATTAAAGAATCGATAGTAATGGTATATAAAGATAAAATTAAATACTTAGCTGCTTATATTGTAGCAGAGGAAGAGTGTAGTGTAGCAGAGTTAAAGGATTTTTTAGCAGATCAACTACCAGATTATATGATTCCTTCTTATTTTATACAGCTAGAAGAAATGCCTCTTAATCAAAATGGTAAAATAGATAGAAAAGAACTACCTAAACCTAATAAAAATGTAATTAAAAATGTAGAATATGTTGCTCCTAAAAATGAGATGGAAAGAAAATTAGTTGATATTTGGAGTGAGATACTCAACTTAAAACAGATAGGAACTGAAGAAAACTTCTTTGATTTAGGTGGGAATTCACTAGCTGCAATGCAATTGATGAATTTGATTAGATTAGAATATGAAATAGTAATTCCTATCAAAGAAATTTATGCTCAACCAACAATTAAGATGTTAGTAGAAAAAATTAAAGAGATTAGAGATGGTGGCTTAGAAGAGGTATCGTCTGCTATTAAGGAAACGGCAGTTTCTTCAGAGGAAATAATGATTGAAGAATATGATACTACTCAATTTGAGGAATTAACTATTAATAAAAGTAAGATAAAAAATATTCTTTTGACAGGTGGTACTGGATTTTTAGGGATTCATTTATTAAAGGAACTTTTAATTGAGACTAAAGCCAATATTTATTGCTTAATCAGAAAGAAATCTGGGTTGAGCCCTTTAGTTAGATTAAAGAAGAAGGCAAGATTTTATTTTGGTAGTCAACTAGATAAATACTTACAAAATAGGATTGTTGTGGTTGAAGGAGACTTAACAAAAGATAATTTAGGTCTAAAAGAGAAGAGGTATCAACAATTATCTAAAAAGGTTGATACAGTTATTCATACTGCTGCTGATGTAAGACATTATGGAAAATATGAAGATTTCAAAAGAATTAATGTTATGGGTACTAAGAGGTTATTAGATTTTTGTTTTAAAAATCAAACTAAAAAATTCCATCATACCTCGACATTGAGTGTTATAGGTTCTAATGGCAATAAAGAAGTTTTTAAAGAAAGTGATCTAAATATAGGACAAAATTTTATAGGGAATGTGTATGGAATGAGTAAATTTGAAGCGGAAAAGTTAGTCTATAAGGCAAGAGATAAAGGCTTACAAGCTTCAATTTATAGAATTGGTTTATTAGTTGGTAGGTACAAAGATGGATTATTTCAAGAAAATATTAATGAAAATAGATTCTATAATAATTTAAAAGGGCTTATCACCCTTGGAAAGGTACCAACTTCTTATCTGAATTATAAGACTGATTTATCACCAATTGATAGGTGTAGTCAGGCTATTGTCAGGTTTATATTATGCCAAGAGGTTATTGGTTATAATTTTCATTTAATGAACCCTAACTTGATTTCAATGGAACAATTAATTGATGAAATGGTTAAAAGGGGATATTTGATTGAAGAGGTAGATGATCAGTTTTTTAGTACGTATATTTCTAAAAAAATTCAAGGTTCTAGGTTAAATAGAGAACTAAGTATTGTTTTTAATGATTTAGGGTCGGGAAATCATGATTTTATTAAAGAGAATACTATGGAAAAGATTAGTACTAAATTTACAGTAGATGTTTTGAAGGGATTAGGATTTAGTTGGCCCAAAATAGGAGAGGGGTTCATTAATAGAATAATTCATCATTGTGAAGAAGTTGGATATATTAGTAGAGAACAAATAAGATGATAAATAACAAACGAGAGTACGCTTTATTAATAAAGCGTACTCTCGTTTGTTTAGTTTGATAGTTAAGATTATAATGAATCAAGATATTTATCAGCATCAGCTTGAGTTGTAAAGGTATTATGGTTCATATCTTTAAGCATTCTTTTGGCTTGTAATTTAGCCATTGCGGATTTAGAGATGATTGTAGCAGTACCTTTAACCTTTTTTTGAAGTAGATACTCTCTTCCAGTAGCAAATATTTCATCTGTTTTTTTAGAATGGACAGGATCACAACTTATATCAAGACAGACTGTAAAATTTGGCTTGGTCTTATCAGCAGCTTTTTTCATTTCTTCAATATAATCTTTTGCTTCTTCTTCTTTTAGAGTATCTTTAAAAGTAGCATAGATTCTGTTTTTTCTTGCATCATATTTGACACTATAATTTTTCATTTTAATTCCCCCTTATAGTTATTATAATTTATAAAAAAGCCTAATTAGGCTTTTAAATCTTTAACTAGAGTGTAACTGTCATAAGTCATACGATCTACTCTTTGCTAAGTAGTTTTTGAAAAGAAATAGATATAGATTGAAAGAGATCAGTTCTTACTATAATAATGAATCTAATTAAACTTTAAATGCAAAATATTCTATATATTTATAATAAGTACATATATTAATTATATAGATAATTATGTTATAAGTCAACATAATTAGTTTGTTTTTTCATAATAATGAAATAATAATAATAATACCCTTTTTTTGCTACAAAAAAGGACAAATCTCGACGGCAATATAATTATATTAAAATTATAAGCTAGGGTCTATGAAGCCATTTAGCAAAAGTTTTATCGAAAGAATTTAGTTTTGCTTGGAATAGATTATATCTAACTGTTGTAAATCAAGGAATTTTTTTATAAAATTATTATTGACCTAGATTCGATATATTTTGATTTTATTTGATTTGATATAGTTAATTAAATAGGATATATTGGTTTTTTGTACTTTTTACTGTTGGTTATGTTATATTTATTCAGTGACAAAAGTTGTTGTTAAGATTTAATTTTTAGATATTAAATCTTCAATATTAAATAATTTAGTGGGGGAGTAGAGAGGATGGAAAAGGTTGATTTACATTTACATACGACGACATCAGATGGAAGTTTGACTCCAAAAGAGTTGGTTTCAGCAGCTAAAGAGAAGAATTTAGCAGCAATTGCAATTACTGATCATGATAGTATTAGTGGAATAACTGAGGCTTTAGAGGAAGGAAAGAAGCTAGGAGTAGAGGTGATTCCAGGGATAGAGTTGACGGCCTATTATCAAAAAGAACGGATTGATATCTTAGGTTATTATATTGACCTGGATAATGAAGTGTTATTGCAGGTTTTAGAAAAGTTGCAGATGAGCCGTAATAGTCGGGCCAAAAAGATGATCAAAAAGCTTGCTAATTTAGGAGTTGAGGTTGATTATGGACAATTGCAACAACTGGCCGGTGAAGAAGGGGTTGGGCGACCACATTTGGCCCAGCTTTTGGTTGATGAGGGGTATGTGACTACAAAACAAGAGGCTTTTGATTATTATCTAGCAGATGGTGGTCCAGCTTATGTAGATAAGTATCGGCTTCAGCCAGAGGAGGCAATTGAATTGATCACTGGAGCAGGAGGAGTGGCGGTGTTGGCCCATCCGGGGGTGATCTCTGACGTCGAGATTGTAGAAGAGTTGGTACAACTGCCAGATTTAGTAGGAATAGAAGCTTATTATCCTCAGCATAGCCCAGAACAGCTTAGTTATTATCTTCGTTTAGCAAGTAAAGAAAATTTGATTATTACTGGTGGTTCTGATTGTCACGGGCCAACAGCTGACGGAGAGTTGTTATTAGGAACGATGGATATATCAGTTGAGTTATTGTCCCCTTTGCAATGTATTTAAATTTAAGGTGAGGTTGCTAATCGTTAAAAACAAGGTCTTAGGCCTTACTTAAACTTAACCTTGGATTTAATATCAATTCCTTCTCACAAAATTATCACAGTTATAGTTTAAACTGTGATCAAAGAAGAGTTAGATATAACACTTAATAAACTTAGGGGGAATTAATAAATGCTGAAATTTAACAATAAGGCTCTTCTAGTTATATTAGTTATTGTTGTTGGATTATTTGTAGTAGGTTGTAAAGATGGAGAGGATGTAGACTTTAGTGAAGAGGATTTACAGGAAGGGATTGTAGAAGAAGAATTAATTGAAGATGAAGATTTTGAGGATGAAGGTCTTGCAGAAGAGATTGAAAAGATAGAGCAACAAGAAACTGATGATGATTTAGAGTTTAACCCAGCAGGTGAGTTGGGAATGATTGGTTATGTAGATTTGGCCCGAGTTTATCAAGCATATCCGCAGGTAGAAGAGATAGAAAGGGAACTACAAGCAGAAGTGGAAACACTAGAAGAAGAGTTTTATCAACAAGTATCAGAACTAGGTGAAGATGAACACGAAGAAGCACAACAGTTACAACAAGAGGTTCAACAGGAGATATTTACTTTACAAAAAGAACAGGAAGAACAGTTAGAAGCAACTATTGATCCTATTTTGACTGAAGCTAGAGAAGAATTAGGATTAGAGATAATCATTACTGAAGAAGGGGTCGTTGCAGGAACACAGGATATTACTGAAAAGATAATAAATCGTTTATAGTACACTAAGCTTAACCTCCTAGAAAACACTCTTCTATCTTAAAAGATAGAAGAGTGTTTTTTGTTTGTGATTAGAAACAATAGTTTAAGTTTGAGTCTAAGTAAGAGCTAAGCCCTTATGTTTTTAATGGTAGGCTTAACCCCAGCCTTAAGCTATATATCAATTAGCTATAAGTAACAGATTCAATGATGATTTGTAATATATTTAACAATCTGTTATAATTAAAGTCTAAAGTATTAAAAACATAGAATTTTAATAGGGATTAATTACTCTTAAACATAATAAAAGTGAGAATAATGATTAAGAATGAGATGAATTTGATCAGACTAAGGATGAAACTGAAATAATAGATTTTAATAGTGTTCAAGCTGTGAGGAGGAGATCAATTTGTTTGACCATAAGATTGAAACTTCAAATCTTAGTCTTAAATTAATTTGTGTGTTATTGATAGCAGTAATTATATTTTTTATCAGTCAACCGACTGCAGTTAATGCAGCAGATTATCAACAAGAACTTATTTCAACATTAACTTTTAATATTAATATAGCTGTAGTTATATCATTAATGATGTTAGTTTTAATTCTGTTTATTTGGGAACCGTTCCCAATTGGCATGATAGCTTTATCAGTTCCGATAATCCTTGCAACTTTAAGTCCATGGACTAAAGTTTCTACTGAGCAAGCTTTATCAGGATTTAGTAATAATGCTACAATTGCTGTTATGGCTATGTTTGTTTTAAGCAAAGGAATTCAAAACAGTGGAGCTGTACAACTTCTTGGAAGTAAAATAGAAAAAATAACCAAAAATAATGAAAGGGCACAATTAGGAGTTATTTCGATTTTAACAGGTGTTATTGCTAGTGTCATTAACAATACTCCGGTAGTAGCTGCTTTTATTCCTATGGTAACCAATCTTGCTCGAAAAACTAAAGTATCGCCATCAAAGTTGTTAATCCCTCTCTCTTATGCATCTATGTTTGGGGGGACAATGACTTTATTAGGAACTTCTACTAATATTTTAGCTAGTGATATATCTGCTCGATTGATCGATCATCCTTTTAGTATGTTTGAATTTACTAGATTAGGAATAGTGGTATTTGTAGTAGGATTGTTATATTTAGTTACAATAGGCTATCATTTGATTCCAGAGCGAATTAATTATGAGAATGATTTAGTTAAAGAGTATGAAATGAAAGATTTTTTAACTAAGGTTGAGGTTAAAGAAGGATCTTCATTAATTGGTCAAAATATAGGAGAATTTTTACAGCAGGCCAAGAAGGAGTTAGATATTCTACGTTTAATTCGTGATGATGAAGAGTTTATGAAGCCATTAGAGATAAAGACAATTCGCAATGGTGATCGCTTGATTATTAGAGCTGACAAGGGGACATTGCTGGATTTTATTAAGGAAAGAGGTATAGAAATTTTATCAGACTCTCAAATTACTCAGCAAGAATTGGAGTCTTTGGATAAAGGGCAGGAGGTTATAGAGGTAGTTTTGCCAGATTATTCTTTTTTAGCAGGGCAAACTGCTACTGAGGTTAATTTTCTTGAGCGTTATGATGCCAGTTTAATTGGTATCAGGCATGGAGAAGGATTGGAGCATACAAATTTAAAGGAGTTTATTTTTTCACCAGGTGATGTATTACTTCTTTTAGTTACCGAAAAAACATTAGAACGTTTAAAAAGTAATAATAACTTTATTGTTGGGGAAGCTGAACTGGAAACGTTTGACTACCAGCCTACTAAAATATTTACTTCTCTAGGGGTTGTGGGGGCTGTAATAGGTTTGGCTGCATTAAATGTTATGCCAATTTCAATTGCTGCTCTTGCTGGGGTAATAGCTATGGTAATAACTAATATTGTAAACCCTAATAAGGTTTATGAGATAATAGATTGGGAAGTTATCTTTTTATTGGCAGGATTGATTCCTTTAGGGGTGGCCATTGAAAAGACTGGAACAGCTCAGTACATAGCTTTTCAATTAATAAGTCTTACAGGCTCTTTTCCTTCAGTCATAATTTTAGGGGTCTTTTATTTATTTACTGCAATATTAACTAGTGTTATTAGTAATAATGCCAGTGTAGTTTTAATGATTCCCGTAGCAGTAGGAGCAGCTGAGCAGTTAGGGGCAAATCCATTTGCATTTATTTTAGCAGTGACCTTTGCTGCCAGTGCGTCTTTTTTAACTCCAATCGGTTATCAGACAAATTTGATGGTTTATGGCCCTGGGGGATATAAGTTTCGTGATTTTATGATTGTAGGAGCACCATTACAAATATTATTATCTATTGTAGTTCCTATCTTTATTTCTTTGTTTTGGGGTGTTTAATTTAAAATGAAAGGCAGACCATAAACTAAAGTTTATGGATTGAAATAGCACATATTTACTAGTTATTAATAACTAGTAAATATGTGCTATTTTTATTTTTACTGATAAATATTCCTATGAAACTTTATTAAGCACCTTCATAAAACTTATAAAAAAATATACCAATTAATACACTGATATTAATTAATTTTTCTCCATATACTAATTGTAAAATCTTAGGAGGAAATTATGGAAGAGATTAAAGTAATGACTGTTTGTGGAACGAGGCCGGAAGCGATTAAGTTGGCCCCGGTGGTTAAGAGGTTGGAGCAGGAAGGTAAGATAAGATCCATTCTGACAGTGACGGGCCAACATCGGCAGTTATTAGATCAAGTTTTGGAGTTGTTTACATTAAATCCTGATTATGATCTAGCAGTGATGAAAGAAGAGCAATCTTTGTCAGGCTTAACAGCTAGAATTCTGACTAAGCTCGATCAGATTTTAAATGAAGAAGACCCTGATTTGGTCTTAGTGCATGGTGATACAACGACGACCTTTGTAGCTAGTTTGGCTGCTTTCTATCGTCAGATCAAGGTTGGGCATGTAGAAGCAGGATTACGAACTTATGACAAGTATGCCCCGTATCCTGAAGAGATGAATCGGTGCTTAACAGGTGTGCTGGCTGATCTTCATTTTGCCCCGACTGCTAAAAACCGGGCCAACTTAGTGGCTGAAAATATAGCTGAAGAGCAGATCTTTGTGACCGGTAATACAGTAATTGATGCCTTATTAGAGACAGTAGATGCTGAGTATAAGTTTAGCGATCAGCAATTAAGGGAGCTTGATTTTTCTAAGCAGGTGATTTTATTTACCTGTCATCGACGGGAAAGTTTTGGTCGACCGATGGAAGATATCTTTAAGGCTATCAGAAAGGTTGTTGAGCAGAACTATCAAGTAGAGGTTGTCTTTCCTGTCCATCCAAACCCTCAAGTTAAAGAGTTAGCTACTGATATTTTACAGGGGGTAGATCGGATTCATTTGGTTGGCCCGCTTGATTATCAACCATTTGTTAATCTAATGGCTCGAGTTGATCTGATTGTCACTGATTCGGGTGGAATTCAAGAAGAAGCACCCAGTTTGAATAAACCTGTTTTGGTCTTGCGAGGGGTTACTGAGCGAAAAGAGGTAGTTGAGACAGGAGCAATCAAGCTAATTGGTACTAGTTATGAGCAGATTATTACTAGAATTAATCAAGTATTGGTTGACCAACAACAGTATGAACAGATGGCTCAAGCTGAGAACCCTTATGGTGATGGGCAGGCAAGTCAGCGGATTGTCAGGAAGATATTAGATTTATTTACTAATTAATCTTATGAAGGATAAATTTAAGATTAATAATTCAATGATAACCACATAAGTATTATCTTGAAAGCAAGAGTGATTGAGGTTAAGTTTGAGATAAGTGGTTTTAAGTTTTTAAATATTCAATATTAAGTACTAGATATTAAATATTTAATATCTTTACATAGGAGGGAGAAAGTAGATGAAGGTTAGAAAGGCTGTCATTCCAGCAGCAGGATTAGGAACTCGATTTTTACCGGCAACTAAAGCACAACCAAAAGAGATGTTGCCGATTGTTGATACACCAACGATTCAATATATTGTAGAAGAAGCTGTTATGTCTGGGATTGAAGATTTAATTATTGTGACTGGTCGACATAAGCGGGCAATTGAGGATCATTTTGATAAGCATTTAGAATTAGAGTTAGCATTAGAAAAAAAAGGAAAGCATGAGATGTTGGAGACGGTACAGGATATCTCTAATTTGATCAATGTTCATTATGTTCGTCAAAAGGAAGCAAAGGGATTAGGTCATGCTATCTTATGTGCTAAGACCTTTATAGGTAATGAACCATTTGCTGTCTTATTGGGTGATGATATTGTGCGGGCCAAAAAGCCAGTTACTAAACAGTTAATCGATGCTTTTGCTGAAAAAGAGACCACTGTAATTGGTGTTCAAGAGGTTGAGGATGAAGTTGTTCATAAATATGGGATTGTTGATTATTCAAGCAATGTTGAAGACTTATATAAGGTACGAAACTTAGTTGAAAAGCCGTCATTAGAGGAAGCACCATCAAATATTGCTATTTTAGGACGTTATATCATTACTCCAGAGATTTTTGAGATTTTGGAGAATACTCCACCAGGTAAGGGCAATGAGATTCAATTGACTGATGCATTACAGACTTTGATGGAACAAAAAGAGATGTATGCTCAAGCCTTCAGTGGGAAGCGTTATGATATCGGTAATAAACTAGGCTTTTTAGAGGCAACAGTTGAGTTTGCTTTGGCCCGAGATGATATTCGAGAAGATTTTAAAAGATATTTAATTAAATTCTTGCAACAAGATACAGATATGTTAGAGGAAATTGCAGTAACTGAATAAATCATAGAAAAGCGTTTGGATAAGTTATCCAAACGCTTTTCTATGATTAAATTTAAGTTCAAGTCTAAGCTCAAGTAAACTCTAACCCCTTATGTCTTTTTAATGGTTGGCTTAAACTCAACCTCAGACTCAAAATTAAGTTGTTGTCAGTTTGTTCTTTCCAAGATTTAAAAATTGTTTTACGATTTAAACTACGTTATAATAATGACTAGTGACTGCTAACTAGTTATTATTAATTGGTGATCGGCATCTAGTAAGAAGTCACAAATTATTATTTTTAAATTAAATGAAGGTTGTGATAATTTATGCAAGAACTATTCAAACAAAAGAAGATCAGGTTTTTAATTATGGCAGTGTTTATTTTTTCATTTATTAGTTCAGGAGTTGTAGCTTATATTAATAATCAGGATCAAGAGCAAGCAATTGATGAGATAAAACCAGAAGAAATCGACGAGACAAGAGAAGAAGAAAATGAAGAAAAGATTGAGAAAGAAATACAAGATGACTCTCAATTACAACCTTTACTAGAAGAAGCTAAAAAATTATATTACCAAGGGGACTATCAAGCCAGTATTGAACAGTATCAAAAAATACTTGTTAAGCAAGAAAATAAAGAGGCACGGTTGAATTTAGCTGCTGTTTATGAGGAACTTGGTAATTACCAACTTGTTGTTGAGCAGTACCAACAGTTATTAGAGCAAGATAAAGTAGCTCAGTGGAGAGTAGATTTGGGAGTTGCTTATTATCAGTTAGGGGAGTATCAACAGGCTGAAGAGGAATTAAATTTAGTTTTGGCTTCAGACATTGGAGCTAATTATTTGAGAAGGGATGCTAACTATTACTTGGCCTTATTGACTGCTAGGCAGAAGCAGTATGGAGTAGCTGAACAGCACCTGTTAGAAGCACTAAAGGTCGATAATAACTTTGCTCATGCTTATTTTCAATTAGGAGAGGTCAAATTTGTTCAAAAAGATTATCAAGTTGCAATTGAGCATTATAAGCAAGCCTTACAGATTGATGGAAGTTTAAAAGGGGTTAAACGTCAGATTGCTTTGGCTTATCTTGGGTTAGAGCAGATTGAAGAAGCAGTAAAGTATTTACAGCAGGCTCAAAGTGAAGATCGAGCTGATGAGTTAGTTAAGATGAAGTTGACTGAGCTAGAAGAAGATTATCCTGATTACTTTGAAGAAGAAGAAAAGAGAGAATTGCCAGAGGAGCGGGAATTAGAGATTCCAGATGAGGTTCAGTTTAGAGATATTGAACCATTAGCAGAGCCAGGAGAAGAGATTAGAGTTGGGATTATGGATGATCAAGATGAGATTTATTTTAGAGTTGGTAGTAATTTTACTGTTGAAGAAGCAGGAACTCAAATTGCTAAAGGACAAAAGGGTGAGTTATATAAGGTCAGTTTTGTTGATGGTAATTACTATTTAGATCTTCCAGAAGAGCAGATTCAATTTAGTGAAGCAATTGAGCTGAAACTTACAGAAGAAGCACCGGTCTTATTGCATAATGTAATTTATGGGGCAGGTTATTACTGGGGTGGAGCTCAAGATCGTCAGTATCGGGGGACAATGGAGTTCTTACCACGCGAGAATGGAATTACAGCAGTTAATCTGGTAGGCTTAGAGGAGTATTTGTTGG
Source organism: Natroniella sp. ANB-PHB2 (assembly GCF_046097105.1). Lineage (GTDB taxonomy): Bacteria > Bacillota > Halanaerobiia > Halobacteroidales > Halobacteroidaceae > Natroniella. The sequence goes on along the minus strand of NZ_CP175562.1, from coordinate 2,009,795 downwards.
CAGTAGTACCTTCAGAGATGTCAGCTTCATGGCCATTAGAAGCTTTGAAGGTTCAAGCAGTAGCAGCTAGAAGCTATACCTTATTCAATTTAGGTCGCTTTGCAGATAAAGGGTATGATCTATGTGATACTGTACAGTGTGCAGCCTATAATGGAATTGGTAGGGAGCACCCTCGCTCTAATCAGGCAGTAATAGAGACTAACGGAGAGGTAGCAACCTATGATGGTCAACCGATCAATGCTGTATATAGTGCTAATTCAGGTGGTCATACTGAGAATAGTGAAGATGTTTGGAGTGGAATGATTCCTTATTTGCGTGGAGTTTCAACTGAGATGGGGTCTGAGATTAATGAGCAGGAGTTTTCAAAATCTCCTTTTGAGTTGAAGGAGTGGCTAAGAGAACGGCCTGACTCTTATTCGGATTTATTGACTGAAAGTTGGACGAAGAGTAATTATCGTTGGCAAAGAAAGTTATCATTGGATTATTTGGAAGCAAGGTTGGAGATTGATGATATTCAAGAGATTAGACCTACTAAGCGTGGTCAGGCAGGTAGTGTAGAAGCAATGTTAGTAATTGGTGCTGAAGAAGAGAAGGAGTTTAGGAATAATTTACGCTCTAGATTTGGTGAATTACGAAGTAATCGCTTTTGGATTCAGCCGCAGTATGAAAATGGTCAGTTGGTCGGTTATAAATTCTATGGTAGTGGTTGGGGTCATAGTGTAGGAATGGATCAGACTGCTACTGGAGGAATGGTTAATCAAGGTTATGGTTACCAAGAAATATTAAAACATTTCTATACAGATATCGAAATTGAAGATTGGAATTAAGCAAAAAAGGGGCCCAAGATATTGGGTCTCTTTTTTTATGGTTAATTACAATAATGTGGCACAAAAGTGCCACATAGCTGTCAGCGGTCAGCCCTCAGCTATCAGTTAAGATCATTTAAAATCAATAAAAATTAAAACATCTAGAAACCATTATATTTCCTGAGTTGAGATGGTTTTACTTGTTGGGGTTTAATAGGTTTTGATTGGGCTGACGACTCATGGCTGATAGCTGACGGCTGTGTCACGAAGTGACACATTATATCAATTAAAACTTACTTTTTTACTCAGCTTTAACCTCAGTTTGTATGGACAAAATAACTATAACGGGTTATAATAAATATAGGAGTAATTTTTTGACAGGGAGTGATAATAATTGATACAATAGATATTAGTAAATACTTAGAAATTTATCCTGAAACTTCTGGATTATATCCCCAAAAATTAAAGCAGATTGGTGAAAAATATCATCAGAAAGGATACTTAAGACAAGAGGAGCTATATCAGTTGGCCCATCTTAACTCTACTCGCAGCTCCTATCATGTCAAAAAGAATCCTGCATATAGAGTTGAGAAGGTGACAGAGGTTGCTTATCAGATTGAGGATGAATTCTGCCAATTGGCTTTATTGGTTAGTCTGCAGGGGGTTGGAACACCGACTGCTTCGGCAATTTTGACCAGTTTGGATGATACTTATCATGCTGTCGTTGATACTAGGGTTTGGGCTACTTTGTATAGGCTTGGTTATTTTGAACGAGAGAAGGAAAGGTTTAAGCCTGATGATTATCTGCGGATGGTTGAACTTATTCGCCGGATGGCTAAGCAAGAAGGGTTTAAGGTAGCAGAGGTTGGCTATGCACTTTTTGCTTATGATGTTGTGCACCGTGAAGGGACATTACATTAAGAGCAATGAATATTTAATAATTAAAAGCATTGAATAAAGAATATAGTTGAAAAGCTCAAAAGCAAATGTTTTTACAGTTTTATCTGTAATGAATTTTATATAATGGTATAAATCACTTAACAAATTAAGTTAAATTACGACAATAAGATTAAGGAGGGAAAAATGATGAAAAGAATAATAGGTTTGGTAGTAATATTACTTATACTTGTTTTTGTTGTAGTTGGCTGTGCGGAGAATCCACGCGGAACTTTTGGCCCGGCTTGGGATGTGCCGATTAGAATTCCGTTGGTTGAGCATGAGCGAGAAGATATAAGAGGCTTATTGGATGATAAAGATGTAAAATTTGGTGAGAATGATGAGGTAGTAGAGTATCATTATAGTGATCTATTAGAGGAAGTTGATTTAGGTGATCAGTTAGATCAAGTTGCTGATCAATTACCACAGGTTGAGGATGATGTTAGTATTGGAGCAATTGAAGTACCTGGCTTGGGGGAAGTGGCAGCACTTGAACGATTAAAAATTTATGGAGGAGTAGAGAATGAAGAGTTGGAATCACAAAAGATAGAGTTTGATAATTTTGATAAGATGGTCTTTAGTGATGATAACGATAATGAAATGAAGGTTAAATTAACTAATCATGGTGAAGATTTAGAAGAGGGAGAAATCACTTTGACTTTTAGCTCCGATGAAACTAAGATAGGAGATTCGGTTACTATTGATGTAGCTGGTGGTGGAGAAGAAGTCTGGGATTTGAGTGGACAAACTCTGCCTAATGAGATTGATGTAGATATTAAGGTAGATACTTCTGAAGAATCTGGAGAAAAAAGTGATGAGATAGATATTGCTTTTGTGTTTGAGAATGATTTAGAGGTTGAAGAGGTAGAAAATTTAGAGTTAAGGGATGATTTTAAAGAAAATGAAGCTCAAATTATGAAGATTGATGGTTTTGAAGCTGGATTAGAAGAAGTTAAATTTAAAGCAGGTTATTTAGATTTGAATGTTACTGGTTTGGAAAATACAGGGCTTGAAATTGATGTAACTAAATTTGAACTGGATGGAACTTCAGCAGGTGATGATGATAGGATTGATTTAGAAGATAAAATTCTTGATTTAACTGAAGAAATAGAAGTTGTAGTTGAAGTTGATGTTTTAGCTGATGGAGATACAATAACATATAACAAAGATGACCATGGTCAAATAGATATTAAGGCTGGGTTCAATGAAGTAGAATTTAAGTATGTTAAGGTTGATCTAGATAATTTTGGTCTTGAAGATTTGGAAAGAGAAGTGGAATCAGATACATTTGCTGATCTACCTGAGGAATTAGCAGATATTGAGTTCAGCGATGAGCTTAAATTGGAATTGATTTTTGAGGGATTGAATGATTTAGGTCTTGGAATTGAATTAGATGACTTTGAAATTACTGTCTATTATGGAGAAAATGAGGATGAAGATAAGGATAGTTTAAATTTAAGTGAGGAGATAGAGGGCGATAAGATTTCTCTTGCAGGTTTGATTGATTTAGTGATTGGAAAGGAAGTAGAAAAGATTAAATATGGAGGAAATTATAGCCTGGGACAGACTGGTGATTCTGTCAAGATAGAGTCTGATAGCCAGATTGATTTTAAGTTTAATGCTGAGGTACCGATTGAGATTAATTTAAAAGAAGAGATAAAACATAAACTGGAGCCAGAAGCACTAGAGGATAATCTTTCTGAAGATGATCTGGAATTAATTGAACAAGGAATTAAGGATGCTCGATTGAAGGCTGAGGTTGATAATGAATTACCAATTGGAGTTGAGATTAAAATCTATGTAGCAAGTATTTCTGACTATACAATTGATGAGGAGTTAGAAGATGAACTTTATCAACTAGAGAATAAATTAGCTACTAAATTTGATTTAGAAGCTAGGTCTAATAATGAAGACTTTGAAATTCTCTTTGATGTAGCTGATGCTGATACATTTACTAAGGATAATCTTTATGTTGGGGCCAAAATTATTCTACCAGATGAAAAAATGGAATTGAGATCTAATGATTATATAGAAATTAATAATCTGTATGCTGTTTTGACAGCTAAGGTCAAATAATTAATAAGAGAGGCAGGTGATAACAATGTTAACTAAATATAAACGAATTTTAGTACTTAGTTTGGTGTTTGTCTTTATGTTGTCAATGATGACATTTGCTTCGTCAGCGAAAACGGTTGGGCTAGGTGATGAATTTACGACGATTACTGGGCCAGATGCTTTATATGGCAATCCAGGGGCGATCAATGCTGGGGATAGTATCTTCAGTTTGGAGTTAGGAGCATCAGTCTCTGCTTGGAACAATCTACTGATGAATGATTATATTGATGATGGAGATAAGGAAGAGTTACTAGGAAAGATAGAGGATGATGGATTATTATTTGGAGCGGGTGCTAGAACAGGGGCCAAGTTGATCATTGGCCCGGTTGGTTTGTTCGGTGATATCAAGCATGATGGTTTATTAACATTAAATTCTGATATTGCAGAGTTATTGTTGCAAGGAAATGAGATTGGTTCGGAGTATGAATTTGATGGAAGTTCTGCTTCAGGAGCTCTTTATGGAGATGGAGGGATTAATCTTTCCATGCAAGCACCACAAGATTTAGTTGATAGCTGGGGTATAGAAGAGTTATATGTTGGTTTTACTTATCATCAGTTAGCAGGAATGATTTATGAATTAGAAGGAAGAGGAACAGGTGAATTTGACTATGATGAAGATGGTAAAGGTGCTTTTATAGGGGATGATGGTTACTTTAGTGTTAAATATAATGATCCAGCGGATAATTTAGCTACTGGTTCAGCAATTGATATTGGTGGTTATGCTGTATTAGATGATCGATATACAATTGGTTTCAGTACTATGAATATTGGATCTTTGATTGCTGATGGCTATACAAAATCTAAGTATCAATATATTGATGAAGAGTGGGAAGAAGAGGAACAGATAGATAAAGATGGAGAGCTAGTTTGGCAGTTACCTTCCACAGTCAGATTAGGAGGTAAGATGGATTATAACTCTAATATTGATATTTTAGCAGACTATGCTTACACTAAATATTATGAGTCGGATCATGAAGATCATAAGTTTTCGGCTGCAACGGAGCTGACTTGGTTGAGTTTTTTGCCTCTGAGAACGGGGGTTAACTACTCTACTCTTCAAAATGATTTTAAGTGGGCAGCAGGTATGGGCTTATATCTTGGCCCGTTAAAAGCAGATGTAGGAATTTCCGATTTGATGGGCTTATTTAATCGTTCTCAAGGAGTAGAGGGAGCTTTAACAGCAAAGATAGAGTTTTAAGAAAGAGCAGGGGCCAACCCTGCTTTTTTTCTTTTAGGATTCGATTTTAAGAAGGTTTTTATAGTGAAATCTAGAATTTATAAAGTAATAGTTAGTTTTAAAAGTAAAGCTTAATTACAATAATGTGGCACAAAAGTGCCACATAGCTGTCAGCGGTCAGCCCTCAGCTATCAGTTAAGATCATTTAAAATCAATAAAAATTAAAACATCTAGAAACCATTATATTTCCTGAGTTGAGATGGTTTTACTTGTTGGGGTTTAATAGGTTTTGATTGGGCTGACGACTCATGGCTGATAGCTGACGGCTGTGTCACGAAGTGACACATTATATCAATTAAGAGTAACAAAGAAAGGTGATGATTTTATTGCGTAGTAATTTAAGAAAGGTTGCATTGGTTTTGTTAATTGTAATAACTGTTACATTTTTAGGGGCTGATTATGCGTTGGCCCAAAGTTCATCTAGTAGTGATTCTAGCATAGAAAAAAAAGCAGGAATAGTAACTTTAGTCGGATTAGGAATCTGGGGGGTTTATCGAAGGATTAATAGTCGTAGAGAAGCTAGATACCAAGCTTATTTAGAAGATGGAGAGAATTATTTAGAAGAAGGGCAGTATGAATTAGCTTTAATTAATTTAGAAGAAGCAAAAGTAATTGATGATACTTCAGAGGTTAGCAAGTTATTAAGTAAGGCTAAACTGAAGTATCAAGAGCAGAATTATAAGTTAGGACTAGATTATTTAGAGCAAGAGGAATGGGAATTAGCGTATAAAGCTTTTAGAAATGTTGCTCAGTATGATTCGAATTATAAAAAGTTGGCTTTAAAAGAAGATGAAGCTTATCAGAACTTAAGAGAGATAAAGTTGAAGAGGATAGCGATTTTGGACTTTGCGGATACTAGTTATCGCTATAATTTAGGAAGAAGAGCAAGTAGTTTATTTACTTCACAACTATTAGAAAAAGAGCCTAAATTTATTGAAGTGATTGAACGAGATCAGATTAATGCTATTTTGGAAGAGCAGCATTTAAGCCAATCAGGATTAGTTGGTTCTTCTACTGCTCAAGAGATAGGAAGCTTATTAGGGGTTGATTATTTAATAACAGGTGATGTAATCAGTGGTAGTGTTAGTCAAGATGAAAGTAGCCAAGAGGTTGAAATTTATACTGGAGATAAGAAAGATAGATATAATGTAATTAAAGAGGCCTATACCAGGGTTAATTTTAGATTATTAGATGTCTCTACTGGAACAGTGGAATTGAGTAGAACAACTGCTAAGCGGGATAGATATGAAGACTCTTATTATGAAGGAGAAACGATAGTTCTTCCTTCTAATGAAGAGATGTTAGATGATGTTTTGATTGAAGCGGTAGATGTTTTGGCCCGGTTGATTTACGAGAAATATGAAATATAAAAGGTATAGAGGATAAAAAATCTTAAAAGCAATTGCCACGATAAAGAGAAAAGGTTTTTAATTATCAATTATTAAATATTATCTGCTTTCTTGGGGGGGAGATAATGAAAAAATTAGCTTGTTGTCTAATTATTTTAATCTTAAGTCAAGGTCTGGTTATTGCTCAGACAAAATATAAAGTTGAATGGCAAGAGGTAATTACGGCAAGAAATAAGATTTTAGAGCAAAAAGATAATTTAGAGTATATGTATGAGTTGGCTGTTGCTTATGCTAACTTAGGTGAGGTAGAAAAGGCCAACAATATTTTTGATCATTTAGATGAAGAAGTGGAAGATTATGAAATGAAGATAGAGGAGATGATTGATGACTATCAGATTCAATTGGCTAGCAAGCCTGATAATATTGAACTTCTAAATTATTTAGCTTTTGCTTATTATATTAGTCGAGACTATCAACAAGCAGAGGATAATTTTGAAAGGATAATTGAATTCGATCCCAAAAATATATGGAGTTATAATTATTTAGCTATTGTCAATTATAAAGCAAGGGATTATAACCGAGCTGAAGAGAATTTAAAACGCTCTTTGGAAATAGAAGAAAGCCAGTATACTCATCTTTTATTAGGGGCCAACTATCGAAAACAGGGCAATTTTTTTAGAGGAATTTATCATATATCTAAGGGAAGAAGGGCAGCTAGTACCTTCTTGGATTAAAAGAACAGATAAAAATGTTCTAGGAGTTAATTATTTAGTAGTGGATAAAGCATTGTTCTATGTGAGTTAGAGAATAGATAAGATAATAATTGTGGCAAAATATAAGTTAATAGCTTATAATAGTATAGCAGGGTCATCTGTTAAAAATTACAACAGGAGGATAAAAATGATTAAACTTTATCAATTTGAATCTTGTCCTTATTGTGTTAAAGTAAGACGAAAACTGAATCAATTAGATTTGGAGTATGAAAAGATAGAGGTTCCAAGAGAGAGAAGTAAAAGAACTAAGATTAAGGAGTTATCAGGTCAGATTAAAGTGCCAGTAATAGAGGATAGTGACGGTACAGTAGTTAATGATTCAGTGAAGATAATTGAATATCTAGAGAAGAAATATGCATAAGGAATTGAGGCTATCCGTAAGGATAGTCTTTTTTAGAAATATCAAACGTTAAAGTAAAACTAAATTACAATAATGTGGCACTTTTGTGCCACATAGCGAATGGTTTTTGTTACGGAGAGTTCTTGGAATTTTAGAACTCGTAGGGTCAGCGGTCAGCCCTCAGCTATCAGCTAAAAACAAAACCATAAAATCAAATTCAAAACAAGCTTTAAGCTTTTGATTTTAAGGGGTTAAGTGATTTTAGATTTTAGCTTTGAAGATTTTGAACTGGCTCACGACTGAAGGCTGATAGCTGATATTAAGTGGCACTGAAAGTGCCACTTAATATCAATTAAATTCCGCTTCATAATTACCTATTGAGATATTAATGATTTGTGGTTGTTTAGAGGGGAATGATTAGATATAATAAAAGCATAATTAGAATGAATTACTTAATAAATCAGCCAGGAGTGATGATATGTTAAAGGATTTAATATGGTTAGTAATGTTTGTAGCAGATTTACTATTTTTACGGTTAGCTCAATTTGTTAAATTGATATGGTTAGAATGGACAGCTAAGACGGAAGAAGTACGATCTTATGCTAACCAAGTTGCTTATCAGTGGGGAGAGAAGGTAGTTGATACAACTGGGAGTGAGGTTAAAGTCTTAGGAAGTGAAAAAATACCTGACCAACCTGTTTTGTTTGTGGCTAACCATCAAGGAGCTTTTGATATTCCATTATTGTTAGGTTATATTAAGCATCCTAAATCATTTATTGCTAAATGGGAGTTGAGATATTTACCAGTAATTAATCTGTGGATGAAGAAGCTGAGTTGTATCTTTATTAAGCGGAATGACTTTCGTCAAACTTTAAAAGCTTTCAAGAATGCGGGCCAAGTCTTTAAGACGGGCCAATCTTTAGTTATATTTCCTGAGGGTACGCGGAGCCGTTCTGCTAAATTGAATAAATTTAAGCGGGGTAGTTTAAAGATAGCTTTACGGGAGAGTGTTCCAATTGTACCGGTTACGATCAATAATTCTTACCAGATTAATAATGGAGAAGAGGGTTTACTTTCAGCAGCTGAGGTAGAGTTGATTATTTCTGATCCAATTTATGTAGATAAGCTATCAAAAGAAGAACGGGATGATATAACCTTATATGTAAGAGAGGTTATTGCGAAAAATCTGAAAAGCAATGAATATTGAATAATGAATAATGAATAATGAATAATGAATAAAAAGAGATTATATTTTTAAGTTGTTTTTTTTAATTTTAGTTATTAAATGTTAAGTGTTAAATATTAAATGGATTTTTCGAGGGTGGAATTATGGAATTAGATATTATGCATCTTGATATGGATGCTTTTTATGCAGCGGTTGAAATGAAAGATAATCCTGATTTGTTCGGCAAACCTGTAATTATTGGTGGTTTGAGTAGAAGGGGAGTTGTCAGTACTGCTTCTTATCAGGCTAGAAATTATGGAATTCATTCGGCAATGCCGATGCATCAAGCTAGAAGACTCTGTCCTCACGGAGTTTACCTAAAGCCACGCCATAGACGTTATAAGGAAATATCATCTCAAATTCATGATATCTTCCTTCAATATACAGAACTGGTTGAACCGTTGTCATTGGATGAAGCATTTTTGGATTTAAACCAAAATAAGCGTAATAGTCTACAATTAGCTAAGGAGATTAAGCGTAGGATTAAAGAAGAGGTGGGATTGATTGCTTCGGTAGGACTTAGTTATAATAAATTTTTAGCTAAGTTGGCATCTGACTTTGATAAGCCAGATGGATTTAAGCTTATTTCACCTTTTGACGTTGAAGATTTGTTATTCCCTTTAGGTGTGAGTCAGTTGTGGGGGGTTGGCCCTCAAACAGAAAAGAAGCTAAAGAGATTAGGATTATGTGAAGTTGAAGATATTGCTAAATCTGATAAACATTTTTTGATTAGAAAGTTAGGCAAGAAAGGTTATCAGTTATATAATTTAGCTTGGGGAAAAGATGAGAGAAAGGTCACTCCACCTGGCCCTCCGAAGTCGATTGGAAAAGAGACGACCTTTAGCTTTGATTTAAATGATAAAGTTGCAGTATTAGAAAATTTAAAACATTTGAGCCATCAGGTAGCTCAACGAGCGGTGAAAAAAGAAGTCAAAGGCAGAACCATTACAGTTAAGATAAAGTATGAAGATTTTGTTGAAATTTCCCGTAGTAAGACTGAGGAGAGGTATTTTGATAATGAAGAGGAAATTTATGAAGTTGTTGAGCGGTTATTAGAAGGGATTGAATTGAAGAAGAAAGTAAGGTTAGTTGGAGTCAGCTTATCTAACTTAAAACAGGGGGATTTTAAACAGTTGAAATTATTTGATTAAGTGACCGGAAGGTCACTTTTTTTGATCTTTATGAAATTATGCTTTTGAAGGTCTGGATATTTTTTATAGTGGCTTTTTTAAGTTATTGACTGCTAATTTATCTATTAAATATTTATAAAAAGATATAAATTACATAGATGGATAATAAATATAAATAAGGAAGTAGTTTATTGTAAATTATGGAGTTGAGTTAAATAGATAAACTTTATTTAGTCTATAATAAGATATGTAGGTTGATTATACTTCAATTAAGATTTATAAGGAGGATGTTAATGGCTAAGCAGACAAAAAAGCCACAAGTATCTTATTTTTGTATGGAATATGGTTTGGATAATAGCTTTAATATTTATTCAGGAGGATTGGGAATTTTAGCTGGTGATCACTTAAAAGCTGCTAAGGATGACGGTGCTCCTTTGGTTGGAATAGGAATTTTATGGAAACAAGGTTATCATTATCAACAGATCGATGATGAGGGCCAACCCTATGATAGTTATAAAATTTATGATTATGATTTTTTAAAGGATACGGGAGTTAAAGTCAAGGTCAAGATTAGGCAACGGGATGTTTACTGTAAGGTTTGGAAGGTAGATGAGTTTAGTCATGCTGATCTATACTTATTAGATACGGACCTTCCAGAGAATGATGGTGCAGATAGATGGATTACTGGCCAACTTTATGGTGGGTTTGCTGAGGAAAGAATTGCTCAGGAGATGGTCTTAGGTATTGGAGGGGTTAGAGCATTACGGGAGTTGAATATCGAACCAGATGTCTATCACTTTAATGAAGGGCATGCTGTATTTGCTGGGATTGAATTAATCAGAGAAAAGATGGATCAAGAAGAGATTGGTTTTGATCAAGCTTGGCAGAAAACGAAGGAAGATATAGTATTTACAACTCATACTCCAGTAGAGCAAGGAAATGAACGGCATTCACATTCGTTACTAAGGTATATGGGAGCAGATCAGAACTTGACAACAGAACAGATGGTAGCTTTAGGAGATGCTCCATTTAATATGACCGTTGCTGGTTTAAGGTTGGGTCGAAATGCAAATGGAGTAGCACAGCTACATAAAAAGACAGCACGTAAGATGTGGGATTATGTAGATAATGCTCCTCCAATTTTAGGTATTACTAATGGAGTACATCAAGCCACCTGGGTTGATGATCGAATAGTAAAAGCTTTTAGAGATGGAGATAATATTTGGGAGACACACCAAGAGATAAAAAGAGAGTTATTAGAATATGTAGAGCAGAAGAATGGAGTAAAGCTAGATCCTGAAAAATTATTGATAGGATTTGCTCGTCGTGCTGCACCTTATAAAAGAAGTGATTTAATCTTTACTAATGAAGCAAGAATTAAGAAGTATTTAGAAGAAGGTAAGATTCAAATCATCTTCTCTGGTAAAGCTCACCCATTAGATGATATGGGTAAAGAGATTATAGCCAATTTAGTCAAGATGTCTAAAAAGTATCCTGAAAGTGTTGTCTTTATTGAAGATTATAATATGGAAACAGGTAGATGGTTGACACGAGGATGTGATGTTTGGTTGAATAATCCTCGCCGACCTAAGGAAGCGAGTGGTACTTCTGGAATGAAGGCAGCTATGAATGGAGTACTTAATTTAAGTATTCTTGATGGTTGGTGGCCAGAAGCTTGTCGCCATGGTAAGAATGGTTGGGCGATTGGAACTGAACCAAAGACTGCTGAAGATTTTTCAGGAGGTTATGACGAAAAGATTAAGAAATTAGATGAATATGATCTTGAAAATCTTTATAAGGTATTATTTGATGAGGTTTTACCGACTTATTATCAAAAACAAGATCAGTGGGTAAAGATGATGCAAGCAAGCCATGAAGATACGTATCAGAAGTTTTCTGCCGCAAGAATGGTCGATGATTATTACCAATTGATGTATAAGCAGACAGATTAAAGTTGTATTAGCCAGCTGTAAGGCTGGCTTTTTTATTACGAAAGGAGGGGTGTTTAGATGTTAGATAATGACTATCCTTTGAATAGAAAACTAGGGGCCAACTATAGCTCTGAACAGACTGAATTTGCTGTCTGGTCTCCTAAAGCCAGTAGTGTTGATTTAATCTTATATGAACCAGCTCCTTCTCAGGAAGGGGGAGGGCAAGTTGTTAAGATGAACCAGGAGCAGCAAGGGGTGTGGAGTATAGTTGTAAGTGGTGATCAAAAGAACAAACTTTATAATTATATTGTAGAGATAGATAATGAGATTAAGTGTGTAGTCGATCCGTATGCTAAAGCAGTAGTTCAAAATGGACATAAAGGAGTAGTTATTGATTTAAAGGAGAGTGATCCAGCAGATTGGACAAATGATCAAAAGCCTCCTCTGGTTGAAATAGAAGATAGTATCATTTATGAAATGCATGTCAAAGATTTTTCTATTTCTCCACATTCTGGGATGGAGCATAAGGGTAAATTTTTAGCATTTACTGAAGAAGGGACGACGATTCCTAAGACAGAGATCAAGACTGGAATTGCTCACTTAAAAGAGTTAGGGGTTACCCATATTCATCTACTACCAATCTTTGATTTTGCTACTGTTGATGAAAGTGTTGATTATCAATATAATTGGGGTTATGATCCACAAAATTATAATGTTCCAGAAGGATCTTATGCTAGAGATTCTGCTAATCCACTGGTTAGAATTCGAGAAGCAAAAGAGATGATTCTAGCTTTACACCGTAATGGGATTCGAGTAGTTATGGATGTTGTTTATAATCATACTTATGAAACTAATAATTCTAATTTTGGAAAGTTGGCCCCTGAGGCTTATTATCGATTCAATGAACAGGGTAATTATTCTAATGGTTCAGGTTGTGGTAATGAAGTTGCCTCTGAACATCCGATGGTTCGTAAATTTATTATTGAATCAGTTAAATATTGGGCTAAAGAGTATCATATTGATGGTTTTAGGTTTGATTTGATGGCTCTTCATGATCAAGAGACGATGGAAAGAATAGCTCAGGAGTTAAAAGAGATTGATCCTAGAATTTTAGTCTATGGAGAGCCCTGGACAGCTGATTTTTCTCCATTACCAATGGAGCAACAGATGAGAAAAGGAAATCAACAGGAATCAGGAGTTGCTGTCTTTAATGATGAGTTTAGGGATGCTTTAAAGGGCAGTACTAGAGGCGAAGATAAAGGTTATGTTAATGGTAAGTTAGATAAAGAGACAATTCAGAAGGTGAAGGTAGGAGTTATGGGTGGAATCAATTCTTTTACTTTCGCTCCTGAAGAAGCTATTAACTATGTTTCAGCACATGATGATCTGACCTTATGGGATAAAATTGAAAGAAGTAATCCAGATGCTACTTATGAGGATAAGATTAGAATGAATAATTTAGCTAATGCAATTGTACTAACTTCACAAGGAATCCCATTTTTACATGGGGGAGTTGAACTTTTAAGAACTAAATATGGAGTAGAAAATAGTTATAACTTTCCTGATGCAATTAACCAAATTGAGTGGGAACGTAAGATATATAATCATGATACCTTTAAGTATTACCAGGGTTTGATTGAGTTGCGAAGAAAGCATCCAGCATTCAGGATGAATACTGCTGATCAAATAAAAAAATATTTCAAATTTTTGGATAGTTCTGAGGGAATAATCGCTTATCAGTTACAGGAGCATGCCAATGGTGATCTATGGGAGGAGATCATAGTGATTTATAACCCTTACTTAGAAGCACAACAAGTCTTCTTACCGACTGAGGGAGTCTGGAAGATTGTAGTTGCTGATCAACAAGCAGGGGTTGAAACTTTGGAGGTGTTAAATGGCAAGCAAGTGATTGTTCCTAGAATCAGTACGATGGTGCTTTATAAATGAGTGTTTGTGTCAGTAAAAAAATTGATATGACGGGAAAATAATTTTGTAGGGGCGGCACAGAGGCCGTCCCTTACATAGTAGTTATATAGGCTTTTGATTGAGTGAACTTTTGATTTTAAGATTCTAGTTATGATTTGTTCTTTACTTTCTTTTTTAGAAATTGTATTATAAATTGAGGGGGGATAAGTATGGATAAGATTAATCAGTTTATTGTATTTAAATTGGGAAGAGAAGAATTTGGAGTCAAAATTATGCAAGTACAAGAGATTATTAAGCGGAAAGAAGTAACGAAATTGCCACAGAGTGCTGATTTTATTGAAGGAATTATTAATTTAAGAGGAGATATTATTACTATTATTGATTTAAGAAAGAGGTTAGAATTCAACTATGATCCTGAGGCTGAAACTAGAATTATAGTCGTTAAAATCAATGAAACTGAGGTAGGTTTTATTGTTGATGATGCCTCAGAAGTAGTTAGGATTGCTCAGGGACAGGTTTCTCAACCTTCAAGAGGGATGGCTGGGATAAAGACGGAGTTTATTGATGGAATTGCCAAGCTAGAAGATAGATTAATTATTTTATTGGCTCTTAATAATTTATTATCAACGACTGAAAAGGCTAAACTGGAGGAAGTAGTAGAAAATAATTAACTCTTTAACTAAATCTTAAGATCAAGTTTAGTCTTAACTGATGTGAACTATTTGTAAATTTATAAGTTTTAAGATATAATTATAAGCAAATAATTATAGGAGGAGTAGAGTATGGAGAAAAGAAATCTATTAGAAGTTTTAGAAGACTATAAGAAGAAAGCTTTAGCCAGAAAGAAAGATTATGATTTACCACCACGACCATTATCAACTGTTGAAGTTGAAGCAATAATTGCAGGATTGCAACTAGAAGGTTTAGATGATGAGATGTTTACTATTTTTGCTGAAGAGAGGTTAGACCAATTACTTTTGAGGTTATTAACTGAAGAAGTAAGAAGGGGAACCTTTCCTTCTTCACATATTAAGGCAGAGGGTTTGGCTGATATTGTAAGAGAAGAGATAGTAACAGATTACTTATCACAGGAGAAAGCATTGGAGTTGTTGGCCCAAATGAAGGGTGGAGCAGCTACTGGTGAGTTGATTAATTTATTAGAGGAAGAGTATTTTATTGATCAAATCACAGAAATTCTAAAAGATACAGTGTTGATTAATCGAGCGGAATTTGATAAATTAGTCCAATTAATGATAGATAATGATACTGTTGTAGGAATAATTAAAAGTTGGGCTGAGCGAGAGTTTGCTGTTGATTGGAAGCTAGAAGATAAATATGAAGGGTTAAGTATTAAGGTTGGCGATAATATTACTACCGGCCACTTAAGTCCTTCTAAAAATGCAGATAGTCGAACTGATCATCCATTACATGCTCAATTTATTATGGATGGACGGGAAGATGAAGCTGACTTTTTAGAGCGTTTAGAAAAATTAAAAGAAGAAGGGCAAGATATATTCTTTGTAGCAGGAGCAGCTTTAGGGGAAGGTTCTTCACGAAAGTCTGCTACATA
The DNA here is from genome assembly GCF_046097105.1 of Natroniella sp. ANB-PHB2. Lineage (GTDB taxonomy): Bacteria > Bacillota > Halanaerobiia > Halobacteroidales > Halobacteroidaceae > Natroniella. The sequence continues at coordinate 1,994,457 of NZ_CP175562.1, read as the reverse complement.
TACAATGTTACAGGTATTAGGTAAGCCAGTTGATGGTGAGCCAGAAAAGAAAGCAGGCGGGGTTGTAATTGCTAAAAGTTTTGCTCCAATCTTTAAGAATTCTTTAGTAGCTTCTGCCATCTTACCATTAGAGTGTGATACTGATAGTATTACAGAAGGGGATCGATTAGAGCTAGATTTGGATAATGAAAAACTAACTGTTAATGGAGAAGAAGAGTTAGAGATCAAATTACCGATTAAGTATAACTTAAATAAGATAGCTGCAGGTGGTATGAATTATTTTAATGCAGGTAATGAGTTGCAGCAATGGGCCAGCGATTATTGTACAGAAGAAGGAATAAATTTTGATCAAAGCAAATTACCAGCAGAGGCTGAGACTGAGCAAGAACGAGTACCACAGACATTGGCCCAAAAGATTGTTGGTTTTAATAGACTTGATGGAAAAGATACAATCTTACCTGGTGAGACTGCTACTGTCAGGGTTAGAGGGGTCTTCTCTCAAGATACTACCGGGCCAATGACACTTGATGAGTATCAAGCTATGGCTGGGGAAGATTTTGGGGCAGAGTTTGTAGTTCAGTCTTTATGCCATACAGGTGAATGTCCATCTACAGAAGATCGAGACAGGCATCAATTTATTGAAGATTTTGTTACCAAGCGAGGTGGAGTCTGTCTTGAGCCTGGTGAAGGGATTATTCATACTATTGCCAATCGTTTTGTCTTACCGACAGATGTAATTGTTGGTGGTGACTCTCATACCAGAACACCACGAGGGGTCTCTTTTCCAGCAGCCTCTGATATTGTAGCAGGTGCTATGAAGTATGGTAAGCAGGATCTAACTATGGATGAATCAGTAAGAGTTGTCTTTACTGGTCAGCCTAAAGAAGGTATTACTGCTAGAGATTTAGTTTCTACATTGGTAGTTTATGCTGAAAAAACTGTAGGTAAAGATGTCTATAATGGACGGATTATTGAAATGGAAGGGGTCGAATTTTTAGATTCTGATGAGCGATATATCCTGACTAATGCTGTAGCTGAAAGGAGTGCTTCAGCTGGAGTTGTAGTTCCTGATCAGAAGACTATTGAAGCAATTGAGGATAATTTGGAGTATTTAAAATCAAGAGTAGATGCCGAAACTTCTCCATCTGTTAAAGAAACAATAGCATCAATTGAAGAATTTTTAGCTGATCCTCTTCTGTTACAACCTGATGAAGATGCTCAGTATGCAGCTACAATTGAGATTCCTTTAGATGAGCTGGAGGAGCCATTAGTAGCTAAGCCACACCATCCTGATAATGTAGCTGGTCTATCAGAAGTAGGTGGAGTGGAGTTAGATGAGATCTTTATTGGTAGCTGTGTTGGAGGAGATTTAGAGAGTATCCAAGCAGCAGCTAGAATTTTAGAAGGTAAACAAGTACCACAGGGGGTTAATTTTGTAGTCTGTCCTGCTTCCCGTGATATATATAATCAACTGGCACAGGACGGCAGTCTAGCCAATTTGACAGCAGCTGGAGCTACAATTACGATGCCTGGTTGTGGTTTATGTATGGGTAATAAGCGTAGAATTGGATCTAATGTTACTGCTTTGACAACGACTACTCGTAATTATCAATCTAGAATTGGCCCGGCTGATTCTAAGACTTATTTAGGTGGAGCTCATGTAGCAGCAGTTGCTGCTATCTTAGGAAAGATTCCTACAGTTGAAGAGTATTTTGAGTATTATAACTAATACTACTTAACAACCCCTTGCTTAGCAGGGGGTTGTTTTTAATTGTGAGTTTTTTTGGTTTGCTTATATTTTTAAACTATAAGAGCAGATTATTTTAGTTTTATAATGAAATTAATTCTAAAATTGGTGGTACTTGTTGGAAATTAATGATTAATTTTTCTGATTCTTCTGCATTTAATGAGCAGGTTAAGTTACAGTTATTATTAAAATTAATTAATAGTTTATTTTTTTGTTGGTCATAATTAGCTGATACTTTGGTTGGTAACTTAATCTTGGTAAAGTTGATGATTAGAATTTCAGGTTCAGCAATGATCTGATAATGAGGGTTGGCCCCAACTATTAATTTAAAGAGTTTCCGAATTAGGCGCTCATTACTAATCGTATTTAATAAATCTTCTAAATTAGAAAGAAAGAGCTTTTTATTAGTAACATTGAATTGAAGATTAGAAATTTGTTCCTTTAACTGTTTGGTATTTTTCAAATTTTGTTGAAATTTATCTAACTTTATTTCTTGCAGATTGGTTAATTCTTCCTTGATAATTAAGTTTAAATCTTGCGGATGACTACTTTCATAGAATGTTATTCTAATATCTGCATCTTCTTTATCATGCTGTTCCCATTTTGGTAGCCTATCTACAATGATTTTTGTTGTATCTGGCGAAAGAAACTTTCTTTTTAGCCAGTATAGAACTTTTTTAGCAAATTGCTCATATCTTTTTTGGAGTAAGGCTGGTAGTTGATCAAAGTAAGTCAAGTCTTTTTTTTGCTTAATTCTAGTGCGTTTAGTATACTGTAAAATATAGTTAGTATCTTTATTAATTAATGATTTTAATTTGTCACAGATAATAAACTTTAATAAGAAATTATTGTTACAAATCAGTTTATCACCTAATAATTGTCTTAGATGTTGGAAACCATTTTCTGTTAATACATATTTATTCCTTTTACCTCGAGTAACAAATTTAGGTTTTTTCTCTTCGATTTGTTTAAGATAATTACGGATTGTTTGTGGGCTACAATCAAAATAACTTGCTAAATTTTTGACTGTATAATTACTTTCCATAACAAACTCCTCCTTTTAGATTACTTCTTTATATTACCTTTTTTCTTTACTTTCGGTTAAAGTCCTTGTTACCTCTTCAAAAAAATTACATTTAATGGGTTAATAACCCAAGGATGCTGGTTAAATACCTTGATAAAGTACTTAGATTTAATTATAGAACTATTTAATTTAATAATCAAATGAAAATTTGTTTATAATAATTTAAAAATAGGTATTAATAGTTCAATAAAGCAGTGAAGTCTGATTAACTATATCAGAAACAAATTAAATCAAGAAAGGAATGGTTATAATTAATTTTTTTACTGTATTTAGTCAGGTTTTGGTTTTATTTTTTATTTTGTTTTTAGGATTTTTTATGAGAAGATATAATATAGTTGATGAAAACCTGAATGAAAATTTAGCCAATATTGTTCTTTCTATTAGTTTTCCTTCTTTAATTTTAATTTCTATGGATTATCAATTTAGTTTAGAACGCTTATTTATAATTAGAGATATGTTTTTAATTACTTTAGTAATTTTTTTGATAATGATTGCAATTGCATATATTGTAGTAAATTATGTGATGAGTTCCACACCCGATAAAAATTCAATTTATCAATTTATGATAGTTTTTGGTAATACTGTATTTATAGGCTTTCCAATTGTTGATGTTATTTTTGGGAGAGAGGGAATATTTTTAGCAGCAATTTATAATCTTGTGGTAAATATATTCTTGTGGACTTTTGGAGTAATAATTATGACCAAAGATGAACAAGAAGGTGGATTTTCCTATAAAAAGTTATTAAATCCAGGTATAGTAGCCGTTATAATTGGCTTTGTAATATTTCTGTTCTCGATAGAGATACCAGGATTGATTAATGATTTACTAGAAATGTTGGGTGGAACTACAACTCCTTTGGCCTTGCTTGTAGTTGGTTCAACTTTAGCTAAGGTTAAAGTATCAAATGTCTTTTCTAACTTTAAGTTATGGACAATCGCCTTATTCAGGCAACTTGTTTTTCCATTATTAGTATTTGTTATTTTGAATTTATTGAACTTTGATTTTTTGATTGTAAGTATTAGTGTTATACTGACAGGAATGCCGATAGCATCTCTTACAGCAATTTTTGCTGAACGCTATAAAAAACATCCTCCTGTTGTAGCCTCTGAAGGAGTCTTCTTTGGTACCTTATTAGCATTAATAACTATTCCTCTAGTAGTCTCCATTATTACTTGAAATAGTAGATGCTTAATGAATGTTGATTAATATCGGCATTTATCTCTGCTTTATAACTTACAGAAGTATTAATTTATTATAGAACTATTAATTGAAGAGCGATTATGATACAATAACAAACATAATTAATTCAATATAATGAGCAAGAGAGGCAATTGTTTTTATGAAGAAAGGGTGGTTTTAATCCAATTTATAGCAATTTTTAATCAAGTTTTAGTTCTATTTTTATTAGTATTGCTAGGCTTTAGTTTTAGAAAGTTTGAAATTGTCAAGCCGAGTATTGACGAAAATTTAAGTGGATTAGTTTTAAATCTTACCTTACCGGCTTTAATTATAACTTCTATGAATTATGAATTTAGTTTTGAACGACTAGCTAATTTAAGTAGTGTTTTTTTTATTACATTAGCTGTTTATTTATTGATGATTTCAGTTTCTTATCTGATTAGATTTATATTATCTAGTACAGAAAAAGAGAAAGACATCTATCAATTCATGATAATTTTTGCCAATACAGCATTTGTAGGTTATCCTGTTATAGATTTGATTTTTGGAGCAGAGGGTATCTTTTTAGCAGCAGTTTATAATGCTATCTTTAATTTAATGATTTGGACGATAGGGGTCTTTATTATTACTCCTCAAGCTAACAAACAAGAGTTTTCTGCTAAGCAATTATTGACTCCGGGCATTGTAGCAGTAATGGTCGGTTTAGTTATCTTTTTATTTTCGATTGATCTACCCGGGCCAATCCTTACTACCTTAGAGAAAGTAGGGGGGACAACAACTCCTTTAGCATTATTTGTTGTCGGTTCAATATTGGCCCAAATAGAGTTGAGTCGAATCTTTACCAATTTTAAATTATGGTTGATAACCTTATTGAGGTTGATTGGTTTACCATTTTTTGTTTTAGTTCTGTTAAGAAGCTTATCGGTTAACGAGCTAGTCTTAGGAGTGACAGTTATTTTAACAGGAATGCCTGCAGCTGTTACTACGGTTATATTTGCTCAAGAATTTGGTGGAGATTATGAATTGGCTTCAGAAGGTGTATTTTTGACTACATTATTATCTGGGTTGACAATTCCATGGATAATTTATTTGTTATAGATAGGGAGGATTGAAATGTTATCTAAGAGTAAACTAGGATATTTATATATTACAGTTGCTATGTTAATTTGGGGTAGTATTGGAGTAATGGTTAATTTTATTCTTTATCCAGCGGAATTGATAGTCTTTTATCGAGTGTTATTTGCTTTTATTTTCTTGAGTATAATTTTAATTAAAAGAGAAAAATTTACTTATGAATTAAAAGGAAATAGTAGGTTTTTGTTAATAGAAACGGGAGTTAGTTTAGCTTTGAATTGGATATTTTTCTTTCAGGCACTTAAAAATACTACTGTTACAATAGCTACTTTAAGTTATTACACTGCACCAATTATTGTGAGTATAATATCGATGTTATTTTTAGATGAGGATTTTAGTTTCAAGGTGTTATATAAATTGAACTAATGATTTTCTTTAATATAATTAAGTTAAATCCTTTTAGGCTTGAAAAGGCTAGATCCCAAAGTTAAGTTCAACTTGTATAGTTAGGAGGAGTGATTATAATTTGTTAGATAATAATAAGTTATTAGGTGTTTTAGCTTGTGGAATGCTTTTAACCTTTGGAGTATTGGTAAATTTAAGAGGTCAAGTTGCTCCTTTAATCCAGGATAGCTTTCAAATTAGTTATTCTTATTTAGGCTTTGTTTTTTCAATGATGGCTGGTGGGAGTGTCATTGCTATGTTTAGCAGTGGGTTTTTAATTAATAAATTTGGATTGAAGAATGTATTTTTAACAGGCTTGGTAATGATTATGGTTGTTTTAATTGGAATCAGTTATGTGCCTACTTATCAACTCTTTGTAGCTGTTATGGGATTTTTTGGAGTTGGAGTAGGGATTTTAAGTGTGACCAGTAATAGATTAGCCTCTTTAATCTTTGTTAAAGATCGAGGCAGAAAGATGAATATATTTCACCTCTTTTTTGGAATTGGAGGGATTCTAGCTCCAATTTATGCTGGTTATTTATTGCGTAGAGGTCTTAGCTGGGAGAGTGTCTATTTGTTTGCAATTGGATTGGTTCTTTCTTTATTATTGTTAGGGCTTTATTGTAAATTTCCCATAACTAAAAAGGGGAATAAAAATAATAAAGCTCTATTTTTGGAAGTGATTAAGGATTCTCGAGTAGTTATTTTTGCGATGATGTTTTTATTATATGTTGGGATTGAACTTGGTGTAGCAAATTGGCTGGGGGTTTATTTGACTGATGTACAAGGAAGAAATGAGACTGAAATCAGCTTTTATTTGTCACTCTTTTTTGTTTTATTTACGCTAGGACGTTTCTTAACTATTTTTATTGTAGAGAAAGTAGGTTATTTATACTTGGTCTTAATTTGTGCTGTTAGTACGGGAGTGATTATTTCAGTGGCATTGGTTGGTCCGGATCGGTTTGCTATTTTATTTTCAATTGGAGGTTTATTTTTGGCCCCTATTTTTCCTACTATGCAGGCTGCTATGTTTGAGAAATTTGAAGATCAGTTAACCATAATTATCAGTTTGACCTTAGCAGCAGGTAGTTTAGGAGATGTTTTGTTAGCTAATTGGTTGACAGGGTTTATAAATGATTTAGTAGGTATTCAGCTTGGCTATGGGATCCTAATTATTTATTTGCTCAGTTTAATTTTATTGGTTGGCTGGTTAAAGTATAAATCTTTAGTAGAAAATAGATTATCTGTTAGTGATACTCAGCAATTAAGCAAAGTCAGTAGCAATTAATTAAGTTATGATTAAAATTTAATTAATTGCATATCCTAATCTTGAAAAGGAGGAGGATATAATGGATATTAGACAGGTTATGACTTCAGATGTATCAACGGTTGAGCCAACTGCAAGTGTAAGTGAAGCAGCTCAAAAGATGAAAGAATTAAATGTAGGGGCAATTCCTGTTAGTAATGGTCAGGAGCCAGTAGGGATAGTAACAGATCGAGATATTACAATTCGTAATGTTGCTGAGAATAGTGATGGTAATACTGCTGTAGAGCAGATTATGTCTAGTGGGTTGGTTTATGGAAATCCAGAAATGACGACTCAAGAAGCTGCTGATTTGATGGCGGAGAATCAAATTAGACGATTGCCTATTGTTGAAAATGGTAATTTAGTAGGTATTGTTTCATTAGGGGATATATCAGTTCAATCAGAAGCTGATATGGAAGCTGGAGATGCATTATCGACTATATCCACTCCAAGTAGACCACAAAAGTAGCTTTAAGCTGAAAGCACCCCTTAGGGGTGCTTTTTGGCTAATAAAGAGGGCTGTAAAAAAATATTAAACTAAAAAATGGTTTAGCTGATCAATAAAGAAGGTTATAAAATTATAATCTAGAAATATATACAATATCTAAGAGTAAAAGAGGTGTTTTAATTTCATGGAGATACTGTTGACAGCATTAAATGCAAAATTTATTCATTCTTCTTTGGCATTAAGGTATTTAAAGAGCTATTGTCAAGAAGAGTTCGAGATTAATTTAGCAGAATATACGATCAATCAAGCAAGTGATTATATTGCAGCAGAAATCTATAAACAAGCTCCTGATTTAGTCGGTTTTTCATGCTATATATGGAATATAGATAAAGTGTTAGAAGTTGTTAAGATTTTAAAGCAGGTTAAACCAGAGTTACTTATCGTTTTAGGTGGACCAGAGGTATCTTATGATCCTGTTCTTTTAATGGAACAGCATCAAGAGATTGACTATCTTGTGTATGGTGAAGGAGAAGAGACTTTTCAACAATTATTGACGGACTTAACCTCTGGGAAAAATTGTGAAGAAGTTTTTGGTCTGGTCTATCGCAGTCAACAAGGAGTAATTAAAAATGAACCTCGTTCATTACTAAAACTTGATCAAGTACCGTCACCTTATCTGAGTTTGGAAGGGTTAGAACATAAGATAGTTTATTTTGAAACTAACCGAGGTTGTCCTTTTAATTGTCAGTACTGTCTTTCTTCGACATTATCAGCGGTTAGATATTTTCCTTTAGAGCTGGTAAAAGAGGAGCTATTGAAATTAATTGAAGCAGATGTCAAGCAGGTTAAATTTGTTGATCGAACCTTTAATTGTGATCAAAAGCGTGCTCTTGAAATATTTGAATTTTTGGTAGAAAATAAGCCTAGTGATTCTGATTTGAATTTTCATTTTGAGATCACAGCTGATTTATTGAGTGGAGAGATTCTTGATTTCTTAAAAGATGTACCCTCCGGCTATTTCCAATTTGAGATTGGAATTCAAAGTACTAATCCAAAGACTTTGGAGTTGATTGATCGTAAGGTCGATTTTAATAGGTTAGCTGAAGTTGTGAAAAAATTGCAAGCAGCAGGAAATATTCATTTGCATTTAGATTTAATTGCTGGCTTACCAGCTGAAGACTATAGAACTTTTATTAACTCCTTCAATGATGTTTATCAATTACAGCCTGGGCGATTGCAGTTAGGATTTTTAAAGTTATTAAAGGGATCAGGTTTGAGGGAGATGGCTGAGGAGTATGGTTACCTTTATTTGAAGACACCACCTTATCAAGTTTTAAAGAATAACTGGTTGAGTTATCAAGAGCTATTACAATTGCAGATGGTAGAAGAGGTTTTGGAAACATTCTTTAATACTCATCATTTTGATCATAGTTTAAAATTTATAGAACAAAACTTCTATCAAGCTCCTTTTTCATTATGGGCAGATTTAGCAGATTTTTGGGAAGGGAAAGGGTATTACCGTTATTCTCATAATTTAGAATCATTATATCAGATTTTACAGGAGTTTTATCAAGATTACTGTTCGGAACGATCTGATTTATTCAATGAAATTTTAAAGTTCGATTATTTATTACGAAGAAGAAGGGTTAATCTACCAGAATTTTTGGATAAATATGAGGTTGAAGATTATGATCAAAAATTCAGAAATTTCACTGCAGATCAAAAGAGGGTAAAAGAAGTTATTCCAAATTTAGCTGAATATTCAGCAAGGAAGATTAGAAGAAAGATTCAAATTGAAACCTTTAAGTATGATATATTAGAAGTAATCAAAGAGCCAAGTAAAGATGTTGATGATTCTTTAACGACTATTTTATTTAATTATCAACAACGAGATAGGCTTTTTAATAAAGTTGAGTTTAATAGGGTTCAATTGTGAAATGTAATAGAAGCAAACCTAAAATTAAATGAACAAAATTAAAGGAAGTATAATTTAAAAGAGAAAGAACTAAAGCTTCAACTTTAGTTCTTTCTCTTTTTTTGAAAACTTGAATTATTAGGGCAATATTCTCCGGTTTTAGGGTTAAGGCTATATTGAGTTGAAAATGCAAAGTTGATAGTTATCCGTTCAATAATTGATTTTAAAGTTGTAATTAAGCGATCAACTTCTTTTTTAGTATTATAACAACCAAAGCTAATTCTTACCATACCGGGGCTAGTGGAAAAGTTATTCTTTTTAATCTCTTCTTTAAATTTTTTAATTTCAGCTGAAGTTAAATTTAATAATTGGTGAACATAAGGATGAGCACAAAAACAACCACTTCTGACTCCAATACCTGCTTCATGGGCCAAAATTGTAGCGACCAGTGAATGAGGCAGTGGTTTAATATTAAAAGAGATAAGACCGACGTTTTTAGAGGGATTCTTTAGATCATTTAGACCATATAGTTTAATTTTGGGGAGTTGTTGTAGTTTTTTTAATGTATAAGTGATCAATTCTTTTTCTGCTTTAATTATATTTTGCCAGCCTAGTTGCTCAATTGTCTTAATACTTTCTTGTAATGCTACTGCTCCAATAATATTAGGAGTGCCTGCTTCCTCTTTATCAGGTAAGTTGGCCCAAATCACATCATCTAGGGTAACAGATTTGACTGTTCCTCCTCCAGAATAATCTGGTGGTTGATTTTGAAATGTTTCCTGAGGGCCAATCAAGACTCCCGTTCCAAAGGGAGCATACATCTTATGAGCTGAAAAGGCTAAATAATCTATATGTTCAGGAGAATGATTAGGCTTAATATTAATTGGACGATGAGGAGCAAGTTGAGCTGCATCGACTAAGATTTTAGCATTATATTGATGGGCCAACCTAGCGATATCATAAATCGGATTGAGCACTCCTGTTACATTAGAAGCTCCAGTGACTGCTACTAATTTAACTTTTTTTTGATGTTTTTTTAGTTTTTTTTCTAAATCATTTAAATCCAAGTGGCCACTAGATGTTAAATCGGAATAAACTACTTGAGCTTTATTACGCCAGGGAAGTATATTAGAATGATGTTCCATTAAGGTAGTAATTACAATATCTTCTGAACTCAGTTGTAATGAATTAGCCAACTTATTAATTGCTTCAGTAGTATTTTTGACTAAGATAATAGTATTTTTTTTCAAATCAACTCCCATAAAATTACCGATTACTTGATGAGTTTTTTCATAAATTTCTGAAGAAATTTGAGATTTAAATCCTGTTCCTCGATGGACATTAGAATACCAACTAAGAAAGTCTTCAATTTTTTTAAAAACTTGTTTGAAACTAGGGGTGCTAGCAGCATTATCAAAGTTTATGTACTGTAAGTAGCGATTTTTGCTGACGGATACTTTGGTATTGAGTCCGATAACTTCTTTTCTAACTTGTTGATTGAAATTAGTGCTAAACATAACTACCTCCTTTCTTATGCAAGTGATTACTTTCAGTTTATGAATTATTCTTTGAAACTGTGAGTTTGAGTAATGAATAATTGAATCCAAAAAGGTAATACTATATCTAAATCTAAGTAAATGGAGGGATTGTTAATGAAGGTAAAAGTAGAAAAAGATGATTGTATTAGCTGTGGGATATGCGTTAATGAGGTTCCAGCAGTTTTTGACTGGGATGATGATGATAAAGCTGAAGCGATTACAGATGAAGTGCCTGATAATATAGAGCAAGAAGCTAAAGATGCACTAGAGAGTTGTCCAACTGATGCTATTGTAGAAGTTTAGTTTTTAGTAAGGCTAGTAATAAATTCTTAAGAGGCAGTACTTCTGCCTCTTTTATTTTGTCGAAAATTATGCTAAAATAAGAAATGGGGAAGAAAAGATGGAATTAACTACTTGTTTGAAGGAATATGCTGTTGAAATTGGTTTAGATGAGATAAAGGTTACAACTGCTGATTCTTTTCCAAAATTAGAAATGTTAATTAAAGATTTAAAGGAGCAAGATTATTTATCGTCTTTTGTGAAAAATGACTTAAAGTTAATTACAGATCCTAGAGCAGTTTTGGCTAGTGCTCGCTCAGTAATTGTTGTGGCAATGGCTTATTCTATTAAAGATTATAATAATCAAGGCTATCAAACTGAGTTAAGAGGAAGGATAGCTAGATTCGCTTGGGGAAAAGATTATCATCAGGTATTAGGAGAAAAGCTAGAATTATTGATTGAGTTTTTGCAACAAGAAGCAGGTCAGCAGGTTGAGGCAGTTAAATTTGCTGATACTGGGCCAACAGTAGATCGGGCATTGGCCCGGCGGGCAGGAATTGGATGGCAGGGTAAGAATTGTAGTATTATTCATCCAGAATACGGTTCCTGGATCTTTTTAGGAGGAATCATTACCAATTTAGAATTAGAAATTGATTCTCCACTAGAAGATAAATGTGGTTCTTGTAAAAGATGTATTGAGGCATGTCCAACTGGAGCTTTAAAGGAGGGTTATCTGTTAAATAGTAATCAATGCTTAGGTTATATAACTTTAAGTAAGGGATATATTGATCATCAGTATAGAAAAAAGATGGGAACTAGGCTATGGGGATGTGATACATGTCAAGAAGTTTGCCCTCATAACCAAGATGCAATTACAGGTGATCATGTTGAATTCAAACCACAGGCTTTAACTTCTAGGCCATTAGTGACTCCATTATTAAAGCTAACAGATGAGAGTTATCAACAACAATTTGGAAAAACAGCAATGAATTGGCGAGGTAAACGCCCAATTCAGCGAAATGCTGCAATAATTTTAGGTAATTTAAAAGATAAGCGGGCTATTTCTGACTTAAAAGATGGGATGTCTGATTCTAAACCGATAGTTAGAGCACATTCTGCTTGGGCTTTAGCTGAAATTGGAGATGTTGAAGTAGTTAAAGATTTAAGACAAGCCTTAGAGGTTGAAGGTGATAAGCAAGTCAAGGAAGAATTAAGATTAGCACTTGAGAAGTTGAATAAAAAGTAATTACTTAGTTTGGCATTATAAGAGTCTTTAGAGGGGAGAGGTTTTATTTTGTCTGGTGAAATGATCTTTACTTTTTTAGGTGGTTTAGGTCTGTTCATCTATGGGATGACACAGATGAGTGAAGGCTTACAGAAAACGGCTGGAAAGAAACTTAAGAGCTTATTAGCAGCTTTGACGACGAATCGAGTGATGGGGGTTTTAGTAGGAGCAGGTGTAACATCTATTGTTCAAAGTAGTAGTGCAACCAGTGTAATGGTAGTTGGTTTTGTGAATGCTGGTTTAATGACTCTAGTCCAATCAATTGGGGTAATTATGGGGGCCAATGTTGGTACTACAATTACAGCTCAGATGGTTGCTTTTGATTTAGGAGGTTATGCTTTTCATTTTATAGCTCTTGGTTTCTTTATTCATTTATTTGCGAAAAAACCAAAAATCAAGTATCTAGGTCAGGTCTTATTAGGTTTTGGAATTCTATTTTTAGGGATGAATGTAATGAGTGATACTATGAGACCATTGCGTGATTCGCCTGTCTTTTTCGATCTAATGGAGAGATTTGCCCAGTACCCAATCTTAGGAGTTCTAATTGGAGCAGTAACCACAGTGGCTGTTCAGAGCAGTACCGCTGCTATGGGGATCTTATTAGGACTTTTTGCAGTAGAGGCTATCAGTTTTCAAGCTGGAATTCCGATTATTTTAGGGAGTAATATTGGAACAACTGTAACAGCAATTTTATCTGCTATTGGAGCAAGTATTAATGCTAAGCGAGCAGCTGCTGGTCACTTTATCTTTAATGTATTAGGCTCACTTGTTGTGCTGGCCTTATTATATATAATTCCTGATTTTGCAGCAACGATTGAGGTGGCTTTAATTAATGTTTCTGAACTCTTTGGTTTTACAACTACTCCTACTCGGTTAGTTGCTAATACGCATACGATTTTTAATATTTTAAATACTTTATTATGGTTGCCTTTTGTTGGTTTTATGGTTCGAGCAGTTGAACATATTGTTCCAGGAGAGGATATGTCTCTGAAGCGTGGCTTGAGTTATTTAGATGGAAGAATGTTAGAGACTCCCAGTGTTGCTGTTAACCAACTCAGTAATGAAGTAATTAGGATGTTTGAAATCTCTCGTGATATGGTCAGAGATGCTGCCGATGCATTTTTAAATAAAGATCGAGAGTTGGCTGAAACAGTTAAATCTAAAGAAGAGATTATTAATGAATTAGAAGAAGAGTTATTGGTATTTTTGACTAGAATTCCCCAAGCTAAATTATCAAGAATTGATGTACAAACGATTGATATGTATTTTGCAATAATTGATGCCATAGAAAGTATAGCAGATGATGCTGATGAGATCTCTGATTTAGTGCTACATGATTTAAATGATAAAATTGTTTTTTCTGAAGAAGCAGAGCAGAGTCTTAAAGAAAGTTTTTTAATCATCTTTAATTTATTAGAAAAGACCATTTCGTTATTAAAAGAAGGTGATTTAGCATTGGTTGATGAGATTATTGCTGTTGAAGAAAAGATGGATGAGTTAGAATTAAAGTATAGAGATAAACATTTAGAGCGGCTAGGTCAAGAAATTTGTATCCCTAGTGCAGGTATTATTTATTTAGAAGTACTTGATAGTTTGGAGCATATTAGTGATCAAACTGCTGATATTTCTTTGACTTTACAAGAAGTAAAAGGGGTCGAACAAACAGTTCAATAATCAAAAGTATATTATAAATATAAAATTGCTCTTGACAGATTAAATTTCAACTGTTAAAATGGGTAGCAACATAAACAATAATGATTACTCGAACAAATAAATAACTTAAAAGCGAAGAAGGAGTTAAGTAAATTGAAGGCTTTTCTTGTAGAGAGGGGATGTCATCGGCTGGGAACATCTCTAAGGAACTTTAATTGAAATTTCGCTCTGGAGCTGTATAACTGAACTTTTTAGTAAGTTATATCGGTAAACAAATCGTTATTCAAACTAGTGGGTCAATATTAATGGCCAATTAGGGTGGTACCACGGAACTTAAACCTATCTTGTTTCGTCCTATATGAGGATGGCAAGGTAGGTTTTTTCTATTTGTTTTGTTTAGATGTTGATTGTAAATTATTAAAGGGGAGTTGATTGTAATGCTGAGTAGTTTAGGAGTAGAGAATAAGCATAATGTGATTAAGATAGGCGATGATTTGAAAATTGGTGGTAAAGAGTTGGTAGTTATGGCTGGCCCGTGTGCTGTGGAAGGTAGAGAGCAGTTATTAGAAACAGCAGAGGAAGTTAAAAAGAATGGAGGTCAGATTTTACGAGGTGGTGCTTTCAAGCCTCGCACTTCTCCACATAGCTTTCAAGGGTTAGGTGAAAAAGGGCTGGAATTATTAGCAGAGGCTAGAGAGAAGACGGGTCTTAAGATTGTTACTGAAGTTATGGATTCAGAAGATTTAGAGCTGGTCAATTCGTATGCTGATATTTTACAGATTGGATCTCGTAATATGCAAAATTATGGGCTATTAAAGAAATTAGGTCAGATAGATACACCAGTGATGTTAAAGCGAGGATATGCTGCTACAATTAAGGAGTGGTTACTAGCAGCAGAGTATATTATTTCTCATGGTAACCCAAGAGTAATCTTATGTGAACGTGGGATTAGAACTTTTGAAACTGCCACGAGAAATACTCTTGATTTAAATGCAATTGCTTTAATTAAAGAAGTTACTAACTTACCAATCATTATTGATCCCAGCCACGGAACTGGTAAGAGAAGTTTAGTAAGCCCTTTAGCTAAGGCAGGAATTACTGCTGGAGCAGATGGGGTTATTGTGGAGATCCACCCACGACCTGAAGAGGCTTTATGTGATGGACAACAGTCTTTATTACCAGAAGGTTTCGGTGATTTAACTATGGAATTGAAGCGGGTTGCTCAGGCTGTTGATAGAAAATTGGTGGGATAAGGTACTAACTATCGGGGTTAATGAATAAAGATCATTTAAGTTTTAGTTTGAGATTAAGTTTAAGTAAGAGCTAAATCTTTATTTTTCTAATGGTTGGCTTAGCTTCAAACTTAAGCTTAAGTTATCAATAAAGGAGGGATAGTTTGCAAAAAATAAGTTATAATGAGTATTTAGAAGAAGCTATGGCTGGATTATCTAAAGGAGCTTTCTTGACGGTTAAAGCTGAAGGTGAAATAAATACAATGACCATTGGGTGGGGAAGTATTGGTTACATCTGGGCCAAACCTATCTTTACGGTATTGGTGAGAGAATCTCGTCATACATATCAACTGCTTGCAGAGAGTGGGCAATTCACAGTTAGTATTCCACTGGGAGAGAAGATGAACGAGGAACTTAACTTTTGTGGTACTGAGTCAGGGCGTGATTATGATAAGTTTAAGGAATGTAACTTGAAAACTATACCTGGTAAAAAAGTGGATGTACCGCTAATTAAAGGTTGTCAATTACATTATGAATGTCAGGTTAAATTTAGACAAGAGATGGACGTTGGTAAATTGAAGAAGGATTACCAGACAAAATGGTACTCAGAAGATAATCAAGATGATTATCATATGCTCTATTTTGGAGAGATTGTAGCTACTTATCTGGAGTAAAGCTAGAATATAAGTTTTAAAGGTTAAATAAGAGATAGGGGCTTTGTATATTGGCCCCTACTTTTTTAATTTAATTATGTTATAATAATAATAGGAGTTAAAAATCTATAATTTTTAGTAATTAATTATCGTATAGAAGGGAGAAACAAATGAAATTTCTAGGAAATCTACTCTGGTTTATATTGGGTGGTTGGGCAATCTTGCTGGAATATTTGTTAGGGGGGATTGCATTATGCTTAACGATTATAGGGATTCCATTTGGAATTCAAGTCATAAAGCTATCCTGGGTAGCTGCTTGGCCTTTTGGAAAACGAATTGTTCCTACTAGCCAGACTACCGGCTTGTTATCATTAGTGATGAATTTGGTCTGGTTATTATTTGGAGGAATTTGGACTGCTTTAACTCATTTGATATTAGCGGTTGTGTTTGGAATTACTATTATTGGTTTACCTTTTGCAAAACAACATTTAAAGCTTGCTTCTTTGGCTTTTACTCCATTTAGTAAAAGTTATAAAAAATATTAATATTTTAGAGATGGCTAATTCAATATAGGGAGGGGTGGGTAAGTTATGTTAGCAACATTCACTTTAACAGTCCCAGAATCAAAGCGATTGATTGCTAAAGGAGTTAAGGAGTTGCCAGAAGTAAAGAGGGCTTTAAAGCAGCATAAAATTATTATAGCTGGAGGAACGACTAATGGTTATATAGTAGAAGAGCTGACAGGTAAGAAATTAAGAAAAGGCTATTATACAGCAGGCACTATAAATCAAGGTCTTCCTTGTGTTACTGATCCAGAACAAAGAATTGAGCCTTTAACTCTAGAAGCAGGTCAAGAACAAGAAGATTGGTTGAAATTTTTAGATTCTTTCGGAAATCAAGATGTCTTTATTAAAGGGGCCAATGCTTTTGATGCTCAGGGAGTAGCAGGAGTATTAGCAGCTAATTGTGAAGGGGGAACGGTTGGTTCTTCATTAGGGATTTTATTAGCTAGAGGTTCTCAATTAATTATTCCAGTTAGTTTAGAAAAGAGAATAAATTCAGTCCAACAAGCCAGTAAGATGGTAGGAATTGAGCGGATTGATTACTCATTAGGAATGAAAGTGGGCTTAATTCCAATTAGTAATGGTAAGATTGTTACTGAGTTAGAAGCGTTGAAGATTTTGACTGGAGTTAAATCAGAGCAGATTGCTGCTGGAGGGGTTGGTGGCTCAACTGGAGCAATCACTTTAGCTATTGAAGGTGAAGAAGAGCAAATAAAAGAGACTATGAGCTTGATTAAAGAGATAAAAGGAGAGCCAGCTTTAGAGGATAATAAAAAAGATTGTAATCTGTGTGATGAACAGTGTAATCGGGTATTAAATATAGAGTGAATTCATGTTTTATTATAATATTGTGGCACTTTTGATTTGGCGGGTAGAAATGATATTTGTAGGGGCAGGTCTCTGTGCCTGCCCATGTTAAATCACGGGCGACCACGGAGAGTCACCCCTACAAAAACACATTATTTTATGAACGAAAAGTGCCACTGTATATCAAGATAGCCTAAAAATTTATAAAAAGTAAATACTGAGCCCAATTAATGAGCAACTTAAGATTAATTTAAGATGTTTATTATTGAGTCGGTGGGCCAAATAACCACCGCTCAAGACGCCGATTAATTCTCCAGTTAGGATTAAGGTTGCTAATCTAATTCTAACATTACCTGTTAGCAAGTAGTTGATTGTTCCAGAAACTGCTGCAAAAATACTGACTACTTGGCTGACGCCAACTGCTGTTAACATTGGCCAACCTAATAAAATTAGAATGGGAACCAATAAAACAGGTCCTCCTACTCCTAATAATCCAGAGATGATACCGACACTAACCCCAAGTAAAGAAAAGGTTATCTTATTTAGTTTAGTAGTTAGTTGAGGTGAGTAATTAGAATTTAGGATAGGAAGTTTTTTTCTCAAAAATATACTAAAACCAACCAAAGCTAGAAAGATAGCTAAAATTAATTGTAATATTTCTTCAGAAATAGCTAAATTGATTTGAGAGCCAATTATTGCCCCAACAATGCTAGTACTACCTAATAATAAAGCAGCAGGCCAGTCAATATTGCCTTCCTGATGATAGATATAACTTCCCAATAACCCAGTGCCGATAAAAGTAGCTAAAGAGGTTCCCATAGCAGTTGAAATTGGCAGTTCAAGTAATAAGATTAATGTTGGAGTCAAAAATACTCCACCAATTCCTATCATACCAATCGATAATCCAATCAAGATTGAACAGATAAATAGGATAACTAACATCTTAATTCCTCCTAAAGATTTTAGTTAACTTATAAATAGAAAGAACATAGGATTAATCCTATGTTCCTTCTTAAATGTTAAGAAAATTATGGGGTTATAAATAATTTTTTAATAAAAATTATAAAAGGAATTTATTCTTCTAACTCATTAAGTGCTTCTTCTAAATAGGACAGATCAACCTGCTCTTCTAAATTGAAATCATCTGAAATAATACCCTGTTCTTGTAAGAAGGAAGTACCATCTGCTAAAACTTCCATATCTCTATCGGATAAAGAAGCATTGACTTCACCAAAAGTATCTAAGCTTCTTTTAGCAATCCAATTAGAGTAAGAAGTATGTGGTTCAGATAGTAATTCAACAGCTCTTTTTGGTTGATTATTAATAATCTCTTGCATTTTTAAATGGTTCTTTAGCCAAGCAACGACAGCTTGTGGATTATTCTCTAAAGTATCTGGATGAGCAACTACTACTGACAGATCTTCAAAATCTTGATAATCTTGACCACTTGCCAAAACTTCTGCCTCGAAATCATTAACTTCTCTGCTTCGCTCTAATATTTCAGATACGAATGGTTCCCACACAACAGCTGCATCAATGTCACCATTTTCTAATTGAGTTAACATAGTAGTAGGAGAACCATCTAATAGATTATCTGTGCTTAGATTTTTAAATCCTTCCTCCTCCATTACATGAAGGATAAAACGGTGTGAATAACTATATTGATTAACTCTGACCTCTATATCTGAATCATCTAAGTCTTTTATGGAATCGAACTCACCTTCGCGAGTGAGAATTGAAGTTGTAGCACCTGGAGACCAGACATCTTTAGCAATAATTACACCTTCCAATTGTTCATTATCTGCAGCTACTAAACCAGGCATATCTCCCATATAACCGATTGTTTGATCCTGAGCAATCATACTACTGATCATATCAGAACCTGATAAGTAACTACTATAATCAACTGTAATTTCATGATCCAAAGTATCAATTTCTTGGTTATTACTTAAAATACCACTTACAGCAGGATAGTAGTGGGGTTGAAAAGCAACACCTAACTCTTCTTCAGCAGGTGCTCCACAACCAGCGGTAGTAAGTAATAATCCTACAATTAAGATTAAACTTAATAACAAACTTGATTTATTAAATAGGTTAAACATCATAATCCCTCCTTTAGATAGTAATGTTAACTAACTAATAGAAGAAAAGAGTAGATTAAATTAAATGGTTTGAGCGAACTTTTGTTGAGAAGCAGTTACTGACTCCTCATAAATTGCTTCTAAAACTTCATTTTTAAGGTTTCTGAATTCTTCAGATTCCCTTAATTCAAGGTCGCGAGGATATGATAAATTATTTTCCCAACTTTGTTTAATAGAACCAGGATGTGCTGTCATAACATGAATGGATTGGCCCAAAAAGACAGCCTCCTCTACATCATGAGTAATAAAATAGATAGTTACATCTGACTCTTCCCAGATTTCAAGTAATTTTTCTTGTAATAATGTTTTAGTTAAAGCATCAAGGGCGCCAAAGGGCTCATCCATTAATAAAATATCAGGATTATTAGCTAGAGCACGGGCAATCAAGACTCTTTGTTGCATCCCGCCAGAAAGTTGAGTAGGGTATTGCTCAGAATGATCTAATAAGCCTACTAAAGCGAGATTTTTTTTAGCAATTTCCTCAGCTTCTACTTCTTTTTTACCACAAGCTAAAGGGCCAAACATCACATTTTCTTTGACTGTTTTCCATTCAAATAGAGCATTATTATCTTGAAAGACTACTGCACGTTTGCTATTGGGTTCCTCAATTGGAGAACCATCAATTAAGACTTCTCCAGAACTAGGTCTTTCAAAACCCGCTAACATCTTTAAAGAAGTAGATTTCCCACAACCACTAGGGCCAAGTATTGTTGCAAATTCTCCTTCGTTGATTGTTAAAGATATATCTTTGACAGCTGGAAATGGTTCACCGTCAGGTGTTTGATAGATTTTATTCACATTCTTAAATTCAATCATAGTTATTTGTCACCTCCCTGAAATTTGGTCCAAGGGGTTAATTTAGCTCCTAAATAACGAATGAGAGTACTACAAAGATAACCTAAAAGACCTAGTAAGATCATACCTATTACTACATGGGAATAATTTAAGGTATTATACATAGACCAGACGAAGTAGCCTAAGCCGTAATCTCCGGCAATCATTTCAGCAGCTACAATTGAAATCCAAGCAATCCCCATTCCAACACTTAAGCCAGTAAAAACAGAAGGAAGAGCTTTAGGAATTACAACTTCTTTAAAGAGCCTTATTTCATCAGCACCTAAGCTTTCGGCAGCACGAACCTCAACTTCTTCTACCGATTGAACTCCTAGAATTGAATTTAAGACGATTGGAAAGAAAGCACCAATAAAAGTGATAAAGATCATGGTAGTATTGGTTCCAAAAGCAATTAAAATTACTGGAATCCAAGCTAAAGGTGGAATCGGTCTCAGAATTTCAATGATAGGAAATGTTAAATTTCTGATGATTTGATTCCAACCAATGCCTAAACCTAAGGGAACACCTAAAATTGCAGCTAGAAGAAAGCCAACTAAGACTCGATATAAAGAATTACCAATATGTCTAAGCATAGTTGATAGTTGTTGAGTAAGTAGGCTATGACCGGCTTGAATTACCTGCCATGCTGTTGGCCAACGTGTAGTATCAAAGCCCAATAAATCACTTTGGAGACCAAATTCAGCTAATAACCACCAAATTATAAATAAACAGATAATAGATATTCCTCGCAAAATATTTTGTTTATGTTTCAAAAAAGATTGGTTCATTTTAGACCCTCCTTTTTTAAAAATCAGTAACGACAAAACATTTTATGAGTTAATTAAGTTACTAAATCAAATTTATTTATTTGACTATTGCTGACTATTAAATTAAAAAAACAGATTAAGATTAACTAGGAAATGAATAAACTCAGAGGATGAGTTGATTATGGAAATGAATATGTATGATCAAAAAGACCACTATTATTGGAAATAGTGGGTAGCACCTATTAGCGATTATAGGATAAAAAAATTTAATTGTCAAATTTTAATGGTGGACCCGGAGGGATTTGAACCCCCGACTAACCGGTTATGAGCCGGTGGCTCTGACCAACTGAGCTACGGGTCCACGTTATATTATATAAAATTTTATTAATTACTAATTACTAGTCACTAGACACTAATTTGTACTTTTATTTCTGACGACAGTTATTAGTATAACTAAAATACTTAAGAATGTCAACAAAAAAAACAAAAAAATTAAAGTTTTTTGTTTTTCATCTGACACTCTTTAATTTGAGCTAGAATATAAATATTAGTAGCTTAAATACTAGAGAGGAGGATAATAAAAAATGGGCAGAATGAGAGGGGTTTGGAGATCAAGACGAGTGGCTCGGGCCAACATTAGGGGAGGCCCTTTGGCACCACAGATTAGAGGGGTTATTTACTTTAGACCGGTAGTAGGAGGAACCATGGTTTCAGTTGAGGTTAGGGGGTTGCCTCCTTATCAACCAGCAACAAATGACAGACCTCCAATTGGCCCGCATGGATTTCATGTTCATGAGTTTGGAGACTGTACAGCCAGTGATCCTGAAGATCCTTTTCAAGAAGCAGGGGGGCATTATGATCCAGATGATCAACCCCATGGTAATCATGCAGGAGATCTCCCGAATCTCTTTTCTAATAATGGTTATGCTAAGATGACAGTCTTTACTAATCGTTTTATAGTTGATGAAATAGTGGGTAGGTCAGTTATTATCCATCAGCATCCTAATGACTTTCGTACTCAACCAGCAGGAGCAGCAGGGCCAAGGTTGGCTTGTGGAGTGATAGAATACATTTAATAATGAATAGTGAATATTGAATAATTAAAGAGTAATGAATAATAAATATTGAAGAGCCACTAGTAGGAAACTGTAATTTTAAAGCAGTAAGTTATCAGTGGTTCATGGAGAGGTTTTTTGGTTTATAAAAACTCGGCGGTATTGAATAGATAGAAAAAATTTAAGAGTGGATTTTTTTCATCACGAAAGGTTCGAAGAGCTTGAAGGGTGATTTGAATGATAGTTTACAGTTGAAGAGCAGTGAATAATGAATATTTAATACCCAATAGTGAAGAATAATTAATGAAATCGGTTTTGAATTTCAATTATTAAATGTTAAATATTAGATATTAAATGCTTTAATGGAGGGGTTAAATTGTTAAGGGATAGAAAAGTTAATCAGCCACAGGTTGCTTTAGGTGAGGGAATAGAAGGAGATGTAATCTATAACTTACTCGATCTATTAGAGATAGATCAGCAACTAGCAAAATTACAGCAACAAGAGACGGTGACGATAATACCAAATTGGGTTAATACTAATGCTCCAGAGACGGGAACTGTTGTTGGCCCTAATTCTTTACAGAAATTGATTCAATATGTTAAAGAACAATCATCAGCTCGAATTGTAGTAGCAGCTGGTTCAGGGGGTGCAGAGACGACTGATGTATTAAAACAGACTGGATATCAAGATATTATTGAGCAAGAAGAGGTAGAATATATCGATCTCAATTATGGCCCTTATTTGGAATTTGATCTTGAACATGATAAAATTGGGACGATCAAGTTAAATAAGTTATTAATTGAAACAGATTTTTTGATATCTTATACTCAGATTAAGCACCATGAAGAAGCCACTGTTTCGCTAGGGATTAAGAATGTAGCATTATCTTGGCCCCCTGCTGAACTACACGGTTTTCCTAAGGCTGGACAAGGAATTCATGAAGATCTACATCAGTTTATTACTGCAATGGGTAAATTGGTTCCAATTGATTTGACTATTTTAAGCGGTGATCAAGGAATGGTAGGGACTGGCCCATCTAAAGGTAAACCAGTCAATGCTGATTTGGTTGTATCAGGTACCGATCCAGTAGCAACAGATGTGGTAGGAGCAAGATTGCTAGGTTTTAGACAACAAGCAGTACATTATTTACATAATTTAATTAAAGAAGAAGTAGGAGAAGGAGATCTTCAACAAATGGAATTGAAAGGGCTGCCCTTAAATCAAGCCGAGAAAAAGTTCAGTCAGGCAGCTTATGATTACGAGATTGTACTGGACAAAGATAAATTATTACCTCTCCATTTAAGAGTCAAGAGCAGTTAATAGCTGCTCTTTTTCTAGATTAAATAACACGAAATTAATAAGTTAAGAATAAATATACAAAGAGGAAGATAAAGGAGAGGAGCAGAAATGCATAAGTTACACTATGAAAATAATTTGATAGCTATTAAAGGAGGTGAAATTATAAACGAAGGTGAAGCAAAAGATATATGTAATCAGGTTGAAGAGTTATTAGAACGAAGAAAGAATAAACAAAAGTTATTATTAGATCTTAGGAAGGTTGACTTACGAGAAAGCCAGTTTGATATTTTTATTCAATATTTAACAGAAATTGAAGTAGAGAAGATTGCTTTAGTCTTAGATAAATTATTTTCTGATTTTAAATTTAAATTATGGAGTAGAGGATATCAAGATTATGTTCAATTGAAACAATTTAATGATTTAGAGGAAGCAAAAAAATGGCTAAAATAAGGAGTAAAAGAAATGATTCTAGTAAGTGCTTGTTTACTGGGGAAAAATTGTAAATATAGTGGTGGAAATAATTATCATCAAGAGCTATCTGATTTGTTAAAAGAAGAAGAAGTTGTTTCTGTCTGTCCAGAAGAACTTGGTGGCTTACCAACGCCCCGTATTCCAGCAGAAATTATTGGTGGAGATGGAGTGGATGTCTTAAACAAGCAAGCTGAGGTAGTTAATCAGAAAGGGAAGAATCTTACTTCGAATTTTATTACTGGAGCCAACAGAGTACTTACTATTGCTAAGCAAAAAGAGTGTCAGTTGGCAATTTTAAAGGAGTTTAGTCCTTCTTGTGGGACTAAATTGATCTATGATGGAAACTTTAGTGCTACTAAGGAAGAAGGGGTAGGGGTTACGACAGCAATTTTAGAAGAAGCAGGAATTGAAGTCTACAGTGAAGAAGATATTAATCAACTCAAAACTATAATTTAATATGGTGAAGATGGAGGGAGAAAAGTTATGAACGTAGTTTTATTTCAACCAGAAATACCACCTAACACGGGAAATATTGCACGGACTTGTGCTTGTACAGAAGTTGATTTACATTTGATTAGACCATTAGGATTTTCTACTGATGAGAAAGCTGTAAAAAGAGCAGGCTTAGATTATTGGGATAAATTAAATATTCATTATTATGATAGCTTGGAAGAGTTATTTTCAAAATATGCTGACCATAATTTTTATTTCGCTACTAATTTTACTGAAAAGCATTATACTGATGTAGAGTATAAGGGTGGTGATTTTTTAATTTTTGGAAAAGAAACTGCTGGTTTTCCTGAGGGTATTCTAGAAGAGCACGCCGAAAACTGTGTTAGGATTCCAATGAAGGAAGGAGTTAGATCTCTTAATTTAGCTAATTCTGTAGCGATCGTTTTATATGAGGCTTTACGACAGACTGAATTTAATAATTTAATTTAATTATATTAGCTAGGGCTTTTAAGCTCTAGCTTTTTTTATGTATAATAAAAAAAGACTGGTCTAATAACCAGTTTGTAATAAATGGTGGAGGGGGAAGGATTCGAACCTTCGAAGGCGTCGCCGGCAGATTTACAGTCTGCTCCCTTTGGCCACTCGGGAACCCCTCCGTATTTATTTAATTAATAAATAATATTTAATAGTTTAAAACCTAAAATCAAGTTCTGTTAAGTTCTTGATTTTAACTATCAATTTTAAATTGTCAGTAAGGTTGGAGCTAGCGATCGGAGTCGAACCGATGACCTGCTGATTACAAGTCAGCTGCTCTACCAGCTGAGCTACGCTAGCACAGAAATACATTCAATATTTAAATGTCTAATATTGAATAGTTTTAAGTTCTTGAATTTAATTATTAATTATTCAATGTTCATCATCCACTGCTTTTAAATGGCGAGGACGACGAGACTTGAACTCGCACTCTCCGGCGTGACAGGCCGGCGTGTTAACCAATTACACCACGTCCCCACAAAATACAATTAATATTTAATATTGAATAGTTTAAGAACATAAATTCAAATTCTTTTTATTCTTGAACTTCAACTATTAATTATTCACTATTCATTGCTTTATAATAGTTCTAGCAGCGACCTACGCTCCCACAAGGCTACCCTTGCAGTACCATCGGCGCTGGAGGACTTAACTGCTGTGTTCGAAATGGTTCTTAGAACCCGGCATATCCTGTGCCACTCAAGACACTAGAACGTCCATGTTCGTCAGAAACAGGTGTTGCCCCTCCGCAATTACCACTAGAATTATATTTGATTTTTAATTATTAACTATCAATTGTCAATTCGTTTAATGGTACCTGTCTGAGTTTTAAAGAGGAAAAACTCTCCGTTGTTGGAGTAGATACATCTTTCTTATTATATTACTCTGCTTAACTTTAACTTGGCACCTTTGATTTAGTTGTATTGGTACCCCCAAGGGGATTCGAACCCCTGTCGCCAGGATGAAAACCTGGTATCCTAGGCCCCTAGACGATGGGGGCATGCTTATTTAATATCTAATATTGAATAAATTAAAAATAGGAATTTAAATTATTCATATTCAATATTAAATGTTTTTTGGTGAGCCATGGAGGAGTCGAACCTCCGACACCCTGATTAAAAGTCAGGTGCTCTACCAGCTGAGCTAATGGCCCGCAAGTTCATTTAATAAATAATATTTAATACTGAATAGTTAAAAGCTCAAATCAAAATTATTTATATCTTTGATTTTTAATTATTAAATATTCACTATTAAATGTTTTTTTGGCGCGCCCGGGAGGAATCGAACCCCCAACCTCCAGATTCGAAGTCTGTCACTCTATCCAGTTGAGCTACAGGCGCATAAAATGGTCGGAGCAGCAGGATTTGAACCTGCGACCCCCTGGTCCCAAACCAGGTGCGCTACCAAACTGCGCCATGCTCCGACGTATGAAAGTTATTTGCTTATTCAACAATTGATATTATAACTAATCCTTTTAGAGATGTCAAGAAGAAACTAAAAAAATTAGCTCCAAAACGACGCGACAAATAATAAGATATCATTTTTTGTTTTATTTGTCAATCAAAAATTAAATTTTTATGGATGAGAATTTTCTCATCCATAAAAAAATTGATTTAAACGGATTGTACCTCTTTAACTTCTGGAATTTCTTTTTTTAATCTCTTTTCGATACCCATTTTAAGCGTCATTTGAGACATTGGACAACCAGCACAAGCGCCTTTTAGTTCAACTTTAACAATTCCTTCATCAGTAATATCTACTAAATCAACATCACCTCCATCTGCTTGGAGAGATGGTCTGATTTTATCTAGAGCTTCTTCTACTTTTTTTCTCATAAACTGTCACCTCCTTTAACCACATTTATTATTTCTAGACTGAATTTATGATTCCTTTATAGATTTAAATTTTTACTAACTTCTTGTAAAGTTTCTGCTGATTTAACGAAAGCATCTCTTTCTTCAGGTTCTAAGTTTAGAGTTAGAACGCGATCGATTCCTGAGGAATTAAGAACAGTAGGTAGACTTAAACAGATATCTTCCACTCCATATTCTCCTTGTAGCAAAGTTGAAACAGTTAAAACTGAATTTTCATCTCGTAATATGCTACGAACTATTTTAGAAGTTGCTAAAGCTATTGCATAGAAGGTAGAACCTTTCCTCTCAATGATCTTATAGGCAGCATCTTTAACTTGTTTGGCTATCTGTTCTTGACTGTCTCTTGTGCAAGTCTCTTCACAAACAGGACAATAATCATCTAAGCTAGTTCCTGCTATATTGGTTAGACTCCAAGCAGCAACTTTACTATCTCCATGCTCACCAATAATATAACCATGTACGTTATTAGCAGCTATATTACAACTTTCGCTGAGTAGTGATCTAAAGCGAGAACTATCTAAAACAGTACCAGAGCCGAATACTCTCTCTTTAGGAAAACCTGATAATTTAAGAGTGATATATGTTAAGATATCGACTGGATTACTGACTACTAATAAGATACAATTATCATTATATTCAGTGATTTGTGGGATCATCTCTTTAAAGATTTCAACATTCTTAGCGACTAAATCTAGCCTACTTTCATTAGGTTTTTGCTTGGCCCCTGCCGTAATAATAATAATCTTAGCATCTTTACAATCTGAATAATCTCCTGCATAAACTTTAACTGGATTTACAAAAGAAGAACCATGATTTAAATCCATTGCTTCGCCTTCAGCTTTTTGTTTGTTAATGTCAATTAAGACAATTTCGGAACCAATACCTTTGATCATCAGTGCATAAGCTGTAGTAGCTCCAACGCCACCAGCACCAATAATTGCAATTTTGTTTGGGTTATTGTTTTGTTGTGGACTCATAATTATCCCTCCTAATCGTTAGTATTAACAATTAACTTAATCTTACTAATTTAAATTTAATTACAATATAGTGTGAATGATAGTGTGAATGAAAATTAATAAATTCAATTTCTTTTAGTTTAAAAGCTTTTAAAGTTCTTGATTTTAACTGACACTCATTACTCACACTGATACTTGTAGTTTAAATTGACAGTTGTCTGAATTATTGTTATAATGTAATTGATAACTATTATTATTATTATTATTATTATAAAGGATGAGCAAAATGGCTAAAAAAAGAAGGATGACCAAGCAAAGAAAGAAAATTTTAGAAGTGTTAAGGAGTACTACTTCTCATCCAACAGCAGATTGGATATATGAACAGGTGAAAAAAGATATTTCTAATATTAGTTTGGGTACTATTTATCGTAATTTAAATGTATTGCGAGAAATGGGCGAACTTATGGAATTAAATTATGGAAGTAGTTATAGTCGTTTTGATGGCAACCCTGAAAATCATTACCATTTTAGTTGTTTGGATTGCGGGAAGGTGATGGATGTAGAGATGGAGGTTAAGAAAGAAATGAATCAAAAGGTTGCTGAAAAAATCGGAGGAGAAGTTGTTCATCATCGTAGTGAGTTTTTTGGGTACTGTCCTGACTGCAAATCAGCTTGATTAAAACAAATTTGTTAATAATAAATAATATAAGCTAGCTTCCTAATTAATTGGGAGGCTAGCTTATATTATTTTAAATGCCCCAAAACAAGTAGATAAATAGAGGAATGCCAATGGCTAGTAATAATTGTAGTGGAGCTCCAGCAATCATAAAATCTTTGAATTTATAACCTCCTGGGCCATAGTTATTAGATTTGCTTGATAACCAAAAAGATTTCCAAAGCGATAAGTGGGGAGAAAGAGTTAAATATGTTATAGAATGTTGAGAAGGCATTAACTCTCTCCTAGGAATAATTTTCATTTAATTTTATTGAGCACTCTTGTTAATAATATTATTAATAAGAGTGCTCAAACGTTAGATTAATATGTAATCATATAATTGATCTTAAGATCAACTTCAAGGAAGATTATTAGCTTAATAGAGTATAAAATTAAAAGTGAAGATAAATAATAAGCAGGAGGCTTTATTATGAATCAGCAACCGACTGAAACAATTGAAGAGATATTTATTAATCGAGGAGAAGAGGAGCAACATCAGCAGTTAGAAGATTTATTTAAAGCTGCTGAAGAGGGTGATTTAAATTTAATTGCTATACTACATCAAGCACAAAATATATTTGGTTATCTACCACGTAGGGTTCAGGTGAGGATAGCTGAAAGGTTAGAGATTCCTTTTAGCAAGGTATATAGTGTTGTCAGTTTTTATTCTTTATTTTCAACAACTAAAAAAGGTAAATATACGATTGAAGTCTGTACAGGTACTGCTTGTTATGTTAAGGGTAGTCAGGATATATTAGATAAAATAAATGATGAATTGGGTATTGAACCTGGCCAAACAAGTGAAGATGATAGGTTTACATTACAAGATACACGCTGTGTTGGAGCTTGTGGAATGGCTCCAGTTGTGATTATTGGTGATGATGTTCATGGTCGAGTCAAGCCTGAGCAATTGCCGGAGTTGTTGAGTCAATATGAGTAATTATAATAGTGTAGCACTTTTGTGCTACATAGTGAACTGTTTTTGTTACGGAGAGTTCTTGGAATTTTAGAACTCGTAGGGTCAGTGGCCAGCCCTCAGTTATCAGTTAAGAGCATTTAAAACCAATAAAAATTAAAACATCTAAAAACCATTATATTTCCTGGGTTTAGATGGTTTTACTTATTGGGAATTAATAGGTTTTGATTGGGCTGACGATTCATGGCTGACAGCTGACGGCTGTGTTACGAAGTGACACATTAGATTAGTTAAGCAATATTTTGACTTTAATTATCAATTGTAAATGCTAAGCTGATTAGAACGGAGGGGTAGAATGCAGAATAAATATGAGATACTGCTTTGTGCTGGAACAAGCTGTAATTCTTCAGGTGGGCCAACAATTTATCAAAATCTGCTAGATCAATTGAAAGAACAGGGTATTTTAGCAGAGGTTAAAGTAACCCAAACAGGTTGTTTTGGTTTTTGTGAACAAGGGCCAATTATTACTGTTCATACTCAAGATGAAGAAGATGAAGTATTTTACTGTCAGGTTAAAGCTGAAGATGTACGACAAATTGTACAAAAGCATTTATTGAATGGAGAAATTATAGATGATTTACTTTACATAGATCCAGAGACAGAAGAGAAGATAGTAAAAAAAGAGGAGATGGATTTCTATAAATACCAGAAACAGATTGTTTTAGGTAATTGTGGGAAGATTGATCCTTGCGAGATAGAAGAGTATATGGAGCATGGAGGTTATCAGGCTTTAAAGAAAGCTGTAACTAGCTTGAAACCTAAAGAGGTGATTGAAGAGATTAAAGAATCAGGTTTACGAGGGCGAGGAGGGGGAGGATTTCCAACCGGTATTAAGTGGGAAATAACGTATGAGAACCAAGAAACCCCTAAATACATAATCTGTAATGCTGATGAAGGTGATCCTGGTGCTTTTATGGATCGTAGCATCTTAGAGGGAGATCCTCATAGTGTATTAGAGGGGTTGGCCCTAGGAGCTTATTCTATTGGTTCAAAGCAGGGGTTTGTCTATGTTCGAGCTGAAT
This sequence comes from Natroniella sp. ANB-PHB2, assembly GCF_046097105.1. Lineage (GTDB taxonomy): Bacteria > Bacillota > Halanaerobiia > Halobacteroidales > Halobacteroidaceae > Natroniella. Next base: position 1,964,151 of record NZ_CP175562.1, on the reverse strand, counting down.
ATCCATTAGCTGTAAAACGTTTAGAAAGAGCTATTAAAGCAGCTAGAGAAACAGGGGTGTTGGGTGATAATATTTATGGTAGTCAATTCAGCTTTGATGTTGAGGTTAGAATTGGAGCAGGAGCATTTGTTTGTGGAGAGGAGACTGCTTTGATCACTTCAGTAGAGGGTTATCGTGGTGATCCACAATCTAAGCCTCCTTATCCAGCTCAAGATGGTTTATGGGGGAAACCAACCTTAATTAATAATGTGGAGACTTTAGCTAATATTCCAATTATTATAAGGGAAGGTGGAGTATGGTATAAAAAGCTTGGTAGTAAAGATGGTACAGGAACTAAAGTATTTGCTTTAGCAGGGGATATTAATAATACAGGTTTGATTGAAGTAGAGGTTGGAACCAGTTTACATGATGTGATTTTTAAACTTGGTGGAGGGGTTCCAGGAGGTAAAGAATTTAAAGCAGTTCAAACTGGTGGGCCATCAGGAGGGTGTCTACCAGCAGATTATTTAGATACTCCATTAGAGTATGATGCATTATTAGAAGTAGGTTCGATGATGGGTTCGGGTGGTCTAATCATTCTAGATGAGACAAGCTGTATGGTCGATGTAGCTCGATTCTATTTGGATTTTACTCAAGATGAAGCTTGTGGCAAGTGTGCTCCAGGACGGATTGGTACTAAGCGATTATTGGAGATTATGGATCAGATAGTAGAGGGAGAGGGGAGAAGAGAAGATTTAGAACGGTTAAAAAATATATCACATACAATTAAACGGACTGCTTTATGTGGCCTCTGCAAATCTGCTCCCAATCCAGTCTTAAGTGCTATTGAGCATTTTGAGGAGGAGTATTTGGCCCATGCAGAAGATAATTATTGTCCAACGGGAGTCTGTAAAGGATTAGCTAAATACAAAATTGATTCAGAATTATGTAAAGCTTGTGGTAAATGCGAGACAGCTTGTCCTGCTCAAGCAATTAAAGGTCAACTAGGTGAAACTTATGAGATAGATCCTGAGAATTGTACAGCTTGTGGTGTCTGTGAAGAAGAATGTCCCTTTGAGGTTATTTCTAAAGGTTAGAATTTTGTCTAAGGAGGAATTTGATGGTAACTTTAACAATTGATGAACAGGAAGTTGAGATTGAAGAAGGGAGAAATCTAATTGATGCTGCTAATAAAGTCAATATAGATATACCTACATTATGCTATTTAGAGGGAGTAAATGAACCGGCTGCCTGTAGGATATGTGTTGTAGAGATAGAGGATGAGCAAAATTTACAGCCAGCTTGTAAATATGAGGTTAGGGATGGACTGGTAGTTAGAACTAATACTCCAGAAATTTTAGATTATAGAAAGACGATACTAGAATTATTATTATCTGATCATCCTTTTGATTGTTTGACCTGTGCTGCTAACTTGAATTGTGAGTTGCAATCTTTAGCTGATCAGTTTGGGATTAGACAGATAAGTTATCAGGGGCAAAAAAATGAATATCCAGTTGATGATCTATCTCCATCATTGGTACGGGAACCGAGTAAGTGTATTATGTGTCGTAGATGCATTGCTGTTTGCTCCAAAGTCCAGGAGGTACATATCTATGACGTATTGGAGAGGGGATTTCCAACAGTTGCTGGCCCAGCATTTAATGATAGCTATTTAGATACGCCATGTATTACTTGTGGTCAATGTATCTTGGTCTGTCCAACAGGAGCCTTACATGGTAAGGATAATAAAGAAGAAGCTTGGCAAGCTTTGAAGAACCCTGATAAACATGTAGTAATTCAAACAGCACCAGCAATTAGGGTTACAATTGGTGAACTATTTGGAATGGAGACAGGAAGTTTAGTAACTGGTCAATTAGTAGCAGCATTGAAGAGATTAGGTTTTGATAAGGTCTTTGATGATTGTTTTGGAGCAGATGTTGTAGTTATGGAAGAAGGACATGAATTGATGGAGCGATTAGAAAGTGATCACGATCTACCACAATTTACTTCTTGCTGTCCAGGTTGGGTAAAGTTCTGTGAAAGTTTTTACCCAGAGTTAATTCCTAACTTATCTTCCTGCAAGTCTCCTCAGCAGGTCTTTGGAGCTTTAGTTAAAACGTATTATGCTCAAGGAGCTGGAGTTGAGCCAGAAAATATATTTTCAGTTTCGGTAATGCCTTGTGTAGCTAAAAAATATGAAGCTGCTCGACCAGAAATGAATGATAGTGGACAGGATCGGGATGTTGATCTTAATTTAACTACTCGAGAGTTAGCTGAAATGATCAAGGAAGCTGGGTTAGATTTGACTACTTTAGAGGAAGAAGAATATGATGAGCCAATGGGTTATGCTTCAGGAGCAGGTGTTATCTTTGGTTCAACCGGTGGAGTCTGTGAAGCAACTTTGCGAACCGTTTATGAAAAATTAACGGGAAGAGAGCTTGAGAAACTAGAATTGAAAGAGGTACGAGGTAAAGACTTTAAAGAAGGAGAGGTTGAATTAGGTGATGGTAGGGTTATTAAAGCAGCAGTAGCACGAGGAACTGGTAATGCCAGAAGGCTGATTCATCGCTTACAGACTGGAGAACGCGCTTATGATTTTGTAGAGGTGATGGCCTGCCCAAATGGAGGTTGTGTTGGTGGAGGAGGTCAACCAGTCTATGCTGGATATGAGAATTGGACTAAAATGGGGGATGCTTATGCTAGTAGGACAGAAGGGTTATTTACTGCTGATCGGAATAAAGAACACCGCAAAGCTCATGAAAATCCTTTTATCAAGAGGTTATATGAAAGATTTTTAGGACAACCTCATGGAGAAAGGTCACAGAAATTATTACATACAGGTTATGTAGATAGGAAATTATATACTTATCAGGAGCAGGCAGAAGAAAAGAAGAAGGAAGAATAAAAGGGGCGACGCACCTTTTATTCTTCCTTCTTTTTTTGAATATATTTGATTTTATAATTTTTCCTAGAATAAAATTAGTGATGATTCTAAATTTTCAGACAATCAATCAACTTTTTTTCGCTCTACATAACCATACAAGCCTAAGCAAATTTTTTCTACATTTCCATAGGTATCTATACAATTGAGAGGTTTTTCAGTATTAACTAAGGATAGCTCTTCGTTTCCTAGCAAAGCATTTAAATAAAATCTTCCCTTATAAGTAAAAGTGAATCGTTGGTCTAGGAAAATCTCATCAGTTTCGTGAACTGCTTGAATTAGATTCCTTGCGATACACTTTTCAATAATCCTAAATATTTCTTTTTTAGAGTAACCTTGCTCCTCTATCTGGGAAAATTTAACAATCCCATTTTGGCTAATTTGGTAAGTAACTAACAAAAATTTCTCTAATTTTTTTTCATTCATGATGAAACCCTCCTCAAATAATTTAAAAAATATCAGATGAGAATATTTATTATAAAGTTGATTAATGATCTTTATGGATTATATTTTGGAATTATATTATAGCAAAAATTTTCTGAAAACTAATCGCACATTGAAAAGTCAAATTTAATAAATTGCTAAACAAATAGTAACTCACCTTACGTGCTTATAGTAAATTATACAATAAGAGTAATTATATGTCAATGGAAATTCTGATTTTCTCTTATCTAGACTAGAATTTTTTAAAATGAGTCTAAATAAATTGTACAATACCAATAAGAGTTACCTTAAATTATACTTGATTGTATTTATATTTATGCGATTAAATCACAAGTTGTTCCATTTTTTTGACTTTTCATAATTTTGATAATTTAACAAGTTTACTAAAGCAAAGCTATATTTAGTATAACTAAAGAATTAAAAATAATATTTCCTCGATGATGATTCTAAATCATCCAAATAGTTGTCAATGTTAAATTCATTTGATATAATGTCATTGGCATAAGTTATCTCCTTTAGTTGGGATATTTACCAATACTTAATTACAGGAGATAACTTATGTCTATTTTCATATGATTTAATGGATAATATTAACAAGCAGGTGTATAGGAAGGGTTAGGTATCTGTTAATTTTTATATAATAGAGCTGAATTTAACTGATTGTATTATAAAATGATAGAAAAGAGGTGTAGAATGTTAAAAGAGTTTAAGATTGAAACTAATCATAAGACGGAATTAATTGATATAACTGCTAAGGTAGAGAAGATAGTTGAAAAGTTAAGTATTAAGACAGGACTCTGCACTGTTTTTGTACCCCATACTACCGCTGGAGTTACAATTAATGAGAATGCTGATCCTACTGTAAAAGAAGATATCTTAAGACAGATAAATAAGGTTATTCCTTTCAAAGATAATTATCAACATTTAGAAGGGAATTCAGCTGCTCATATTAAAGCGACATTATTTGGTTCATCTGAACAGATTATTATAGATCGAAGAAAATTATTATTGGGAACTTGGCAAAGTATTTACTTTGCTGAATTTGATGGGCCAAGAACGAGAAGGGTAAATATTAAACTAATAGAAGGGTAGGAAGTTAAGATGCTAGTAGATTATCACATTCATCCGTTAGGGCATCAAGATAGAGCTATGACAGCCGAGAATCTCAAAGAATTTATGGAGCAAGCAGTTAATAAAGGCTTAAAAGAGATAGGATTTGCCGATCATAATCGCTATCATCAACAATTTGATTTTGAATTGGTTCAGCAAGTAGCAGCAGGTTATCCTGAATTAAATGTTAGAGTTGGAATAGAGATGGATTATAATCCAGGAGAAGATAGAGAAATCAAGGATTTTTTGAGCCAATTTGAATTAGACTATGTAATAGGTTCGATTCATTATATAGATAATTGGATGTTCGATCATCCAGATTATAAAGCTGAGTATCAAAACTGGGATTTAGATGAGTTATATCAAACTTATTTTAATTATATTAAGCAAGCAGCTCAATCTGACCTGTTTGATTTTTTAGGTCACTTAGATTTAATCAAGCTTTTTAATTTCAAGCCTCAAGGTAGTATCTTAGATATTGCAGATCCTGTCTTAGAGGTGATTGCAGAAAATGATCTGGCAATTGAGATCAATACGAATGGGCTAAATAAGCCTGTTGGTGAATTTTATCCTAGTCAAGAGATATTAGAAAGAGCTTATCAATTAGAAATTCCAGTAACTTTAAGTTCTGATGCTCATACTGCTCAAAGAGTAGGGGAGAATTTAACTGATGTTAGAGATTTATTAAGAATGATTGGGTATAAAGAAGTTGCTAGTTTTAGAAGTCGCGAGCGAAAGATGATTGAGTTGTAATTGATGATTGGTAGTTATTAATTAAAGTGAAATTTTAGAGAACTGAATTTTATTGACAACTAATGTTAAATATTATAACCTAACTATATATCAAGCTTAAGGTTAAGTAAGAGCTAAGTATTTATTTTTACAACTTTAATAAACTCAGCCTTAAAATTAAGTTATATACGAACTGTTTATGTTTATTTAAAAGGGAGGATAAAATGATAGTAAGAGAAGATATTAGAAATATAGCAATTATAGCTCATGTTGATCATGGTAAAACGACTTTAGTTGATGGAATGTTAAAAGAGAGCGGTATTTTTCATGCTAAGCAGGAAGTTGAAGAGAGGGTTATGGATGATAATGATCTAGAAAAAGAACGAGGGATTACAATTTTATCTAAGAATACAGCTGTTGATTATCAAGGAACTAAGATCAATATTATTGATACACCTGGACATGCAGATTTTGGAGGAGAGGTAGAGCGGATTTTGAAGATGGTTGATGGTGTATTATTGGTCGTTGATGCTTTTGAAGGGCCAATGCCTCAAACCAAGTTTGTTTTAACTAAAGCTTTAGAGTTGGACTTAACTCCAATTGTGGTGATTAATAAGATTGATAGACCTAAGGCTAGACCAGAAGCTGTTGTAGATGAGGTATTAGATCTATTTATTGATTTAGGAGCTACGGAAGAGCAGATTGAATTTCCAGTTATTTATGCTTCAGCGTTAGAAGGTTTTGCTCAAGAAGAGTTAGCTAATGAGAATGATAATTTGGAGCCATTATTTGAAGCAATTAAGGAATATATTCCAGCTCCAAAGGGGGAGCTAGAGGCTCCTTTACAAATGATAGTGACTACTATTGAATATAATGATTATGTAGGTCAAATGGCCTTAGGTAAGATCAATCGTGGTCAGGTAGCTGAAGGGGAAGAAGTAGCTATCTGCAAAAGAGATGGTGAAGTGGATTCCAAAAAGATCTCAAAATTATTTACTTATCACGGGTTGGAGAGAAAAGAGGTAGCTGAAGCTAAGGTAGGAGAAATTGTAGCTTTGGCAGGCTTAGAGGGGATCAATATTGGAGAGACAGTTGCTGATTTGGAACAACCAGAAGCCTTGCCTTTTGTCAAAATTGAGGAGCCGACAGTAGCAATGACCTTTACAACCAATGATAGTCCTTTTGCTGGTCAAGAAGGTGACTTTGTTACTTCTCGTAAACTAAAGGAGAGGTTGTTAAATGAGTTAGAGAGAAATGTTGCCTTACAGGTGGAGGAGTTGGCACCTGATACTTTTAAGGTTTCAGGTAGAGGAGAGTTACATCTATCCATCTTGATTGAGACGATGCGCCGGGAGGGATATGAGATTCAAGTCTCTAAACCGGAAGCAATCATTAAAGAAGAGGGCGGTCAAAAGCTAGAACCGATTGAAGAGGTTACTATTGATGTGCCAGAGGAGTTTATGGGTACAGTAATTGAACAGTTAGGGGAACGGAAGGGCCAAATGCAAAAGATGGAGCATTTAAGTGAAACTAGAGTTAGGCTAATCTTTGAGGTGCCAGCTAGAGGATTGATTGGATTTAGATCTGAATTCTTAACTAAGACTAAAGGCGAAGGAATCTTAAATCATACATTCTCTCATTATGATAATTATCGAGGAGAGATCTTTACTAGAAAGACAGGATCAATAGTAGCTGATCGCCAAGGAGAAGTCAGTAGGTATGGTATTTTTAATGCCCAAGAAAGAGGAAATATATTTGTTGAGCCTGGAGTAAAGGTTTATGCAGGGATGATAGTTGGTTCTAATTCTAGAGAACAGGATCTAGATATTAATATCTGTAAACAGAAGAAGTTGGATAATATGAGATCAGGTTCTTCTGATGAGGCAATGATTTTGACTCCAGCTAAGAAATTGAGCTTAGAAGAAGCTTTAGAATATATTGCCGATGATGAGTTAGTGGAGGTAACACCTAAAAATATTCGATTACGCAAAAAGATCTTAAACAAGAAGAAAAGGATTAAGAGTAATAGAGATTAGTTAGTAGTGACTAGATAAAAGTAGAGTTGTTTAATTGTAATTTGAAGGAGGGAGAAGAAAGGATGGTAGAGTTATCAACACGAATTAATCAAATTCAAGATTCGCCGACATTAGCAATTAGTGCTGAAGCTAAGAGGTTAAAAGAAGAAGGAAGAGATATAATCGGTTTAGGGGCTGGGGAGCCAGATTTTGAAACTCCACAGCATGTAAAAAAAGCAGGTATTGATGCTATTAAAGAAGGGTTTACTACTTATACCTCAACAACTGGGATAAAAGAATTGCAAGAGGCTGTTTGTACTAGATTTAAAGAAGATAAAGGTTTGGAGTATGATCCTGAGCAGGTGATTATTTCTAATGGAGCTAAGCAGTCGTTATTTAATGTTTTACAGGCTATAATAAACCCTGGTGATGAGGTGATCTTGCCTGTGCCTTATTGGGTTAGTTATCCAGAGCAGATTAAGTTTGCACAAGGCAGACCTGTCAAGGTTAAGACTGTTGAAGAGAAAGGTTTTAAATTAACTGCTAAGCAACTTAAGGAAGCAATTACACCTCAGACTAGAGCACTAATTATTAATAGTCCTAATAATCCAACTGGAGCAGTTTATACTGAGCAGGAGTTGCTTGAGCTTGCTGAAATAATAGTTGAAGAAGATATTTTAGTAATTGCTGATGAAATCTATCAAAAGATAAGTTATCAGCAGGAGGCTATCAGTATTGCGGCATTAGGACCAAAGATTAAAGAGCGAACAATTGTGATTGATGGTGTTTCTAAAGCATATGCGATGACAGGTTGGAGGATTGGTTATGCTGTTGGCCCGCAAGATATTATTGCAGCGATGGGAAGATTACAAAGCCACAGTACTTCTAATGCTAACTCAATTGCCCAACGGGCAAGTCTAGCAGCTTTATTAGGTAGTCAAGAGCCGACTGTTACAATGAAAGATGCCTTTAATCAACGCCGAGAGATTATAGTTAATGGCTTAAATCAGATTTCAGGGATGCAAGTGCTTAATCCTGCTGGAGCTTTTTATGTCTTTGTTAATATTGAAGGATTAGTAGGAAAGGTTATAGCAGATCAAGAAGTAACTGATGATCAGAAGCTAGCGGAGTTATTATTACAAAAGGCAGGAGTGGCTACGATACCTGGTTCTGCTTTTGGCCAAGAAGGGCATTTGAGGTTATCTTATGCTGTCAGCGAAGAACAAATAACAGAAGCAATTAAGCGAATTGGTAGTTTGTTAAATAAATAAAAAATTATTAAGTTATATAATTTGAATAAAGTTGCCAACTGGCAACTTTATTCATTGGTATTAATTTTGAATCTATTAACTTCAAAAGAGACTACAGCATCCGGTTGGATCATAAACCAGAGTAGATCTAACTCATATTCATCTCCTTCGATAATTACAATTCTTCCTTCAAGTGTTTCTGCTATTAGCTTGCCGTCTATATTATCTATTTCACGACCGATTAGACTTTTTAGGAGGTTAAAGATCTTCTGTTTTAATTGCTGGGTGATATGTTTATCTAAATCTGTTTCGATCTTAACCTTTAGTTTTTGAATGATCTTCTTTCTTTCCTCAGCTAAACTCTCCTCTAACCGCTCCAACTGTGCTTCCTGGTTTTCTAAATTGGCCTTTAATTCCTCTTTTTCATAAATTAAATTATCTACTCGGTGTCCTACAAAGAGATTAAGTAAGGTAACTCCGATAATAACTCCAAAGATAAAACTGGCCACTAAGCGTAGCAGTTCAGATTTTGTCAAGGTTAAAAAATTAAAGTTCATTTCAGTTTCCCCCAGTAAGGATGGTGATTAGCCAGATGCCAAGTTGGGCTCCGATAAAAGCAGCAGTTAAGAGGACAAATTGTCTGATTAAGACAATAAATCTTCCTTCAAAGACGCCACCTTCAATAATTCTTAAATTACTAAAGGTACCACCAATTGCAGTAACTACAGCCCATAATTTAATTTCTTGACTTAATTGAACCATTGCTTTAAGAGGTGATTCACCAGTTAAAGTTGCTCCTACACTACCAATGATTGCTCCACCGAGGACTACTCCTAAGGCGATAAAAAAGACTAAAATTAGTCTGTTCATAGACTCACCTACCAGATTAAGTTTATAAGAGTATCTGTATTATTGTTATGATTGAATTATGTCTAATCTTTCAAGAGAAATCCCTAAATTTTAAGGTGTTGATCTTTACTGACACTATATATCAATTAAGTTTGTTTTTTTTTGATTTTAGAGTCAAATAAATATATTATAGAGGTAGGATAAGCTGAGACTTAATTGGGAAAAATATGAAAATGGTTATTAACCAATATAATTCTAATTTTTGAGTGTATATTGTAAATTTAAAATTATTTAATAAAAGAGTAGGAGGGATAATATGGGCCAATTTGTTCACCTTCATGTACATACCGAATATAGTTTATTAGATGGAGCTGTCAAGACTGAAGAATTGATTGCTCAAGCCAAGAAAGAAGGTATGCCAGCAGTGGCGATGACCGATCATGGGGTGATGTATGGAGCAGTTGAGTTTTATCGCCAAGCTAAAGCAGCAGGAATTAAGCCAATTATTGGTTGTGAGGTCTATATTACTGATAATCGTTTGCGCAAGGATGTCAATAATAAAAAGTTGGCCCATCTGATATTATTGGCTGAGAATAATGAAGGTTATCGTAATCTGTTAAAATTGGTCTCTCAGGGTTATACAGAGGGTTTTTATTATAAACCACGGATTGATCGGGAATTATTAAGAGAAAATAGTGAGGGGTTAATCTGCTTAAGTAGTTGTTTAGCTGGGGAGATTTCTACTTTATTATCAAATGGACAGACTGAGCAAGCAGGAAAGATAGCGTTGGCCTATCAGGATGTTTTTGGGGAAGGGAACTTCTTTTTAGAATTACAAGATCATGGCTTAAAGGAAGAAAAGAGGGTCAATGATGAATTGGTACAGTTGAGTCGAAGACTGGATATTCCTTTAGTAGCAACGAATGATGTCCATTATTTAACTCAAGATGATGCCAAGGTACATGATATTTTACTCTGTATTCAAACGGGAAAGGATGTTAAGGATCAAGATCGATTACAGTTTCCTAACGATCAATTTTATTTTAAAAACTCACAAGAGATGGAGGAGTTATTTGCTGATTATCCTCAGGCAATCGCTAATACAGTTCAAATTGCTGACAGATGTAAGGTTGATTTAGATTTTGAACAGATCTTATTACCACATTATGATGTACCGATAGGAGAAACTGTTGAGTCATATTTACGGAAATTGACTTATCAAGGGGTTAAAAGGAAGTATGGAGAGTTAACTTGTGAGATAGAAGATAGAATTGAACATGAATTAGGGATAATTAATCAGATGGGATATCCAGCTTATTTTTTAATTGTTAGAGATTTTATTAAGTATGCTAAGGATAATGATATTATTGTTGGCCCGGGGCGGGGTAGTGCAGCTTCAAGTATTATTTCATATTTGTTAGATATTACAGAAATTGATCCATTAGAGTATAACTTATTATTTGAAAGGTTCTTAAATCCTGCTCGTATTTCTATGCCCGATATTGATATTGATTTTTGCTATGAACGACGGGATGAAGTAATTGAATATGTAACAAAAGAGTATGGTGCTGATAAGGTAGCTCAGATAATTACTTTTGGTACGATGGCTGCTAAAGGAGCTATTCGTGATGTAGGACGGGTATTAGGAATCAGTTATGATAAGACTGACAAGGTAGCTAAGGCTATTCCGAATTCATTAGGAATTACTTTAAAAGATGCTTTACAACAAGCGGACGAATTAAAAAAACTGTATAGATCTGATACTGAAGTTAAAGAGTTGATTGACTATTCACAGCGGATTGAAGGTTTAAAACGCCACTCGTCAACCCATGCAGCAGGGGTGGTAATTACTAAAGAAGAGTTGACTAATTATACTCCCTTATACCAGAGTAAAGGTGAAATTACGACTCAATATGATATGGACAGCTTAGAACAGTTAGGGTTGTTAAAGATGGATTTTTTAGGCTTAAGAACTTTGACAGTGATTGATAAAGCATTGAGTCTGATTAATAAAACACGGGCCAAAGATTTAAAACTAGAAAAGCTTTCTTTTGATGACCCAGCAGTTTTTGAATTGTTAGGCCAAGGTTTAAGTCTAGGTGTTTTTCAGCTAGAAAGTGATGGAATGAGAAGGTTAATTAAAGAGCTAAAACCTGAGAATATTGAGGATGTTATTGCATTGCTTGCTTTGTATCGGCCTGGACCATTAGGTAGTGGAATGGTTGATGACTTTATTGCTCGTAGGCATGGGGAGCAGGAGGTTAAATATCCTCATCCTGATTTAAAGGAGATTTTGGAGCCAACCTATGGAGTAATCCTCTATCAAGAGCAAGTGATGCAGATTGTACAACAGGTAGCTGGTTATTCTCTTGGTGAGGCCGATATTTTACGACGAGCAATGGGTAAAAAGAAGCCTGAAGTGATGAAAAAACATCGTGATATTTTTATTAATGGAAATGGAGATATACCAGGGGCAGTCAGTAATGGTTATAGTCAAGAGTTAGCTGAGGAGTTGTTCGAATTAATTGAGTATTTTAGTGGGTATGGTTTTAACAAGGCCCACAGTACTGCTTATGCTTATGTATCTTATCAAACGGCTTATTTAAAAGCACATTATCCTGTTCAATTTATGGCAGCTTTATTGACCAGTATTATTGGCAATAGTGATAAAGTAGCTGAATATATTCTTGAAGCGGAACGAATGGAGATTGAGATCTTACCACCAGATATTAACTACAGTCGGATTGGTTTTACAGTCGAAGGAAGAAAAATTAGGTTTGGTTTAGAAGGGGTTAAAAATGTAGGGCAGAAGGCGATTGAGGAGATTATTGCTGTTCGACAGAAAGAGAAATTTAGTGATTTATTTGACTTCTGCCAGCGGGTTGATTTAGGTACGGTTAATAAGAGGGTGGTAGAGAGCCTGATTAAAGCTGGTGCTTTTGACTCCTTAGGTAATTATCGTTCACAGTTATTAGAGGTATTAGCTAATGCTTTTGCACAAGCTCAAAGGATTCAACAAGAAAGAAGTAATGGACAGACAAGTTTTTTAGATCTATTTGAGCAAGATGACGACTTTATAACTGAGCAAATTAAATTACCTGAGATAGAAGAGTTTGATCAACAAAAGTTGTTGGCTTTAGAAAAAGAGATGTTGGGACTTTATTTATCAGGCCATCCTTTAGATTCATTTTTGGAAGAATTACAGCAGAAAAGAAATATGATAAGTAAAAATATTAAAGAGGGTAAAGAAAGAGTAATCGTGGGAGGATTAATTACTAATAATCGAGAAATAATAACTAAGAATCAACGTCAGATGTCTTTTTTGACTGTAGAGGATGACTATGGTGATTTTGAGGTAATTGTCTTTCCAGATACTTATCAGCAGTATCAAGAATTTCTACTAGAAGATGAACCAATTTTACTAGCAGGCAAAGTAAATCAAGAAGGTAAGATTATAGCTAATAAAGTAGGAGATTTAAGAGTGGCAGATTTTTCTTCTTCAAATAAAAACAAACCATTTCACTTACAGCTAAAGGAGTTTGATCAACAAAAGCTAATTGAATTAAAAGAATTATTGCTTGATTTTTCTGGAATGAATTCAGTCTATTTACATTTATTAATTAAAGAATATCGAGTCAGCATTAAACTTTCAGATGAATATAGATTAGAAGTAACGCCTAAGTTAAAAAAGAAGCTGAGTGAATTAAAGGTAAAACACTCTTTTTAGTAATAATGCATAGAATATTATATCTAGTAATTAGATCTTAATAGACATGTTAAGAAGTTAACTTTACAAGTTAATGATTGCAATTAAGTATGATCAATTATAAGATTAAATAGTAATCTTAGTGATAAATTGAGTTATTGATGGACATAAAATCTCTAAAGGAGGAGAAAATATGAAAGAGTTAATAGTTAAAAAGTTGGAGCAGAGAGGGGTTAGTATGAAGGCTGTAGCAGATTTGGTTTATAAGCTACAGAGTCCTTATGATGATACAATAACAATGGATAAATGTATAGATTCAGTTGGTCAGGTTTTAAATAAGCGTGAAGTACAATATACTTTATTAACAGGAATTGCTTTAGATAGGTTGACAGAACAAGGAAAAGTGGAAGAGCCATTAGCTAGTATTATTAAGCGTGATGAACCACTTTATGGAGTTGATGAAAGTCTTGCTTTAGCAATTGCTAATATCTATGGAACGATTGGATTTACAAGTTTTGGCTATTTAGATAAGAATAAGATAGGTGTGATGAAGAAGTTAGATAATAATAAAGGTGAACAAGTTAATACGTTTATAGATGATTTAGTAGCAGGAGTTGCTGCCGCTGCTGCAGCAAGAATTGCTCATCAAAAGAGGAGTGAAGAAGAAGCTGAAGAGGAATTAACACAAAAAGATGTATCATAAAATGGGGTGATGTAATGGATTATTGTCAAGTTGTAGCTACAGTCCGAGGGATAATTAGTTATAGATTAAGACAAATATTTAATGAGAGAAAGTTGAACTACTCATTAAAAGTAGTTAGGCAGAGTGATGGGCGTAAAATAGAGTTTTCTACAATTATTCCTGCTCAAAAAGAGGAGCAGATTATTCAATTAATTAAAGATAATAGCCTAGATCCGATTATAGCTATTTTGCCAGTCAAAGACTATGATAATCCATTCCGTCATCGAGAAGTCAGAGAGCTTACATTGGCTCCAGCAGCTAGTGTAAGCTCTTTAGCAGAGTTATATGATGGAGTTGAAGTTGGTTCTTTTAGTAGAGTAGTGGGCAATGCTATTTTACAAGAAGAAGTTAAGGTTGGAGAAGGAACTTTTATAGGTAGTGGGGTTGTTGTTAGAACCCAAACAGAGATAGGTAATAATTGTCATATTGGAACTGGGGCTATCATTGGAAATAATGTTAAGTTAGGAGATAATGTTACAATTGAAGAGAATGTAACGATTAGAGGACATGTAACGATTGGAAGTAATGTTTCAATTGGAACAGCAGCAAATATTGAGAGTAATGTCGAAATTAAGGATCAGATTCGAATCGGGCCAATGTCTAGAGTCTTTAATGTCGGCCGTAAAAAGGTTGAACTAGAGACACCTGATGATAGAAGGGTGATTTCAACTGTAGTTAATTCAGGAACCTTTATTGGTAGTGGAGCAATTGTCGGTGGTAAGATAGGCTCTAAAGTAATGGTTGGCTCTAATTCGGTAGTTCATACAGCAATAGTAGGTGAAGAAGCCACAGTTGGCTCTGGAGCAGTAGTACCCTTTGGTAGTGAGATAGAAGCAGGAGTAACTGTGATTGGTTCTCCAGCTAAACCAATTGATGAATACAAAGCTGAAAAGAAGTTATTTGATTTTTTAAAGAAGAAATATGGTAGAGAGCAAAAGTAGAATTAAATAAAAAATTTTGTAAATCTGGGAGGAGACTTATGGATGACTTTCTTGAGTTATTCTTAAAAGGAATTCCTTTAGGAATAGCCAATACATTACCTGGGGTTAGTGGTGGAACGATGGCTTTAATCCTAAAGATTTATGAACGGTTGATACGAGGGATTAAAAGAATTGAAGTTGTTGTTTTGGCCCCTATTGGATTAGGTGCGGTTTTAGGAGCATTTGTAAGTTCTAAGGTGATTGTTAATTTATTAGATAATTACCCTAGTTTAATGTTTGCTTTTTTACTGGGGCTAATCTTAGTTTCTAGTAAGATAACGGGCCAAGAGATAGAAGAGTTTGATTTAAACTCAATAGCTTTAATTGGATTAGGAATAGTTGTAGCTTATTTTTATTCTGGGGAAGTTGCTCAGGTAGTTAGTGGAGGAGAAATAGCTCTTATTAGATTTTTTATGGGGGGATTAATTGGTAGTATAGCGATGATCTTGCCAGGAATAAGTGGTGGAACAATTTTGGTAATATTGGGTCTTTATCAAGGCGTAATAGGAGCAATCAGCAATTTAGAGTTATTTACTTTAATTTTATTTGGTTTAGGGGTAGGTAGTGGATTATTATTATTTTCTTGGCTATTATCTTTTTTATTAGTAAGATATCGTTCATTATTAATGTCTTTTTTGACTGGGTTAATTTTAGGATCAAGTAGGAGTGTTATTCCTGCTACTATTGGCTTGGCTGAAGTTATTACTTTTGTTTTAGGAGGGCTTTGTATTTTCTTATTGACAATTAATGATCAATAATTTACTATTGACAGTAGCTTTTATTTGCGATATTATAATTGATAAGTAGGATTTAAGGAGGTTTGCAATGGATAAAGTAGGAAATGAAGACTATATAATGGTTAAAGCTTTAGAAGATGGGGTAACAATCATCGGATTAACCCGTGGGCAACAGACCAAGTTTCACCATACTGAGAAGCTAGACCAAGGTGAAGTGATGATTGCTCAGTTTACTCAGCATACCTCTGCAATTAAGATTCGTGGTAAAGCTGAATTGATTACTAAACATGGCAGTGTTGAATCTGAGTAAGATTTTAGATTAGAGTTTAGAATAGAGCATAGTGATATAGATTAGTTGAGAGAAAATTAAATAATAATTTAGTTGAGTTGAGATGAGAATAGTTGAGATGAGTTGAGTTGAGCCTAGGGGGGAGGTATATCTAGCCCCATTGGTAAGTATTAATAGGCCATTGGACTCAAGTCTGATGGTTTTTTGTATTATATATGTAATTAATTTCAAGAGGAGAGTGAGTTAAGATGAGCTTAGCTGAGTTTATTAACCAAAGGGTGAAAAGTTATGTATTATCCTAGCTATCAAAGATTTGAAGAGTTGAGTAAGCAAGGAGATTTAATTCCTGTTTATAGAGAGATTACGGCTGATTTAGAAACCCCTGTCTCTGCTTTTAAAAAGATCAGACAAGAGAAGAATTCTTATTTATTAGAGAGTGTGGAACAAGGAGAAAATTTAGGTCGTTATTCATTTATTGGGGTTGATTATCATGCTCTGCTCAGTTGTCAGAATGGTCAGTTGATAATCAAAGATCAAACTGATCAAATCATAAAAGAGAAGAAGACAGAAAATCCTATCGAGGAGTTACAGACAATTTTGGAGAGTTATCAAGCTGTTAAACTAGAAGAGTTGCCGATGTTTTATGGGGGAGCTGTTGGTTATTTAGGTTATGATGCAATCAGGTATTTTGAAGATATTCCAATGGAGACAGAGAATGATTTAGATCTACCAGAGATGTTATTTATCTTAAGTGATACAGTCTTAGTATTTGATCATTTATACCATAAGATCAAGGTTGTGACTAATGTTAAGCTTAAAGATGATGTTAGTTTGGCTTATCAACAGGCCAAAGCTAAGATAGATCAGATTATTAAGAAGTTGCAGCAACCTATTGTAATAAAAGAGCAGCAACAAAAGGTTAATGATAGACAGTTAGAGTTTAAATCTAACTTAGAGAAAGAAGAGTTTATATCTAGTGTCAAGCAGGCTAAGGAGTATATTAAAGCTGGTGATATATTTCAAGTTGTTCTCTCTCAAAGATTGGAGATGGAAGTTGAATCAGAAGGGTTTGATATTTATCGGCAGTTAAGAAGGGTTAATCCTTCACCATATATGTATTATCTTGATTTTGAAGAGCTTAAGTTAGTAGGTTCTTCCCCAGAGTTGTTGGTTAGGGTTGAAGATGGTATGATTGAGAATAGACCGATTGCTGGGACTAGAAAGAGGGGCGAAGATGCTAGAGAGGATCAAGTGTTGGCTAGGGAGTTATTAAATGATGAGAAAGAAAAGGCTGAACATGTGATGTTGGTTGATCTGGGAAGAAATGATGTAGGTAGAGTCAGTAAGTATGGTAAGGTTGATGTAACGGAGTTTATGGAAGTTGAATACTACTCCCATGTAATGCATCTAGTCTCTAATGTACAAGGTGAACTTAAAGAGAAAGAAGATATTTACTCAGGTTTACAAGCCTGCTTTCCTGCTGGAACAGTTTCAGGAGCTCCTAAGATTAGAGCAATGGAGATTATAGATGAATTGGAAATGACAAGGCGTGGACCATATGCTGGAAGTATCGGTTACTTTGGTTATTCAGGTAATTTAGATAGTTGTATTACAATCAGGACTATCTTGCTGAAAGATAATAAGGCTTATGTGCAAGCTGGAGCTGGGATTGTATCCGATTCAGATCCTGAAGTTGAATATCAAGAGACATTAAATAAGGCTCGAGCTTTATTGAAAGCAGTTTATCAGGCTGAAAGAGGTGGAGCCTATGGTGTTGGTAATTGATAATTATGATTCATTTACCTATAATTTGGTACAATTGATCGGTAAGTTAGGAGCAGAGGTTGAAGTTAGGCGTAATGATCAGATTACAATAGCAGAGATTAGAGAGTTGAATCCAGAGCAGATTGTTATCTCACCTGGGCCAGGTCGACCAAAGGATGCTGGAATTTCACTGCAGGTTGTTGAGCAATTAGCAGGAGAGATACCAATTCTGGGAATCTGTTTGGGTCACCAGACTATTGGAGCTGCTTATGGAGCAGAGATTGTTAGTGCACCAGAGTTGGTACATGGCAAGGTTAGTAAGATTAAGCATCAGCAAAGAGAAATTTTAGCAGGGGTGGCTGATCAGTTTGAAGCTACAAGGTATCATTCTTTGATGATTGAACCTGGCAGTTTACCAGCTAATTTGGAAGTGATTGCTGAGACTGAGAAAGGATTGATTATGGGAGTTGCAGATAGTGATGCTCAATTATATGGTCTCCAGTTTCATCCGGAGTCGATTATGTCAGAAGCAGGGGAGAGAATTATCGGGAGTTTTCTTGGGAAAGCATTGAATAATTAAAAAGCATTGGGTAATGAAAGATACTGATTAGTTCTAAGTGTTTTTTGATTTCAATTATTCAATAGTAGGTATTAAATATTAAGTGTTAATTGAAGTTAAGAAAGGGAGTTGAGATGAGATGAGAAGAGTGCTTGAGAAGGTGATCAGTGGGAAGGATCTGTCAGTAGCTGAGAGTAAGGAAGCGATGAATTTAATTATGAGTGGTGAGGCAACTTCAGCCCAGATTGGAGGATTGATCACTGCTTTACAAACTAAAGGAGAGACGATTGAAGAGATTACAGGAGCTGCGGAGGTGATGCGGGCCAAAGCAGCTTCAATCACTACGAACCGAGAGTTGGTAGTTGATGTCTGTGGAACAGGTGGGGATGATTTAAATACATTTAATATTTCAACGACTGTTGCTTTTGTAGTGGCAGGGGCAGGTGTAGCGGTAGCTAAGCATGGTAATCGTTCTGTCTCTAGTAAGAGTGGTAGTGCTGATTTATTAGAGGAGCTAGGAGTCAATTTGGATTTAACACCTGAGCAGGTTGGTCAATGTATTGATGAAATTGGAATTGGATTTTTGTATGCTCCTGCTTTTCATGGAGCAATGAAGCATGCTATTGGCCCTAGACAAGAATTAGCAGTTAGAAGCATCTTTAATATGTTAGGGCCATTGACCAACCCAGCTGCTGCTGATGTACAGTTGTTAGGGGTTTATGATCCTAAGTTGACTGAGCCAATTGCTCATGTATTAAATAATTTAGGGGTTAAGTCAGCCTTTGTAGTTCATGGGATGGTAGGATTAGATGAATTATCGACGATTGGAGATACTAAGGTTAGCCAACTTGATGCTGGAGAGGTAAGAAATTATTATCTTAAGCCAGAAGATCTAGGTTTAGAGCGGGTTGAAGTTGGTGATTTAGCAGGAGGAGTTCCTAAGGAGAATGCTCAAATCACTCTAGATATTTTAAATGGTGAGGCTGATAAGAAGGAAGGAATTGTCCTTTTGAATGCTGCAGCGGCACTGACAGCTGCTGATCGAGTTGCTGATTTGAAAGAGGGAGTTGAGTTGGCCCGGGAATTGATCGAAGAAGGTTTGGCTTTAGAGAAGTTAAAGCAGTTGATTGAGATCAGTAATAGCTTACAAAGGCAGGCGGGTTGAGTTGATTTTAGATAAGATTGTTACTCATAAACAACTAGAGGTTGAAGAACAGAAAAAAGAAGAATCACAAATGAAGTTAGAAGAAAAGATTTATCAGCTTGATTCAACCAGAAACTTCAAAGGGGCTTTAAGTGCAACTGGAATGAGTTTAATTGCTGAGATCAAGCGAGCCTCTCCTTCGAAAGGGATTATTAGAGCAGGCTTTAAACCAGTTGAGATTGCTAAGGAGTATCAAAAAGCAGGGGCCAACGCTTTATCAATCTTGACCGATCAAGAGTTTTTTAAAGGTGATTTAACTTATTTAGAGCAGGTAAGAGAGATAGTTGAGTTGCCGTTATTGCGTAAAGACTTCATTATTGATAGTTATCAGATCTATCAAGCTAGAGCTTATGGCGCTGATGCGATCTTATTGATTGTAGCTATACTATCACCAAGAGAGTTAGAGAGGTATTTAAAACTGGCCAAGGAGCTTGGTCTTGATGTCTTAGTGGAAGTTCATAATCATCAAGACTTAGAGATAGCTTTAGAGCTAGAACCAGAAATAATAGGGATTAATAATCGTGATTTAAAAATTTTTGAGGTTGATTTAGAGACGACTATTAGGCTTAAGAGATTAATTCCAGAGGATAAAATAGTAGTTAGTGAAAGTGGAATTCAGGGGCGATCTGATGTTGAATTATTAACCGAGCAAAAGGTTGATGGGATTTTGGTAGGTGAAGCTTTAATGAGAAGTGATGACCTTGAGATTAAAGTGAAAGAGTTGATAAGATGACTGAAATAAAGATCTGTGGTCTAACTAACTTAGAGGATGCTCAATTAGCCAGCCAATTAGGAGTAGATTTACTCGGATTTATCTTTGCTAGCAGTCCTAGAGAGGTTAGTGCTAAGCAGGTTCAAAAGATTATTATTGAGCTTGATAGGCAGGTCAAAACGGTAGGGGTCTTTGCCAATCAGCCATTAGCAGAGGTGAATCAAATAGCAAAGATCTGTAACTTAGATTATGTCCAATTGCATGGTGATGAATCGCCAAGTTATTGTCAGCAGGTTGAGTTGCCAGTAATTAAGGCTTTTCGGGTTAAGGGACGAAGCTATTTAAAAGAGTTGGCTAAATATAATGTGGCTAAATTTTTATTGGATACTTACCATCCTGATAAGTTAGGTGGTAGTGGTCAAACCTTTGACTGGGAGTTGGCTTTAGTAGCTAGGGAGTATGGAGAGGTTATAATTGCAGGTGGCTTGGATGAGAATAATGTCAAGCAGGCGATTGAAGTTGTTGAACCGACAGGGGTTGATGTTAGTAGTGGAGTTGAGATTAGGTCAGGGCTTAAAGATCATAATAAATTAAAGAGATTTATAAGAGTAGTGAGAAGCATTAAATATTGAATACTGAATATTTAATAGTTAAAAGTCAAGTGAGAAGAGAAAAATCAATAAATATTCATCTGCGTTAAGTTAAGATGATTTTTGGTATTATAAAGATTTGAAGTGAAGTTTTATTACAAAATTGTGGCACTTTTGATTTGGCGGGTAGAAATGATATTTGTAGGGGCAGGTCTCTGTGCCTGCCCATGTTAAATCACGGGCGACCACGGAGAGTTCCCCCTACAAAAACACATTCTTTTACGAACGAAAAGTGCCACTGTATATCAATAAAAAGTAAGGTGATTAGAGAATTATGTAGGAAGTTGGCGCAAATGAATAAATAGTAACTATTATTTTATAATTCTTTATAGAGTTTGGGTTTCAATTATTAAATATTAATTATTAAATAAAAGTTGGGGAGTGGAGAAGATGAGTAAAGGAAAATTTGGTGAATTTGGTGGGACTTATGTTCCGGAGTTGTTGATTCCAGCGTTAGAGGAGTTAGATGAAGCTTATACGAAATATAAAGAAGATCAGGAGTTTCAAGACGAATTTAGATATTATCTAAAAGAATATGTAGGGCGGGCTAATCCATTATATTATGCAGAGAGGTTGACAGAAAAATTAGGCGGAGCTAAGATTTATTTGAAGCGTGAAGATTTAAATCATATGGGAGCTCATAAGATCAATAATACCTTAGGACAGGTCTTATTGGCTAAGCGAATGGGCAAAGAGAAGGTAATTGCTGAGACGGGAGCAGGTCAGCATGGTGTAGCAACTGCTACTGTAGCAGCTATGTTTGGGATGGATTGTGAGATCTTTATGGGGGCAGAGGATGTTGAACGCCAAGCATTGAATGTCTTTAGGATGAGATTGTTAGGTGCTAGAGTTAGATCGATTACAGATGGAACTGCTACTTTGACCGATGCTGTCGATGCAGCGATTAAGCATTGGGTCGAAAATAGTGAAGATACATTCTATCTGTTAGGTTCGGTAGTTGGCCCGCATCCTTATCCAACAATGGTGCGAGATTTCCAAGCTGTAATTGGTGAAGAGGCAAGGAAGCAGATTCTTGTTGCTGAGGAGCGATTACCAGATTATTTAGTAGCTTGTATTGGTGGTGGAAGTAATGCGATTGGGCTATTCCATCCTTTCATTGAGGATGAAGATGTTAAGATGGTAGGAGTAGAGGCAGCAGGATTGGGTGTTGATACTGATAAACATGCAGCTACTTTGACTAAAGGTGATAAAGGAATCATTCATGGCTATAAGAGTTATGTCTTACAAGATGATGATGGCCAGATTATGCCAGTGCATTCTATTTCAGCTGGGTTGGATTATCCAGGTGTTGGCCCTGAGCATAGTCATTTGAGAGATTCAGGAAGAGCTCAGTATGAAGCGGTAACTGATCAGCAAGCATTAGAAGCATTCCAATTATTATCTGAGACAGAAGGAATTATTCCTGCTTTGGAAAGCTCTCATGCGATTGCTTATGCTAAGCAGTTGGCCCCTAAACTAGCACAAGACCAGATAATCATTGTTAATTTATCTGGACGTGGTGATAAGGATGTTTATAGTGTAGCTGATAAATTAGGAGTTAGAATTTAGTGGGGCGGATTGAAGATACCTTTACTAGATTACAACAAAGAGATGAGAAGGCTTTAATTCCTTTCTTGATGGCTGGAGATCCTAATTTAAAATTGACCAAAAAGTTAGTCTTAGCTGCTGAGGAGAGTGGAGCTGACTTATTGGAGTTAGGAATTCCTTATTCAGCTCCGTTAGCAGACGGGCCAACGATTCAACAGGCTGCTCAAAGGAGTTTGGCCCAAGGTACTAATTTGACTGCTATATTTAAGTTGGTGGAAGAAATTAGAAAAGAAAGTGAGTTACCACTTATTTTGATGGGCTATTATAACTCTATCTTTCGTTTTGGTTTAGAGAAATTTGTGGAACGATGTGCAGAGGTTGAAGTTGATGGAGTTATTATCCCTGATCTACCTCCAGAAGAAGGAGTAGATTTACAGGAATTGAGCGTAGAGTTGGATATTATTCTATTACTTGCTTCTACAAGTAATCAAACTCGAATTGAAAAGGTAACTGATCTTTCTTCAGGCTTTATTTATGCTGTTTCTACTGCTGGAGTCACAGGAGCTAGAGAGGAGCTGTCAACTGAAATTGAAAAGACAGCTACTAAGATAAAACAGATCAAAGATATTCCAGTAGCAGTTGGTTTTGGTATTTCTTCTCCTACTCATGTACAACAGATTGGAGAATTTGCTGATGGAGTAATTGTAGGTAGTGCAATTATTAAGAGGTTGGAGAAGAATTTAGATTTACTTGGAAGAGATGAGGAAGAAATAATAGCTAAAGTCTGTAGATTTATTTCTAATTTGAAGGAGCCGTTGACTTAAGTTTCAGTTTAAGTCTAAGCAAGAGAAAAATCTTTCTTTTGCTAGTGGTTTGCTTAATCTCAGCTTTAAATTTAAGCCATATGTCAATAAAAAACAAGTTAATTGGAAAGATATGTACTAAATTGACGAAGATGATAATAGGCTACAAACTGTTCTTGTGAGCAAGTTGCAATTTCTTAATTTTATGTTATAATATGACCAGTATTCTATTGACAACTGGTCATATTTTTTTGTTTTTAAGTACTTAATTAATAGCCAGTAGCTTATTTTTTTAATAAATCAGTTTAAAAACAGGACAAAGATTGTCATAATTTAAATTTAAATCGATAAGTTGGGAATAATATAATCTAGTCTTGCTTAAAGTAGCGAGATAAATTTGAGTTGACTAAATTTAATCAGTACTTAATTTTAAGTAAGTGGGGTGGAAGAAGTGTTAAAAGATTTGTTTGGAGGAAAATCTAAGTATGTTACTGTTGAAAGAAAAAATCGCTCTGAGGAGAAAAAAAACGAGCATAAAGGAGATAGCGATAAAAAGGAAATGCCTGATGATTTATGGACAAAGTGTAAAAGTTGCAAACAGATTATCTTTAATAAAAAATTAGCTCAAAGTTTAAAAATATGTCCTGAATGTGGTAGTTATTTTAGATTAACGGCTACAGAGAGATTATTCTTGCTGACAGATGACGATAAATTTGAAGAGTATGATGCTGAGTTGCAGGTAGAAAATCCATTAGATTTTCCAGATTATAAAGAAAAGATTGATAAATACCAAGAACAGACGGGCTTAAAAGAGGCAGTAATTACTGGTATTGGAGAAATAAATGGCTGGCAGACTTCTTTGGCTGTGATTGATTCTAGATTTTTAATGGGAAGTATGAATTCTGTTGTAGGGGAGAAGATTACTCGGGCAATAGAACGAGCTTTACAAAAAGGGTTGCCATTGGTGATTGTATCTGGTGGTGGCGGAGGTGCTAGAATGTATGAAGGGATGTTGTCATTAATGCAGATGGCTAAGACGAGTGCAGCATTGAAAAAATTGGATCAAGCTGGTGGACTCTTTATTTCTGTATTAACTGATCCAACCTATGGTGGTATTTCAGCTAGTTTTGCCTCCTTAGGTGATATTAATTTAGCAGAGCCGCAGGCTAAGATTGGCTTTGCTGGGCCAAGGGTGATTAAACAGACAATCAATCGGGATTTACCTGATGGTTTTCAAACATCTGAATTTTTATTAGAACATGGTATGATTGATAAGGTAGTTGAAAGAGCAGATTTGAAGAATGTAATTACTAGAATTATAGATATTCATAGTTTGAGAGGTGAGAAAAAAAATGGTACAAAATAACCTTGATTTTGAGCAACCTCTTATCGAATTAGAAGAGAAGATTACTGAATTGACGAATTTTATGGAAGAAAGAGATATTAATTTAACTGATGAGATTAAACGCTTAGAAACAAGAGCAGATAAATTAAGAGAAGAGATCTATTCTCAATTAGAACCGTGGCAAATTTTAAAGATAGCTCGTCATGTAGAGCGACCTACTACCATGGATTATATTAATCTAATCTGTGATGATTTTATTGAATTACATGGTGATCGTAGTTTTGGAGATGATCAAGCTTTGATTGGTGGTATTGGTAAGATTGATAATCTACCTGTTACGATTGTAGGTCATCAAAAAGGCAAAGAGACTAAGGATAATATTAAACGTAATTTTGGAATGGCTCATCCAGAAGGATATCGCAAAGCATTACGTTTGATCAAACAAGCTGAAAAGTTTAACCGTCCAATTATAGCTTTAGTCAATACACCAGGGGCTTATCCAGGAATTGGTGCTGAAGAGCGTGGCCAAGCAGAAGCTATTGCTAAGAATATGATGGAAATGGCAGGGGTTGAAGTGCCGATTATTGTTGTTGTGACTGGAGAAGGGGGTAGTGGTGGAGCTTTAGGTATTGGAGTTGGAGATAGAGTATTTATGTTGGAGTATACTTATTATTCTGTCTGTTCTCCAGAAGCTTGTGCTGCTATCTTGTGGAAGGATTCTGATAAAGCTAAAACAGCAGCTAAAGCATTGAGGTTGACTGCTAAAGATCTACTTGATCTAGGAGTGATTGATGATATAATTGCTGAGCCACCTGGGGGAGCGCATAAAGATTATAAAAGAAGTGCAGATTTATTAAAAGAAAGGCTGACTCAAGAAATTAATCAGTTAGAAGAGTTAGAAACAGATGAACTAATAGAAAATAGATATAATAAATTTAGGACAATGGGTTATATTAAAAAGGAAGTTGAAGAAAAGATAGATGAATCAATTGAGAGTTGTGGTTAAAATTGTAAGGGGGAGTGTAGCATGAAAAAGGTGGCTGTCTTAACTAGTGGAGGGGATGCACCGGGAATGAATGCTGCTATCAGGGCAGTTGTTAGAAAAGGAATTTATGAAGGTTTGAAAATAATAGGAGTTAAAAGAGGATATGCTGGTTTAATTGAAGGAGATTTTGAGCCTTTAGAGCGGCGTTCAGTAGCAGATATTATTCATCGCGGTGGAACATTTTTAAGGTCAGCTCGTAGTGAAGAGTTTAGGAGTAAAGAGGGTAGAAGAAAAGCAGTAGAACAATTAAAGTATATCGGTGCTGATGGATTGGTGATTATTGGTGGTGATGGTTCATTTAAAGGAGCTCAATTATTAGGAGAAGAATCGGATATTAAAACGGTTGGAATTCCAGGAACCATAGATAATGATATTGCTTGTACTGATTATTCTATTGGTTATGACACTGCTCTAAACACTATCTTAGATGCTATGAATAAGATTAGAGATACAGCCACTTCCCATGAAAGAACCTTTGTAATTGAAGCTATGGGTAGACATTCTGGCTTCTTGACATTAATGTCTGGACTAGCAGGAGGAGCAGAGTCGATTCTGATTCCAGAGTTTGATTTTGATCTTGATCAAGTCTGTCAAAAGTTAGAAGCTGGTTATGAACGAGGAAAATTACATAGTATTATTTTAGTAGCTGAGGGTATTGGAGATAACTTTCAAACCAGTCGTGACTTAAATGAAAGTAAAGCATTTGCTTTGGGAGAGGAAATTAGCAAAAGAATCGGTTTAGAAACAAGAGTAACGGTATTAGGACATTTGCAACGTGGAGGTACTCCGACAGCCCAAGATAGATTACTAGCTACTAGATTAGGAGCAGCTGCTGTAGATGTATTATTAACAGGAGAGACAAATAAGATGGTTGGTGTGATTCATGATCAGATAGAGGTTGCTGAAATTGAAGAAGCTATTGAAAGTCAAAAAGATGTAGATGAAGGATTATATGAATTAGCTGATATATTATCATTATAAAAAGTAGTGATAGAATAAAGGGGGGAAGGGAATGAGAAGGACTAAAATTGTCTGTACCATTGGCCCTGCTAGTGATGATAAAGAGACTTTAACGGAATTAATCGATGCAGGAATGAATGTAGCTCGTTTGAATTTCTCACATGGTGATCACCAAGAGCATCAAGCTAGAATTGATTTAATTAGAGAATTAGCTATAGAGAAAGAGAAACCGGTAGCTATATTACTCGATACTAAAGGGCCAGAGATTAGAACGGGAATGTTAGAAAATGATCAAAAGATAGAGTTAGAAGCAGGACAGAAATTCACATTGACAACTGAAGAGATCGAAGGAACTGCTACTAAAGCATCAATTAATTATCAAGAGCTGCCCCATGATATTTCTGAGGGTAAGAGAATATTAATTGATGATGGATTAATTGAGTTAAAGGTAATAGAAATAAAAGAACCAGAGATTGTTTGTGAAGTGATCAATGGTGGTCAGTTAGGTTCTAGAAAAGGGGTTAATCTACCAGGGGTATCGGTTAAGCTACCTGCTATTACTGATAAAGATATTGCAGATATTGAATTTGGAATTGAGCAGGGAGTAGATTTTATTGCTGCTTCTTTTGTGCGAAAAGCTGATGATGTATTAGCAATTAGAGAAATTTTAGAAGAACATAACGCTGATATTAATATTATTCCTAAGATCGAGAACCAAGAAGGTGTAGAAAATATCGAAGAAATTCTTGATGTTTCAGATGGCCTAATGGTAGCTCGGGGTGATTTAGGGGTTGAAATCCCTCCTGAAAAAGTTCCAGAAGCTCAAAAGATGATGATCAGTAAGTGCAATGAGGCGGGTAAGCCTGTAATTACTGCTACTCAGATGTTAGATTCAATGATTAGAAATCCTCGACCAACAAGAGCTGAGGCCAGTGATGTTGCTAATGCAATACATGATGGTACAGATGCTACAATGTTATCTGGTGAAACTGCTGCTGGAGATTATCCAGTTGAAGCTGTGAAAACAATGGCACGAATTGCATTAGAGACTGAAAAAGCATTAGAGCATAATTTATTTTTGGAGATAAGTGATAATGCTCAAAAATCGACGACAAGTTCGATCAGTTATGCTACTTGTAAGACTGCATCTAATTTAGAAGCAGCAGCTATCATTACTTCTACTCGTTCTGGTTATACTGCGCGAATGGTTTCTAAATATCGTCCTTATCCACCCATTATTGCAGCAACTCCCAGCAAAAAGGTATTAAATAGGTTATCTTTATCTTGGGGAGTTAAGCCGGTATTAGTCAATGAAACTGAATCAACTGATGAGATGATTGATGAATCAGTTAGTGCTGCCTTAAATAATGAATTTATTGATCATGGAGATGTGGTAGTGATTACTGCAGGAACTCCGGTTGGAATTACAGGTACAACTAATTTATTAAAAGTACACACTGTTGGTGAAGTAATAACTCAAAGTATAGGAATTGGCAAGAGGTCAGCTAGTGGACGAGTCTGTATTGTGAATAGTGCTGAGGAGGCTAAAAGAGAGATTCAAGAGCAGAGTATTTTGGTTACTTCGATGACTGATGAAAAGTTTACTTCGGTTATGGAAAAATGTTCAGCAATTATTACACAAGAGGGCGGATTGACTTCTCATGCTGCAATTATAGGGTTACAGCTTAATATTCCTGTAATTGTTGGTGCTCAAAATATCATGAATAAATTGGAGACAGGTGATATCGTAACTGTAGATAGTATTCGTGGATTGGTTTATAAAGGTGAAACTAGAGTTTTATAGTTTTTTAAGGTGCGTGGCTTAAGCTACGCACCTTTATTTATATAATTGGTAATAGAGATTAAAATTTTGTGATAATAAAGGATAATAATTCTTGATAAAGAATATATAAAGTATAATTGAAGAAGGTGGGTTGATAGTGGTAAAATTAATTTTACTCTTTACTCTTGTTCCGTTAGCAGAACTCTTTTTTTTAATTAAGGTTGGTGAATATGTGGGAGTTGGCTGGACTATTCTTTTAGTAGCTAGTACTGGAATAGTTGGAGTTTCTTTAGCTAAATTACAAGGACTAGCTATTATAGGTAAGACTAAATTTACTTTGGCTCAGGCTAAGATGCCTAAAGATGAGTTAATTGATGGTCTGTTGGTTTTAATTGGAGCAGCAATGCTATTGACGCCTGGTTTATTGACTGATTTAGCTGGTTTTTCTTTAATCATTCCTTTTACAAGAGCTAGGATTAGATCTATTGTTAAGGATAAATTTAAAGGGAAGATAATTACAGGTAGCTTTAATTTTGGGCCAAGCAGTGTAAATCAAGATTATAATCAGAATAAAGATGATGATGAAACTATAATAGACATTGATGATTATGAAGAGATTGATTAAAATAAGTTTCTTAAAGGAGGTAATAACATGAAACAAGAAGATCTGAAAATGATGATGAAGAAAGGAGTTAATCCTCATGAAATGATGAGTAAAATGTCTGGAGGAATTTCTAGTATAGAAGATCTGACTAAAGATGAGATTGCACATCGGAAAGAGATTGTTAAGTTTACTGACCGTGATCTAGAATTATTAGAGGAGATGAAGGAACTCTTTTATGAGGTTGTTGATCAAGTAGTCGATGAATTTTATGAGCATATTTATAGTTTTGGCCCATTAAAGAAGATCATTGATCAACACAGTACGGTAGAAAGGTTGAGTAAGACCCAAAAGCAATATTTTTTGGAGTTGGTTGATGGAGTTGATGGAGGATATGATGTAAATTATTTTAAAGAAAGATTTAAAATCGGTAAGATGCATGATAGGATCAATTTAGGGCCAAAGTACTATATTGGTGGCTATGCTACTTATTATAACTTGACGATTCCTAAAATAATAGATTACTTTCAAGATCAACCAGCTAAAATTCCAGATGCAGTAATGGCTTTTTTACGTATCACTAACTTAGATATGCAAGTAGCAATGGAGACTTATATTGCTGCCTTTATGGAGCTAGGAACAACAATTGATACTTTAGAGGGAGCAAGTACTAACGTAACAAATGTTTCTGAAGACTTGGCATCTTCTAGTGATGAGTTAAGGGCAGCCTCTGATCAATTAACTAATAATGTGATTGAAATTTCAGAGCGTAGTCAAGAGCAAGCAGTCAATGCTCAAGAAGCAACGGAAGAAATTAAGAATCTAGCTGAAATGTCGGAGAATACATCTGAACAGATCGAAGAAGCGGTTACAACAATTGAAAAGATTGCCAGTCAAACAAATTTATTAGCTTTAAATGCTTCCATTGAAGCTGCTCGGGCAGGAGAGCATGGTCGTGGTTTTGCAGTTGTAGCACAGGAGATTAAGAATTTAGCGGAGAACTCTACTGAAGCTGTAGAGAGGATAGGAGCAATGGTACAAGAAATTCAAGAAAATACAGTTAGTAGTACAGAAAAGACGGTAGGCCTAATTGAAAATATATCTGCTGCGTTAGAAGATAATGCTGCTGCAACTGAGGAAGCAAGTGCTTTTACAGAAGAACAAGGAGCTACTATTCATGAGTTGGCTGAATCAGCTAATAAACTGACTGAAACTTCAAATCAGATGCAAGAGTTGGTGAAGAAGTTGAAAGCTAAGCTGTAATGTAGTGATTAGTAACTAGTAATTAGGGTTAATTACAATTATGTGTCAGTAAAAGATTAAGTTCAAAACCTTTAGAATTTCACAGACATAGACTACTGACACTATATATCAATTGATTTTTAACTAACAAAGATGATATAATAGAATTAGTTTTAAATAAGTAGATGGTAGTATAGGAGGAAGAAGATGGACTTAATTGAAGTTATAATTTTAGGAATTGTACAAGGTATAGTAGATCCGATGCCTGTTAGTAGTTCAGGGCATTTAGTACTTGTACAACATTTATTTGGAATTCAAGAACGATTAACTTTAAGTATATTTTTACATTTTGGAACATTGATTGCAATTATGATTGTATTTTGGCAGGATATAATTGGAATTACTAAATTTAGATCAAGCTTTAAATATAGAAAATTTACTAAGTATATCTTGATTGGAATTATTCCTGCTGGAGTGATTGGAGTTATATTCAAGGGCTTTTTTGAGGGAGTGTTTGCCTCTACAATAGTGGTAGGTGTGATGTTATTAGTCACAGGAACCTTGCTTTGGATTTCTGAACGAGTCAATGATGATGGTCGGAAGATGGAAGAGATGGAATTTAGTGATTCGTTAGTAGTTGGTTTTGCTCAGGCTGCTGCTATCTTTCCTGGTCTTTCTCGTTCAGGAACTACAATTATAGCAGGTTTATTTAAGGGTCTAGATAGAGAGTTAGCTGTACGTTATTCTTTTTTATTATCCATTCCTGTTGTTTTAGGAGCCACTTTATTACAGGCTGTTGATTTGATGCGAGTAGGTATTGGGGAGATAACTGTTCTTCAAATTATTGTGGGAACAATGACTTCAGTGATATCTGGTTATCTAGCACTTAAATTATTATTAAAGATTGTTGAAAAACAACGGTTGAGTTTGTTTGCTTATTATTGTTGGGCTCTAGGATTTTTGGTAATCTGGCTAGTTGGATAAGAGTAGAGTGGAATTATAAAAAAGAATAAATTACAATAAAACTAACTCATAAATATTAAGCTTAATATTTATGAGTTTTTTATTTTTCTTGACAACATTAGAAAATGTTTGTATAATTAACTTAAATATCACAAAACTCTTACATCATAACTAAATTAAGCTTAAGTTATCTGTATTAACTCAAGTTATTTTTAGTTATGAATTGTTTTATTAGGTCTAATTAATGTAAGTTTAATATCAATGCAAATTCAATGATGTTAAAAATAGGACCTAATTAATTTAGGAGGTGAAGTAAAAGAAGAGAGTAGGGAGAATATTTTGAAACATCGAAAAATTATAAGAATTTGAGGAGGAGAGAATTAAAAAATGGCTAAGACTAGAAATATTGTAGTTGTTTTGTTGGTATTAGTCTTGGGATTAGTAGTAGTTGGTTGTGGTGAAGAAGGGGCTGATGTATCAGTTGAGGGATTGACTCAAGTCCCGGAGGTTACTATGTATACAACTACTGCGGAGTATGACCCAGTAAGATATGAAGCTGCTTTTATGGTGGCAGAAAATTGGGAAGAGTTAGGGATAGATGTGAATGTTCGACCATTAGAGTTTAATTCATTGATTGAAAGGGTCTTTGATGCTGAAGAGAAGGATTTTAATGCTTTTATCTTAGGATGGTCAGGAAGAATTGAGCGATTAGATCCTGATATGTTCTTGTACTCTAACTTTCATAGTTCCCAGGATATGCCTGGAGGGAATAATGCTTATGGTTATTTTAATCAAGAATATGATCAATTAGCAGAAGCCCAACGAGAAGAAATGGAGGTTGAGAAAAGACAAGAGGTAGTTCATGATTTACAAGAGATGTTAGCTCAAGATATTCCTAAGATTGCACTTTATTATAGAGATGAATATCAAGCTTACAATCATGAAAAGTTCGATAACTTTATCGTGATGCCAGGAGAGGGGATTTATAATGAATGGACTCCAGTAGAGATTGAGCCATTGACTGACGATACTGTGCTTGAGATAGCTTCAACGCAAGATTTGGATACCTTAAATCCAATGACAGCTCAAACTGTATGGGAGTGGAAGTTACTTAGGTTAGTTTATGATAAATTAGTACGTTTAAGTCCTGATGTAGAACCTACTCCATCAGCTGCGGAAGGCTGGGAAATTGTTGATGATGTAACGGTAGATGTTACATTAAGAGACGGAATGGATTTTCATGATGGAGAAGAAGTGACTGTAGATGATGTTAAATTTACCTTCGATTATATGTTAGAGTGGGGTGTACCTTATTTTGATACTTTCTTAAATCCTGTAGATAGTGTAGAGGTAGTAGCTGATGATGTAGTTAGATTTAATTTAGTTGAACCTTATGCACCATTCATTACAAATACGTTGGCCCAAATACCTATCTTACCAGAGCATATCTGGTCAGGTGTTGTAGATGGTGAAGAGATAACTCATCCAGATGAATGGGATAACCCAGAACCTATTGGTAGTGGACCATTCAAATTTGAATACTGGAGAAGAGGAGAAGAGATTAAGTTAGCTGCTAATGAAGAACACTTTACTCCGCCGAAGATTGATGGATTACTCCAGGTATTGTATGGTCATGCTGAAGGTGTATTAGGAGCTTTAGAACAAGGAGAAGCTGATATGAATGCTTGGAGATTTGAGCCACTTCATATTGAGCAGGCGAGAGAGATAGATCATTTAACATTGACTGAAGCACCTGATATTGGTTATTATTATGTAGGATTCAATTTAAGAGAGGCACCATTTGATAACCTTGAACTTAGAAAAGCAATGGCTCATACTGTCGATTATGATACTATAATTGATGCTTTAATTCATGGTTATGGTCAAGCTGGTGGAGCTGGAGCAGTACTTTCTCCTGCTAATGAATTTTGGGCCAACGATGATATGACTAACTATGAATTTGATTTAGAAAGAGCTAGAGAGATTTTAGAAGAAGCAGGATATGTTTGGGATTCAAATGGCAGATTATATCTACCAGAAGAGTAAATAATCATTCATAATTAAAAGAATAGCTAGGAATATTCCTAACTATTCTTTTTTTTTATAAAATTAATATTGCTTATGGAGGTGATGGCTAAAAATGATTAAGATGATTTTAAAAAGATTAGGGCAGACTATTTTGAGTTTAGTTGTAGTAGCAACTATTATATTTTTTATGTTTAGATTGATGCCTGGAGATCCAACAGCAGCAGTGGTAGATCCTTCTATTAGTGTTGAGGCTAGAGAAGCAATGATCCAGCGGTTAGGACTTGATCAGCCTTTATATCAACAGTATTTTTCTTTTTTATCTGATGCTGTCAGAGGAGATTTAGGACGTTCATTTTATTATAGAAGACCGGTGATGGAAGTAATAGGAGATAAAGTGATTAATACTTTGATGTTGATGTTATCTGCTATGTTGATTGCTTATGTAATTGGAATACTAGTGGGAGCTTATTTGGCCTGGAAGCGGGGCAGTAAGCAGGAAGCAACTTTGATCTCAATAGCATTAACTTTTAGATCTGCACCTACATTTTGGGTGGGAATGTTATTTATTATGTTCTTTTCTTTTAGACTAGGTTGGTTTCCGCATTCAGGAATGAGAAGTTCTGGTTATGAAGCTTATAATACATTTGATGTCTTTTTCTCACTAGATTTTTTACGGCATTTATTTTTACCGGCTGTGGTAGCAGGATTGTACTTTTTAGCAACTCCGTTATTGATGATGAGAAATACGATGTTGGAAGTGTTGGGTGAAGATTTTATAGAGATGTGTCATGCTAAAGGATTAAAGGAAAAGGTTATTCTTTATCGTCATGCTGCACGGAATGCTTTATTGCCTGTGGTGACAACTGGAGCTTTATTTTTAGGACAAGCGATAGGTGGCCAGGTGTTGATTGAGTATGTATTTGGTTGGCCGGGATTGGGTACTGAAATTATTCAAGCAGCTCAAAGGCATGATTATCCGTTGGCCCAGGCCAGTTTTTTATTAATAGCATTAATGGTGATGGTAATGAATTTTTTGGCTGATTTACTTTATGGATATTTAGACCCAAGGATAACTTATAAGTAAGAAGGTGGTGAATATAATGACTGAACCTGTAGTAGAAAATGTAGAAGAAGTTGAACTAAAGAGAAAGAATCTTAAGGATAGTTCGATTGCAAGTACTTTTAAGCTCTTTAAGAAGGTACTAAAAAGAGATAAAATGGCTATGTTTGGAGTTGTAGTATTGATCTTTTTTATTTTAGTAGCTGTGTTTGCTCCACTAATTGCTCCTTATGACCCTTATGAAATGAATCGTACAGAGGATGGAGCGATTGCAAGATTACAACCTCCTTCTGCTCAACATTGGTTTGGGACTACTAATTTAGGACGTGATGTATTTAGCCAAGTTGTAATGGGATCTAGGGTTGCTTTGCTAGTAGGGTTTTTGGCTGCTTTTTTGGTAACTTTTATCGGTACTAATGTAGGGTTGATTGCTGGATACTATGGAGGAGCAATTGATAACTTCTTGATGCGAATTGTAGATATCATGTATGCTTTGCCATTTATTCCTTTTGTTATTATATTGGTAGCATTATTGGATCCGAGCATTTGGAATATTATTTTGGCTATTTCTTTGCTTACTTGGAGAACTGTAGCACGGATTATTCGTTCTCAGGTCTTATCAGTGGTAAATAGACCGTTCATTAAGGCGGCTAAAGTAGCAGGAGCATCTGATTTAAGGATCATGTATAAATATATTACTCCTAATATTATCCCGCTCGCTTTATTAGAAATGGCTTTTATGGTTAGCTGGGCTATTTTAGCTGA
Source organism: Natroniella sp. ANB-PHB2 (assembly GCF_046097105.1). Classification (GTDB taxonomy): domain Bacteria; phylum Bacillota; class Halanaerobiia; order Halobacteroidales; family Halobacteroidaceae; genus Natroniella. The sequence goes on along the minus strand of NZ_CP175562.1, from coordinate 1,929,345 downwards.
GGCTAGTGTCAGTTTTATTGGGTTTGGAGATCCAGATGTAATTAGCTGGGGCCAAATCTTACACACAAGCTTTTTAACTGGAGCTATTAGGACTGCTTGGTGGTGGGTTATCCCTCCGGGGGTAGCTATTGTATTAGTTTTAGTGGCAATCTTCTTTACTGCTAGAGCCTTTGAAGAAATTGTAAATCCAAGATTGAGGAGGCGATAATTGATGCCACTATTAGAGGTAAATAATTTAGGAATAGATTATATTACAGAAAAAGGAACTTTAGAAGCTGTTAGAGGTGTTTCTTTTAGTTTAGAAAGAGGACAAAATCTGGGGTTAGTAGGTGAGAGTGGTTGTGGAAAGACCACAGTTGCTAAATCATTAATGAAACTATTACCTAGTAATGGAGTTATTTCAGAAGGAGAGATTATCTTTAAAGGGCAAGATGTAGTAGAGATGACACCAGAGAAAGTACGACAGATTCGGTGGAATGATATTTCAATGATTGCTCAAAGCGCAATGAATGCTATGGATCCAGTTTATAAAATAAAAGATCAGATTATAGAGGTAATTAAGACTCACCAATCACAGGTAGATAAGAAAGAGGCTATCGAGCGAGCAGCGAACTTATTTGAATTGGTAGGACTGGAGCGTAAGCGGTTGAATAGCTATCCTCATCAGTTAAGTGGTGGAATGAAGCAGAGAGCAATTATTGCGATGGCTCTAGCTTTGAGCCCTGCTTTAGTAATTGCAGATGAGCCGACTACAGCGTTAGATGTGGTTGTACAAGATCGGATTTTACACCAAATTATAAAGTTGCAACAGGAAATAAATACTTCAATGGTTTTTATCACTCATGATATCTCAGTGGTAGCAGAGACTTGTGATCAGATTATTGTGATGTACGGTGGTAGAATTGCTGAAATAGGAAGTACAAGAGACTTTTTTAAGGATACTCATCATCCTTATGGATTAGGTTTGCAAAATGCATTTCCAAGTATTAATGAAATAGGAGAGAGGTTGATTTCAATGCCGGGTTCACCTCCTAATTTAATCAACCCTAAACCAGGTTGTCGATTTGCTCCTAGATGTCCTTTTGCAGAAGATGTTTGTTATGCAGAGATGCCTGGTTTACAAGAAATTAAACCAGGTCACTATTCTGCCTGCCACTTTACCGATAGAATTGATGAATTTAGAGAAAAAGCAAAGTTAAGAGAAACCTGGGAACAGGTAAAAGAACGTCAAATAAAAAAACAACTAAGAAGATAATCCAGATAAGCTAGGGAGGTGAGAATATGGCAAATAATATGCTAGAGGTAGAAGGATTGAAGAAGTATTTTTCAGTGGGAGCGGGTATAACAAATATATTTAAACCAAAAGAATATGTTAAGGCGCTCGATGATGTTTCATTAACTATTAAAGAAGGTGAGATTTTTGGTTTAGCTGGAGAGAGTGGTTCAGGGAAGAGCACTATTGGAGAGATATTATTGAGGTTACAAGAGCCGACTGAAGGTAAAATAACTCTTGATGGAGATGATTTCACGAAATTAACCAGAAAAGATGAAAAGAAGTTTAGAAGAGAAGTGCAGATGATCTTTCAAGATCCTTATGAAACCTTAAACCCACGATTTACGATCTATCAGACTGTAGCTGAACCATTATTGATTCATAAATTAGGTGATGAAAATGAAATTTATGATAGGGTGGTAGAAGCATTAGAAACAGCTGAGTTGAGACCAGCCGAGAAGTATCTAAATCAATATCCTCATGAATTAAGTGGAGGGCAGAGGCAAAGAGTGGCTATTGCTAGAGGAATTGTATTAGAACCTAAATTTTTAGTAGCTGATGAGCCTGTATCTATGTTAGATGTCTCTATTCGAGCAGGTATTTTAAATCTATTGGGAGATTTACGGGATGAATTAGGTTTGACTATGGTATATATATCACATGACTTATCTACAATTAAGTACTTATGTGATCGGATTGCAATTTTATATTTAGGAAAGATTATGGAGATTGGCCCTACTGATGAAGTCATAATGAACCCAAGGCATCCTTATACGAAGACTTTATTATCAGCAGTGCCTGTTCCTGACCCTGATGTGAATAGAAAGCGGATTGCTCTTGATGATGAAGTAGCTAATCAAATTGATATTCCACAGGGATGTCGATTTAAGCCACGATGTTCTATGGCTAAAAGTGAATGTATAAAGTGCAATCATAAACTGAAACAAGTAGGAGAAGATCACTATTCAGCATGTGTTTTAGATTGACCTTAAAAAGGTTTCTTGGCGAATTGAGCCAAGAAACCTTTTCTATTTTAGTTGGGTGTTAATTAAGTGATGAATAAATACTAATAATTATTATTGTTAAAGAGTAATTCATCGACAGTTTTAAATTTATAACCATCTTCTCTTAACAACTCTATTATTCTAGGTAGAGCTTGAACAGTTTCTTTATGAATAACACCATTATGCAGTAGCACAATTCCTCCTGGATGATAATGTCTCTCTACTTGACCTACAATTTCTTCATGAGTATCCTCAGCATAATGCCAGTCAAAGCTATCAATCGACCAGTTAACCATTTTCCAGCCTTGATAGCCTAAGAATTCAATAGTTTCATCATTAATAGCACCAAATGGTGGTCTGATAATTGTAGGATAAACTCCTGTAATCTTTTCAATTTTTTCTGAAGTTGGTATTATTTGATTATATAATATCTCCTCATTAGTTAAATCAGTAAAATTTTCATGATCCCAAGAGTGATTAGCAACTTGGTGTCCTTCATCTACCATTCTTTGTGCAATATCAGGAAACTGTTTGACATTCTGTCCTAAGACAAAGAAGGTTACTTTAATATTCTCTTCTTTTAATATGTCCAAAATTTCTGGTGTGTTTATATGCTCTGGGCCATCATCAAAGGTAAGGGCAATTACTCTCTCTTCAGTTTCTTTACTTAAAAACAAAGTGTCTGGATATTTTTTTGCTTGCCTTTCAATAGTCTCTTTAAAACCATTTAACTCTTCTTCTAGTTCATCATCTAGTTCTTCATCTGAATTGCTATTATATAGTTTAGGTTCAGCTGCTAAATCATTTTCGTCATCTATCCCTTCTGTGATTTCATTACCATCTTCTACATTATTATTTGGAAGTGTTATAACCCCCAAGTGTCCTAATGTAAAACCAAATAAAGTAATTATTAATAATAAAGTTAATCCAATTACATATTTTGATTTCATTTTTATCTCCTTTCATTTATAATAATACTAGAAATATTGTATAAACCTTTATTGTTTAGGAAAATATTATTTTTAGAAAATATCGTAGCTTTCTGTTTTAAAATTTTTTATGGATTAGCTAGACTCAAACTTAATCTTAGGCTCTGATCAAATGTCACCCTAAGCTTAGTTTATCATAAATAAACTATATTTATAGCTTGATTTTATAAAAATAAATTTTTTAAAAGTTATATTTTAACTTTAAAGTTTAAATTAATATAATAAAGAAAAACTAAATTGAGAAATATAAAAGTAAAGAAATTTAATTAAGGAGGGATAAGTAATGATACCATCAGTTTTGCTAGCAATATCTTCTACTCTTGATGACTTAAGTATAGGTTTTTCTATGGGATTAAAAAAAGGTAGACTTGCAGTACGTTCAATCTTTGGAATAGCTGTTATTTCAGGGTTGACAATGTTAATTGGATTATTAATTGGAGAACAACTTGCTCTTTTATTTCCTGAAAGAATAGATATATATATCAGTGTTACTGTTTTTACTTTATTTGGTTTATGGTTTTTGTGGGAAGGTTACAGCAAAGATAATGATGAGAAGGCTGAGCAAAAAGTTGAAGAAAGTTTTATGGAAAAGCATTATATGTCCTGGTATGCAGTTATAACTTTGGGTTTGGCTTTGGGAGTAAATTCATTGTTTTTAGGCTTTTCAGGAGGATTGCAGGATTATCCTATCTTCTTTACTAGTATTGCTACTGCAGTTGCTAGTATGTTCTTTATTTGGTCGGGTTCTCGATTAGGAGGACAGATGACAGGTTGGATTGGTGATCGGGCCAACTATATAGCAGGAACTATACTGTTATTTATGGCAGTAATGGAACTGTTTTAGGTGATAAAAAGTTCTAGTATGTTTATTGTATTTAATCTGTAAAATATATTCTAGGAGGTGAGCTTTCTATGAGAGAAGAGAAGGATAGAAGAGATAATGGCTTCCTAGATAATGATATAACAGGGTTAACTAGTGATAATCTTGATCCTAGAAGTACACGTGAGCATAATATGAAAGTAGAAAGAGATCTTCTATCTCAAGTAGACCTTGAGATAGGAACATCAAAGAGTTTTAAAGAAGATATTGCAAAAATAATTGGAGAATATAATGGCTAATTGTTAAGCTGCAAAATATATTCTAGGAGGTGAGGTTTGAATGACGGAAAAGGATAATAGAGAAGGAAAATAATTTCCAGATAATGATATAGCAGAAGAAGTTATTAGTAATCTTGATCCTAGAAATACAAGGCAAGGAAATATAAAAGCGGGTAGGGTTGATATGCCCCAAGTAGAAATAGAAGAAGGTCAACAAAGTGATTTTAAGGATAGATGGCACAAATAAGTGGGAAATTTAGTGATCAAGTACTATTAGGCTCTCCAGCTAGTGAAGCAGCTGAAAACGAAAATATTAATATAGGTAGAACTGGATTAAAGGAGATTATTGCTGCCTCTGAAAAGAAGCTAGAAGAGAAGATGAATGATTAGAAATAAGGAAAGCCTTTAATTGTAAGTAGCGAAGTAAGAAGTGGCTTTCAAATTTAACATTTTCTAATATTAATCTAAGTGGGCCAACTGCTCACTTAGATTTTTTGCTTTCAGCAAAAATATTTGATTCCTGCTTTGATAGATAAGATTCCGATAGTTTTGAAACCAATTATAGCAAATTTATAATGGGTTTAATGAAATTTTAGTTTGCAGAAGGAATATTTACATTAGTATTCAATTAATAGTAGTAACAATTAAATTAAAGAGGTGGAAGAATGATTAAGAAAACTTTAGGTTTGACATTGGTCTTTTTATTACTTTTGACTATGGGAGTATTAGCTGAAGGGGAAGTAGAGTTGGAAGAGGAAGTAGAAGAAGAGATTTATGAGTTTGAAGAAAAGAATCAGGATAATGAGGAGAATGATTTTGAGGCAAAAGAGAGTAATGAACAAATTCAAGCTGAAGGAGGGAGCATCTTAGATCATAGTAATATTGAAGTTTATACTGGATTAAATTATAATACATATTCTGATTTGAAGGTAATTAATTATAGTTATGATGTTCCAGATGATGAAACAAATAATGGGGATCAACTGGCGGGATATGACAAAGGTTATATTGAAAAGAAAAATTCTTCGATTGGATTTTATGGTGGTTTTAGATATTGGATTACTGAAAGAATAGGAGTCGGTACTGAAATAGAACATATGGGAGCAACTTGGGATCTATTCCAACAAAAGCATGTTAAGATTGATACGACTGGTTTCCTAGGAACCTTAAACTATAGAGTTGCTGATGATTTAATGGTTAACTTTGCAGGAGGAGGTTATGCTATAAATGCGGAATTTCCTAAATTTAATGCATTTGGAGAAAATTTAGCTTATGGTATTAAAGCTAGTCTAGAGGGAGGAATTCCAGTTTATGATAATTTGAGTTTAAATGGTAGAGTTGGTTATAGATATTTATTTAGTCATGAAATTGAAGATTTTGAGTATGGTAGAAGCTCTTTTGAAGATGAAACCCCTTATGAAATTGAGACAGATTTTAGTGGTTTTGAGTTTGCAGTTACTGCAAACCTATCCTTTTAATAAATGTTCAGATATCTTGTAACGAAATATCTGAATTTAATTTTGGTGAATTATTAATTCTATAAAAGAAATTAACAGAAAATCTACAATTTAAATTAAGGAGTGGTATCAATGGATTTAGTTTATACAGGGAAAACAAAAGATGTATATGCTTTAGATGATGGAAACTATTTGCTAAAATTCAAGGATGATGTAACAGGTGAGAATGGTGTCTTTGATCCTGGAGCAAATGAAGTTGGGCTAACAATAGAAGGAGCAGGTAGAGCAGGACTGAGATTGACAAAGCTATTTTTTGAAAGGTTAAAAGATGAAGGAATACCTACTCATTATATTGATGCAGACATTGAGAAATCAACTATGACTGTAATGCCTGCTGAGGTATTTGGAGAGGGAATTGAAGTAATATGTCGTCATAGAGCAGTAGGCAGTTTTTACAGACGTTATGGGATGTATGTTGAAGAAGGAGAAGAATTAGACTCTTTTGTAGAGGTTACTCTCAAAGATGATGAGCGTAAAGATCCACCGATTACAAAGGATGCTTTAGATATGTTGGGTATATTAACCACTGATGAATATGAGACAGTAAAGGAATTAACACAAAAGGTTGCAGATGTAGTCAAAGATGAACTTAGTAAAAAAGGGCTTGAGTTATATGATATCAAGTTTGAGTTTGGTAGGGTAGGGGATTCTGGAGAGATTGTATTGATAGATGAAATATCAGGAGGAAATATGAGAGCTTTTAAGGATGGGGAGTATATAGAGCCATTGCGTTTAGAGAAATTAATGTTAGAGGAGTAAGATTGCATAAATCTATTTATAAAAAGTTGATAAGAGACAAGAAAACCTCTGAGTTAAATACTTAGAGGTTTTTAGTTAAACAAAAATGAATTATTTTAATTTATAATTTATATTTTGCTGGTAATGTCATAGTTAGTTTGCTATTAATATTAGTATTTGTTATAATTTGTTTTAGTTATTAAAAGAGCATTAATTATAATAAAAAGGAGTTTTATTAGTGAATAAATCTAAATTGAATAGTATGGTAGCAAATAATTATGATTTAATTGAATTAGAAAAAAACTTAGTTTATTATTTTATAAAAAATAATAAGATAGATATTAAATATAGTGCTTTTTTAGAAAATTATTTTAGTGGCTTTAATGAGGATGATAATCTTCAAGATGAAATTGAACACTTGCAAATGATAAATGATTTAGAACACTTAGAGAATCATTTAGAACTATTAATACCAGAAGGCGATAGGAAAGTTAATGGTGCTTTTTTTACTCCTCCATACATAGTAAACAAAATGATTGATATAATAGCTCCGCAGAAGGATGATAAAAATATTGATATTAGTTGTGGCTCTGGAGCTTTTTTAATAGGATTGGTCAGGTATTATAAAGAAAAATTTAATAAGCCTATTAATGATATTGTAAAAGAAAATATATATGGAATCGATATTTTAGAATATAATATTAGAAGAAGTAAAATTATATTATCTCTTTATGCTTGTATGGAAAAAGAAAAATTAGATATAAATTCATTTAATTTAAAATGTAAAAATAGTTTGGAAAGTAATATCAATGAACTATTTAATTGTACTTTTGATAATGTTTTAGGAAATCCACCTTATGTAAAGTATCAAGATTTATCTGAGGAATTAAGAGGTAGATTAAATGAGGATTGGGAGACTACTAAAAAAGGAAGTTATAATTTGTACTTTCCTTTTTTTGAGATTGCATATAATATAATAAATGAAAAAGGAAGAGTTATTTATATAACACCAAATAATTATTTTACAACTAAAGCTGCTAAGCCATTAAGGAAATACTTTCAAAATCAAAAGAGTATAAAAAAAATAATTGACTTTTCTCATAAATTAGTCTTTGAAAACGTACAAACTTATACTGCAATAACATTATTATCTAAGAATGAAAATGAAATAATTAAATATTCTAAAATAGAAAATAATCAAGAAATAATAGATTTTTTAAATGATTTAGAGTTTGCAAAGAATCCTATTAATAAATTGAAATCTAGAAAATGGAGATTACTTAAACAAAAAGAAAGAAAAAATATTAATAATATTGAAAGTATAGGAACCCCTTTAGATGAAATAGTGGATATTAGAGTAGGTATAGCAACTCAAAAAGATGCAGTTTATTTTGTAGATTATATAGAAGAAACTGAAGATTATTATATAAAAGAAGATGGTACAAAAATAGAAAAACAAATAACTGTTCCTGTTGTAAAAATAACAAAAATCAATTCTCAAAAAGATCTACAATCTAACAAAAAAAGAATTATTTTCCCTTATAAGATAAAAAAAGGGAAAGCAGAATTAATTTCAGAAGAAAATTTATCTACCGAATATAGCAATACATATAATTATCTATTACAGCATAAAGATATACTTTTAAAGAGAGATGGAGGAAAAATTCCAGAAGAGAAATGGTATAAATATGGAAGAAGGCAAGGGATAAATAGATTTGGAATAAAATTATTAGTCCCTACTCATAGTGAAAACCCACGATTTTTAAAAGATACCAATACAGAATCATTATTTACCAATGGATATGGATTATATTATAAAGATATTAAAAAAGCTAAACTACTGAAAGGATTTCATTTATTATCTTTAGAAGAAAATATAGATGTTTTGCAAAAGGTTTTAAATTCTGTTGTTATGAATTATTTTGTTAGAAAGACTAGTACTGCACTTTCGGGAGCTAAATACTGCTACCAAAAGAACTTTATAAAAAGTTTTACAATTCCTTATTTTTCTGAAGAAGAGCTAAATAAAATCAGAACCATGTCAAAAAAAGAATTAGATGAATTTTTAATAAATGCTTATAGATTAAAAGAAGTAGACTTATAAGTCTACTTCTTTTAACTTCTGGTAACCTATTGTTATATATTTTAACTAAATTTTTTATAACGTTATTAAATGCTAAATTTTAATGCAAACGTCAGTATATTCACTTAAAAAACCATCAAGAATTAATTCTTGATGGTTTTTGTATGTTTTAGTAATTTATTGAAAAAATGATTTTAAAGCTTTCCAAATCGATAATTATAAACTTTAATCAAATGATTAGTAAAGTTATTAAAGTTCAATTCGTTTAAATCAATATTTGTACAATCAGAAATGAGCCCATCATTTATAAGTTCTTGATTAGTACTATATATTTTTGGTACTTCCTTACTAAAGTCTACAATTAAAAGGCATACCTTTTCATATTTAAATTCTTCACTGTTTCCTTTTAAGTTTCTATTATTTAATGCTTGAAAGGCATTAATATACTTTTTTAGATGTCTATTTACTCTGCTGTTAGGTTTGAATTCAACTCTATTTTCTTTAGCTGCTGAGTTGTCATATTCAAATACAGGAATCATATAAATTTCACCTAGCACCATTTTAGGACATCTTACATGAAGATTAAGTGCTTCTGCAAAAGTTCTTTCATATAAAGTATCAAAGTTTTTAGCTAAGCTACTCAATTGACTTCTAACATTTATAGTTAAAGTTTTTTCTGTATATTCTTTGCCATAAGGACATTTTCTTCCTAGTTTCAATCCACTTTTTAGAGTTTCTTCTTGGGGTTCTAAATTATTAGGTAACACACATACGTCTTGATCTTTAGGTTTTAAAAATCCAAACAACTTTAGTTCTCCTTTGCTTTCTCCTGGTGAAGGAACTATTCTATTAGGAGAGATTCCTTTTTTTATTAAATCTTCTTTAACTGTATTATGTATTAAATTAATGATTTTGTGACTTCTAATTAAATTGTTTTTACCTTTTACACCTCCAGTTCTAATAGCACCTTCAATCATTTCCTTTATTTTCCTAACAGCATTTTCCATATGATCAGCCTCCTGATTTTAAATTTTTTAAAAAATTATTCCAGTGTTATATCTATGATTTGATATAATTTATATTATTCTGTATTGGATATTACCGACTATTTTATCGGCGAAATGTCGGCGAGATAGAATTTTAGACAAAATATCAGAAATCAGAAAACCCCTAAGGCCTCAATAGTAACAAAGGTTCTTAGGGGTTTTTATGTACTTGATTAAGTTAAATGGTGCCGAAGGTGGGAGTCGAACCCACACGATCGCAAGGATCACTGGATTTTGAATCCAGCGCGTCTGCCAATTCCGCCACTTCGGCTCTTTCCTGTTCAACAATTAATATAATAACATATTGGTTTTTGAATTGCAAGGATAAATTTCAACTTATTTTAAAGTATAATCTAGAGAAAGTTAAGTCAATTAAGTTAAGTCTTTAACTAATAAATTAATTGCTCCTTATGAATTAATTAGATGTGGTATAGGTAAACTAGCAAATGAATTAATTTATACTACTGGAGATGAAGTTATGAATAACTTAAATAAGAATTTAGAAACTGATTTTATTAGATATACTTTAGAAAGTATTGGAGCTACAATAATGGGGGCCAAACCTGCTGAAATAAAGAATATAAAGGTAGCTGAAGATAATTATGAACTTTGGAAAAGATGTAAAAATAAGTTCTTAGATCATTATGAGCAACTAAATTTTGTCGAATTAAACAAAGGAGTCAATCGCAGAAAAATCCTATTTTATCATCATGCTACTTTAAATAGACAGTTAGATAATGGGAAAGTAATTGATTTTTTGAAGAGGCTGGGCTATCCTAAACAATATAGCTTAAAGCTATATCTTGATCTGTTAGTTACTAAGTTGAAAGGGCATGAGTTAGGTAATGAAGATTTTCCGCATGAGATTGGTATCTTTCTTGGTTATCCGCTGAAAGATGTTTTAGGTTTTATGGGTTATAATGATTTACCACTTACTTCTAGGAAAGGTTGGAAGGTATATGGTGATAAGACTATTTCATCATTACAAAAGAATAAGTTTGATTTAGCTAGAGATCATTTTAGTAGAAGGTTAGATCAACTTCAAAATATAAGTAATATTTCACACGAAAAACAGCTAAGGCAGATGCCTTAGCTGTTTAATGATTTAGGATAATAAAGAACTACTAGTTAAAATCTGTGTAACTGCCGAGTTAATAGCATCTTGTCTAGCTAAATCCTGTGCTTTATCCCAGTCTTGTTCGATAGCTGCTTCAATTAAAGCAGTTGAGATTTTGGTACTGATAGAGATGGATTCTATTAAACGCTCTCTACTTAAATCTTCTAATTGATCCCAATCAGTATTCAATAAAGCAGTTACCTCTTCAGTTGATAGCCCTTCTTCAAGTAAATTGTTAGTTACCTCTTGTCGTAATCGTGGTGTAACACTTTGCCAGTCTCCATCAGCAATCGAGATTAATTCATCAGGGCTGAAGAAGTCACCAGTTAACTCGCTTGCTTGACTAGCTAAATCTTCTTGGGTAATTAAGCCATAAGCTTTAACATAGGTAGCTCTATTTCTATTTTGATCAAAGAGTAAATATACTTGGTCTGACTTTAGCATTTCATCTAAGTCGACCATTCGATTATTTCTACCAATTAAACCGTTTTGATCAATATCAACTGTTTCAGTTCCTTGTTCTGAATTGACTCTGATTTTACCTGAGATAGGATATGTCTCCACAATATCCCCTGTAATTACTTCAAAGTTCATTAATTCGGTCAATAACTTTGCACTTTCTGCTCGAGTGACATGATTGTCTGCTCTAAAAGTTCCATCAGGATAACCATCGATCATTCCAATTTCAGAAGATAGGTTGATCAGTTCGTTGGCCCAGTATTCATCAGAAAGGTCTGAATAATAATCACCTTTAACTTTAATACTGTTCTCTTTTTGGTCAAGCTCTAAACTTCGACTGAGCATCGCAATAATTTCAGCTCTAGTGATTGGGTTTTGTGGTCTAAAAGTCTGATCAGGATAACCAGTAATAATTTCTTCTTGAACTAAAGCTGAAATATAACCTTTAGCAGAATGATCACTAATATCAGTTAATTCTGAGACGATAGCTGGTTCTAAATCCATCGCTCTAGCTAAAGAATAAGCAAATTCACCTCGAGTAATTGCTTGGTTTGGTTCAAAATTTCCATTACTATAAACATACATAATCTCTTGATCAAGCAATGAACTAATATAATTTAGTCCCCAGTGATCATTAGCTACATCTTGTGGTTGAAAAGCCATGACAGGTAAACTAAAACTGACTACTAGAATTAATGTTAGAATTGATAGTATAATTTTTTTCGGCATTCTTAGTAAGTACTCCTCTCTAATATGGTCTATCTGTACTTAAAATCTTAACATAATTTATCGATAATATCTATCAAATTCTAATTGTAATTTGTGGAGAGGTAGGCAGTTTATATATTATCAACCTAAAGTGGGTATGATAATAAAGGAGATAGCTGTTTTTTGGTGAAATAAAATTATTAGCTTAAGTTCTTGAGTTTAAGGCTAAGTCTAAGTTTGAGTAAGGTTTAAAACGTTAAATTAAATTTAGGTTCAGAATTATCTTAAATCACATAAAAATTAAGGCTAATTAATTGCTAGTAAGGCATATATATTAAGGAGGTTGTAATAATTGAAAGAACAAGAATTATATTTACTGGATGGGAATAGTTTGCTGTATCGTGCTTTTTATGCTTTACCGACTACTTTGACCAAATCTGATGGGACGGTGACCAATGCTGTCTTTGGTTTTACTAGGATGTTATTCAGTTTATTAGAAGAGAGAAAGCCGGATTTATTAGGAGTTGCTTTTGATTTAGCAGCCCCTACATTTCGGCATCAGGAATATGAAGAGTATAAAGGGAATCGTAAAGAGACACCTGATGAGTTGAAGCCTCAATTTAGAATAGCTAAAGAGGTCTTAGGGGCATTAGAAGTGCCGATCTTTGAAAAGGAAGGGTATGAAGCGGATGATTTAATCGGGACTTTAGCCCAGAAAGCAGAAGAGGAAGGCTATCAGGTTACAATTGTAACCGGTGATCGGGATAATTTACAATTGATTACTGAGAATATCAAAGTGATGTATAATAAGCGGGGAATCAGTGATATTGTTGATTATGATTTAGAAAAGTTTAGAGAGGAATATGAATTAGAGCCACGACAGTTAATTGATAAGAAGGGGTTAATGGGTGATAAATCTGATAATATTCCTGGTGTTGATGGGATTGGTAAGAAGACATCTACTAAATTATTAAAAGAGTTTGGTTCTTTAGAGAATGTCTTGGCTAATATAGATCAAGTAGGGGGTAAAAAGCGAAAAGCTACCTTAAGAGAGCAAGCAGATAGGGCCAAACTTAGTAAGAAGTTAGCAGAAATAAAGGTTGATGTACCACTAGAGGTTGATTTTTCTGGATTGGTTTTATCGGATTATAAGAATCAGCGAGTTTATGATCTATTTATGGATTTGGAATTTAGTAGCTTGATCTCGCAGATAGGTGGTCATCAAAAGTTAGAAATAGCTGATTATCAGTTGATCGAAAGCCAAAAAGAGTTAGAAAAGATGGCTCTAACTGACCAGATTGCTATAACTTTGGATTTGAATGGGCCAAAGTTAGAACAGAATTTAGTAGGTGTTGCAGTAGCTACTTCAGAACAAAGCTTTTATTGTAAGCTGACTGCCGATAAGTTACTGAATTGGTTAGAAGATATTTTCACAACTAAGGAAGTTTTGATGGTAGAGGCTAAAGAGCAGGTCAGATATTTGTTACAGCAAGGAATTGAAACTAAGAAACTTAGTTTTGAGCCATTGGTAGCTGATTACCTCTTAAAGCCTAGTGAAAAGGAGAAGGAATTTGAAGAGTTGGTAGTAAGCCACCTGCAACGAGAGATTGAAGATGTTACAGAAGAAGAGTCATTGGTCTTAAAGACTAGTCTTTTGTTTGATTTAGAAGAGAAGTTAGTTCCTAAATTAGAGAAGAATGAATTGTTATCATTATTTAGAGAGGTTGAGTTGCCATTGGTCAGTATGTTGGCTCAATTGGAGCTGGCAGGGATTAAGGTCAGTTCTGAAGAGTTGGAGCGATTATCGACTAAGTTGGCTGAAAAGATTGCTGATTTAGAAGAACGGGCTTATCAATTGGCTGGGGAGGAGTTTAATCTCAACTCACCGAAACAATTAGGGGGCATCTTATTTGAAAAGTTAGGCTTACCTGTAATTAAAAGGACGAAGACAGGTTATTCGACCAGTGCTAGTGTTTTAGAGAAATTGAAGGGCCAACATAAGATTATTCCGTTGATTTCTGAATATCGAACCTATACTAAGTTAAAGTCGACTTATGTTGATCCATTGAGTGATTATATAAAGCAAAAGACTGGCAGGATCCATACTACATTTAATCAGTTGGTAACTGCGACTGGACGTTTAAGCAGTGCAGAGCCTAATCTACAAAATATTCCGATCAGAACTGAGCAAGGACGTGAGATTAGACAGGTCTTTGTTGCTGAGGAAGGTAAGCAGTTATTAGCTGCTGACTATTCTCAAATAGAGCTGAGGGTGTTGGCCCATATCTCTCAGGATGAAGGGTTGAAGGAAGCTTATCAGCAGGGGGTTGATATCCATACTAAGACTGCTAGTGAGATCTTTGGGTTGGCCCTAGATGAAGTTGGTCGGGAAGAGCGGCGCAAAGCTAAAGCCGTCAATTTTGGAATTGCCTACGGGATCAGTGATTGGGGATTAGCTAAGCGGCTTAATATCAGCAATCAAGAAGCTAAAGAGTATATTGAGCTTTATTTTAAGCGTTATCCAAAGGTTAAGAGGTATATTGATAATACAATTGCACAAGCTAAAAAGGAAGGTTATGTTACCACAATCTTTAATCGAAAGCGTTATTTGCCGCAGATAAATAGTAAGAATTATCACCAGCGTAGTTTTGCAGAAAGAATGGCAATTAATACTCCAATTCAAGGAACAGCAGCTGATATTATGAAATTAGCGATGATAGACGTCTTTAACTCAATTGCTAAAGGAGAGTTTAGTAGTCAGATCTTATTACAGGTTCATGATGAATTGGTTTTAGAAGCTCCTACTGCTGAATTAGATGAGGTTGCTCAGCTGATAAGGGAAAAGATGGAGCAAGTAGTTGAGTTAGAGGTTGAGTTAGAGGTTGACCTAAAATATGGTGATAATTGGAATAAAATGAAGGAAATTGAAAGGGGAGAAAGAGATGTTATCAACTAAGTTGGTTAGGCAGTTATTACAGGTTGCTTTAGAAGGGGGTGGTGATTTTGCTGAAGTCTTCTTTGAGAATGCTAAAAGCAATTCCTTAGTATTGGAAAATTCTAAATTAGAGCGGGTCAAGACGGGCTATGATCTTGGAATTGGGATCCGAGTCTTAAGTGGAGATAAGGTCTCTTATGCATATACAGATGATCTAACGAAAGAGTCTTTATTACAGACTGCTAAGGTTGCTGGAGCAGCAAGCCAAGGTCAAAATAAAGTAACAATTACCGACTTAAGAAAAGGGACTATTAATCAAGTTCATCCAGTTCAGATTAGGCCTGAAGAGGTTGCTAAGAAGAAGAAAGCAGAGTTGATGAAGGAAGCAAATCAAGCTGCTTTAAATTATGATGATAATATCAGGCAGGTAATAATCAGTTATGCTGATAATACCCAAGAGATTATGATTGCTGATTCAGATGGCTTATATGTTGAAGATGAACGGATTCATACTAGGATGAGAGTTAAGGCTATTGCTAGTGATGGCGAGAAGATTCAGACCGGTAGTGAAAGTCCTGGATTACAGGTTGGATTTGAATTATTTGATCAATATCCACCGCAGAAGTTAGGTGAAGAGGCAGCCAGGCAAGCGGTAACAATGCTTGGGGCCAAATCTGCTCCATCTGGTAAAATGCCAGTAGTAATCAATCACGGTTTTGGTGGAGTTTTATTCCATGAGGCGTGTGGCCATGGCTTAGAGGCCGATCTAGTTCAAAAGAACTCTTCTGTCTTTGCTGGGCAAGTTGGTAAGCAGGTTGCTTCTAAAGTAGTAACTGCTGTTGATGATGCTACAATTAAGAATGGTTGGGGCTCTTTTGGGATTGATGATGAGGGCCAACAGGCTGAACGGACAGTGTTAATTGAAGATGGAATATTAAAAGATTATATGTATGACCTAAAGACTGCTCGAAAAGATGAGCGAGCGTCAACCGGTAATGGAAGAAGGGATTCTTATCAATCACTGCCAGTTCCACGGATGAGTAATACCTTTATTGAAGCGGGTGATTTTGATCCAGAAGAGATCATCACAGCTGTTGATGATGGGTTATATGCTAAGAAGCTGAGTGGTGGACAGGTAGAGACGGCAACAGGAGAGTTTGTTTTTACCGTTGCTGAAGGATATATGATTAAAAATGGTCAGTTAGCTGAACCTGTTAGAGGAGCTACCTTGATCGGTAAGGGGATAGATGTTTTACAGAAGATTTCGATGGTCGGTAATGATCTCAAGTTGGCCCCTGGAATGTGTGGTAAAGCTGGACAAAGTATTCCAGCAGCAGTTGGGCAGCCGACATTACTAGTTGACGAAATTACTGTTGGTGGTACAGAAAGGAAGGGGGAGTAAGATGAGCCTTGATTTGAAAGAGTTAATTACTAAAGCACAAAAATTTGGAGCAGAGGATGTTGAATTATATTATGAGACTTCAACTACTAATGATCTTGAAGTTTATCAAGGAGAGGTAGAATCTCTAGAAGCAGCTCATGCTAAAGGGCTAGGGATTAGAATCTTTGTTGATAATAAGATGGGATTTGCATATACTGCTAACTTCAATCAAGATTCATTAGAAGAAGTAATTAAAGAAGCAATTGCTAATGCTGAAGTAGCTACGGAAGATCATTATCGTACCTTACCAAAGGGAGATTATCAATATCAAGGACTTGATATTTACGATCCAGCTCTAGAGAAGAGTGAGATTGAGGATAAAATTGCACTAATATTAGAGATGGAAGAAGCAGCCTTAAATTATAGTGAGCAGATTGATGCAGTCTTAAGTGCTAATTATGGTGATTATATTACAGAGGTAACGATTGCTAATTCGAATGGACTACATGAAAGTTATAAAACGAATGATTGCTATGCTTACTTATATGTTAAGGCTAGCCAAGAAGATGACCAACAGACGGGGATAGCTCTTTCATATGGTCGTTCATTATCTGAATTAACACCGATTGTTACTGGAGAAGAGGCAGCTCAAAATGCTATTGAATTATTAGGGGCCAAGCAAGTTGAATCTCAAAAGGCGCCGGTTGTCTTTACCTCTAAGGTTGGAAGTATGTTTATGTATGTCTTATCCCAAGCATTAACAGCAGAAGCAGTACAAAAGGGGCGATCTCTTTTTGCTGATAAGTTAGATCAGCTTGTAGCAGCTGAAAATGTCAATATTATCGATAATGGGTTATTAGAAGAAGGATTAGCAACTGCTCCTTTTGATAGTGAAGGTGTTCCTTCAACTCCAACCGATATTATTAAAGATGGTGTCTTGACCAATTATCTATATGATACTTATACTGCCAATAAAGATGGGGTTAAATCTACTGGTAATGCTGAACGTGGTTCTTATCGAGGGATTCCTGGTGTATCACCCAGTAATTTCTATTTAGCACCAGGTGATCAGGATCCAGCAGATATTATTGCTGGGGTGGATAATGGTTTTTATGTCCATAAAGTTTCTGGTTTAGTAACTGGGGGAGCCAACCCAATTTCAGGTGATTTCTCTGTAGGTGCGACAGGTCAGTGGATTGAAGATGGTGAGATTAAAGGAGCTGTCAGTGAGATCACAATAGCTGGTAACTTGATTGATTTTTTAAAGGATATTGATCAACTAGGAAATGATCTTAAGTTTAATCCATTGATTGGTTCTTTTGCTACTCCTACCTTTAGGGTTAAAGAGTTAGCAATTAGTGGTTCTTAAATTCTGAATACTCCTTTTGAAATTGTGCAACCTATAAACGAAAGGAGTGGTCAGAGTGGATTTAAGGTTATATAATTGTTCAATCTGTTATGAGGATACATTACATGAAGTAGTTGGTCTCAATTCTGATTATTTAACTGTCCGCTGTACTTCTTGTGCTACTACTTCGGCAGTTGAGGAAGAGGGTTTTAATGGTTATGAAGAGGCTTCAATTGAACTAAATCAGCAATTAAATGGGTTATTAGATGAGTTTGATTATTGATCAGTAGGGGCGTTGGCCCCTACTATTAATTAAATTTAAAAATAGGGGGATGAAAAGATGGAATTTAGTCATCAAATTAGGGTTAGTTATCAAGAAACTGATAAAATGGGAGTAGTTTATCATTCTAATTACTTACATTGGTTTGAAGTAGGCAGGGCAGAAATGTTTCGTCAACTAGAATTTAATTATAAAGAGATAGAAGAGCGAGGGGTTGTTTTGGCAGTAGTGGAGTCAAACTGTAAATATCATGCTCCAGCTTATTATGATGATTTAATTGATGTTTATGTAAAAGTAAAGGAATTTAAACAGACAAGAATAGCTTTTGATTATAAGATAGTTCGTAATGAAGATGGTAAGTTATTAACAACGGGGAATACAGTTCATGTTTTTGTTAATCATAATTTCAAACCGTTATCATTGAAAAAGACTGATATAGAGTTATGGGAGATGTTAGAAGAAAACTTTTAATATTGAGTGCTGGGAAGAGTTAAAAAATAGAAGATAAAGATTTTACTCTTCAACTCTTAAAGAGCAAGGTTAGTTATTAAGTATTTGCTAAAGGAGGAAATAAAGTGCCTGAATTGCCAGAGGTACAGACGGTAGTTGATACATTACAGCCATTAATTATAAAACAGGTAATTGCGGATGTGAAAATTAAAAATGAGAAGTTGATAGCTAAGCCTAAGTCAAATGAATTTAAGAAGATTTTGAGAGGGAGTTCTATTAAGAAGGTTAGCAGAAGAGGAAAGTATATTATGATTGAATTTGATAATGAATACTATTTAGTGACCCATTTAAGAATGACCGGGCGCTTTGTTTATGCTTCACAGGGTGATTCGGGTGATAAGTATGATTATATTTTTTTGAAATTTAAAAATGGTGATGAGTTAAGATTAGGTAGTAAGAGAAAATTTACTAGGACTTATTTAGTTAAAGATTTACAAGAAGCTGGTAGTTTAACTAAGTTAGGGCCAGAGCCGTTGACAGCAGAGTTTACAGTAACTAGATTTGAAAAAATGATATCTTCTCGGCGAGGTAGGATCAAACCATTATTACTGAACCAAAGGTTTTTAGCTGGCTTAGGTAATATTTATGTTGATGAGAGTTTATATTTAGCTCAAATACATCCTTTAAGGACAGCTGACACCTTAACTGAAAGAGAGGTTGAAAAGCTTTATCGAGCAATTAGGAAGGTGCTAAGTGAAGGGATTGAACAGCGTGGGACAACTAAATGGGATTATGTAGATGCTAGTGGACAGGCCGGTAATTACCAAAATTATTTACGGGTTTATGACCGAGAAGGTGAAGAGTGTAGAAGATGTGGTAGTAGTTTAAAACGAATTAAAGTAGGGGGGCGTAGTTCTTATTTTTGTCCCGATTGTCAACAACAGGAGGAATAAATTAGGATGGCATTATTACAGTTAAAGCAAGCAACCAAGGTTTATCCAGAAAAATTAATATTTCAAGATGTTTCGTTACAGATTCAAAAACGGGATAGAGTTGGGTTGATTGGGGCCAATGGAACTGGGAAGTCGACTTTAATGAAGGTATTGACTGGGCAGGAATCTTTGGATCAAGGGGAGATTCTGGTTGCTAATGATTTAGAGGTCGGTTATTTGGCCCAAAATTTTGGGCTCAATTTGGGTAATAAGTTATATGATGAATTATTA
Organism: Natroniella sp. ANB-PHB2; assembly: GCF_046097105.1. Classification (GTDB taxonomy): domain Bacteria; phylum Bacillota; class Halanaerobiia; order Halobacteroidales; family Halobacteroidaceae; genus Natroniella. The sequence goes on along the minus strand of NZ_CP175562.1, from coordinate 1,909,696 downwards.
GGAGTTTATCAGGAACTATTTGAGTTAGAAGAGAAATTAAATCAACTAGAAGTTAAGATGAGCCAAGTAGAAGGATCCGTTCTAGAGCAGGTGATGAATAAGTATAGTCGCTTGCGAGAAGAGTATGAAAGGAAGGAAGGTTATCAATACCAAAGCCAGATCAAAGGAGTCTTACGTGGTTTGGGGTTTGCTGAAAGTGATTGGTCAAGGAGGATAGATTCTTTTAGTGGTGGAGAAAAGACAAGGGCGGCGTTAGCCAAACTTTTGTTACAACAACCTGAGTTATTACTATTAGACGAGCCTACAAATCATCTTGACTTAGAAGCTAAGGAATGGTTGGAGGATTATTTACAAGAATATGAGGGAGCAGTTGTAGTGATAGCCCATGATCGATACTTTTTAGATCAAGTTGTTAATCGAATCTGGGAGTTGGAAGCAGGCAGGTTGGAGCAATATAGGGGCAATTACTCCTTTTATTTGGAAGAAAAACCAAGAAGGCTATTGACTTGGGAGAGAGAATATAAACAACAACAAAAGAAGATAAAAAAGATGGAAGCTTATATTCGTAAAAATAAGGCTGGAGTCGATGCTAAACAAGCTCGAGGCAGGCAAAAGCAGTTGGATAGGATGGTTAAGATTCCTCCCCCTCCTACATTAGATAAACCAAAGATTGATTTTAAGCTGAAGACTAATAGTGGAGAAGAGGTCTTAAGGGTAGAAGGGTTGAAGAAATCGTTTGAGAATGAAAAGCTCTTTGAAAAGATTGATTTTAAGATTTATCGTGGTGAAAAGATTGCTTTAGTCGGGCCAAATGGTAGTGGTAAATCGACTCTTTTTCGGTTATTATTAGCAGATATTAAACCAGATAAAGGTCAAACTAGGTGGGGTAGTAAGGTCAAAGTTGGTTATTATCAACAAGAGCATGAAGATTTGAGCTTAGAGAATAATCTTATTGAGGAGTTACAAAAGGTTAAAGGAGTAACTACCAGCCAAGCTCGTAAGGTGTTGGCCCGTTTTTTGTTCAAGGAAGAGGATGTATTTAAAACAGTAGAGATGCTAAGTGGAGGGGAAAAAGCAAGACTATCCTTGGCTAAGTTATCTATTCAGGATTTTAATCTACTATTATTAGATGAACCGACCAACCATTTAGATATTGATGCCAAGGAGTTATTAGAGGAGGCATTGGCTGATTATCCTGGGACTATTTTAGTTATTTCTCATGACCGTTATTTTTTAGATCGATTAGTTAATAAAATATTCTCTCTTAAAGATGGTAAACTAACTGAATATATAGGTACTTATTCAGATTATAGAGAAGAGTTAAAAAGAGAGGAGTTTCGAGAGCGGGAGCTTCAAAAAGAAATAAGAGAAGAAAAAGAGATAAAAAGGTCTACTAATAAACAAAATGAGGTTAATGTAGAGAAATTAGAAGAAAAGATAGTAGAGCTAGAAGAGCGAGTTGAAGAATTAGAAACTAAGCTGGGTTCTGAAGATATTTATGCTGATCCCAAAAAAGTAGCAGATTTAACTGAGGAATATGAAGAGGTTCAAAAAGAATTAGAAAAGCATTATCATCGTTGGGAAGAGGTTATTTAATCACGGCTTATCCCCCTTTGGCATATATATAAAAGAAAAAAGGGGGGATAACTATTAATTTAATTGCTGCTTTTATCTTGGCGTTTGCAGTCAGTTTAGATGGTTTTACAGTAGGGGTTACTTATGGTCTAAAAGGTATCAAGATTGATATATTACCATTATTAATTATCAGTATTGCTTCTGGATTTACAATGATGATTGCAATGAGTATAGGAAATGTATTGACTTCATTTATTTCTCCAGTTTGGGCTGAGAGAGTTGGAGGGTTAATCTTAATTGTAATTGGGATCTGGTTATTCTATCAATCACTACATATTTTACTAGCAGACAGTAGCGATGAAATTGAGGGGGCTGAATTAGATTTTAAAGAATTATTGAGTATCAGGATCAGCTCTTTAGGACTAATTGTAAACATTTTACAGGAGCCAGTTAAGGCTGACTTTGACTATTCAGGAGCTATTAGTAGAAAAGAGGCTGTTTTCTTAGGAGTTGCATTGGCTATGGATGCTTTTGGTGGTGGTATTGGAGCTGGATTAGCTGGCTACCAACCATTATTCACCTCAGTTTCTACTTTTATCTGTAAGTTCTTCTTGTTATTACTAGGGATTCATCTGGGTAAGAATATAAACTTAAGTAGATTTGGTAATAAGGTTAAGTTATTACCAGGATTAATCTTGATCTTACTAGGATTGATTCAATTATTGTAAGTAGATAAAGGAGGAGTTAAGTTGAAAATTGGTTTAACGGGTGGGATTGCTAGTGGCAAGAGTACGGTTGCGAATTATTTAAAGGAATTAGGGGCGATAGTACTAGATGCTGATAAGATTGCTCATAGATTGATGGAGCCTCAACAAGAGGTTTGGCAGAGAGTTGTTAAATATTTTGGAGAAGATATTTTATTACCTAATAATCAAATTAACCGTGATAAATTAGGAGAGATTATCTTTAATGATTCTAATGCTAAAGAGAAATTAGATCAACTGACCCATCCGATTATTATTAGGGAGATAAAGGAGCGGTTAAAGAAGTTAGAACAGAAAAATGAAATAGTTATAGTTGAAGTCCCTTTGTTAATTGAAGCAGGAATGATAGATTTATTTGAACAAGTTTGGTTGGTCTATGTTCCCAAACAGGTTCAAGTTGAAAGATTAATGGCTAGAAATGATTTTGATTATCAAGCTGCAGTGGCTAGGGTTGAGTCTCAAATGCCACTTGCTGAAAAGAAAGCTTATGCAGATATAATTATTGATAATAATGTCACTAAAAAAGAATTAAAAAAAGAATTAAGGCAGCTGTGGAATAAGGTCAAACCTAATAATTAATATTATTATGTTCCAGGCAATAATATTTTAAAGGAATTACCTTAATTGTAAGAATTGGAGTGTTGATTATGAAAATTGAATTTAAAAAGATAGCATGGCTATTAATCTTTCTATTGCTGAGCAGCTTTTTATTCATAACACACAAAGATATTTTAAAGTTGGTTTATCCACTTGATTATCAGGAGTTGATATTTTCTGAGGCAAAAAAGTATGATCTAGATCCTTACTTAATTATTTCGGTTATTTATGTAGAGAGTAAATTTAGACCTCAAGCTACTTCTGCTAAAGGTGCTCGTGGATTGATGCAGATTATGCCTCGGACTGGCTTATGGATTGCTGAAAAATTGGATAATCAGCAATTTTCAAATGATGATTTGTATGATCCAGAGCTCAATATTAAATATGGTAGTTGGTATTTAGCAGAGTTGCAACAACAGTTTGATAATAGAACGATGGTAATTGCTGCTTATAATGGGGGCCAAGGGAATGTGAAAAGGTGGTTGTATGAAGAGCAGTGGGATGGGAAATATGAAACAATTAATCAAATTCCATTTGCTGAAACAAGAAAATATGTCAGTAGAGTTGTAAGAACTCATTTAATTTATCGTTATATTTATCGAGATTAATTGAAATAATTTGTGGTCAGATCCATAAAAATATGAAGGTTTACAAAATTTAATGAGTCTCTAAAAAAGCTGGTGCTTTCTAATCAAGCACCAGCTTTTTTCTTTTTATAAAGGTTAGAATATTGAAAGTATGATTCTAAATGGAACCTTTTTGACTGAAAGAAAAAGATTTTTTAGTAAGTTAAGGGATGAACTTGGAGAAATAGCTAATTTATAGACAGGGGATAATTGAATAAATTTGCAAAAGAATTAATAAAAATACAACAATTTGACAAGAAATCAAAAAATATATATAATTATGATATTGCTCGACTAAAGTTCTGGTGAAAGAAATAGATAAAGGTTAAAGGGAGGTGACATAAACTTAAGTAAAAGTTGTTACTCTAATAATTTTTTTGTTTAGTTTATAACTTTATTGATATAAATATAAAAAATTATCGTTGCAATAAACTTTTATATTAAGTTCTATTTCTTTTTTTAATCAACCAGATAAGTTTTTTTTTAATTTAAATTATAAATTTTTAAAGTTAAGTTTTTTTAAAGTTAAGGTTACTTATAATTATTAATTGGACAAGATGATTTTAATGAAGGCTAACTGTAAGTTAATAGTTGACTATTTTAAAATATACTAAATTATTTATAGAAAGGTGGTAGAGATGTTAACATATATTATACGTAAAGGTGCTATGGCGATTCCAATATTGATTGGTATTGCAACGATAACTTTTTTATTAAATTTTGTTTTTGTACCAGGAGATCCAGTTCGAATTGCTATGGGTACTAATGCCGACCCTGATACAATGGAGATGATTAGAGAGGAGATGGGGTTAAATGATCCTCTAATTGTACAATATGGAAGGTTTATCGGAAATGCCGCTAGAGGTGATTTAGGTATTTCATATACCACTAGAAGGCCAGTGATGGATATGATTTTATCTCGCTTACCTGCTACTGCTATGCTAGCAACTAGTGCAATGCTGATAGCGATTATAATGGGAGTAACAGCTGGTATTGTTTCAGCAATTAAACCTTATTCTTTCTGGGATTATGTTTTTATGAGTGGAGCAATGGTTGGAGTTTCAATGCCTGTTTATTGGCTTGGGTTAGTATTGATAGTGATTTTCGCTGTTAATTTCAATCTATTACCAGTAGGAGGTTATGGAAGTTTTAGACATTTAATCTTACCTGCGATAGCTTTAGGGAGTAGACAAGCAGCTTATATTGCTCGTATGACACGTTCAAGTATGCTAGAAATAATAAATAAAGATTATATTAAGACTGCTCGTGCAAAAGGGCTGGCTGAAAAAATAGTCATTATCAAGCATGCTTTGAGAAATGCTATGATACCTGTTATTACGGTAATTGGAACTCAACTTGGCTATTTATTAGGAGGAACAGTTTTGACTGAGGTTACCTTTTCTTGGCCAGGTATAGGACGAATGGCTATAGATGCAGTTTTTAGACGTGACTTTCCTTTGATACAAGGGACAGTACTCTTTTTAGCAGCAGTCTTCATTATAGTTAATTTATTAGTTGATTTAAGTTATGGAGTATTAGACCCACGAATCAGATATGATTAATCTATTAGATGTGATTTTTAAATTTTAAAGAAAGTAAGAAGGAGGGTTACTAGTGAGTGTTGAGCCAGAAATTAAAGAGGGAAATATAGAAGTTGAAGAGGTTGAAACTTACAGTCAGTGGAAGGATGGCTGGAGAAGATTACGAAAAAACAAGATGGCTATGATCGGTTTAGGAATTACCTTAGTTGTTATTTTTGTTGCTATTTTTGCTCCATTGCTTGCTCCACATGATCCTTATTATTCTCCAGTAATGGAGGAGGGACGAGTAGAGTTATCGATGAGTGGGCCAAGTTTATCTTATCCATTGGGGACAGATAGATTGGGGCGGGATATATTAAGTAGAATTATCTATGGAACTAGAATTTCATTAATTGTAGGAGTTATAACCCAGCTTATTGCATTGGTAATTGGAATTACTCTGGGAGCAATAGCAGGATATTATGGAGGGATAATTGATGATATAATCTCTTATTTCATTAACGTGTTTTTAGCTTTTCCATTTTTGTTATTTGCAATTGCTATTATGGCTGCTTTTCAAGATCCAGGTATTGAACAGGTTTTTCTTGCTTTAGGATTGGTAACCTGGCCTGGTTTAGCACGGATAGTAAGAGGAGAAGTTATGTCTTTAAAAGAGGAAGAGTATATTGAAGCCGCAAGGTCATTAGGGGCTAAAGATTTTAGAATTATGACTAAACATGTAATTCCTAACTGTTTAGCACCTATTATTGTTACGGTTACGTTAGGAGTGGCTGGTGCTATTTTAGCTGAAGCTGGATTGAGCTTTTTAGGAATAGGAGCTCAGCCACCGATGCCAAGCTGGGGATTAATGTTGAATGCTGGTAGAGATTATTTAAGAAGTGATCCACGGATGATGTGGTTTCCTGGGTTGGCGATTATGATTACTGTTTTAGGTTTAAACTTATTTGGAGATGGCTTACGTGATGTATTAGATCCAAAGATGAGAGATTAAGGGAGGTGAATTAGATGGGGGATACTATTTTGGAAGTAAATGATTTGCAAACGTACTTTTTTACATCTAAAGGAACGATTAAAGCGGTAGAGGGAGTTAGCTTTAGTATTGAAAAAGGCCAGACATTAGGAGTTGTTGGTGAGTCTGGTTCAGGAAAGAGTGTAACAGCATCATCAATTATGCAGTTGATTCCAAATCCTCCTGGTGAGATTGTTGGTGGAGAAATAAACTTCAAGGGTGAGAACTTACTTGATAAACCTATAAATGAAATTAGAAAGATCAGAGGAAATGAGATTTCAATGATCTTTCAGGAGCCGATGACTTCTTTAAATCCTGTCTATACTGTTGGAGATCAAATTGCTGAGGTGCTTAGATTACACCAAGGTTTAAATAAGGAAGAGGCTTTAGAAAAAGCGGTAGTTATGTTAGAAAAGGTAGGGATTCCCTCTCCTGAGCAGAGAGCTCATGAGCATCCCCATCAATTGAGTGGTGGAATGAGACAGAGAGTAATGATTGCTATTGCTTTAGCTTGTAATCCTGAACTGTTGATTGCTGATGAGCCTACGACTGCCCTAGATGTAACTATTCAAGCTCAAATTTTAGAATTGATGCAGGATTTAAAGGAGGAGTTTGAAACTGCCATTATGTTAATTACTCATGATTTGGGAGTAGTTGCTGAAGTGGCAGATGAGGTTGCAGTTATGTATGGTGGAAGGGTTGTAGAAAAGACCGATGTTAAGACATTATTTAAGAATCCACAGCATCCTTATACTGCTGGATTAATGAACTCAATACCTAGATTAAAGTCAGATGCTAGTCGTTTAGAACCAATTAGAGGAGTTGTACCTGATCCATTCAGTTTTCCAGCAGGTTGTAAGTTTGCTAATCGTTGTGATTATGCAGATGACAAATGCCAGCGGTATGAACCTCAATTAGAAGAGATTAATTCTGGTCATATTGTCCGTTGCTGGAAGCATGATTTATTAGATTTGAGAGCAGAATAGGAGGTGAAGTTGATGGCAGAAGCAATTTTAGAAGTTAAAAATCTAAAGAAACATTTCCCAGTTAAGGGAGGTATTTTCAATAGACAACAAGAAGTAGTTAAAGCAGTAGATGGATTGAACTTTAATGTTAAAAAGGGAGAGACTCTTGGTTTAGTTGGTGAGTCTGGTTGTGGTAAATCGACAACCGGTCGAACCTTATTGAGGTTATTAAATGCCACTGAGGGGCAGGTCTTATTTGAAGGTCAAGATATTCATTCGTTAAATAAAAAAGAGTTACGTAGTCTGCGCAGAGAGATGCAGATGATCTTTCAAGATCCTTATGCTTCTTTAAATCCAAGGATGAAAGTAGAGGATATTATTGGTGAACCGCTAGAGATTCATGGTTTGGCTAAAGGAAGAGAAAAGAAAAGAAGAGTGAAGGAATTACTGGAAAAAGTAGGTTTAGTTCCTGAGTATGTATCTAGATATCCTCATGAGTTCAGTGGAGGGCAAAGACAAAGGATAGGGATTGCTCGAGCTTTGGCTGTTGATCCTAAAGTGATTGTCTGTGATGAGCCTGTTTCAGCACTTGATGTTTCTGTTCAGGCGCAGGTGGTTAATTTAATGAAGGATTTACAGGAAAAGTTAGAGCTGACTTATGTCTTTATAGCTCATGATCTGAGTGTTGTACGTCATATTAGTGATCGAGTGGCTGTGATGTATTTAGGGAGAATGGTTGAGTTGACAGATAAGAATAAATTATATGAAGATCCTAAACACCCTTATACAAAAGCATTGCTATCGGCTATTCCTGTTGCTGATCCTGAGGTGAAAAGGGAGAAGATTATTTTAGAGGGGGATGTACCTAGTCCAATTAATCCTCCTAGTGGCTGTACTTTTCATACTCGGTGTCCATTTGCAAAGGATCTTTGTAAAAGAGAAACCCCAGAGTTTGTAGAAAAAGAAGAGGAACATTTTGTAGCTTGTCATTTAGTTGACTAAGAGGAGATGTTAAATTAATAGTTTAAACTATTAATTTAATAAATATATATAAGTATTTGAGGAGGAGAACTAAAGTGTTTAAAAAATCATTTGGTATTTGTTTGGTATTAGTCTTAGTAGCAACTTTAGTTATTGGCTGTGGAGGAGTAGAAGAAGCAACAGAAGAGGCAGCAGAAGTTACAGAAGATGATAGGTATGGCGGTACTTATTATGCTAGGTTAGGATCTGATGCTCCTACTTTAGATCCAGCGCATTCTACGGATAATGTCTCTTCACGAGTTATTGAAAATATTTTTGACAGATTAGTAGAATTTGAAGGCGATGCAGAGGTTGTTCCTGGCTTAGCTGAAGATTGGGAAATAAGTGAAGATGGATTGACATGGACTTTTTATTTGCGAGAAGGTGTCAAGTTCCACAATGGTAGTGAAGTAACTGCTGATGATGTAGTCTTTACTTTTACTAGGATTTTGGACCCAGCAGTTCAATCAGATCGAGCTAATTATTACGATCGGGTTGAAGGTGCAAGTGAATTTCGAGATGGAGAAATTGATGAAGTACCTGGTTTAATTGCTGTGGATGATTATACAGTACAATTTCAGTTAGAAGAATCATATACTCCACTATTATCTATTTTGGCAGTAGATAGTGCTTCAATTGTACCACAAGATGCAGTAGAAAAATATGGTAATGATGATTTTGCTAATAATCCTGTCGGGTCTGGGCCATTTGAATTTGTAGAATGGCAAAGTGACCATCAAATTGTTCTAGAAAGAAATGATGATTACTATGTAGAAGGGCTTCCTTATTTAGATGAGGTTGTCTTTAGAGTTATTTCTGAGTCTTCTTCAGCATTTGCTGAGTATGAACAGGGCAATATTTATGAACAGATCGATGGTGACCTTCCAGATGGACAGATGGAGCGTATCTTAAATTCAGGAGAATTTGATGAAGAATTAGTTGTTGAACCTCGTTTAGGAACATATTATTTTGGGTTCAATGTCCAAGAGGAACCATTTGATAACCTTAAGGTAAGAAAAGCACTTAATTATGCTATTGATCGAGATACTATTGTTAATGTTATTAGAGCTGGAATTGAAGAGCCTGCTACAGGAATCCTGCCTCCTGGAATGGACGGTTATGATCCAGAATTAGAAGGATATTATGAGCAAGATACTGAAAAAGCTAAGGAGTTATTAGCTGAAGCAGGATATCCGGATGGGTTACCTGGCACTTATGAGCTTGCTTATAATACAGATGATGCAAATCAGAGTGTAGCAGAGGCTTTACAAGCTAACTTACGAAGTATTAATGTTGATGTTGACTTGGTAAATGTAGAGTGGGGAACTTATTTAGAAAAAATTGATGAAGGAGATACTGAAATGTTTAGGTTAGGTTGGGTATCAACTTATCCTGATCCAGATAACTTCTTATATAATAACTTTCATTCTAGTAATATTGGAGCAACTAATGGATCTTGGTATGATGATCCAGAAATAGATGAAATGTTAGAAAAAGGTCGTGGCATGGCACCAGGTTCTGAACGTACAGAATTATATTCAGAAATTAATGAAGCATTGATAAAAGATGCACCGTGGATGCCAATTTACTATTATTCTAATACTGTATTGACTAAGCCGTTTGTGAATGACTTTGAGGTAACTGCTCGAGGAGAAGAACCATTAACGGGCGTTTGGTTACATCCAAGTTATCAATAAGAATAGTTTTGAAGCGATTGATACTTAAGTATCAATCGCTTCTTTATGTTTACTAAGAGCACAAAAAATTGACATACAAATAGATTTTTTTGTACAGCGATACTATAATTGTATTATATTAGAAAGTGATGTTATATTTAAAAAAAGATTTATTACTTTTCTAAAAACAACCATGAATAACTAACGCTAACTTGACATAGAATTGTAAAAAGATTATAATAGACATATATTATTTAAGTTAATTAGGGCTAAATAGAAATAGTAGCAATTTTAGTAATATTAATTAGAGGATTTGTAATAAAGTAAAGCTATTAGGAATTAATTAATAGAAAGGAGAAATTATGAAGCATCAATTGATAGAGATGCATTAGGAAGGGTATTTAAGTTATGATTTGTTTTTTAAAAAGGTAAATTTAATTGAACTGGGTAAAGAAGAAGGGAGTAGTAAAAAATGTTTAAAAGTAAAAAAGCAATTTTATGTGTAGTTACATTATTAGTTTTAACAATAGGCTTAGTGGGGTGTGGCTCAGAGGAGGCAGTTCAGACTGAATATTTTTCAATTGGTACTGGTGGAACAGCAGGTGTCTATTATCCGCTTGGTGGAGCTATGGCAAATTTGATTGACGAAGAGGTTGCTAACCTAAGTGTTTCTGCCCAATCAACAGGAGCTTCTGTTGAAAATGTTAGATTGATTAGTAATCAAGAAGTTGAAATAGCGATTATTCAAAATGATATAGCAAGTTATGCTTACGATGGAGTACAGCAATTTGATGAGCCGGTAGAAAATTTGAGAGGGGTTGCAACTTTATATCCTGAAGTTATTCAGATTGTAGTTAGGGAAGATGCAGGAATAGAAGAAATTTCTGATTTGAAAGGTAAAAGAGTAGCAGTAGGTTCTCCTGGTAGTGGAGTAGAAGCAAATGCTAGTCAAATTTTAAATACATTTGGAATTACATATGATGATTTAGATGAAGATTATTTATCATTTGCTGAAGCAGCTGGTAGATTGTCTGATAGACAGATTGATGCTGCATTCTTAACAGCTGGTCTTCCAACAGCAGCAGTAATGGATGTTGCTGCAACGCAGGATATTGATTTATTGAACTTTAGTCAAGAGCAGATAGATGAATTAAATTCTAAGTATCCTTATTTGACTGGGGTTGAAGCTCCGGCTAATGTTTATCGAGGTCAAGATTCTAAAGTAAGTACAGTTGCTTTACAGGCAACATTGATTGTCCAAGAAGATTTGCCAGAGGATTTAGTTTATGAGATTACTGAGGCTATATTTGAGAATCGAGACAGATTAATCAGTGCTCATGATAGAGCAGAAGAGATTACTGTTGATACAGCTCAAGCTGGAATGACCATACCTCTTCACCCAGGAGCAGAAAGATATTTTAATGAAGTAGAATAAATTCTAGATAGTGAGGTGAGGAATCCGGGCATTGATTTTAATGTCCGGATATCATTTTATGGGCTTTTTTTCTAAGAAAGCACTTGTGATATTATTAGCTATTATAATCCTATTCAGTTTGTTTTTATTAGAAGATGAATTATTAGTAATTAAAGATGGAACAGGAGATATTAGATGGGAAGTTGCTAGCCAAGATGGATTGGAATTTGCAATTGGATATCTACATTCAGTAGCTAAAACGCCCGTTTGGGAGTTTTTTCAAGTTAAGGAGGGGCAGTTATATCTAATAGGGACTGAATACCAATCTTATGGAGCTGGCTTGCCTTTTTCAGATAAAGATAATTATAGTATTCGAGATGATAAATTTAAAATTAAGGGGATTGACAAGAAGTTAGAGTGTATTTCACTGCTAATTGGAAATAAAACTGAACATAAATTTTTGATTGAGAATAAGGAATATGAACTATATAAAGTAGTAGAACCAATGAAAAGAGTCAAAATAGATCTTATAACTGATAAAAAAATTAGAGTTTGGAAGAGGGAGGTAGTAAGATGGATGACAAGCCAATCAATGTAGAAGCGAAGGTAGATGAAGATTTATTAGAAGAAGTTGGTGTCATAGGTGAGTTGAAAGAATATAAGGGAATTATGGCAAGTTTTGTGACGGTGCTTGCAGTTATGATGTCATTATTTCATCTTTATACAGCAGGATTTGGGGTTTTATTAGCTTTGAATCAGCGAGCAGTTCATTTAGGTTTTGTTTTAGTCTTGATCTTTTTAATTTATCCAATTCATAACCAGTTGACTAATAATAAGGTGTTAAGGAAGTTTGATTATCTATTAGCTATTTTAGGAGTTATTGTCAGTGGTTATCTAGTTGTTAATTATCAAGAATTAGTTAGCAGAGCAGGAGTGTTTACTACATTAGATAGAGTAATGGCAGTAATTGCAATTGTTTTAGTTTTAGAAGCAACAAGGCGGGCTATTGGTTGGGAATTGCCTGCAATTTCTGTATTATTTCTGCTATATGCTTATTTTGGCCCACAGATACCAGGGATGTTAGGACATAGAGGTTATTCTTTTACCAGAATTGCTAGCCATATGTACTTTACAACTGAGGGTATTTTTGGTATTCCATTGGGAGTTTCAGCAACCTATGTATTTTTATTTTTATTGTTAGGTGCTTTTGCTAAAAGAACAGGGTTGGGTGATTTATTTATTGATTTGGCAATGGCCTTGACAGGTAGAACGACTGGTGGGCCAGCTAAAGCAGCAATAATCTCTAGTGGGTTTATGGGTTCAATTTCAGGAAGTTCTGTTGCTAATACAGTAACAACTGGTTCTTTTACAATTCCTTTAATGCAGAAGGTAGGTTATAAAGGTTACTTTGCAGCGGGAGTAGAGGCAGCTGCTTCTACTGGTGGACAGATAATGCCACCAATCATGGGAGCTGCAGCTTTTATTATGTCTGAATTTATTGGAGTGCCTTACATGAAGATAGCAAGAGCAGCTATTTTACCAGCTTTATTATATTATTTGGCAGTTGGTTTTATGGTTCATTTTGAAGCTAAGCGATTAGGGTTAAGCGGAATGAGTAAAGAGAAAGTTCCTAAGGTTATTGAAGTTTTGAAGACAAAGGGCCAAATGATAATTCCTTTAGTAGCTATTTTTTATTATTTATTTAGTGGATATACTCCTTTAAGAGCTTCTTTTGTCGGGATTGTTTTATCCTTTGTATTATGTTATTTACGAAAAGAGACAAGAATGAGTTGGCAGGATATAGTTGATACTTTAGAAGAAGGTGCCAAATCAGCTTTAGGTGTAGCAGCTGCTTGTGCTTGTGTTGGTTTTATAGTAGGGGTAACTACCTTGACTGGATTAGGTCTTAGATTTGCTAACTTAATCATCTCTTTAGCTCAGGGGAACTTATTTTTAGCTTTATTTTATACGATGATTGCTTGTACTATCTTAGGTAAAGGATTACCTACAACAGCTACTTATATCGTTTTAGCTTCAATGGCAGCTCCGGCTTTAGTAGAGTTAGGTGTTCCAGTCTTAGCTGCACACTTATTTGTATTGTACTTCGGGGTAGTAGCAGATTTGACGCCACCAGCTGCATTAGCAGCTTATGCTGGAGCAGGAATTGCAGGTTCTGATCCTTTTAAAACGGGAATTATGGCGATTAAATTAGCAATTGCTGGTTTTGTAGTTCCGTTTGTCTTTGTCTATTCACCAGCGATGTTATTACTTGAGACTAATACCTTAGAAGTTGTTTTGATTATAACCACCTCTATTATAAGCGTTTTAGCTTTAGCAGGAGGAATACTAGGTTATTTAAAGCGAGAAGCTAGTATGGTAGAACGATTCCTTTTATTAGTCGGTGCGCTAGCTTTATTAACGCCTTATTTATTAGCGGATTTTGTTGGTTTAGTTATTTTAGTTGTGGTGTGGTTTATGCAAAGTAAGCCATTACAGCAAGCAGTTGAGAGTGAAGTATAAGGAATATTGTGGCACTTAAAGTGCCACTCTATATCAATAGATCAATAATTTAGGATTTTCAATAAGGAAAGGTTTTGAATTGGATCTTCTCTAACCCCAATCAAATGGGGTTTTTTATGTAGCTGAATAATTTTTTATTTGCTTGTTCGATTATTTGAGCATTAGATGGGTAGCCAGCTTGATAATATCTATTATTAATTCCAAACATTAATATCTGAATATTTAGAAAAATTGCCAAACTGAGATTGGTTTGATATAATAAGTGATGTTAAAAAATAGTGTAAGTATCTGTGTGAGTCAAAAACTTGCAAGTTTAAAGACTCTCGAGGTAGTTTTAAAGAACTTTTTTGTAGTTGCTATATTTACTTAAAATTATTGTAAAGATAATTTTTCTACTGATATTAGAAATCAATAAAAAGTAAGTCTATACACATAATAATGATTTTATATGTTGAAAATAAGTCGGGATAGGGGGACTCCCATTGATTCTAATGATAGATAATTATGACTCATTTACGTATAATTTAGTCCAATATTTACAAGAATTAGAAGAGAAGCTAGTAGTTAAACGGAATGATAAGATTACGATTAAGGAGATAGAAGAGTTAGATCCAGAGTTGATAGTTATTTCGCCTGGCCCTTGTACTCCCTTAGAAGCAGGAATTTCAAGAAAGGTAGTGAGTCATTTTAAAGGGGAGAAACCTATTTTAGGAATCTGTTTAGGGCATCAAGTTATTGCTTATGTCTTTGGAGGTAAGGTAGTTAAAGCATTGAAGCCTGTTCATGGTAAGGTGCATGCTATTGAACATCAAAACAAAGGTGTCTTCAAAGGTCTTAACAACCCTTTAAAGGTAACAAGGTATCACTCTCTGATTGTAGAAAGGGATAGTTTACCAGAAGAATTGGAGGTTACAGCCGAGACTGAGCAAGGAGAGATTATGGGAATTAAACATCGAGATTATCTGTTAGAAGGAGTTCAATTTCATCCTGAAGCAATTTTGACAGAGCAGGGACATAATTTACTAAAGAACTTTATTATTGAAGCAAAAGGGGCAAGTAGCAATGATCACAGAAGTTAGGACAGACCTAGATGTATTCGAATTATATACATTATTTAAAAATGATGACCATAGTTTTATTCTTGATAGTTCATTACATGAAAATAGATTAGGGAGATATTCTTTTATAAGTGCTAATCCATTTAAGATCTTAAAGTATAAGGATAGCGATTTAAACCCATTAGACGAATTAAGAGAGGAACTAGCTAACTATGAAGTTAAAAATGAGACTCATCTTCCATTTGTTGGAGGAGCAGTAGGTTATTTATCCTACGATCTATGCCATTATATAGAGAGTTTGCCACGGACAGCGTTAGATGATGTCAAGATACCTGATCTCTACTTTGGATTATATGATTGGGTAATAGTTGTTGATCATTTAGAGGATAAGACTTACCTAGCTACCCCAGATCTTGATCCAGCCAAAGAAGAGAAATTAATGACAGAGGTGCTGAGGCGAATTGAAGTAGGGGAGCAAGAAGGAATACCAGCTATTTGTTATCAACAGTCGGATTACCCTGAGGTTAAAATAGAGTCTAACTTTGCAAGAGATGATTATTTAGAAGCAATTGAACAAGTTAGGGACTATATTATGGCTGGTGATATCTACCAAGCCAATTTGACGCAGAGATTTAGAGGTCAAGTGGAGATGTCAAGTTATGAATTATATCGAGATTTAAGAAGGATCAGTCCAGCCCCATTTGGATCTTTTTTAAATTTTGCTGAGGTAGATATTCTTTCTAATTCGCCTGAGCGATTTATTAAGGTTGAAGATCGGGTAGTGGAAACAAGACCGATTAAAGGGACTAGGCCTCGTGGTGAGACTCCTGAGGAAGATTTGAGACTTAAAGAAGAGTTATATAATAGTGAAAAGGATCGGGCTGAGTTATTAATGATCGTTGATTTAGAAAGAAATGATCTAGGGAGGGTTTCTAAGACAGGAACGGTTAAAGTTCCTGAGCTGTTTGAGTTAGAAGAGTATGCTAATGTACATCATTTAGTAGCTACAGTAGAAGGAGAGTTGAAAGAAGAGAATGATTTAATTGATCTGATTGAAGCAACCTTTCCAGGCGGTTCGATTACGGGTGCACCTAAGATTAGATCAATGGAGATTATAGATGAGTTAGAACCAACACAAAGAAATGTTTATACAGGTTCGATAGGTTATTTTGGATTTGATGGTAATCTCGATTTAAATATAGCAATTAGAACTATTGTTAAGAAGGCTGATGATATCTATTTCCAAGTTGGTGGTGGAATAACTTGGGATTCTAATCCAAAAGAGGAATATGATGAAACACTTGATAAAGCTAAGTCGATAATGGCTGCTGTGAGGGGATATTATGAAGGATAAGCTCTCCTTTAGCAGTGAGCTGGCTAGGTTCGGTGTGGGATTATTTGAAACGATGAAGGTGATTGATGGTAGAGTTATATTTTTAGAAGAGCATTTAGATAGGCTGTATGATGGAGTTGTTGATTTGGAAATTTCGTTTGAGATTAGTAAGCAAGATTTAGAGCAAGAGATATTGGATTATGTAGAAGGGATGGAAGATAAGGCATTGCGGATTACAGTCTGTGATGAGGGGTATAATTTTTCTACGCGTGAGATTCCTTATCAAAAAGATGATTATCAGCGGGGTTATAGATTGATGTTGGCCCCACTTAAGAGAGGGCAGAGTACTTTATATCAGTACAAAACAACCAATTACTTTGCCAGTCTCTATTCTAAACGAGCAGCATTGAAGCAAGGATATGATGAAGCATTATTCGTTAATTTAGATGATTTTGTACTAGAAGGTTCGATGACTAATCTCTTCTTTATTAAAGGAGACAAAGTAGTAACTCCTAGGAGTGATTTGGGTTTGTTACCAGGGATAATTAGAAGTAAAGTAATTGAGCTAGTTAAGGAATTAGGAATTGAATTTGAGTTAGCTAGGATTAAGTTGGATGAATTGGATAAATTCCAGGCTGTATTTGCTACTAATAGTTTGATAGATTTGATTAAGGTTAGAGAGATTCGAGATGTATCGTATGAGGACGATAACCGATTATTTACTCAAATTGATCAGTGTTTTAAGGAAAAGACATATAGTTTTTAATTTGAACTAGACAATATAATTTAAAATTTAGAAGGGGTGAGTGAAGTGGATACTAAGAAGATAGAGAATGCTGTTAGAGATATTTTAGAGGCGATAGGTGAAGATCCTGAACGGGAGGGGCTGAGGAATACTCCAGAGCGGGTAGCAAAGATGTATGGAGAGATTTTTTCTGGGGTCAATAAAGATTCTAAAGAGATGCTCGAGCTTCATTTTGAAGATGAAGGTTATGAGGAGTTGGTATTATTAAAGGATATAAACTTTTATTCAATCTGTGAACATCATTTGATACCTTTTTTTGGGAAGGCACATGTAGCTTATATCCCCAAAGATGGTAGGGTAACTGGACTCTCAAGATTGGTTAAGGTTATAGAAACAATAGCTCAAAGGCCCCAACTGCAAGAGCGGATGACCAAGACAGTGGCAGATAATATAATGGAAGTTTTAGAGCCGTATGGTGTAGTGTTGGTAATTGAGGCGGAACATATGTGTATGACAATGAGAGGAGTTAAAAAGCCTGGGGCCAAGACGATAACTTCAGCAGTTAGAGGTAAATTTACTGAGGATATTGCTGCTAGAAATGAAGTAATGTCTTTGATTAATAATAAATAGCTGTCAGTCCTCATCTATCAGCAGATGGTCTTTATCACGGAAGGTCAAATTTTTTGACCTGTAGGAAAAGCAAAATTATAAAGTCAAATTCAAAACAAGCTTTAAGCTTTTGGTTTTAAGGGGTTAAGTGGTTTTAGGTTTTGGTTTTAAAGGTTTTGAACTGGTTCACGACTGATCCAACGAGTCTTAAAAAGACTCTCCGTAACAAAACCGTTTGCTGATAGCTGACGGCTGTGTCACGAAGTGACACAATATATCAAAATAGTGGAGGGATAGTATGTTTGATTTTGGTTCTAAAACATATATCATGGGAATCTTAAATTTAACTCCTGATAGCTTTTCAGATGGAGGAGAATACTTCCAGAAGGATGAAGCAGTAGAACGGGCCAAAAAGATGGTAGCTCAAGGTGCAGATATTATTGATATCGGAGCAGAATCGACTCGCCCAGGATCGGAGAAGGTAAGTGCTGCAGAAGAGTTAAGAAGGTTGACTCCTGTATTAAATAAACTTGTAGCTGAAATTGGTGTTCCTATCTCTGTTGATACATATAAAGCAGAAGTAGCTAAAGAGGTTTTAGGGCTAGGAGTAGATATTATTAATGATGTGCGGGGGTTACAATGGGATGAAGATATGGCTCAGGTAATTGCAGAGTATGATGTGCCAGTTGTAGCAATGTATAATGGTCGCTTTTGTAATGATAGAGGAGATATTATTGGTTCAATTAAGAATTTTCTACGAAAGAGTATTGATCTTGCTAAAGGTGCAGGGGTTAAAGAGAAAAATATTATCTTAGATCCGGGAATTGGTTTTGGGATTAGTGCTGAAGAAAGTATGGAAATTGTGAGAAGGTTATCAGAATTAAAGGGGTTAGGACATCCTTTATTGCTAGGTACTTCTAGAAAGTCAATGTTAGGTGAAATATTAGATTTACCTCCAAAAGAGCGGGTTGAAGGAACGGTAGCTACAACTGTAATGGGCATTATGCATGGTGTAGATATCGTTAGGGTTCATGATATTAAGGAGAATTTAAGGGCTGCTCAAGTAACTGATGCTATCTTTAGAAAGTAGGGATGAATAATGGATAAAGTAATCTTGAATAATTTAGCTTTTTATGGTTATCATGGAGCATTGAGTGCAGAGAATGAGATTGGCCAGAAGTTCTTTATAGATTTGGAGTTATATTCAGATTTAAGAAAAGCTGGTCAAAGTGATCAATTAGATGATGCAATTAACTATGCTGAAGTCTATGAAGTAATCAAAGAGGTATTTTATGCTCAAACTTATAATTTGATCGAAGCTGTAGCCGAAGATATAGCCAGTAGTATTTTAGAGGATTTTTCTAAGGTTGAAGAAGTGATGGTTAGAATTAAGAAGCCTGAAGCACCTGTTGATGCTATATTCGATCACTTTGGAGTAGAGATCACCAGAAGTCGAGGGAGTAGTTAAGATGGAGTCAGTTTATTTAGGATTAGGAACAAATTTGGGAGATAAAGAAAAGAATTTGAAAGAAGCAGTAGAGTTGATCTCTAATTTTCCTAAGACAGAATTGATCAAGGTTTCTAAGGTTTATGAAACTGAGCCGTGGGGCTATACTGAGCAGGATAAATTTTTAAATCTTTGCTTGGAAGTTAAGACTGAGTTGGCCCCTTATCAATTGTTAGCAGAGTGTCAAGGGGTAGAAAAGGATTTAGATAGAGAACGGAAGATTAGGTGGGGGCCAAGGAGTATTGATGTTGATATCTTATTATATGGTGACTTGGCTTTGAGTGATCAGAAGTTGACCGTTCCCCATCCTAGAATTCAAGAACGGGTTTTTGTTTTGAAGCCATTAGCAGAGTTAGACAAAAAGTTAGTTATTAAGGGTAGGAGTCTGCTAGAGTGGATTGAATTACTTGATGAGCAAGGAATAAAAGAATATGGTGAATTAGGTTAAGGTTAAGCTTAAGATTGAGGTTGAGTTTAAGTTTAAGTAAAAACAGTAAAAGCAAAATAATAAAACAGAGGAAGGGCCAACATCTTTTTGCTAAAGATGTTGGCCCTTTTTTTATGATTGAGAAAATTATATTTTTTAAAGGATTGTGGCTGATTTTTTAGCTTTAAGTTTTTTAAATGGGTTACTTAGACTCAGACTTAACCTTAAACTTATCCTTAGACTATGATCGTAGGTCATTTTGTTTTTAGGTGGAGAGAATAATATTTGATTTGGTGGGTAAAAATACTAAAGAATTGATTTATTAAAAGTTTTAGATTGCTTAAACTTAGACTAAAAAAGACATAGGTCTTTTTACTTGGAGGTTACATAGTGTTTCAAAAACTGCTAGATAAAATTAAGCTTTGGCTATTATTAAAGAGTAAACAAGAAAAAGATCAAGATCAACTCCCTACTGAGATGGTAGAGGGGAAGAAGATAGTAAAGAGATTAAAGCAGAATCAAACCTTAATTGAAGATGTCTTTGCTGATAATTATGATATCTGTATTAGAGAATTTTCAGTCACTAAATATAACCTTAAAGATGCTTTTTTAGTCTTTATTGATGGATTGACTGAAGAGAAGATTATGAGTGAGAATATTTTAAAACCATTGATGAATAGTACAGAAAAAGCAATTGATTTAAAAAAGATAACCAAATCAATCATTTCTACTCCTAATATAGGCGAAGCATTTACGATAGAAGAGGTGGTTGAAGGGGTGACAGGTGGTAAGGCTGCTTTATTTTTGGCTGGAGAGCAAAGAGCAATCTTGATTGATAGTGTTGCTTTTGAGAGTAGAGCAGTGGAGAAGCCAGAAGTAGAGACTACAATCAGAGGGCCTAAAGAGAGCTTTGTTGAAACTCTATCTGTAAATACATCATTATTAAGGCGGAAGCTGAATAATTCTAATTTAAAGTTAGAACAGATTACATTAGGTCAGCAGACCAAGACAAATGTCTGTTTAGCTTATATAAAGGGAATTGCTAATGAGAAGATTGTAGATGAGGTAAGGAGTAGAGTTAGTAGGATAGAAATTGATGCTATCTTAGAGTCAGGTTATATAGAAGAGTTTATTGTAGATCATCCACTGTCAGTCTTTTCTACGGTGGCTAATAGTGAAAAGCCTGATATAGTAGCAGGTAAGCTCTTAGAAGGTAGAATTGCAATCTTTGTCAATGGAACGCCAACAGTATTGACAGTACCCCATATCTTTGTCGAGAGTTTGATGACAGCAGAAGATTATTATTCAGCTCCTTATTTAGTTTCAGTAATTAGAATTATTAGATATGCTGCTTTTGTACTTGCACTCTTATTGCCAGCAATATATATTGCTGTCGTTAGCTTTCATCCTGAGTTGTTACCAACCGAATTGGCTATTTCTGTAGCCATTGCCTCAGAAGGGGTTCCTTTTCCTAAGGCAGTAGAGGTAATATTGATGGGATTTTTATTTGAGATCTTACGAGAGGCAGGGGTGCGAATGCCGCGGGCTGTAGGGCAGGCAATCAGTATTGTAGGAGCACTGATCTTAGGTGATGCAGCTATCAATGCTGGTTTGGTAGGGGCTCCAGTTGTGATTGTAACCGCTTTAACTGCTATTTCTAGCTTTATCGTTCCTCCATTGACCGATGCGGTTACTCTGTTGAGATTGGTTGCGATCTTATTTGCAAGTGCAATGGGCTTACCAGGAGTCTTAACATTTATTATTGGGTTAGTAATCCATTTATCTTCCTTACGTTCTTTTGGAGTGCCTTATCTATATCCATTAGCTCCTCTAGATATTAAAAGCTTAAAGGATGTCTTTATCAGGGTTCCATGGTGGTTAATGGTTAACAGACCTGGGCTGTTGAGCAAAGATAATCGAAAAAGAGCTAACCTAAGGCAAAGGCCTAGTCCTTATCGGGATGAGTTGGAAAGGAATGACTCTTAAAAGATGAAGAAAAAAGCTTTAATTTTAACCTTGCTTAGTTTGGTAATCTTTTTAGTTGGTTGTTGGAACTATACTGAGATGAAGGATCGTACCTTTGTAGTAGGAACTGCTATAGATTTGGCACCTAATGACCTGATAGAAGTAACGACCCAACTGTTGAAACCACATGAGATCGGGGTTCCTGCCGCTGGAGAACCTGCCCCTGATGCAGATCCAATCTGGATTATCAGTAGTCAAGGGGAGACAATCTTTGATGCGATTCGAAATTTTGTCAGGCAAGCAGGGCGACTGCTATTCTGGCAGTATAATAATGTGATTGTGGTGGGTGAGGAAGTAGCTAGAGCGGGGATGTTATCTCTACTTGAACTCTTTATTAGGGATCATGAGTTGAGATTAGGGCAGAGAGTGATAATTACTAGAGGGGTTGCTAAAGATATTGTTGGAGCAAGGCATGAGCTAGAGCGGATTCCTTCGATGGCGATTGTTGATATGTTAAAAGAACAGGAGACACTGGGGGGGATTGTTGATGTTGATTTATTTGATTTTTTGGAACAATATAATAGTAGGGCAGGTGCTCCAGTAGTAGGGGTTGTAGAATTAATGAATGGTGAACAGCTACATGTAGAAGGAGCAGCAGTCTTTAAAAAGGATCGATTAGAAGGCTTTTTAGATAAACGAGAGACGCGAGGGTATAATTGGGTTGTAGATGGAATCGGGAGTACAGTTATGGTTTTAGCATGGGAAGATGACCAGAAGTTAAGCATTGAGATTATGCGGGCTGAATCAAGTATAGAACCAGTCTTTAGGGATGGAAGATTGATAATGGAAGTTGAGGTTGAGACAGAAGGGGTTTTAGCTGAACAGCATACTCCAGCCGATTTGACTAGATTAGATAGATGGTTCTTACTTGAAGAGAAGTTGGCAAGAAATATAGAGAATGAGATGGAAAATATTATAGAGTTGGCCCAGCAAGAATTTGAAGCTGATATCTTTGGTTTTGCTGATGAGATCTATCGTAAGTATCCTGAGGAGTGGAGAAAGATAGAAGATGATTGGGAAGATAAATTTTCTGTATTAGAGGCAGAAGTAACTGTAGATGCTAAGATACGTCGAACATATGTAACGCGAACATTTCCTGATTTAGATTGAAAGGTGGTAAAATTAGATGCAGATAATTGGTCTGTTGTTAACTGGTTTAGTAATCAGTCTGATTGAAGTCCCTAAAATGATTGCTCTGAAATTGTGGAGGGAGTTGATTACTTTCTTTATTCTATTAGGAGGTGGAGTGGGTTTAGCTCTATATTTTATTTGGTAAGAGGGGAGGGGAGGAATAAAATTTTGAATGAGGAGATAGTATCAAGGGGTCAAGCAGTCTTTTTGCTCTTTGTAGGGTTGTTTAATACTAAATTTTTGGTAATTAATACTTATTTAGCAGAAGTAGCTGGCAGAGATTCTTGGCTGGCAGTACCTGCTGGTTACTTGGCTGGGTTTTGTTTGAGCTTATTTATAATTAAGCTGGCTAATCTCTTCCCTGGACAGACATTTATTGAATACTTACCGCAAGTTTTAGGAACTCTCTTAGGTAAACTATTGGGGGCTGTTTATATCATCTCTTTTATTATTTATGTATCACTTATTACACGTTTAAATACTGAGGTATTGATCATCTTGATGCCAGAAACTCCTCCACTTGCCTTTAATTTATTATTGGTTGGTTTAACGGTTTATGTAGCTAAGAAGGGGTTTGAGGTTTATGTTAGGACATGTCAGTTCTTTGTCCCTTTGGTTCTAACTGGGTTGATGGTTATTTTTTTAGTAGGGATTGAACGGGGGAGTCTTGAGCGATTTAGACCATTTTTAGAATTTGGGCTAGAGCCAGTTTTGATAGGTAGTTTGCGGTTTTTTGCAATGTTAAGTATTGGATTGGCATTTATGGCTTTTTGGCTAGCTTATTTGGATAAATTAGACCTGATGGAGCAGATAAGTGGAGGTAGTTTTTTTCTGATCATGATTCAGATGCTGATGATTGTTAGTTTGATTATCAGCGTTTTAGGAGTTGAGAGTACTTTATTTCATACTTTTCCTATCTTTTCAGTAACTAGATTATTAGAGATTGCTGATTTTTTGAAAGGCTTTGAAGGGATCTTGACGATTGTCTGGTTTCCAATCGCATATATGACGGTAGCAGGTTATTTCTTTCCTGTATCAGTAGGAATTGCTCAATGGCTGAACTTAGAGGATTATAAACCGTTGGTCTTGCCGTTGGCTTTGATTGTACTAGGGCTAGCGATGTTACCTGAGAACTTTGAAATGTTAAAAAATTCTATTGAAGATCTCGCTATGTATTTAATTTTTCCATTAACTGGATTGTTTCCGGTCTATTATGTGATTGCGGTTGCAAGAGGAGTCGGGGAGAGCAGTGAATAGTTGAAAACCATCAAGTTCGAGCCTAAGTCTAAGTAAGAGCTAAGCCTTTATGTATGTTTTTAATGGTAGGCTTAATCTTAACTTTAGCCTTAAACTTAAGTTATAGATTGCGAGTTAGGCAGATTATGTTATAATAGAAAGCGAAGGGAAAAAGAGGTGATAAAATGAAGTTGACTGTCTTAGGTAATTGTTCTCCATATCCAACTAAAGATGCTGCTTGTTCAGGTTATTTATTACAGGCTGATAAGCAGAATATCTTGATTGATGTTGGCCCGGGGACATTGAGTAATTTACAGCAGATAATACCTTTTTATCAGTTAGATGCGATTATTATCTCTCATTTACATCAAGACCACTGCTTGGATCTGTTGCCGATGCATTATGGAATGGAAAAAAGTATAAAGTACGGAAAGAGGGAGGAAGCACTAGCAGTTTATCTACCTTTTGATGGTGGGGATGAATTACAATTTATCCAAGCTAAGGTTGGAGATGAGTTTCATTTACAGCAGATTGGTCAAGAGACAGAACTTGAATTAGGAAATTTAAAGGTCAGTTTTCAAAGAAGTAATCATCCTAAGGAGTGTTATGCAATTAAAGTTGATGATGGGGTTAAGCAGTTTGTCTATACTGCTGATACTGGCTGGGATAAATCATTGCTAGATTTTGCTTTCAATATAGATTTATTGTTAGCGGAGGCGAGTTTATTGGAAAAAGATCGTCAGTATGCTAAGGCAGGCCACTTAACTGTCAAGCAGGCGGTTCAATTGGGGATTGAAGCTCAAGCTAGTAAAGTGCTGTTGACCCATTTTTGGCCTGAATATGAGCAGAGCGAAATTGCTGCTGAGGTACCAGAAACTGAAATAGAGGTGGAGTTGGCCCGGATACTAAAGAAGTATTCTTTCTAATTGAGTTGACTACATATTTTATAGTAAGCAGTCTTTATAAACAACCCATTGTTGGGTTGTTTTAGAAATTTAATTAGCAGAAGATAGTTGGAACTAATGAAATCAAGAGCGAATGGTGACTGGCATTATTTTTGCATTTGATAATTTTAAGTATTCTTTTCAGTTTTTTTTTAAGATTTTAATTGTCAATTATCAATTTTTATTTAAAGGGGTGAAAAGATGGAATTAGCTTTATTGGTTGATATTGGAAGCACATATACTAAAGCTACCGTCTTCAATTTGACAGAGCTTAAGTTAGAAGCAACGGCAAAAGCATTCACTACGATTGAAGAAGGGATAGATCAGGGGCTTAAAGAGGTTTTTAAGAAGTTGATTGAACAGGGAGTTGAACTAGAGGGGATTGATTATAGATTAGCTTGTAGTAGTACAGCAGGTGGTTTAAAGATGGTAGCAGTAGGCTTGGTACCTGAGTTGACTGCTGAAGCTGCTAAAAGAGCTGCTTTAGGAGCTGGGGCCAAAGTTGCTGATGTTTACTCTTATGAGCTAACAGCAGCTGAGATAGATGAGATTATTGGAGTTGAACCTGATGTAATCTTGTTGGCTGGGGGGACTGATGGAGGTAATCAGAATATAATTTTAGAGAATGCTATGCGGTTGGCTGAATCTAAATTGGATACTCCAGTGATAGTAGCAGGAAATAAAGTAGTGGCTAAGCAGGTTGAAGAGATCTTGGTGGCTGGAAACAAAACAGCTTATCTGACAGCTAATGTAATGCCTAAATTAGAAGAGTTGAATATTGAACCGGCCCGTCAGAAGATTCGAGATGTCTTTTTAGAGCAAATTATTTATGCTAAGGGTTTGGATTTGGTCGAAGATTATTTGGAAGGAGTAATCATGCCAACACCTTCGGCAGTGATGAAAGCAGCAGAGCTGATTTCAGAAGGTACTGCTCAAGAAGATGGTTTAGGGGAGTTGATGGTTGTTGATATTGGAGGGGCTACTACTGATATTCATTCAGCAGCTAAAGGTAAGCCAACCAAAGGAGGAGTTAACTTAAGAGGACTAGAAGAAGCTTATATTAAGCGGACTGTTGAGGGAGATTTAGGAATGAGGTATAGTGCTTCTTCTTTATTAAAGAGTGTTGGAGAGGAAAATGTATTAAATTTTGTGGAGCAAATGTTTCAAAATGAGTTATTAGATTATATAGATAAAGTTGGGGAAGAGGTTAATTATGTACCTACTGAACAACAGGAAAAAGAATTTGATTTAGCACTTGCTAAGGCTGCTACTAATGCTGCCGTTAACAGGCATGTTGGGCGGATTGAGACTGTTTATAGTCCTTTTGGTCAACAATATGTCCAGTATGGTAAGGATTTAACTAAATTAAATTTAATAATTGGTACTGGTGGAGTGGTCGTTCATAGTGCACAACCGGCTGAAATATTGAAGGAGGGACTATTTAGTGCGGACGAACCACAAATCTTGGCCCCAATGGAGCCTAAGTTAATGTTAGATCAAGATTATATTTTATCAGCAATTGGATTATTAGCTGAGATTAAACCGAACCAAGCTCTACAGTTGGCTAAAATTTATTTGAAAGCGATTTGATTAGATGAATTATAAAATTGGGTTAATAGGTTTAATAAAACTTGTTTTTTTAGTTAGATAACCCATTCCGTTTAATTAAATTCTGTTGAAGTTGATTAATTTTTATGTTTAGGTTGAAAATATTAAATAAGAAGTCTAGTAAAAGGTTAAAACGATCTCTTTGTTAAAATAAGATGAAATTAAACGATTATTTTTTAACTGGTATCTAAATTGCATCAAACTTTTAATGGGTATCATTATTTATGAGTATAAGGTAATAAAAACTTCTTGATAATTCTGTTTAATAAAATTAAATTAGAGGTGGGATAGTCTATGGCAGAAAAGAAGACAGTGGTGATGGGGGTTATTGGTTCTGATGTTCATGCGGTAGGAAATAGAATTTTAGAAGAGGCATTTACAAAGGCAGGATTTGATGTTGTCAATATTGGAGTATTGGCACCTCAGAAAGAGTTTATTAATGCTGCTATTGAAACGGATGCAGATGCTATTTTGGTTTCTTCTTTGTATGGGCATGGTGAACTTGATTGTAAAGGGTTTAGAGAAAAGTGTATTGAATCTGGCTTAGAAGATATTACATTATATGTTGGTGGTAATTTAGTAGTTGGTAAGCAAGAGTGGGAACCAACTAAAGAAAAGTTTTTAGAAATGGGCTTTGATCGGGTCTATCCTCCAGGCACATTACCTGAAGAGCCAATTGCTGATCTAAAGCAGGACTTAGGAGTAACTAACTAAATTAATTAGGAGGTAAATGGAATGAAATTAGAAAATAAAAAGTGGGATTTAGAAAAATTCAAACAAGTTAGAGGAGAAATTTTAGGACAATGGCCGACAGGAGAAGCAGTCGATTTAGATGAGGCTATTGCTTATCATAAAAATTTACCAGCAGAAAAGGTGATGGCTAATAAATTAGCATTGGCTAAAGAGGAAGGAGTTTCTTTGATTCAACCACGAGCAGGGGTAGCTTTAGTTGATCAACATATAGAGTTGTTGCAGTTTTTAAGAGAAAAAGGAAAAGCAGATGTATTGCCAACTACAATTGATAGTTACACTAGACAGAATAATTATCAAGAAGCAGCGGCTGGGATTAAGGAAAGTCAAAATGAAGATAGGTCATTATTGAATGGGTTTCCAGCTGTTAATCATGGAGTTGAAGGTTGTAGAAGGGTAGTTGAAGCTTTAGATGCACCTTTACAGGTTAGACATGGAACTCCAGATGCTAGATTACTGGCAGAGATCACCTTGGCAGGAGGGTTTACTGATTATGAAGGTGGGGGGATTTCTTATAATATACCTTATGCTAAGGAGGTTTCAATAGAACAGACATTGTATGATTGGCAGTATGTTGACCGTTTGATTGGATTTTATGAAGAACATGGAGTTAAGATCAATCGGGAGCCTTTTGGCCCATTAACTGGAACTTTGGTACCTCCATCAGTTTCTCATAGTGTAGCAATTATAGAGGCATTATTGGCTGTTGAGCAGGGGGTTAAGAACCTAACTTTGGGATATGGTCAGTGTGGTAATTTGATTCAGGATGTTGCTGCTATTAAGACTTTAGAAGAGTTGGCAGAAGAGTACTTAGCTGATTATGATGATATAATGTTGACTACAGTTTTTCATCAGTGGATGGGAGGTTTCCCTCAAGATGAAGCACAAGCCTTTGGAGTTATTTCGTGGGGAGCTACTACAGCTGCTTTAGCCAAAGCTACTAAGGTTATTGTAAAGACGCCACATGAAGCATTAGGTATTCCAACTAAAGAGGCTAATGCAGAAGGTTTAAGAACTACTAAACAGTTAATCAATATGCTTAAAGATCAAGAATTCACCTCTAATGGCAAACTAGAAAAAGAAAAAGAGATGATTAAAAAAGAGACTAGACAGATTTTAGATAGAGTCTTTGAATTAGGTAACGGTGATTTAGCTCAAGGTACGGTTAAAGCTTTTACAGCAGGAATTATAGATATTCCTTTTGCGCCGAGTAGATATAACGCTGGTAATATCTTACCTGCTAGAGATAATGAAGGAGCAGTAAGGTATTTAAATCCAGGGAATCTACCTTTTTCAGATGAAGTATTAAAATTTAACCAAGCTAAATTAGAAGAGCGTGGCAAAGAGGAATTGCGAGAACCTAATTTTCAAATGGTAATTGATGATATTTATGCTATTAGTAAGGGTAAGTTAGTAGGAAGGCCACGGGAGTAGGAATAACTGTAGCTATCAGTCTTCAGCTGTCAGCTAAAACCAGTGTTTATGATTTTGAATTGGCTAACGGCTCATAACTCAAAGCTGATGACTAACAAGGAGGGATTGGATGAAAATCAAAGATATAATTACTTCTCCAGGAATGACAGGATTTTATTTTGATGATCAACAAGCGATCAAGGATGGTGCTGAAAGTGATAGGTTTTCTTATGTAGGTCAAGCAAAGACTGAAGGGTTCAGTGCAATCCGTCAAGCTGGAGAGTCAATTTCAGTAATGCTCATTCTAGAAGACGGACAAGTAGCTTATGGTGATTGTGCAGCAGTTCAGTATTCTGGAGCTGGAGGAAGAGATTCGTTGTTTTTAGCTCAAGAATTTATTCCAGTGATTGAAGATGAGATTGCTCCTCAGTTGATTGGAAGAGAGCTAAATTCTTTTAGGGAGCTAGCAGAAGAGATTGATCAATTTTTTAGGGAGGGTGAAAGATTACATACTGCAATTCGCTATGGTCTTACTCAAGCAGTATTAGATGCAGTGGCTAAAGCTAAAAAAAAGACGATGACAGAGATAGTAGCGGAGGAATATGATCTAGAACTGATTGCAGAACCTGTACCGATCTTTACTCAAACTGGTGATGATAGATATGATAATGTTGATAAAATGGTTATTAAGCATACAGATGTGATGCCCCATGCGTTGATTAATAATGTTAAAGATAAATTAGGTGAAAATGGGGAAAGATTATTGGAGTATGTTGAATGGTTAAAAAATAGAGTTAAGAAGTTACGACCTACTTCAGATTATTTGCCTATCTTTCATATTGATGTCTATGGTACGATCGGTTTAGCATTTGATAATGATCCACAGCAGATGGCAAATTATTTAGAAGAGTTGGCCCAGGCTGCTAAGCCACACAATCTTAGAATTGAAGGGCCAATGGATTCGGGTAGTAGAGAAGAACAGATTAAAGATATGAAAGTTTTAAGAGATGAAGTTCAAAACAGAGAAATAGCAGTTGAGTTGGTAGCTGATGAATGGTGTAATACTCTTGAAGATATCAAGATGTTTGTTGATCAAGAAGCAGCAGATGTTGTTCAGATTAAGACACCTGATTTAGGTGGAATTAATAATACAATAGAAGCGGTATTATACTGCAAGGAGAATGGAGTAGGAGCTTATCAGGGTGGAACCTGTAATGAGACGGATCGTTCAGCTCAAATCTGTGTTAATTTAGCGTTGGCAACCCGACCTGATCAAATGTTGGCCAAACCAGGGATGGGTGTTGATGAAGGATTGATGATTGTTAAGAATGAGATGGAGCGGGTGTTGGCCTTACTTAAAGCTAGAGGATAATTACAAAACAGCTTAAGTTTAAGGTTGAGGTTAAGTCTAATATAATCGTTAAAAACATAAGGGTTTTGAGTTCTTACTTAAACTTAGACTTGGACTTAAATTTAAGCTATATATCAATATGTTTTAAATTGCTAAAGAAAGGTGGGCTGAATAATATGAAAGAGATCAGAGTTTTATCTCCAACAGCAATCTTGGGTTATGGATTTCCAGTTGAATCTTTTGAGCGTGGCTTGGATAAAGATCCAGATTTAATTGCAGTTGATGCTGGTTCAAGTGATCCTGGCCCCTATTATTTAGGGGCAGGTGTCTCTTTTACAGATAAGACAGCAGTTAAAAGAGATCTTAAATTAATGATTAAAGCAGGGCAACAAAAGGGTATTCCGGTAATAGTCGGAACAGCTGGAGGAGCAGGCGGTTCTTCTCATTTAGAATGGTGTAGTCAGATTGTAAAAGAGATTGCTCAAGAAGAAGGGTTAAACTTTAAATTAGCTACTATTCAAGCTGAACAGAAGAAAGATTTTATATCAGAAAAGTTTCAAGCTGGAGGTATAAGTCCATTATATCCTGCTCCAGAATTGACTGAGGAGGAGTTAAAAGCTAGCACTAGAATTGTAGGGCAGATGGGGGTAGAGCCTTTTATTAAGGCTTTAGAGGAAGATGCAGAGGTCATCATTGCCGGTCGGGCTTATGATCCGACTGTTTTTGCTAGCTTTTGCATTAAAGAAGGTCTGCCAGCAGGCTTAGCACTCCATATGGGCAAGATTATGGAATGTGCATCAATAGCAGCAAGTCCTGGTAGTGGTAGTGATGCTATGTTTGGTATTTTGCGTGATGATCACTTCTTATTAGAACCGTTAAATCTTAAACGCAAATGTACTACTACTTCAGTAGCAGCTCATACTTTATACGAAAAGACTAATCCTACTAAGTTACATGGGCCAGGAGGAATTATTGATTTATCGGAAACGGAATTTGAACAGTATGATGAGCGGACTGTTAAGGTTAGTGGAAGTAAATTTATTGCTGATGAAGAGTATACAATCAAATTAGAAGGAGCTAAGAAGGTCGGTTATCGAACGATATCAATTGCTGGTACTAGAGATCCGATTATGATTGAGCAATTAGATCATATAATTGCAGTTGTAGAAGATACAGTTAGGGATAATTTTGTTGATTTGGCTGATGATGATTATAATTTAATATTTAGAATTTATGGTCGGGATGGAGTAATGGGCCAACTAGAGCCACAGCGAGAAGTTTCAAGTCATGAAGTGGGAATTATTATTGAAGTTGTAGCTAAAAGTCAAAAATTAGCTAATACAATCTGTAGTTTTGCCCGTTCAACAATGCTACATTATGGTTATCCTGGTCGAGTAGCTACCGCAGGTAATTTAGCTTTTCCTTATTCACCATCTGATCTAAAAGCCGGAGAGGTTTATGAATTTAGTCTACACCATTTGATTAAGGTTGATGATCCAACTGAACTATTCCCAATTGAAATAGAAGAGATTGGTAATTAGTAAAAAGTTTAGTAATGACTAATCTAAAAAAAATAGTAAATAGTATGAAGGTAGGTGAGATAATTGACTGAAGCTAAGAATATCAAAGAGTTAGTTGATGTTGTACGAAGTAAGAATGCTGGTCCGTATGAATTGACCTTTGATTTAATCTTTAAAAGTTTTGAGGTTTATCAGCAGGTAAAAGATTCAGGAGTGATCAATGAAGAATTAATTGCTCAATTGTATGGTATAGATTTAGAGCAAGTTATTTCGGTAATTAATTATGATCCAGCGAAAGCAATTAAAGCAACAATTGTCCGACCTTATCCATCAGGAGCAATTGGAGAAAGAGATGTTTATGGAGCTCAACAACATGCGCCACTATTGAATATAGAAGTGCCAATTCAATAATGATATTAATAAGGCTATATCGAGAGGTTTCTTGATATAGTCTTATTTTATTACAATATTGTGGCACTTTCAAAAAAACAGGGAACCACGAATGAACGCAAATTAACACTAATTTAAAATAATAATTTGTTAAAAATATAGATATTACTGCAAAATGTCCTTAATGATTAAATTTTAGATTGCAGGGTTTTGATTTTATTGGAAGAATTATGCGACTGCGATAAGGGCAGATAATTTTACAGATTGATCTTAATGTTTTAAGTAAGAGAGATTTGATTTTAATAGTTGCACAAATTCAAATTCTTCTTGATTTTTTGGCTACTTTTTTATCAAGAAAAAAGGTAGCACGGAAGAAAGTTTGATTTTTAATTTTTTCGTAAACATGGTTTTGAGTGTGATTTTTATAAAGGAAAAGTGACACATTATATCAATTAAGTCTAACAATCATTTTGCCGCTTAAAAAAGAGATAAATTAGATGAAGGGATTAATCTAATTTTACGGAAATAAGTTTAATTAGATTAAGGCTTTAAATAAATAAGCTAGAGGTGGCAGATTGAATGAAAAAAGAGCTGGCAGTAATTACAATGAGTAAGGCAACTAATAAGTTATTTAGACAGCAATTAAAAAAAGTTTTAAGAACTAAAGTGATATTGAAAGATTATTCAGTTGATAATTTAATATCTAATAAGGTTAGTGCTGATTTAATTTTAACAACTAAGTCATTAACTGATAAGATAGATGACTATGTAACAACTGACAGTGAAGTTATCTTTGCTCGGAGAGCTTTAGATTTATCTACATTAGAAAGGCTAATTAAACTACCTGCTAATAAAAAAGCTTTATTGATTAATAATACTAGATTATCAGCTTTAGAGACCAAATCATTATTACAAGAAGTTGGAATTGATCACTTGGAGTTGATACCTTTTTATCCTAGCTGTGATAAAAAGAAGGCTAATGGGGTTGAATTAGCAATTAATTTAGGAGAAGAAAGATATATTCCAAATTCAGTAGCAGAAATAATTAATATTGGAAGTCGGATTCTTGATTTAACGACTATTGTGGAGATTTTGATTAAATTAGATTTATTAGGTGAAAAAGCAAATCTTTTGATTTCTAAACAGGTGAGACAATTAGTTGAACTCAATCAGCGTTTAAATAAAAAGGTGAAGGATGCAGAACGGGCCAACAAAAAGTTAGATGCTGTACTTAATCATGTCCATGATGGGATAATATATATTAATGGGCGAGAAGAGATAGAAGTTTTTAATCGTAGAGCTGAGGAAATCTTTGAGATAAAAGCTGAGGAAATGTTGACCAAAAAGATTGGAGATAAAATTAATAATACTAATTTAGATCAGGTTTTACGAAATGACTTCAAAGAGATAAATGCTCTCCAAAATGTAGGGGGTAAGAAGATAGTAACTACTAGAGTACCAGTTAAGCAGGATCAAGAAATCATTGGAGCTTTAGCAACTTTTAAAGATGTAACTGAGGTAAAGAAGTTAGAAGAGGATCTACGAAGAAAGTTAAAGGATAAAGGTCATATAGCAAAGTATAGCTTTGGTGATATAATAGGGGATAGCGAAGAGATAAAGCAGGTGATTGGTAAGGCAAAGAAGTTGGCCCGAAGCAAGTCAACTCTCTTATTGCAAGGAGAGAGTGGGACTGGAAAGGAGTTATTTGCTGGTGCAATTCATAATTATTCTCTACGTAAAAATAATCCTTTTGTAGCAATTAATTGTGCTGCATTACCTGAAAATTTATTAGAAAGTGAATTGTTTGGTTATGAAGAAGGAGCTTTTACTGGAGCCAAAAAAGGAGGTAAGCCTGGTGTTTTTGAGCAAGCTCATACTGGCACTATTTTTTTGGATGAAATAGGAGATATTCCTTTGAATATTCAAGCTAGATTATTGAGAGTTTTACAAGAAAAAGAGGTAATGAGAATTGGTGCTACTCAAGTGATTCCAATTGATATTAGGGTTGTAGCTGCTACCAACAAGGATTTAGAAGAGTTGGTATCTAAAGGTGAGTTTAGAGAAGATCTTTATTATAGATTAAATGTTTTATCTTTAGAGATACCCCCTTTACGAATGAGAAGAGAGGATATTCCATTATTAATTGATTATTTTTTACAAAAATTCTCTAGAGAAGACTTGGTATTAACTAAGGAGACAATCAGTAGATTATATAATTATGATTGGAAGGGTAACATTAGGGAGTTAGAAAGCTGTGTAGAATATATTGCTCAAGTCTGTGAAACGGAAACAAAGTTAACAGATTTACCATCTTATTTAAATCCTAAAACTAGTGAAGAGAATACTATTAAGAAACTAGAAGAAAGCTTGGACGACTTAGGAAAGATGAATGAGTATATCTTTATTTTGAATGAGTTATATTTAGCCAAACAGCTAGGGGAGAAGATAGGAAGAAGAGAGATTGCTAATAATGCCGAAGCTAATGAGCTATCTCTTTCTTCCCAGATGGTTAGAAGCAGGTTGAAGAAACTAGAAGAATATGG
Organism: Natroniella sp. ANB-PHB2; assembly: GCF_046097105.1. Classification (GTDB taxonomy): domain Bacteria; phylum Bacillota; class Halanaerobiia; order Halobacteroidales; family Halobacteroidaceae; genus Natroniella. Next base: position 1,875,399 of record NZ_CP175562.1, on the reverse strand, counting down.
TTTGGTCAGTATTGGAAGAGGGAGACAAGGAACGGAAATTCTCTCTGAAGGGATAAATTTTTTAAAAGGAATGATAAAAGAGGGGAGTAGATAATAATGTCTATTCATGTTGAAGAAGTAACGAAAGCAGTAGCAAAAATGTGTATAGAAGCTAATTGTGTGTTAGGAGAAGACTTATTAGAAGGATACCAACTGGCTTTAGAGCGTGAAGAGTCTGCTGTGGCTCAAGAGGTTTTAGAGACTTTAATTGAAAATGCTAAGATTGCTAAAGAAGAAAAGATGCCTATTTGTCAAGATACAGGAATGACAGTTGTTTTTTTAGAGTTGGGTCAAGATGCTGAAATTGAAGGTGGGAATTTAACTGAAGCAATTAATGAAGGGGTGCGGCAAGGTTATAGAGAGGGTTTTTTACGTAAATCAGTGGTAGCTGATCCTTTGCAACGTCAAAATACAGGAGATAATACACCAGCCATAATTCATACTGAATTGGTACCGGGAGATAAGATTAAGTTAACAGTAGCTCCTAAAGGTTTTGGCAGTGAAAACATGAGTCAGATTAAGATGTTAAAACCTACTGATGGAGTGGAAGGGGTTAAGGACTTTGTACTTCAAGTCGTTGAAGATGCAGGTTCTAACCCATGTCCACCAATTGTAGTTGGAGTAGGAATTGGTGGTACTTTTGAAAAGGCAGCTTTGTTGGCTAAAAAGGCTTTAACTAGACCTATTGGAATCTATAGTCATCAGAAAGAATTGGCCCAATTAGAAGAAGATTTATTGCAAGAGGTTAATCAATTAGGGATTGGCCCGCAAGGTTTTGGTGGAGTGACAACTGCTTTAGCAGTTAATATTAATGATTATCCAACTCATATTGCTGGTTTGCCAGTTGCAGTTAATATTAATTGTCATGTAGCTAGACATAAAGAATGTACTTTAGGTTAAAGGTGGTGTAATAATAATGGAAAAGATTAAATTGGAGATGCCAGTAACTGAAGATGAGATTAGAGAATTAAATGTTGGTGATAAGATAGCTTTATCTGGAGTACTTTATACAGCTCGAGATGCAGCTCATGCTAGATTAGTAGATGCTTTAGAAGCAGGAGAAGAATTGCCGATGGAGTTAGAGGGCCAAGGGATCTATTATGTTGGCCCGTGTCCTGCTAAACCAGGTCAAGTAATAGGTTCAGCAGGGCCAACGACCAGTTATCGGATGGATCCTTTCGCTCCTTACCTGCTCAAAGAAGGTTTGCGAGTTATGATTGGTAAAGGTGAGAGGAGTACAGAAGTGATTGAGACGATGAAAGAAGAAGGTGCTGTTTATTTAGGAGCAATTGGTGGAGCAGCAGCTTTGATTGCTAAATGTATTAAGCAGGCTGAAGTAATCGCTTATGATGATCTGGGTACAGAAGCAGTGAGGAGGTTAGAGGTAGAGGAGTTACCTTTAATCTGTGTGATAGATAGTGCTGGTAATAACCTTTATCATAGGGCAGGTGAATAATTATGATCACAAGTTTTGCTCAGTCAATCTATTTTGCTCCGCGTGGTAAGAAAAGATTAATGAGGTTAGGTAATCAGATTTCACAAAGGTATATGGATTTTGATGATAGATTAATTGGTTTGATTGGTGAAGGAGGGGCAGGGAAGTCTTTACTAATTAGGGGGATGTTTCCTGGGTTATGTCTGACTAATGATGATCGAGGGATTAATATTCGTCCTCTACCATTGCTCGATGATGTAGAAAAAGGTGATTATTCTAGTCATACATATCATCTTGATGCTCGCTTTGAAACTGCATTTGCTCAGCCTTGGCAGTTAGCTGAAGCAATTAAAGAAGCACTCAAAAATGAAAAGACAGTTGTGATTGAACATTTTGATTTATTAGAGAAGCATTTAGATTTAAGGGCAGATATGCTGATTGGAATCGGAGAGGAAGTTTTGGTTACTAGACCGGGCTTATTTGGCCCGTATCCAAAAGAGATAGCTGATATTGTCTTTGAATCTATTCGTTATAGATGGATGGCTCATACTGCTGAGATTTTGACAGTAGGAGTCTTAAAGAAAAAATTGGGGCGGAGAATTGATCCCTATTATAGTGATATAAAAAGTGGTTTTGTATTACAATTTAATAAGAAAATAGAGTTTGATATTACTAAATTAGAACAGGAAGTCAAAAATTATATTGCACAAGATTTGCCGGTTAAATATCATGATGATGAACATATTAAAATAGGGGAGGAAGTTCATTTATGTAGTGGGCCAAGGATTAATGTTAATCGGACTGGTCAAATTAAAGGGTTTAAATTAAAAGATTTACAGTATGATTCGAAATCAGGGCTGTATTTATTAGCAGGATTAGTCGGAGAAGAAAAGAGTCAATTTAAATTAAGTCAAATATAGTAAGCAGATTCTCCTTTGATAAGTATTTATTAGATCAAAGGAGTTTTCTTATTTAATTCAATATTTTAACCTTAAAAACCTACTATCTATTAGGGAGTGAAGAAAGTGGAGGATGCTAGAGATAAGAAAGAGTTAAATCAAATATTAAAAGATACTTTAAAGAATAATCAAGATCATTATAAAAAAGGTGAGCTTGCTAATTATATACCTGCCTTAACTAAAGTAGATCCTAAAGCAGTAGGAATAAGTATGGTAGATACTAAAGGGAAATTTTATGCAACAGGAGAGTATAAAAAAAGATTTACTATTCAAAGTGTTTCTAAGCCACTTACTCTAATGTTAGCAATTATGGACAATGGAATAGATTCGGTTTTTGATAAGGTAGGAGTGGAACCGACGGGAGATCCCTTTAATTCAATCATTAAATTAACCGGTTTCGCTAAGCCCTATAATCCAATGATCAATGCTGGAGCTATTGCTGTTACATCAATGATCAAAGGTAACGATAAAGAAGATAAATTTAGTAGGATAATTGGTTTTTTTAGGAAATTAGCTAAAAATGATGGATTAGAATTGAATCAAGAGGTTTATTTCTCTGAAAAAGAGACTGGAGATAGAAATAGATCCTTAGCCTATTACATGAGGGATCAAGAGATTATCACAGGAAATATAGAGGAAATAGTAGATTTATATTTTAAACAATGTTCAATTGAGGTTAACTGTACAGATATAGCCAATATGGCAGCTGTTTTAGCAAATCAAGGGGTAGACCCAGTAACTAAAGAGAGAATTATTCCTAGAAAAATTGCAAGAATAGTTAGGACGTTAATGACTACATGTGGGATGTATGATAAATCAGGTAACTTTGCAATTGAGGTAGGGTTAGCTGCTAAGAGTGGAGTTGGAGGAGGAATCATGGCTGAAGTGCCAGAGAGGTTTGGAATAGGTGTTTATGGGCCAGCACTAGATGATAAAGGGAATAGTATAGTAGGGATGAAGGTTTTAAAAGAACTATCTCAGAAGTTAAACTTAAGTATTTTTTAAATAGGCTCTATATATAATTGTTAATTATAGAAGTCTTTGATATAATAACCATCGAGTGATATAGTAATTTAATCTTAAAGTCAAATTCAAAACAATATTTAAGTTTTTGATTTTAAAAGGTTAAGTAATTTTAGGTTTTGGCTTTAAAGATTTTGAACTGGTGATCCTACGATTCTAAAAAACTCTTCGTAACAAGAAACGTTTACTTATAGCTGATAGATCAGTGGCACTGTATATCAATAAGTCATAAAAATGTACAACATAAGAACTTTTGATTAAATATTATTATTATGAATATATTAAAATAGAAGAGGAAACTTATCTGTATAGCAGGTTAGGAATTAGTTTTAATCAGACTCGTCAATAAATGAAGTCAAATCTAATAGGGGGAATTAATATGACAAGAGTTGATGGAAGAGAAGGCAACGATCATTTAAGAGAGATTAAAATAACTAGAGACTTTACTAAATATGCAGAAGGTTCAGTATTAATTGAGACAGGCGATACTAAAGTAATCTGTAATGCTTCAGTAGAAAGTAGAGTTCCTTATTTTTTGCGTGGTCAAGATCAAGGTTGGTTGACAGCAGAGTATTCAATGTTACCTAGAGCAACTCAAGATAGAAATATTAGAGAAGCAGCTAAAAGAAAGTTAAGTGGTAGGACTCAAGAAATTCAACGCTTAATTGGTAGATCATTACGCTCAGCGGTGGATTTAGAAGTTTTAGGAGAACGAACTATTTGGATTGATTGTGATGTTATTCAAGCTGATGGTGGAACAAGAACAGCAGCCATTACAGGGGCATTTGTGGCTGTAATTGATGCGTTTAATCATCTGTTAGCAGAAGGGGCAATTGAGAAGATGCCAGTTAATGATTTTGTTGCTGCCGTCAGTGTAGGAATTGTAGATGGAGAGTTATTATTAGATTTATGCTTTGGAGAAGATTCTAATGCTAAAGTTGATCTGAATTTAGTGATGACTGGAGAAGGTGAAGTGATAGAAATTCAGGGGACAGGAGAGGAGAGTCCTTTTTCTCGAGAAAATTTAGTAAAATTAGTTGAATTAGCTGAGCAAGGAATTAAAGAATTAGTCAAACATCAAAAGGATGCTTTAGGAGAGAATGCTAATTTTATTAAGGAGGAGTGAGTATGAAGCTTTTTTTAGCTACTGGAAATAAAAATAAGGTTAAAGAAATGAAAGAAATTCTAGCTGATACAGAGATTGAAATTCTATCTCAGGTTGATATTGGAGATCTACCAGAGGTAATAGAAGATGCTAATACTTTTACTGGGAATGCCTTAAAAAAAGCAAGAGAGTTGGGTCAATATACGAAACTTCCTGTAATAGCTGATGACTCCGGTTTAGTAGTAGAAGCTTTAGATGGGCAGCCTGGAGTCTATTCAGCCCGTTTTGCTGGAGAAGATGCAACAGCTGAAGAAAATAATCAAAAACTGTTAGATTCTTTAAAAGAAGTTTCGTCAGAAAAGAGAACAGCTTACTTTATTTGTGCTATGGCATTTGTAACTTCTGAGGGAGAAGAAAAAGTAGTACAAGGAAAGTGTGAAGGACGAATTGCTATGGAGCCTAAGGGGGAAATGGGGTTTGGTTATGATCCTTTATTTATTGTAGATGGTTATGATCAAACATTTGCTCAATTGGGAGCTGATGTTAAAAACCGGATTAGTCATCGGGCTTATGCTTTAAAAAAGATGAAAAAACTTTTAGTAGATTGGTAGGTGGATAGATAATGAAGATTGCTATCTTTAGTGATAGCCATGGAAAAGGTTGGAGGATCAATCAAGCATTAAATCAGTTGTCATCAATTGATTACTTAGTATTTGCAGGTGATAAATTTTCTGACTTAGAGGATATTAAGGCAGATAATCTTGAAGTGGTGGCGGTAAGGGGCAACCATACGTTTAACCCTGAGTTGCCAAGAGAGAGGACAGTGGAAATAGAAGATAAGAGGCTTTTTGTAACCCATGGTGATAACTATAATATTAACCACGGGTTAGATTCAATTTATTACCAAGCTCAAGAGATAGCAGCGGATATAGTTGTTTTTGGTCATACACACACACGATTTATTAAAGAAGAGAATGGGATTTTATTCTTTAATCCAGGAAGTATATCCTTACCAAGAGATGGAGCGGCTCCTGCTTATGGAATAATTGAGATTAATGCTGGAGAAATAATAGCTAACCATTATGATTTTATAGAACAAGAAGTAAGAGTGAGAAAATAAGAGTAAACAGGAGTAAATAAGCTAAAAATAAATTTAATCATTTCTGTTAACCAATTTGTAGCTTTGACCTTGGTCGCTTTTTTAGTTATACTGTTAAATGTTCTAGATAAAAGAGTAATCAGTGCCTGTAGCTCAGCTGGACAGAGCAACGGCCTTCTAAGCCGTGGGCCGGGGGTTCGAATCCTCCCAGGCACGCCATTAGATTGCTGAGTAATTAATGTTGAATGATTAATAGTAAGAAATCAATTACTTCTGGTTTTAACTATTAAATATTAGTTATTAAATGTTAAATGTTCTATATGTGGTGGGTGTAGCTCAGTTGGTTAGAGCGCAGGATTGTGGCTCCTGAGGCCGTGGGTTCAAATCCCATCATCCACCCCAAAAAATAGATGATAATTGATAGTTGAAATTATGCGCCTGTAGCTCAATTGGATAGAGTGACAGACTTCGAATCTGGAGGTTGGGGGTTCGATTCCTCCCGGGCGCGCCATTAAACTACTGAATATTTAATAATAAAAAGTAATAGATCATAAAGCAACAAGGAAAATTGAATATTAATACAGAAATTAATCCTAGTCATTATATAACCTCGGAACGACTTTGAAATAGTCGTGCCCCGAGGTATTGTTTTTATTTAGAAATTTGTATTAATAAATGTTTCTTAGTTGTTAAATATACCTAATGTGATATAATAAAGTAATATGGAGGAGATAATATATAACAGTCCTTTATAGAAAATAGAAAAGAAATAAAATGAAATAAAAATTATATACATACGTATAATATTATAAGGAGGAAAGATAAATGAAGGTAACTAAAGAAAAAATTGAGGAAAATAAAGTTGAATTGAATGTAGAAGTTGATGAAAGTAAGGTAGATGAAGCGCTGAATAAAGCTTATCAAAAAATAGTTAAGGAAGTAAAAATTGATGGGTTTAGACAAGGTAAAGTACCGAGAAGTATTTTAGAAAAAAGGTTTGGCAAGGAAGTTTTACATAAGGATGCTTTAGATATTTTAATCCCACAGAACTATCATCAAGCTATTACAGAAGCAGAAATTGAGCCGATTGATCAACCAGAAATTACTGATGTATTTATTGAAGAAGGAAAGCCTGCTACTTTTACTGCTGAAGTAGAAGTCAAGCCAGAAGTTGAGCTAGGGGATTACACAGGGCTTGAAGTTGAAAAAGAAGAGGTTGAAATAACTGATGAGCAGTTAGAGAATGAATTAAAAACTAAGCGGCATCAGCATTCACAGTTAGTAGTTACTGATAAGGAAGAAGTTGAAGATGGAGATCATGTTTTAATTGATTTTGAAGGTTCTTTAGATGGAGAAGCATTTGAAGGTGGTAGTGCAGAAGATTATAATTTAGAAATTGGTTCTGGACAATTTATTCCAGGTTTTGAAGAGCAATTAATTGGTGCTAAAGTTGGAGAAGAAACAACGGTTGAAGTTACATTTCCTGAAGAGTATCAAGCTGATGAATTAGCTGGACAGGATGTAATTTTTAAAGTTACAGTTAAAGAAATTAAGGAGAAAGAAGTTCCTGAGTTGGATGATGAATTTGCTAAGGATTTAGAATTTGACTCTTTAGCTGATTTAAAAGAGAATGTTAGCCAACAGTTGACTGATGAAGCTGAGGAAAAAGCAAAAAGAGAGTATGAAAACAAATTGATTGAAGAGATAGCTGATAGTTCTAAAGTTAATATTCCTGAGACAATGATTGAACAAGAGATTGAAGATATGCTGAATCAATTTAAAATGCAAATTCAGCAACAAGGAATTGAATTTGAACAGTACTTAGAGATGTCTGGATTGAATGAAGAAGAAATGAAAGAAGAATATAGAGAACAAGCTGAGAAAAGACTTAAAGCTAACTTGACACTAGAAACAATTGCAGATAAAGAGGGAATAGAAGTTAGTGATGAGGAAATAGATGCTCAAGTAGCTGAAATTGCTGAACGACAAGGCCAAGAAGAAGAAATGGTTAAATCATTCTTACAGATGCAAGGCCAATTAGATGCCCTAGTAAATAGCTTAAAAATGCAAAAAACAGTTGATTTTTTGATTGAAAATAATTAAATTGAGATTATAAGTTTAAAATTACTAAAAATGGGTATATATAAAAAGGGAGGTTGAAAATATGAATTTAGTTCCTATGGTGGTAGAACAGACTAATCGTGGAGAGCGCTCTTATGATATTTATTCTCGATTATTAAAAGATAGGATCGTTTTTATTGGGAGACCAATTGATGATCAAGTAGCTAATTCTGTAATTGCCCAGTTATTATTCCTAGAAGCTGAGAATCCTGATAAGGATATATATATATATATCAATAGTCCTGGTGGATCAGTTACTTCTGCCTTAGCAATGTATGATACAATTCAATATATTAAGCCGGATGTATCGACAATTTGTATGGGGTTAAGTGCTAGTGCTGCTGCTTTATTATTAGCAAGTGGAACAGATGGTAAACGCTATGCACTACCTTATTCAAGAATTATGATTCATCAGCCAATGGGTGGCGCTAAAGGTCAAGCGACAGATATTGAAATTCAAGCACAAGAAATCTTACTATTAAAGAAAAATATCAATGAAATCTTATCTAAGCATACTAAGCAACCAGTTGAAAAGATTAAAGAAGATGTAGAACGTGACTACTTTATGTCAGCTCAAGAGGCTAAAGAATATGGTATTATTGACGAGGTTATCTCTAGACAAAGTGAGTTGGAAGTATAGACTACTAAAGAGGTGATAAAATGTTCAAGTTTGGTGATGAGAAAGGGCAATTGAAGTGTTCTTTCTGTGGTAAGATTCAAGACCAAGTACAGAAACTTGTAGCTGGCCCTGGAGTTTATATCTGTGATGAGTGTATTGAATTATGCAATGAAATAATTGAAGAAGAATTAAATGAAGAGGTTGAATTGAATTTAGATAGTGTACCTAAGCCTAAAGAGATAAAATCGATTTTAGATGAGTATGTAATTGGGCAAGAACGTGCTAAAAAAGCGCTATCTGTAGCAGTTTATAATCATTATAAGCGTGTTAATTCTGGAATGAAAGTTGATGATATTGAATTAGAAAAAAGTAATATCTGTATGGTTGGGCCAACAGGTTGTGGAAAGACTTTATTAGCTCGAACATTGGCCCGGATATTGGATGTACCATTTGCAATTGCAGATGCTACTTCCTTAACTGAAGCAGGTTATGTGGGAGAAGATGTAGAGAATATCTTATTAAAATTAATCCAATCTGCTGATTATGATATTGAAAAAGCAGAAAAAGGAATCATTTATATTGATGAAATAGATAAGGTAGCTCGTAAATCTGAGAACCCTTCTATTACTCGTGATGTATCGGGCGAAGGGGTTCAACAGTCTTTATTAAAGATATTGGAAGGAACAGAAGCAAGTGTTCCTCCTCAAGGTGGAAGAAAGCATCCTCATCAAGAGTTTATTCAAATTGACACTTCCAATATTCTCTTTATTTGTGGTGGTGCCTTTGATGGATTAGATAAAGTAATTAAATCTAGAATAGATGAAAAGGTACTTGGATTTGGTGCAGATATTAAGAGTAAAGAGGAAGAAGAGATTGGTGAAGTATTGAAACATGTTATGTCCCAAGATCTATTAAAATATGGTTTGATTCCTGAATTTGCAGGAAGAATTCCAGTGATTGTTACATTAAATAAGTTAAAAGAAGAAGAGTTAATTGAGATTCTAACTGAGCCACGTAATGCATTAGTAAAGCAATATACTAAGTTTTTTGAGTTAGATAATGTTGAGTTAGAGTTTACTGAAGAAGCTTTAAGTGCTATTGCTGAGCGGACTATAGATCAAGAAACTGGAGCTAGAGGGTTACGTTCAGTAGTTGAGGAATCAATCTTAGATATTATGTATGATATTCCTTCTCAAGATGATATTGCTAAATGTATCATCAATGAAGATGTGATTAATAAGGATGCTACTCCGCAATTAATCAAAATAGATGACCCTAAAGAAGAAACTGCTTAAATTTAAGCAGTTTCTTCTTTATTATAAGGATAAAAACTTCCCTGAAAGCTAATACTAAATATTGATTAATTAAACTTTTTAAGGGGGAGTTATTATGAATTTTGCTTTAAATGCTTTTAGTTTAATTCAATTTTTCTTTGCTATTGTAATTGGCATGTATTTTTGGAATATGTTACAAAAACAGCGTAGTAGTAAAAAAGCTATTAATAGAGAATCAAAAAAGGAAATGGAAAAACTACATAAGATGAGAAGTAGATCATTGACTGAGCCTTTATCAGAGAAAATAAGACCTAGTGATTTTTCTGAAATAGTGGGGCAAAAGGAAGGTTTAAAATCTTTACGAGCTGCTTTATGCGGGCCAAACCCTCAACATGTGATTATTTATGGGCCGCCAGGAGTTGGTAAGACTGCCGCTGCTAGGTTGGTACTGGAAGAAGCAAAGAAAAATTCTGATTCTCCTTTTGATTCTGAATCTAATTTTGTGGAATTGGATGCAACGACAGCTCGATTTGATGAGCGAGGTATTGCCGATCCCTTGATTGGAACGGTTCATGATCCGATTTATCAAGGAGCAGGTGCAATGGGAACAGCTGGAATTCCTCAACCTAAACCAGGGGCGGTGACTAAAGCTCATGGTGGGATGTTATTTATAGATGAAATTGGGGAGTTACACCATATTCAAATAAATAAATTATTGAAAGTTTTAGAGGATAGGAAGGTCTTTTTAGAAAGTTCTTATTATCATGAGGAAGATGATAATATTCCTCGTCATATTCATGAAATCTTTCAAAGTGGATTACCAGCAGATTTTAGGTTAGTAGCTGCTACAACCAGAAGACCTGAAACTATACCACCTGCTATTCGTTCACGTTGTTTGGAGATATTTTTTAGTCTATTAACTCCTGTTAATATCGAAAAGATTGCTCGAACAGCAATAGAAAAAATAGATTTTAATGTAGATCAAAAGGTAATTGAGATTATTAAAAAGTATGCTGTTAATGGACGACAAGCGGTCAATATGATTCAGACAGCAGGAGGAATTGCTTTAACTTATGATCGAGAAGAAATTATTGTGGAGGATATAGAGCGAGTAGTTATGAATGGACAATATAGACCCCGGCCGACCGACGAAATTCCTGATGGACCACAAATCGGTGTTGTTAATGGTCTAGCAGTAATGGGGGCTAATATTGGAACTGTTGATCAGTTGGAAGTAGCAGTAACTAAGGTAGGTGCTGGAGCTGGAAAATTGAATATTACAGGAGTAGCTGAAGAAGAAGAGCAGGGTAATCGTCATAAGAAAATTAGAAGAAAGAGTATGGTTAAAGGTTCTGCTGAGAATGTAATTACTGTATTGAAGAAAGTAGTGGATATTGATTTAAAGGATTATGATATTCATATTGACTTTACAAGTGATGCTGTTGTTGATGGGCCATCTGCTGGAGTTACAATGGCGGTAGCTTTATATTCAGCGTTGACAGGAAAAGCAATTGATAATAAAGTAGCTATGACCGGCAAGATTTCTATTAATGGTGTTATTAGACCAATAGGTGGGATTATCCCTAAGGTAAAAGCTGCTATTAGAGCTGGAGTAGGTAAGATTTTAATTCCTACGGATAATTGGCAAGAAATATTTAATGAAGATGAATTTTCTGAAGTTGAAATTATAAAGATTAAGAACTTAACAGAAGCTTTAGATCAAGCAATAGCAGAGCAAGAAGAGGTTGATGATGAGCTGGATTTTGAACTAGATCCAGAAAGCTACTCTGCTTCTTTAGTTTAAAGTTATTTGCTATGGATAAAATAGATTAACTGTTAGGAATGCAATATTTTTAGAGCTATGTGCAGGAGATTAAGCAAAGTAATAGAATAATAGTGTACAGTAGATTATTAATGGAGGTGTAGTTATGGCTGAAGAAAGCAAAAAAGAAGAGGTTAAAAATAAAAATAGTAGACCTTTATTACCATTGCGGGGAGTGGTAGTCTTCCCCAATATGATGCTTCCACTATTGGTAGGAAGAGATAAATCTATTAAAGCGTTAGAGGAAGCTATGGTTGAAGATAAAGAAATTATATTAGCTGCTCAGCATGATGAAACGATTGAAGAACCAGTTACGGGTGACATATATAGTTTAGGTACAATTTCTGAAATTAAGCAATTAATGAGATTGCCAGATGGAACGATCAAGATCTTAGTTGAGGGTTTAAGAAGAGCTAAAATTGAAGACTTTTTGCAGGAAGATCCTTATTTTAAAGTTGCTATTACCGAAGTAGAAAGTGATGAAGAAAAAAATACTGAAATAGAAGCTTTGATGAGAAGTGTAATTAATAAATTTGAGAAGTATGTTAAATTAAATAAACAGATTCCATCAGAAACGATGATGACTATTGCTAATTTAGAAGATCCAGGTCGTTTAGTAGATATAATTACTTCTCATATGTCATTGAAAGTAAGACAAGAGCAAGAAGTTTTAGAAGCAATCTCCTATCGGAAGCGATTAGAAAAGTTATATAATTTCTTGGAAAAAGAAGTAGAGATTTTAAAGGTTAAGAACAAGATCAACAATGAGGTCAAAAAACAGGTTGAGAAAAGGCAAAAAGAGTATTACTTGAAAGAGCAGATGAAGGTAATTAAAAAGGAATTAGGAGAAGATGGCGGTAATCAAGAAATTAAAGAGTATAAAGAGAGAATAGAGGAAGCAGATTTACCTGAAGAGGTTGAAGAGAAAGCATTAGAAGAAGTAGACAGATTGAAAAAGATGCCTTCTAGAGCAAATGAAGCTGTTGTAGTTAGAAATTATTTAGATTGTATTTTGGATTTGCCTTGGAATGATTATAGTGAAGATAGATTAATCATTGATCAAGTAGAAGAGAAACTTAATCAAGATCATTATGGACTTAGTGATGTCAAGGAAAGAATCTTAGAATATTTAGCTGTTAGAAAATTGAGCGATCAAATGAAGACTCCTATTTTGTGTCTGTTTGGCCCGCCAGGAGTAGGTAAGACTTCTTTAGGAAGGTCGATTGCAGATGCAATTGGAAGAGAGTTTGTGCGATTATCCTTAGGAGGGCTACGTGATGAAGCTGAGATTAGAGGGCATAGAAGAACTTATGTAGGTGCTCGGCCAGGAAGAATAATAAATGCTATGCGTGATACAGGTACTAAAAACCCAGTCTTTTTATTGGATGAAATTGATAAAATTAATAGAGATTTCAGAGGAGATCCTGCTTCTGCTTTATTAGAAGTATTAGATCCAGAGCAAAATAGTGAATTTAGTGATCATTATTTAGAGCTTTCTTTTGATTTATCTGATGTGATCTTTATTACAACAGCTAATGTAACAGATACTATCCCTCCACCACTATTAGATAGAATGGAAGTAATTAATATTTCAGGTTATACTGAAGAGGATAAAGTAAAGATAGTTCAACAACATTTACTACCAGAAATTCTTCAAGATCATGGCTTGACAGAAGAACAGATTAATATTTCTGAAAATGCTTTAAGAAAGCTTATTAGACGGTATACTCGAGAAGCTGGAGTAAGGACACTAGAAAGAAAGTTAGCTGCTATCTGTCGTAAAGTGGCTAAAGAAGTTGTAGATGGCAAAGATAAATTGAGTCGAGTAACTGTTAGAAATTTAAAGAAGTATTTAGGGATTCCTAAATATAAGTATGGAAGAATAGAAGATGAGCAGAGGGTAGGTGTAGTAACCGGTTTAGCTTGGACTCAAGCAGGAGGAGACATTTTAAATATAGAAATCTCAATAATCCCAGGTGAAGGAGAATTGATTTTAACAGGGAAGTTAGGAGATGTAATGAAAGAATCAGCTCAAATAGCAATGAGTTATGTTCGCACTAAAACTGAAGAATTTGATTTTATTGAGGGTTTTTATAAGAAGTATGATATTCACGTCCATATTCCAGAAGGTGCTATTCCTAAGGACGGGCCATCAGCAGGGATAACATTAGCCACAGCATTAGTATCTGCTTTAAGTAACAAGCCGGTCAGTGGAAGGGTAGCTATGAGTGGTGAAATAACTCTACGTGGAAGAGTCTTGCCTGTTGGAGGAATTAAGAGTAAGGTTTTAGCAGCTCATCGAGCAGGTAATGATAAGGTGATTTTGTGTAATGAGAATAAAAAAGATTTAGAAGAGGTTCCTGATAATATTAAGCGAGACTTAGAGTTTGTTTTTGTAGAAGATATGGATCAAGTTCTTGAAGAAGTTATTATAAAGGAGGATGAGAATGAAGGTTAATGATCCGGAATTTATACGTAGTGCAGCTAAATTTGAAGATTATCCTCGACATCATCTTCCTGAAATAGCTTTAGCTGGTCGTTCTAATGTAGGAAAGTCATCATTGATTAATAATATTGTTAATCGTCGTAAGATGGCTTTTACCAGTTCTAAACCAGGGAAAACACAGACAATTAATTTTTATAGAGTAGATAATTATTTTTATTTTGTTGATCTGCCAGGGTATGGTTTTGCTAGAGTACCTCAAGAGGTTAAAGATGAATGGGGGAGCATGATTGAGAGTTATTTATTTAATAGGAGAAATTTAGAGGCAGTATTATTAGTAATAGATGCAAGGCATAAACCAACTGATGATGATTTAATGATGTATAACTGGTTGTTAAAAATGAACATGCCTACTTTAGTAGTAGCCACTAAAGTAGATAAGCTTAAAAATAGCCAAAGAAATAAACAGAAAAAATTAATTAAAAAGAAATTGGATTTGATTGAATTTACTCCATTTACTTTCTTTTCAGCTGAAACTGGAGAAGGTAAAGGTCGTGTAATAGAATTTATTAGCCAGTTTTTAGATTAAAATTTAATAGGTTTTGAAAAGTTAGGTAATAATACAATATATGATATTACCTGACTTTTTAATTTTTTTGATTCCCTTTGCAGGAATATAATAAGTTATAAAGGAATTTTATGAGTTATCTTGAATATTAAATTCTAAGATTAAGTTAATTACAAAGGGGGATGAAGATGAAGAGGATAGCCTTAATAGCACATGATAAGAAGAAGTCAGATTTGATTGAATTTGCTCAGGAAAATAGAGAGTTATTGGAGAAATTTAGTTTAGTTGCTACTGGAACTACAGGAAGGTTATTAAATGAAAAAACTAATTTAGAAGTAACTAGGATGGCTTCTGGACCATTAGGAGGGGACCAACAGATTGGAGGACAAGTGGCTAGTAAAGAGGTGGAAGCTATCATTTTTTTAAGAGACCCTTTAACTGCTCAACCTCATGAACCAGATGTAAGTGCTTTGCTTAGGATTTGTGATGTACATAATATTCCGTTAGCTACTAACTTGGCTACTGCTAGTATAGTGATTAGTTGCTTGGAGTGAATTTAAGTATAGATGTTGACAAGTAGTTTAAATAGTTATATTATATATTTGCAATAGAATAAATTTTAAAAGGTGTTGAAGGAGAGGAGTAGGTTAATCACTTTCTTGTTAGAGAGGAGTGTTTTAAGCTGAGAGGCACTCTAAGAAAGATTAATTGAAGTCGCTCTGGAGCTGTTAAGCTGAAACTAGAGTAAGCTAGATCGGTATCTGCCGTTATCAGATATTAAGTGGAGTCTTATAATCAACTATTAAGGAATAGTTAGTAGTTGGTATTATGGTCAATTAAGGTGGTACCGCGGAGATTAGTTACTCTTTCGTCCTTAGTAATTAGGGTGAAGGGGTTTTTTTATTTTCTAAATAAATGATTGGAATAAGGGAGGAATAAAAATATGAGTGAAGAAAAAAATCTTTCAACAACATATGATCCAGCTCAGGTGGAAGATAAATGGTATAGTCATTGGAATGAAAATGGTTATTTTCAAGCAGAGGTTAATCAGGATAAAGAACCATTTACAATTATGATGCCACCACCAAATGTGACTGGCCAGTTACATATCGGACATGCTTTGGATCATACCTTTCAGGATATCTTAATTAGATGGAAGAGGATGCAAGGTTATGAAACTTTATGGTTACCAGGAACTGATCATGCTAGTATTGCAACTGAAGTTAAGGTTGTTAATAAAATGCATGAAGAAGAAGGTTTGAGCAAAGATGATATCACTAGAGAAGAGTTTTTAGAAAGAGCATGGGATTGGACAGAAGAGTATGGGGATACAATTACAAATCAATTACAAAAGTTAGGAGTTTCTTGTGATTGGAACCGTGAGCGATTTACTATGGATGAAGGCTGTAATCGAGCAGTTAAAGAGGCCTTTGTTCAACTTTATGAAGAAGGTTTAATCTATCGTGGGGATTATATTGTAAATTGGTGTCCTGATTGTTTAACGACATTATCTGATATTGAGGTTGAGCATGAAGATCAATCAGGTAAGCTGTATCATATTAAGTATCAAGTTAAGAATAGTGATCAATATATTGTTGTTGCGACTACAAGGCCTGAAACGTTATTAGGAGATACTGCTATAGCTGTTAACCCAGCTGATGAGCGTTATCAACATCTATTAGGGAAAAAGGTAATTGTACCAATTGTTAAGCGGGAGATTGAAGTAGTAGCAGATGAATATGTAGATTTTGAATTTGGTACTGGTTTAGTTAAAGTTACTCCTGCTCATGATCCTAATGATTTTGAGATTGGTGAACGCCATGATTTAGATGTTATTAAGGTAATTGATGATCAGGCTAGAATGACTACTGCCGCTGGAAAGTATGAAGGGTTGGATCGTTATCAATGTCGAAAAAACTTGATTTCAGATCTTAGAGAAATTAATTTGCTAGAAAAGGTTGAAGAGCATGAGCATTCTGTCGGTCAATGTTATCGTTGTGATACTACGGTTGAGCCGTTAGTTTCTAAACAGTGGTATGTAGCTATGGAAGAGTTAGCTAAGCCTGCAATTGAAGCAGTTAGAAATGGAGATGCAAAGTTTGTACCTGAACGTTTTGACAAAATATACTTTAATTGGATGGAGAATATCAGAGATTGGTGTATCTCTAGACAATTATGGTGGGGGCATAGAATACCAGCTTGGTATTGTCAGGATTGTGAGCAGGTCATTGTTAGCAGAGAAGAGGTTAAAACGTGTTCTGAATGTGATAGTAGTAATTTAAAGCAGGATGAAGATGTATTAGACACGTGGTTTAGTTCTGGATTATGGCCATTTTCTACTCTAGATTGGCCCGAAGATAATCCTAATTTGGATTATTTTTATCCGACTGATGTATTAGTAACTGGGCGAGATATTATCTTCTTTTGGGTAGCAAGAATGATCTTTATGGCATTGAAGTTTACAGATGAAACTCCTTTTGAAGATATTTATATTCATGGATTGGTTAGGGATGCTGAGGGGAGAAAGATGAGTAAGTCATTAGGTAATGGAGTTGATCCGCTAGAGGTAATTGAAGAGGTTGGATGTGATACATTAAGAATGACTTTAATTACTGGAAATACTCCTGGAAATGATATTAGATATCGTCCAGAAAAGGTAGAGGCCAGCCGGAATTTTGCTAATAAGTTATGGAATGCTTCTCGTTTTGTATTGATGAATTTAGATGATTTTGATTTGAGTGAGTTGAGTAATAATGAGTTAGATTATACTTTGGCAGATCAATGGATTTTAAGTAGGTTAAACAAGGAGATTAAGAGAGTAACTGAGTTGCTTGAAGAATATCAATTTGGCCAAGTCTCTCAAGAGTTATATGATTTTGTTTGGCGAGAATTCTGTGACTGGTATATTGAGTTAATTAAGCCACGCTTGTATCAAGAGGATGATAGTTTACAGCGCCAGACTGCTCAATATGTTGTTTGGTTTGTATTGGAGAATATTTTACGATTATTACATCCAATTATGCCTTTTATTACTGAGGAGATATGGCAACACTTACCTGTTGGAGGGGAAAGTATTATGTTAGCTCAATGGCCTGAAGTGGATAAATCAACTGTCAATGAACAGGTAGAGGGTAAGATGGAAGTTATTATGGAAGTTATTAGGAGTATCAGAAATATTAGAAATGAAATGCAGGTTAATCCAGGAAAAAAGATTACCGCTATCTTAACTTCTGATGTAACTGAAAAGTTAGAGATTATAAAATTGGGCCAATCTTATATTGCTGATTTAGCTAAAGTAAGCCAGTTAGAGATCAAAGAAGGTGTAGAGAAAAGGCCAGAACAAGCTTCAACAGCAATTACAGAGGAGATAGAGATTATCTTACCGCTAGCTGGTATGGTTGATTTAGATAAAGAAATAATTCGATTAGAAGAAGAGATTGAAGAGATGGAATTTGAGATTAAGCGAGCTGAAGGAAAGTTGAAAAATGATGGATTTGTTAATAATGCTCCTGAGCATTTAGTGGAAGAAGAAAGACAGAAGAAAGAAGAGTATACTGCTAAAAAGAAGCAGCTTGAAAAGAGATTAGAGGGTTTAAAAGCTTAATTAAAAAGCCAACGTATAAATTACGTTGGCTTTTTAGCTCTTTTTAGTTACCAATAGTTATAACTGTTCTGCTAACTTTATAGCCCAAGCATCAGCTTCTTGTAAAAGATTAGGTTGTTCAGTTACTGATTTATTATCGATATCAGGAACGAAGAAGTTATCATAATATTCAGTATCTACTCCTTTAAAGAATAGATCTAGAGTAGCTACTACATATTTAAAGCTATCTTCTGATAGTGGTTCGCCAGCAGTCGAAATAAAGGCACCAATCCTTTTCTTTTCAGTATCAATTAGCGGATCTTTGAGGATAAATTTATTGGCCCATAATGCTTGGCAACGATCGATTAGAGCTTTTAGCTGAGCAGTAACCGTATTAAAATAAATTGGAGAAGCAATTAAGATTAAATCAGCTTGATCAAGTTTAGAATAAATATTTAACATATCATCATCAATGACACAGCCTTGTTTCTTTTTACAGCTATAACAAGCAACACAAGGCTCTATTTTAAGGTCTTTAATTTTTAAATAATCTAAGTTAAGTTCTGGCTTTGCTTTTTTGAGGCTACTAATTACTCTTTTTAAAACTTTAGCAGTATTTCCGTTATTATGTGGACTTCCTAAGATAGCCAATCCTTTCATTTAATGATTCCTCCTAATCTTTAGTTTCTATTTCTATAATAATTGATGATGGTCATTTAAATCCCTGCTTTTTTATTTTTCTTTTTAGTAGGTAGATTTAATTGATAGTTAAATATAAATTGATTGGTAGTTTTTTGATTGTAGGCATTAATTTTAGTGTTAATGAAGAGTTAATTATTGGCTCCTTATTTGTATTGCCCTGTTTAATCTCATACGTGACGATTAACTGATCATTTTTTGAATATGATAGATCTAATTGATTCGTTTTATTACTCTTACTGAGGTTATATATTTCTGTAACCCTTAAATTGAAATTATTGAAGGTATTAAATTTAAACCAAGTTAGTGAAAGATATATGTATTGTTGATAGTATAAATTCAAATGACAAGTTATATTATCTGAAATTGCAAGCTTACCTCCTAGTAAATATAATTTATTTTTGATTTGAAAGGGTTCAAGGTTTAAGCTTCCTTGTAGTTGTAAATTTTCTGAAATGTTTTTTAACGCAGTAATTTCTAGATTTAATTGCTTACTAACTGATTTTTGATACTCTTTTAAAAATGACAACAAGAATGAATGCTGTTTACTTAGGGTAGAATTTATCTTGAGCGAGCTATTAATTAGTTTAATTTTTTCTTTATCTAAGGTCATACCTAATAATAGACTATAATTATTCATTAGAGTTCCCTCCTGAAAGCTTAAAGGTAATCTATTTTAAAGAGTACTGAATAGTATCTCTAGTATAGGTTTATTCTTCTTTTACACCTTATGTGTCTTTTTAAATTAGTATTAAGTTAAAATATAGTATAAAATAACTAATTAAAGGTAGCTTTTTTTATGGTATAATAAAAGGAGTAGCTGCTTAGATCAAAATTATATTAATTTCAGATCACTTTATAAAAGATGAGGGGTGGTAACTATGGCTGAAATGAATTATTTAGATAGTTTAGACAAATATGATATTAAACCTGGTTTAGAAAGAATAGAACTACTATTGGAATATTTAGGTAATCCTCAAGATGAATTAAATATAATACATATAGCAGGAACAAATGGTAAAGGGTCAACATCTGCAATATTGACTTCAATTTATAAAGAAGCTGGCTATAAGGTAGGAACCTATAATTCACCTGAAATTATTGAATTTAATGAACGGATAAGGATTAATGGAATTAATATTAGTGATCGAGACTTAAAAGAAGTAACTCAAAAGGTTAAACCTCTGGTAAGCAAAGTAGCTCAAAAGCTAGAAAAACCTAGCTTTTTTGAAGTGGTTACTGCCTTGGCAATAGATTATTTTGCTCAGCAGGAACTTGATTTAACAATTTTAGAAGTAGGGTTAGGAGGAAGATTAGATGCTACTAATGTGATAAATAGCTTAATATCTGTTGTAACTAATGTCAGTTTAGATCATACTGAATTCTTAGGAGATACAATAAAAGAAATTGCCTTTGAAAAAGGAGGGATCATCAAAGAAGATCAGCAGGTAATTACTGCTACTGATGATCAAGAGGTGCTTGCCGTATTACAAAAAATTTGTGTTGAAAAAGATGCTGAACTGGTAAATGCTTTGCAGGAATATGATTGGCAACAAAAGGAAAGCTCATTGGCTTATCAGAAATTTGACTTACAAGGGCCAACAAGGGATTATTTAGATCTTAGGCTTCCTTTGTTAGGTGAACATCAAATGATTAATACAGCTACTGCTATGGCGGTTATAGAGGCTTTAACAGAGGACTACCCAGTGCCCATTGAAACTATTCAAGCTGGGGTTACACAAGTCAACTGGCCAGGAAGATTAGAAGTTGTTAATCTTGACCCAGTAATCATTCTTGATGGTGCTCATAATCAGGCAGGCGCTAATAGATTGAAGGCAGCAATTGAGGATTTAGAGTTTGAGAATTTAACTTTAGTTTTGAGTATTTTAGGCGATAAGAATTTTAGAGCTATAATTAAGCAGATAGCTCCTTTAGCTACTAAAGTAGTTTTGACTAAAAATAAGAATAAACGTGTAGCAGAGATCAATATAATGAAAGAGGAAGTTATTAAATACAATTTAAATGTGGAGGTGAAAGAAGACTTAATTAAAGTTTTGGATGATATTAAAAATCAAGCAACTGCTAAAGATATCATTTTAATTAGTGGTTCTTTATATACAGTAGCTGAAGCAAGGAAGATTATTGTTGAATATACAGAATAATCTTCTGGTGCTCTAAAAATTATTCTGTATAAACTAGAAGGTAGTATAATATAGATTAATTGAGTTGGCTAGAATTTATATGGAAGGAGGGAGGTCACCTACCACCTTGGTTAGAGTTGATGGGTGACAAGGTTATGAAGCGAAATAATCGTAAGATTAAATCGGGACTTTCCTTGGTAGTGATGTTAGGTTGTATGGCTGTAATTGCGAGTGTCTTTGGTTATTTTATTAGTAGTTGGTTTCTAGATTATGTTACTGCACCACAAGAAGAAATTCAGTCTACAACTGAAGAAAGGATCATGGTTGAAGAAGAAAAAAAGCCAGATAATCGTAAGTTGGAAGAAGAGTCAGAGGTAATAGTTGAAGGGGATAAAAATCATACAGAAGAAATGGATAAAGATCATACAGAAGAAATGGATGAGGAGAGTATGGAACAAACAATAGCTGATGAAGGTTTATATACTGTTCAGGTAGGAGCTTTTGGTGAGGAAGAGAATGCTCAAGGATTAGTAAAAGATCTAGAGAGTAAGGGTTTTACGGCTTATATTACAAGTGAAAATCCTTACCGAGTACAAGTAGGAGCTTTTAGAGAAAAAGAAGCTGCGGAACAATTAGGAGATGAACTTGAAAATTCTGGTTTTCCTGCTTTTATTAGTAATTAAAAAAAGGTCCACATTTTTAGTGGGCCTTTTTTAGTTTATGAAATTTAAAAATTATAAGTTGGAAAATTACATCTTAACATATAATACTTTAATCTCTTTTTATTACCTCCTCTTTAGCAAGAGTAATATACATTAGCATGGAGATATTTAACTTTGAGAATGTAGTTTTCTATAAATTAAAATTCTATTCTTACGTAAGCTTTATCTTTGATTATCTTCTTTGGCGATTTATCTAAATAGTACAAGTTTTTTTATATTATTTTAATTTTTTATCCCATAGGTTTCCATTTCTTCCTTTATGTGATATAATCGTCTTAACACATATTTGATACGTTCATAGATGTTATTTATAGTCCATTTAACGTTATATCTGAGGTATTGATCTGTGTTATTTTTAATTCATTTGCCTTATAAATTTAACTATAAACTCTATCAAAGATCTAAAAACTGCTCAAAAAATCTAAAAATTAAAAAATGCTATAAATTACTTGACTTCTGATGTCTCAGATTATAAGATTAGGTTGGAGCTAATTTGTTGATAAATCGATCTAAACTAGTTCCTGACTTACCTTATGTTATCAATATTAATAAAAGGGGTGATAAGATGAAAGCTAAAACTTTTGAACACGGGATTCATCCTAGTTATAACAAAGAATTATCTCATAAGGAATCTTTAAAAAAGGCTAATGCACCTAAAGAAGTTATAATCTCTTTACAGCAGCATATTGGTGCACCAGCTAAGCCAATTGTTGAAGTTGGTGATATAGTTGATTTAGGTGAGAAGATTGCTGAGGCTGAAGGGTTTGTCTCTGCTAATATTCATGCCAGTGTTTCAGGAGAAGTTGTTGCTATCGAAAGTACGTCAATTAAAATCAAAAATGATGGTGAAGATAGATTAGCCGAAGGAATTGAATCTCAAGGTGAACTTGAAGATTTATCAAGTGAAGAATTAAGAGAGATCGTTAGTGAGGCAGGAATTGTAGGATTGGGAGGAGCTACCTTTCCAACTCATGTAAAAGTATCAATTCCTGAGGATAAAAATGTAGAATCAGTTATTTTAAATGGAGCAGAATGTGAACCATATCTAACTGTTGATCATCGAGTAATGGTTGAGCAGACTGAAAAAATGATTTATGGTTTAAAGGCATTAATGAAGATGTCTGAAGCTAAAGAAGGTTATATTGGGATTGAGGTCAATAAACCTGATGCTATTGAAAGAACAAAAGAGTTGATCAGTGATGAACCAAATATTAAAGTTGTTCCGTTAGAAGTTAAGTACCCACAAGGTGGAGAAAAGCAGTTGATTGAGGCTGTTTTAGGCAAGGAAGTTCCCTCTGGTGGATTACCGTTGGATGTTGGTGTAGTAGTTAACAATGTTACTACTGCTGTAGTAATTGCGGAAGCAATTCAAGAAGGAATGCCTTTAGTTGAAAGAGGAGTTACTATTACTGGGGTCATTAGTGAACCAAAGAACTTAGTAGTAAGAATAGGGACACCTATTGAAGAAGTAATAGATCAATGTGGAGGTTTTAAAGAAGAACCAGGTAAATTGATTTTAGGTGGGCCAATGATGGGCCAAGCTCAAGTGGATTTAACTAATCCAGTAACTAAAGGGACTTCTGGAATTTTAGCTTTAAGTAAGGCAAATATTGCTGAATATCAAGAGTCTAAACCTTGTATTCGTTGTGCTCGGTGTGTTGATGTTTGTCCAGTAAAATTAATACCGACTGCTTTGATGAATTTATCTCAAGTTGATAAAGTTTTAAAATTAAAGGATCATAATGTTTTAGACTGTATTGAGTGTGGTTCTTGTAGTTATATTTGTCCTTCTAAAATTGAAATTTTAGATTGGATTAAGTTAGGAAAAGGAAAAGTTCAAGCTCAAATAAGAGAAAATGAATGATAGGAGGTAAGAAAATGGATAACACAGTAGACTTAACCGTTTCATCAGCACCGCATGTTAAGAGTAAAGAGACAACTTCTAATATAATGTATCAAGTTGTTTTGGCATTAGTACCAGCTATGTTAGCAGCTGTTTATTATTTTGATATGAGTGCCGCATTATTGATAGTGACTTGTAGTATTGTGGCTATGTTATCTGAAGTGGCTATACAAAAGATAAGAGGGCTTGAGGTTACAGTTAATGATGGTAGTGCTCTATTAACTGGAATTTTATTGGCTTTGACTTTACCACCTGAACTACCATTGTGGATGGCTACATTAGGAAGTGTAGTTGCGATTGTATTAGGAAAACATGTCTTTGGTGGGTTGGGATATAATATCTTCAATCCTGCTTTAGTTGGGCGTGCTTTTATAACTCTTTCTTATGTAGGGCCAATGACTCAATGGACTGATCCATTACAACCTCCTGTTGCTATTTCAGGGATAGTTAGTGGTTTGCAAGAATCATTAGGAATAGTAGACACTGTATCAGGAGCGACTCCATTGGAAGCAGGTAGTGCAGAAATAATGAATCTATTTGTAGGTAGAACTGGAGGTTCTTTAGGAGAAACATCTGCCTTAGCTATTATGCTTGGAGGGTTATATCTACTCTATAAAGGCTATATTGATTGGAGAATTCCAGCTGGTTATTTAGGTACTGTAGCAGTATTAACTTCATTTGTCGGAGAGCAAGGACCATTATTTCACTTATTTGCCGGAGGACTTATGTTAGGTGCTATCTTTATGGCGACCGACATGGTGACAAGTCCTGTAACTAAGAAAGGAAGATTGATCTTTGGAATTGGTTGTGGTTTATTAACAGTAATCATTCGTGTTTATGGAAACTTTCCAGAAGGTGTATTGTATTCAATCTTATTAATGAATATGTGTGTGCCAATTATTGATCAATATACTTTACCACGAATCTATGGTGAGGTGAAAGCAAATGGCTAAAGATAAAATAGAGTTACGTCTAATTCTAGTTTTAATTGTTATTACGATGGCATCAGCAATTACTCTGACTTTTGTCAATGAAATTACTGCTCCTGTAATTGCTGAACAGGCTGAAAGAAGGGCAAATGAAGCTATTTTAGCTGTGATGCCGGATGCAGTGGAATTTATAGAGAAAGAAGAAGAAGGTGTTAAATTTTATAGAGGTTTAGATGAAACAGGCGAAGAAGTAGGGGTAGCTATTAAAGAGCAATCTCAAGGGTATGCAGGAGAGGTTGAAGTTATGGTTGGATTAGATATGGACGAGCAAAAAGTAATAGATATAACTATTTTAGATCATTCAGAAACTCCAGGTTTGGGTTCTAGAATAGAAGAGGAAGATTTCAAAGAGCAATTTAGAGGAGTAGAATTTTCTGAAGTAGAAGTTGATATGATAACTGGAGCGACAATTTCTAGTATGGTTGTACAACAGGTAGTAGAAGAAGCTATTGATAATGCAAAATTATCTTTAGGTTTAGCTGAAGATGCTGCTCAGCCTGGAGTTGCTATCTTTGATGATGTAGATGAATTTGTGTCGATTGAAGATAATATAAGTCAAGCTTTAGATGCTTTAGGAGAAGCTATTGGTTTAGTTTCTTACGGTAAAGCTGAAGGGTATAATGGTTATGTTGAGGTGGCAGTTGGGCTTGATTTAGATAGTGAAAAGGTTATAGGAGTAGAAATTATAGATCATTCAGAGACAGCAGGTATCGGCTCTAAAATAGAAGAAGAAGATTTTAAATCTCAATTTAATGGAGTAAATTTTTCTGAATTGGAGCTAGATATGATAACCGGTGCAACTGTTTCTAGTGATGCTGTTTATGAAGCGATAGAAGAAGCAGTTGAAATAGCAGAAAATTACGGTGGAGGTGAGTAATATGGCTGAAAAAACCCAAGATTTTTTAAAAGGTCTATGGCAAGAAAATCCTGTTTTTGTCATGTTGTTGGGTATGTGTCCTGTACTGGCTGTTACTAGTACGGCAACGACTGGTTTATTTATGGGATTGGCAACTAGTTTTGTATTGCTCGGTGGAGGAATAGTGAACTCCTTATTGAAGAATATAATTCCAGGAGATGTTAGAATTCCTAGTTTTATTGTTGTAATAGCCACTTTTGTAACGATAGTTGATCTAGGAGCACGGGCTTATTTTCCTGAAATTGCTGAACAGATAGCTTTATTTATTCCTTTGATCATCGTTAACTGTTTGATCTTGAATCGTTCTGAAGCCTTTGCTTCTAAAGTAAGTATTCCACGTGCTATAGCGGATGCTTTAGGAATGGGTATTGGCTTTACTTGGATATTAACTGTTTTAGGAGGTATTCGAGAAATCTTTGGTTTCGGAACTCTATTTAGAGGAACTGGAATGACAATGCAGATTATGGGTGATTGGTATCAGCCGATTTCAGTGATTACTTTACCGGCAGGAGCTTTTATTACTTTAGGGTTGTTAGTTGGTTTCTTTAACTTGATTATGAGTGAGTCATTTGATATTAAGAGATTACTTGGAGGTACTACTGCAACATCTGAAGAAGGTCAAAAAACAGCTTAATTTTGGATAAAAGGAGGGTAAATTATGGGAGATTTATTCTTGTTATTTGTAGCTGCGTCTATAACAAACAACTTTGTTTTAATGCAGTTTTTAGGAATCTGTCCTTTTTTAGGAGTTTCGAAAGAGGTTCCAACCGCTTTTAGTATGGGGTTAGCGACTACTTTTGTAATGACTACGTCGGCAGTTGTAACTTGGATTGTTGATGCTGCTATCTTAGCTCCATTAGGAATTGAATATTTAAGATATATTGCTTTTATTTTAGTAATATCTTCTTTTGTTCAATTGACAGAGCTATTTGTTAAGAAGGTTAGTCCTCCATTATATAAAGCCTTGGGGATCTTTTTACCACTAATTACAACTAATTGTGCCATCTTAGGTTTGGCAATCATGATTTCAATGGAAGGGTATACTTTTATTGAAAGTGCAGTCTTTGGTTTAGGTGCAGGGGTTGGTTTTACGGTAGCAATTGTATTGATGGCTGGAATAAGAGAACGATTAGAATTTGCTAATGTTCCTGAACCACTCAAAGGAGCACCAATTACTTTAGTAGTAGCTGGAATGATGGCTATGGCTTTTGCTGGGATTGCTATGTAAATTAGGAGGTGAAATAGAATGGAAATTAGTTATTTTGTAAATGCAGCTTTAGGACTAGGAGTTTTAGGATTATTATTTGGAACTGGTTTAGCTTATGCATCGGTTAAATTTGCAGTAGAAGAAGACCCAAAGAAGGTAGCAATTGATGAAGTTTTACCTGGAGCTAACTGTGGTGCCTGTGGCTTTGCAGGCTGTTCTGGCTATGCAGAAGCAGTAGCTGCTGAAAAGGAAGGAATTGATTGTTGTCCTGTTGGAGGAGAAGAATTGATTGAAAATATTGCTGACATCATGGGGGTTGCTCCTGCTTGTTCAACTGAAAGACAAGTTGCTGAGGTTTTATGCCAAGGTGGAAATCAAGAAACCTTTAATAAGGCTGACTATCAAGGAGTACCAAGTTGTCAGATGGCTAGTATGATAGATAACTTTAAGTCTTGTGAATACGGTTGTTTAGGGTTTGGTGATTGTGCTGTTGTATGTGATTTTGATGCAATTGTAATGAATGAAAATGGGTTGCCAGAAATTGATCCTGATAAATGTGTTGAATGTGGAGTCTGTGTTACAGAGTGTCCACAAAATGTGATTGAGCTAGTAAGTAGTGCGGAAGATGTTGTTACTAGATGTAAATCAGTTTTAAAAGGAAAAGAAGTTAAGAATGCTTGTGAAAAAGGATGTTTTGGTTGTACAATTTGTGCTAAAAAATGTCCTGTTGATGCGATTGAGATGGAGGATAATTTACCAGTAGTTGATACAGAAGAATGTATTGGTTGTGGAGTATGTGTTAAAAAATGCCCAACTGACGCTTTTGTAGAAGTCTCTTTTTAGTAAATAAAATGAAGATTACAATTGAAAATTGGTTAAAAATAAGAGGGGTCAGTTGACTGATTCCTCTTATTTTTATGGTTTAATTAAATCTTCGAAGGTTGGGTAAATTATAGACAGTTGTAGTTTTTTTTGATATAATAAGACAAGATTTGGATTTAGAGATGATGTTTAATCAGATTAATCTTAAAATTCTGTTTTTTATAATTGGTTTAATTTAATTATAGATTTAAATGGTGTTAAAGGGTTATAATTTATGAGGAGAGGATCAACTGTGGAGTTAGTAGTTGTTGGATTAAATCATAAAACAGCTTCTTTAGAAGTTAGGGAAGAGCTATCTTTGACTAAGCGGCAGCAGGAGGTGATTTTGGATAAAATTTCTACATCATCTGATGTGAAAGAAGGAGCTGTTTTATCGACCTGTAATCGTACGGAAATTTATTTGTTAGCTGAGAATGATTATTCAGCTAACAAATTCACTTTGGAATTATTTAGGGAGTTTTCTAATTTAAAGGTTAAGAAGTTACAAGGATATTTATATTCTTATCATAATTTAGAAGCAGTTGAACATTTATTTCGAGTTACTAGTGGATTGGATTCTTTGATAATAGGGGAAACTCAGATTTTGGGCCAAGTTAAAAGAGCCTTTAAGAGAGCTCAGAAGATAGGAGCAATTAATACTTATTTACATAAGCTGTTTACGGAAAGCTTTAAAGTCGCTAAAAAGGCTCGCGGAGAGACTAAAATTGATGAAAATGCAGCTTCAATCAGCTATGTAGCTGTGGAGTTGGCCCGGCAGGTATTTGGTTCTTTATCGGGGGAGAAAGTATTGATTTTAGGTGCAGGAAAGATGAGTGAATTGACTTTGAAAAATCTAGTTGCTCATGGAGTTAAAGGAGTGATGGTTTCTAATAGAACATACGAAAATGGAAGAAGATTAGCTGAACAATTTTCAGGAGAAGTTATCCATTGGGAGAAGTTAGAGAATTGGATTGAGGATGTTGATATTATTATTGCCTCAACGGCTGCTCCACACTATGTACTTCATTATGAAGATATAAAAGAGGTTATGATTAATAGGAATCGTCCTCTTTTTTTGATTGATATTGCTGTTCCAAGAGATATAGAACCACAAATTGCTGAATTAGATGAAGTTTATCTGTATGATATTGATGATTTAGAGGCGGTAGTCAATCAAAACCTAGAAGAAAGAAGGGGAGAAATAGATCAAGTTGAAGAAATTATAGCTGAAGAAAAAGAAGGTTTTGAAAAATGGTTAAACTATCGCCAAGTTGTACCAGTGATTAAAGAGATGAGACAAAGGGCCAATCGTATTAAGGAGCAAGAACTAGATTGGGCATTACAAAGATTAGCAAATTCTAAGCAGAATCACGAAGATATAGTTGAAGAGTTGAGCAGTCGATTGATTAATAAATTACTACACACTCCCACATTAGGCGTCAAGCAGTTGGCTAATAGTGAGGGTAGTTCACAAAAGTTAAAAGTGATTAAAGAGTTGTTTAAGTTTTAACGTATAAGATTTATTTAGGGAGAGGAGCTAATGGAGTTATACCCAGTTAATTTAAGGTTGAAGGATAAGAAGGTGTTAGTTGTTGGTGGAGGGAAGGTTGCTTTTCGTAAATTAAAGCGATTAGTAAATACTGAAGCTAAGATTGAATTGGTTAGTCCTCAGGTAATTGAACCTGTAAAAGAATTGATTATAGAAGAAGAGATAAATTATAAAGAACGAGAATTTTTAGAGCTCGATTTAGGGGGCTCTTTTTTAGTGATTGCTGCTACAGATCAAAGTAGGTTAAATCAAGAGATTGCTCAATTAGCTGAAAGGGAAAGGATTTTGGTTAATGTAATTGATAATCTAGAGTTATCAACTTGTACTTTACCTGCAGTAGTTAAGAGAGGAGATTTATTAATCACGATTGCAACGGGTGGAAGTTTACCAGCATTATCTCGACAGCTTAGAGTGAAGTTAGAAGAAGAGTTTGGGACGGAGTTTAATTTTTTCTTGCAGCTATTAGCTGAGATTAGACCAATAGTAATTGATAAGATAGACCAGGAAGAGAAGAGGCGTCAAATTTTTAGAAAGTTAGCTAACTTAGAATTGATCGAGCAACTAGGGATTGATCGTTTAGCAGTGATTGAAGAGGTTAAACGGATTTTGCCTGAACAGGTAGTGGCGGAGCTGAAGTTGATTTAAATTACAAAATAGCTATATATCAATAATGTTACATAAATTATTTTTTCTAACACTAATAAATACTATAATATAAGTAGAGCTTAATAAAGAGTTAATTAGTTTTTTTATGATTTTTAAAGTTGTAAATTATAAAGCAATGAATGCAAGGAGGTAATTATGGAACAGATTATTATTGGAACAAGGAAGAGTCAGTTGGCAGTAGCCCAATCGCAGTTAATGGCTGATCAATTACAGCAAAAGTTTCCTGACTATCAGTTCAAGCTAAAAAAAATCACTACTAAAGGGGATCGAATTTTAGATAAGCCTTTAGCTGAAATTGGTGGAAAAGGTCTATTTATTAAAGAGATAGAGATAGCGTTATTGAATGGGGAGATTGATTTAGCAATTCATAGCTTAAAGGATATGCCAGCAGAATTACCTAATGAGCTTGAAATTTTATCAATTCCTGAGCGGGCCAATCCTTTGGATGCATTAATAAGTAAGGATGATCTGGATATAGACCACCTTCCTGAAGGGGCTAAGATAGGAACAGGGAGCTTGCGTAGAAGAGCCCAGCTATTGAATTATCGCTCTGATTTAGAGATTGTTCCAATTAGAGGTAATATAGATACTCGGTTGAAGAAGTTAGAGAGTCAAGATTTAGATGGAATTATCTTAGCGGCAGCAGGCTTGGAGAGAATGGGTTGGGAGGATAAGATCAGTTCTTGTTTGAGTGATGAGATTTCGATTCCAGCAGTAGGACAAGGTGCTTTGGCGATTGAAGTTAGGGCCAATGACCAACAGATTAAGGATATAGTTACAGAGATTAATCATCAAGCGACTGTAGATGCCGTTAAAGCTGAACGGAGTTTTTTAGAGTATTTGGAAGGGGATTGTAAGGTGCCAATTGGAGCTTATGCTCAGGTTGAAGATGATCAGTTGGTAGTTGAAGGGATAGTAGCAAAATTGGATGGTAGTAAGGTATTTAAAGAAGAAGTGGTGGGTTTGCGAGAGGAAGCAGTAGAATTAGGAGTTAAGTTAGCCAAAAAACTATTAGAGCAAGGGGCAGGAGATATTTTAGAGCAGGTTCAAAAGCAGGAAGGAGTAAGTGTTAATGGTAGGTAAAGTTTATTTAATCGGGGCTGGCCCAGGAGATGAAGGCTTAATTACAGTTAAGGGTTTAAATATTATTAAAGAGGCTGATGTGATTTTATATGATAGGCTAGCCAATCCCAGATTACTAGATTATGCTCGTGAAGGTGTAGAGTTATTTTATGTAGGAAAAAAGGCTAGCAATCATTATCGAACCCAAGATGAGATTAATCAATTATTGGTTGAGCAAGCTCAAGCAGGGAATATAGTGGCTAGATTAAAAGGTGGCGACCCGTTTGTTTTTGGTCGTGGTGGAGAAGAAGCAGAAGTGTTGTTAGGTAAAGGAATTGAGTTTGAGGTTGTTCCAGGGATTACTTCTCCTATTTCAGTAGCTGCTTATGCAGGAATTCCTTTGACTCATCGTGATTTTAACTCTTCTGTTGGATTTGTGACTGGTCATGAAGATCCAACTAAAGATGAATCTAACCTTAATTGGGATCAATTGGCTAATGCAATGGGAACATTGGTCTTTTTGATGGGGGTTGGTAATTTAGCTAAGATTACTAAAAGGTTAATGGAGGCAGGTTGTAATCGTGAAACTCCTGTTGCGTTGGTTAGATGGGGGACTAGACCGGAACAAGAGACATTGGTTGGCACTTTAGAGACGATAGTTACTAAAGTTGAGAAAAATAATCTTAAGCCACCAGCTATTATAGTTATTGGAGAGGTAATTAATTTAAGAGAGAAGTTAAATTGGTTTGAAACGAAAGCTTTATTCTCTAAACGAATTGTAGTTACTAGACCTAAAAAGCAGGCGACTAGTTTTTCTAAAGCTTTAGCTCGAGATGGTGCTAAAGTAATTGAGGCACCAGCAATTAAGATTGTTCCACCTGAAAGTTATCAAGAGTTGGATCAAAAGTTAGAGCAGGTAGGTGATTATGATTGGATTATCTTTACTAGTATTAATGGAGTTAAGTATTTTATCAATCGACTATTTGAGTTAGGGTTAGATGTGAGAGCTTTGGCAGGGGTTAAGCTCTGTGCTATTGGCCCTAAGACTGCTGCTAAGTTGAATGATTATGGCTTACAGGTCGATTATATTCCAGATGATTATGTAATCGAATCTATCCTAGAAGGGTTTGTTGAAGAGGATTTGACAGGACAGAAGTTCTTACTACCACGTGCTGATATTGCACGAGAGCTGTTGGCTCACGAATTAGAGAATAATGGGGCTAAGGTCGATGATGTAACGGCTTATCAGACGATTAAAGGGGTAGGAAGTCAAGATTTAATAACTGAATTAGAAGAAAGCCGAGTTGATATGGTAACCTTTACAAGTTCATCGACTGTACATAATTTCATTGAGCAATTGGGTGATGAATACCAGCGTTTATTGGCAGATATAGAGCTTGCCTGTATTGGCCCGATTACTGCCCAAACGGTACGGGATTATGAGTTAGAGATAGCAGTAGTGGCTGATGAATATACGGTTGAGGGGTTGTTAGCAGCGGTTAAAGGATATTATAAAAACAATTAATAATTAAGAGAATGTACAATGGACAATTAAAAATATTTAAGTATTTTTAGCTTTAAAGAGTTGCTCTTTAATTATAAATTGTAAACTGTACATTGTACACTATAAGGGAGTGTCATTGTGTCGGCTCAAGTGAAAGGTATTGTCATTGAAGGGGTACCAGCTACGGGAAAAACAACAATAATTGAGCATCTTTTGCGGAACGAACAGGTTTTAGAGCGTGATTTTATGCCCTTGTTAGTTTATGGTGAAGACTTAACGCAGCGGGTGTTAGAAGCTAAACATAATCAAGGACAAATTACTAAAGAGGATAATTTAAATCTATTAAATGATATTTTAACCCCTTTAGAGCGTTATCAAAAATATTATCACCAGAGAGGATGGCAGGGTGCAGAACAAGAGCACTGTTATGCTTTTTTATTGGAGAGGTTTCATTTAACTCATGCTACTTATTTTGATCACCTAAACTGGGGAGAGTTAATACAGATAGATGATCGCTTAGCAGATTTAAAGACAAAGTTAGTCTTATTGACTATGAACAAGGAAGTGATGGTTGAGCGAATTGTTGTTAGCCGAGGAAGTAGATGGAGAAGTTATATTTCTCGGTTTGGTTCGACAGTAGAGGAGATTGTTGAGCATTATTATCAGCGACAACAACGGAAGCTAAAATTAGCTCAGCAGAGTAATTTAGTCAGTTTGGTACTGAATACAAGTGCTAAGAATTGGGAAGAGTTGGCCCAGCAAGTGCTTAAATTCTGGGAGATATAAAATATAAATTAATGATTAATAGAATGTACAATTTAAGTTTAAGGTTGAAGTTAAGGCTAAGTCAATCGTTAAAGAGATAAGAGTTTTTAGTTCTTACTCAAACTTAGACTTGGACTTAAACTTAAGCTATATATCTATTAAGTTGACGTATATGACTGTACATTGTAAATTAGCTATATGAAGGAGGGATAAGATGGATTTAATTAGACGATCACGTCGTTTAAGGCGGACAGCAGCGATCAGAAATTTAGTTCGAGAAACAAAATTGAGTGCCGCTGATTTGATTCAGCCATTATTTGTAGTCAATGGTGAGAATGTTAAAGAAGAGATACCTTCTTTACCGGGTAATTATCATTTATCATTGGATATGATACTTGATGAGGTTGAAGAGTTAGTTCAAGCTAAAGTTGCAGGGATTATTTTATTTGGAATTCCAAAGAGCAAGGATGAAGAAGGTTCTAGTGCTTGGGCAAAGGAGGGAATTGTTCAGCGGGCTTGTCGAGCAATTAAAGAAGAGTATCCTGAATTACTGGTAATTACCGATGTCTGTTTATGCCAGTATACTAGTCATGGGCATTGTGGTATTTTAGAGGAGGGAATTGTAAATAATGATCCAACATTAGATAATTTGGCTAAGGTTGCTTTATCTCATGTTCAAGCAGGTGCTGATATGGTAGCTCCTTCTGATATGATGGATGGACGGGTACGAGCGATTAGAGAAAAGTTGGATCAAAAAGGTTATCAAGAAGTAGCAATTGTGTCTTATGCTGCTAAGTATTCTTCAGCTTTTTATGGGCCATTTCGTGATGCAGCTCATTCTGCTCCTGGGGAGGGAGATAGAAGCTCTTATCAGATGGATCCAGCTAATAGCGATGAGGCATTGACAGAGATTGAACTTGATTTAGAAGAAGGGGCAGATATTATTATGGTTAAGCCTGCTTTATCTTATCTTGATATTATCAGACGGGCCAAAGATAACTTTAATGTTCCAGTTGCTGCCTATAATGTTAGTGGTGAATTTGCAATGATTAAAGCAGCAGCAGAAAAGGGCTGGATTAATGAAGAAGAAGTTGCTTTGGAGATGCTGACCAGCATTAAACGGGCGGGGGCTGAGATTATTATTACATATTATGCGAAAGAAGTAGCTAAGATATTGAATAACTAATATTGAATATTGAATATTGAATAGTTTAAGGTCAAGAGCTTAATTACAATAATGTGGCACTTTTGATTTGGCGGGTAGAAATGATATTTGTAGGGGCAGGTCTCTGTGCCTGCCCATGTTAAATCACGGGCGACCACGGAGAGTCGCCCCTACAAAAACACATTCTTTTACGAACGAAAAGTGCTACTGTATATCAATTAAATTGATTTTAAAGGTTTTAACTATTAAATGTTTTTAATCGGAGGTGTTAGTATGGAGAAGTCAGAAAAGTATTTTAAAGAAGCTCAGGAGGTTATTCCTGGAGGAGTAAATAGTCCAGCACGGGCTTTTAGTGCTGTTGATAGTGATCCATTATTTATTGAGAAAGGTGAAGGCTCAAAGATCTATGATGCCGATGGTAATGAATATATCGACTATGTTGGTTCTTGGGGGCCAATGATCTTAGGATATAATCATCCTCAAGTTGTTGAAGCTTTACAATCACAGATCCAAAAGGGGACTAGCTTTGGAGCTCCAACTGAGATTGAAACAGAATTAGCCAGCTTGATTGTAGATAATATTGCTTCAATTGATAAAGTGCGGATGGTCAATTCAGGTACAGAGGCAACGATGAGTGCTATCAGATTGGCTAGAGGTTATACTGGGCGAGATAAGATTCTTAAGTTGGAAGGTTGTTATCATGGGCATGGAGATAGCTTATTGATTGATGCTGGTTCAGGATTGACTACTTTAGGGATTCCTAGTACACCAGGAGTACCAGCTAATATTGCTCAGGAGACAATTATTGCTCCGTATAATGATTTGGAGGCAGTTGAAACTATCTTTGCGGAGTATGGTTCTGAAATTGCAGGACTTATCTTAGAACCTGTAACTGGAAATATGGGAGTTATTGCTCCAAAAGATGGTTATTTAGAAGGCTTAAGAGAGTTGGCAGATGATTATGGAGTGGTCTTGATCTTTGATGAGGTAATGACCGGCTTTAGGTTAGCTTATGGTGGAGCTCAAGAGTTATATGATATTGAGCCTGATTTGACTACTTTTGGTAAGATAATTGGAGGGGGATTGCCTGTTGGTGCTTATGGTGGTAAAGCAGAGATTATGAGTCATGTAGCTCCTGAGGGGCCAGTTTATCAAGCAGGAACCTTATCAGGTAATCCTTTAGCAATGACTGCTGGGGCAGAGACGCTGAAGTTCTTACTCCAAGATGAGGTTTATGAAAAATTAGAAGAGAAAGCAAGTAAGTTAGCAGCTGGTTTTAAAGCTAACATTGATAAATTGGAAATTCCTGCTACTATATCACGGGTTGGTTCAATGGTCTGTCTCTTTTTTAATCCAACTGAGGTGACCAATTACCAGGATGTTAAGGAATGTGATATCGATGCCTTTACTCTTTATTTTCAAAAGATGTTGGAGCAAGGAATCTATTTACCTCC